>JAHZAV010000006.1 GCA_019423745.1 Lachnospiraceae bacterium
TATAAAATTTTCAAAGTTCTTTCAATTTAGCCTTGACTTTTTATTTGCAGGCTTCGTTTATAATGTTCAGTATACCACATCAATGAAAAAACTTGTACACCTCTTCTGCTGATTTTTCATTCATACTGGGCAATTTTTTCAACTCCTCCACTGTTGCCTTCCGTATTTCATCCAGGCTGGAAAAATGCTTCATTAAGTCTTTTCTCCTGGCAGGACCGACTCCGGGAATATCGTCCAAAACAGAATGTACCTGTTCTTTGCTGCGCAGCTTTCGATGGAATTCAATCGCAAATCTATGAGCCTCATCCTGAATTCTTGTAATCAGCTTAAATCCTTCTGAATTTCTATCAATGGGAATTTCCATATTATTGAAGTACAATCCCCTTGTCCGGTGATTATCGTCCTTTACCATCCCACACACTGGAATATCAAGATGCAGCTTATCCAGCACCTGCAAAGCAATATTTACCTGTCCTTTTCCACCATCCATAAGAATCAGATCTGGAAATACTGTAAATCCCCCTGCTTCCTTATTCTCCTTTTTTTCCTCCAGGCCGTGTCGGAAACGGCGTGTCAGCACTTCATCCATGCTGGCATAATCGTCTGGTCCCTGTACACTCTTGATCTTGAATTTCCGGTAATCATTTCGCTTAGGCCTGCCTTTTTCATAGACGACCATCGATCCTACAGAAGCAAAACCACTAATATTGGAAATATCATATGCTTCCATACGAACTATATTTTCCAGTCCAAGAAGTTTGGCAATTTCCTTGACTGCTCCAATCGTCCTTCCCTCTTCCCTTTTCAGTCTTTCACGGTCGGTCTGAAGAACAAGTGTAGCATTTCTTGCTGCAAGCTCTACCAGTTTTTCTTTTGTTCCTTTTTTAGGAATCTTAATCTGGACTTTATGTCCTCTCTTTTGTGAGAGCCACTCTTCCAGAACTTCTATATCTTCCACTTCCAAAGGAAGCATAAGTTCTGAAGGAATATAGGGGGTTCCTGCATAAAACTGTTTAATAAAGCTGGATAATATTTCTCCAGGAAGCTCTCCTTCCATAATCTTTAAATAAAAATGATCTCTTCCGATCAGTCTTCCGCCACGTATAAAAAACACTTGTACTACGGCATCATTCTGATCTGCTGCAACAGCCATAATATCTCTGTCATTTCCAGCTGTGTCCGTGATTTTCTGTTTCTGTGCAATTTTCTTTACACTTCCCAGAAGCTCCCGATATTCGATTGCCTTCTCAAATTCCATCTCTTCCGATGCCTGCAACATTTTTTTCTCTAATTCCCTTAAGATGCTGTCAAAATTTCCATTAAGGAACCGCAGCACTTCGTCAATGGAGCGCCGATATTCTTCCTGAGATACATATCCCTGGCATGGAGCATCGCATTGATGTATATGATAGTTCAGACATGGCCGGTCCTTTCCTGTATCTCTGGGAAGCTTCCTATTACAGCTTCTCACCTTATACAGTTTCCTGATAAGTTCAATCGTATCCTTTACCGCTCCTGCACTTGTATATGGCCCAAAATATTTTGCCTTGTCTTTTACCATTCTCCTGGCCATCATAATGCGGGGAAAAGGCTCATCAACCGTCACTTTGATGAAAGGATAGGTTTTATCATCCATGAGCATTGTATTATATTTAGGATGGTACTCTTTAATCAGATTGCATTCCAATACCAGGGCTTCCAGCTCAGAGTCTGTTACAATATATTCAAACCGCCGGATATGCGTCACCATCTGATCTATTTTAACCCCTTTGCTCCGGCTAGCCTGAAAATACTGGCGAACCCGATTTTTCAAGCTAATAGCTTTTCCCACATATATAATCTCATCTTTTTCATCATGCATCAGATAAACTCCTGGCTTACCTGGAAGCTTTTTTAACTCTTCTTGTATATCAAACACTATTTTTCTTTCCCCCTTTCTATAGACAGACATTGCAAAACCCCTGCGCGGTATTCCGTTTCTTCTTCATACCGCACAGGGGTGCTTGTATTTCATTTCTTTTTGTAAACAGTAAAGCTGGCTTTCCATCCTTTTTCTTTACTGCTCTGCTTCCTTCTCCTCTTCAGTCTTCTCTGATTCAGCATTTTCTTCCACAGTACCTTGTTCTTCCAGCGCCTCAGCTCCTTCCGGTAACTTTAACGCAATTCTCTGTTCTGGCTCCTTCTTTTTCTCCGGATCAATCCCTTCTACTTCATAGAATATTTTCATAAATTCTTTTCCTGTGATAGTCTCTTTCTCAATCAGGAATGCAGCAATCTTATCCAGAGCTTCTCTGTGTTCACTAAGGAGTCGTTTTGCTTCCTCATAAGACGACTTCAGCATAACCATAACTTCCTTATCAATCTCAGAAGCTGTCTCTTGTCCGCAATTCATAACCGGTCTGCCATCCAAATAACGATTTTGAATAGATTCCAAACCAATCAAACCAAATTTACTACTCATACCATACTGAGTAATCATTGCTCTTGCAATACTGGTTGCCTTTTCAATATCATTGGATGCTCCCGTGGTTACAGTATCAAAAACAATCTCTTCCGCAGCGCGCCCTGCCAGCATTCCCACCAGCATTGCCTGCAGCTCTTTCTTTGTATTGAGGAATTTTTCTTCCTCCGGAGTCTGCATTACGTATCCCAAAGCTCCCATTGTTCTTGGAACAATTGTAATCTTTTGAACAGGCTCTGCATCTTTTTGCAGCGCACTTACCAATGCATGACCGACTTCATGGTAGGAGACAATTCTTCTCTCTTCCTGACTCATAATTCGGTCTTTCTTCTCTTTACCTACTAGCACAACTTCCACAGCCTCAAAAAGATCACTTTGTGATACGGCATTTCTTCCGTGCTTAACTGCATTAATAGCTGCTTCATTAATCATATTTGCAAGGTCAGATCCCACTGCCCCTGATGTAGCCAGGGCAATTGCTTCCAAATCTACGGTTTCATCCATCCTAACGTCTTTAGAATGCACCTTCAGGACATCAATTCTTCCTTTCAGATCCGGTCTTTCCACAATAATACGGCGGTCAAACCTTCCTGGACGAAGCAGCGCCGGATCCAATATTTCCGGACGGTTCGTAGCAGCCAGAAGCAAAAGGCCTTTATTTGTGTCAAAACCATCCATCTCTGCCAGAAGCTGATTCAATGTCTGCTCACGCTCATCATTCCCGCCCAACTGATTATCACGGCTCTTTCCGATGGCATCAATCTCATCAATAAAAATGATACATGGAGCCATTTGCTGTGCCTGCTTAAAGAGGTCTCGAACTCGTGAAGCTCCTACACCTACGTACATTTCCACAAAAGCAGATCCGGAAAGGGAAAAGAACGGAACTTTTGCCTCACCTGCAACCGCTTTAGCAAGAAGCGTTTTTCCTGTTCCCGGAGGTCCCACAAGAAGCGCACCTTTCGGCAGCTTTGCTCCAACACCAGTATATCTTCCCGGGTTATGAAGAAAATCTACAACCTCCTGCAGAGATTCCTTTGCCTCATCTTGTCCTGCAACATCCTGAAAGGTTACGCCCGTTTCTTTCTCTACATACATTTTGGCGTTACTCTTTCCGATTCCCATCATTCCGCCGCCTTTAGACATTTTCCGTGTAAACCACACGAACAAGCCCACAAGGCAGGCAATCGGTACAAACGTAAAAATCAGATTCAAAATCACTGCTGAGGTAGTGTCCGGAATCTCCTGGGAAACTTCAACTCCCGCATCCAAAAGCCTGTCTACAAGCTTATCATCATTTACTGTCCCTGTATAATACTGTTTCTGCGTAGGGCTGTCAGTGTCTTTTTTAGCTGTAATGGTAATCTGACTGCTTCCAATTTCAACTTTCTCAATCTTTCCATCATCTACCATCTGCAGAAATTTATTATAAGAAATTTCTTCTGCATTTCCCATACCCTGCAGCTGAAACAGAACCAGTACTACAATGGAAGTGATCAGCGTTACTAAAATAATAAAAGAAATACCCTGCCGGTTATTTCGGCCCGGGTCTTGATTATTGTTTCTGTTCTGATTGTTCTGGTTATCCATATCTGTCCTCCTGTACTTCTACTATTATAAGTACCCATACTTTCAAAATCAATAAAAACATTATGAAAAGATTGTAAACTCGCTATTTCCTGTAGTATACTTGTGAAGTAAATATTTCTCCGTCTGAATTAGACGAGATAGCAAAAGGGGATACACAAATGAAAATAGGATTTGATAATGATAAGTACTTAAAAATGCAGTCTTCTCACATTCGGGACCGAATCGCACAATTTGACAATAAGCTGTATCTGGAGTTCGGCGGTAAGCTGTTTGATGACTACCACGCTTCTCGAGTTCTTCCAGGTTTTCAACCTGACAGTAAATTGCGTCTGCTGAAGCAATTGGCTGACCAAGCTGAAGTTGTCATTGTAATAAGTGCAGGAGATATTGAAAGCAATAAAGTCCGAGGGGATCTTGGCATCACCTATGACTCTGATGTACTCCGCCTTCGAAAGGAATTCATGCGTGCCGGGCTTTATGTAGGCAGTGTTGTCATCACGCAGTACTGCGGCCAGAACAGCGCTGATCTTTTCAAAGCCCGCCTGGAACGTCTTGGTATCCGTGTATATCTTCATTATGTTATACCTGGTTATCCAGGAAATGTACCTTTTATTGTCAGCGATGAAGGATATGGAAAAAATGATTATATCGAAACTGATCGTCCTCTTGTTGTCGTAACAGCACCGGGACCTGGCAGCGGCAAAATGGCTACCTGTCTTTCACAGCTCTATCATGAACACAAACGAGGAATTCATGCCGGATATGCCAAATTCGAAACCTTCCCGATCTGGAATATCCCATTAAAGCATCCGGTCAATCTTGCCTATGAAGCAGCTACTGCTGATCTGAACGACGTAAATATGATCGATCCATTTCATTTGGAAGCATATGGAGAAACAACAGTCAACTATAACCGGGATATTGAAATTTTCCCTGTGTTAAGTGCGATCTTTGAACGGATTTATGGAAAAAATCCATATAAGTCTCCTACCGATATGGGAGTCAACATGGCCGGAAACTGTATCTGTGATGACGAAGTATGCCGACAGGCTTCTCTTCAGGAAATCATTCGCCGATACTATGATACTATGGATCGATTTATTGTAGGTTCCTGCTCACAAGACGAAGTCCGGAAAATCGAAATGCTTATGAGCCAGACTGGTATTACTGTTCATGACCGTCCGGTAGTCGATGCTGCTCTTGCCCGGGCCAAGGCTACTCATGAACCTGCTGCTGCTCTGGAACTTCCTGACGGTCACATTGTAACTGGCAAGACAAGCAGTCTTCTTGGTGCATCTGCCGCTCTTCTTCTGAACGCATTAAAAGAGCTGGCCGGCATTGACCATGATTGTCACGTAATCTCGCCTTCTGCCATTGAACCGATTCAAAAACTAAAAGTAAATTATCTTGGCAGCCAAAATCCTCGTCTTCATACAGACGAAGTATTAATAGCTTTATCTATTAGCGCCGCGACAGACAAGCAAGCGCAAAAGGCATTGGAACAGCTCCCAAAACTAAAGGGGTGCCAGGCTCATACCTCTGTTATGTTGAGCTCCGTTGACATCAATCAATTTAAAAAATTATCCATTCAAGCTACTTTTGAACCAAAATATGAAAAAAAAGCTGTATTTTCTGACGAAAAAGCTGTATAATATATTTTTTTAAATAGTTTGGTTTTAAAAGGAGGATATTATGGCAGTAAAATACGTATTTGTTACAGGCGGTGTTGTTTCAGGACTGGGAAAAGGTATAACAGCAGCCTCCCTTGGAAGACTGCTGAAAGCCAGAGGATATACTGTGACGATGCAGAAATTTGATCCGTACATTAATATTGATCCGGGAACTATGAATCCTGTGCAGCACGGAGAAGTTTTTGTCACAGATGATGGTGCAGAGACAGATTTGGATCTGGGACACTATGAACGTTTCATTGATGAAAGTCTCACTAAAAATTCCAATGTCACAACGGGAAAGATTTACTGGTCTGTGCTCCACAAAGAACGCCGAGGTGATTTTGGCGGTGGAACTGTTCAGGTTATCCCCCATATTACGAACGAAATCAAAGGGCGTTTCTATCGTAATCCTGTAGCGGAAAATACGGAAATTGCCATTATCGAAGTTGGTGGTACAGTAGGCGACATAGAAAGTCAGCCATTTCTGGAGGCGATCCGACAATTTCAACATGAGAGAGGCCGGGAAAATGTAATTCTCATTCATGTTACTTTGATCCCTTATCTGAGAGCCTCTCAGGAAATGAAAACGAAGCCTACCCAGGCAAGTGTCAAAGATCTCCAGGGAATGGGAATTCAGCCAGATATTATTGTCTGTCGCTCTGAATACCCTCTGGATCAGTCAATTAAAGATAAAATTGCTCTCTTTTGTAATGTTCCTGCCCAGCATGTTCTGCAAAATCTGGATGTAGAATATTTGTATGAAGCTCCTCTTGCAATGGAGAAAGAGCATTTGGCCGAAGTTGTCTGTGAATGTCTCCATCTGGAATGTCCACAACCGGATTTAAAAGACTGGTGTGAAATGGTAGATTACCTGAAAAGTCCAACAACGGAAGTCACCGTTGCTCTGGTAGGTAAATATATCCAGCTTCACGATGCATATATCAGCGTAGTGGAAGCTTTAAAACACGGGGGAATTTTCGCCCGCGCTACTGTTAATATCAAATGGATTGACTCTGAGACTGTTACAGAAGACAATGTGGATGAGCTCCTGGGCGATGTAAGCGGAATCCTTGTACCTGGAGGCTTTGGCACCAGAGGAATCGATGGAAAAATCACTGCTATCCGCTATGCAAGAACCCATCATGTTCCTTTCCTTGGTCTTTGTCTTGGCATGCAGCTTTCCATTGTTGAATTTGCACGAAATGTAGTAGGTTTTCATGACGCCCACAGCGCTGAACTGGATCCCGACACTACTCACCCTGTCATTCACATAATGCCTGAGCAGGTAGGAGTGGAAGATATCGGCGGAACTTTACGGCTTGGCGCATATCCGTGTATACTGGATAAAACTTCTAAAGCATACAGCCTTTATCAAAAAGAAGAAATACAAGAACGTCACCGTCACCGCTATGAGGTCAATAATGATTATCGGGAAGATCTGATCAGCCATGGTATGAAGCTCTCCGGTTTGTCACCGGATGGTCGTATTGTAGAAATGATTGAAATTCCGGAGCACCCCTGGTTTATTGCAACGCAGGCTCATCCCGAACTCAAATCTCGTCCTAACCGCCCGCACCCTCTCTTCCGTGGTTTTGTGGAAGCAGCCCTTTCCTATAAAAACAGTCATAAAGACAAGAATCAATAAAATTTTTATTAAGAAAGAGCAGGTTCGCTTTTCTCCAACGAAAAGTGAACCTGCTCTTTCTGATCTCTCTCTGCAATAAAAGACTGCACATTCTCAGTTTCTCTTTTTACGAGAGTAAAAATTCACTCATCACATAATTACTGACGTCAATCCCACGTTCGGTTAACATCCAATAATTCCCATTCTTTGCCAAAAGCCCTTTCCCTTCCAATTCCTGTATAACCAAACCATACACGTCCTGCAATTCTTTTTGAAAAGAATTTCGAAAATCTATCTCTGACACTCCTTCCATTTTCCGAAGTCCCAAAAACATAAATTCTTCCATTTCCTCTTTTTGTGTCAATATTTCTGGTTCTTCTCCCTCTCGCCATCGCCTATTTCCAATAAAAGAGGATGCCCCCATTCCGATGCCAAGATATTGTGTCCGGTTCCAGTAGCCAAGATTATGTCTGCACTCAAATCCTTTTTTAGCATAATTGGATATTTCATAGCGGATATAGCCATACTCTTCCAGTATCTTCTTTGTTTCCACATACATCTGCCGCTCCTCTTCCTCTGTAGGAAGCTCTTCTGCATGGCAGCCTTTCCCATACCGCTCATAAAAAGGAGTCCCTTCTTCAATGATCAGGCTATATGCCGAAATATGTTCCGGAGGAGGCACAAGCTCTGCTACCGTCCGAAGCGTCTTTTTATAACTTTCCAGCGTCTGAAAAGGAATTGCGGACATCAAATCCACATTGATATTGGAAAATCCGCTGACTCTGGCCATTTGATATGTGTGGACAAACATTTCATAAGTATGGATTCTTCCCAGATATTTCAGCTCCTCATCATTGGTTGACTGAAGCCCAATACTGAGTCTATTGATGCCCGCCTTTTTATATGACTTCAGCTTTTCTTCAGAAATGGTTCCTGGATTCACCTCCACAGTAATCTCCGCCCACGAGTCCACCAAAAAAGTTTCTCTCACAGCATTAAAAATACGCTCCATCTGCTCTCCTTCCAGTAAAGAAGGAGTACCGCCTCCTACAAAGATACTGCTTACATGATAAGATTGGGCAAAGTCATTGTAAGATCTTATCTTCTGACAAAGCTCTTTTACATATTTTTCTCTTTCTTCCTCTTCTGCCGGAGCAGATAAAAAATCACAGTATCTACATTTACGGACACAAAATGGTATATGAATATATAATTCCAATTCTTTCGCCATATTTTCATTTCTCTCCTCTTTATAAATTTAAAATCCGAAAAATGGATTTTAAGAGGCCGCCAGTACAATTAAGGACGGGGGTCTTTAACCCCCGTCCTGCTTAACGGTCATCCAGTTTCAACACACTCATAAAAGCTTTCTGCGGTATTTCTACATTTCCCACCTGGCGCATTCGTTTCTTTCCTTCTTTTTGCTTTTCCAAAAGTTTTCTCTTTCGGCTGATATCCCCACCATAACATTTCGCAAGCACATCTTTTCTCATAGCCTTTACAGTTTCTCTGGCTATAATTTTGCTTCCAATAGCCGCCTGAATCGGAATTTCAAAAAGCTGTCTTGGAATCTCTTCCTTCAGCTTCTCGCACATCTTTCTGCCTCTTTCATAAGCAGTTCCGGAATGTACGATAAAGGATAAAGCATCTACTTCTTCTTTATTAATGAGAATATCCAATTTCACTAACTCTGACTGCTGATATCCCATCATCTCATAATCGAAGGACGCATAACCCCGGGAACGTGACTTCAATGCATCAAAGAAATCATATATAATCTCATTAAGAGGAAGATGATAATGAAGCACAGCTCTTGTCTCTTCAATATATTCCATCCCCTGATAAATTCCTCTTCTTTCCTGGCACAGCTCCATGATGGATCCTATATACTCGGATGTTACCATGATTTCAGCTTTTACCATAGGCTCTTCCATATATTCAATTTCCGATGGATCCGGTAAGTTAGACGGATTAGTCAATTCAATCACTTCTCCATTTGTTTTATGCACCTTGTAAATAACTCCCGGAGCTGTAGTCACCAAATCCAGGTTATATTCTCTCTCCAGCCTCTCCTGCACAATTTCCAAATGTAGAAGTCCTAAAAATCCGCAACGGAATCCAAATCCCAGAGCCACCGATGTCTCTGGCTCAAATTGTAATGCTGCATCATTTAACTGAAGTTTCTCAAGCGCATCCCTCAAATCCGGATATTTTGCACCATCTGAGGGATACATACCGCAGTAAACCATAGGATTTACTTTCTTATATCCAGGAAGCGGTTGACTGCAGGGATGCTCTGCATTCGTAACAGTATCTCCTACTCTCGTATCTTTTACATTTTTCAGGCTAGCTGTAAAATAACCTACCATTCCTGCTGCCAGCTCGTCACATGGAATAAACTGACCCGCTCCAAAATATCCTACTTCAACAACTTCCGCCTCTGCTTTCGTAGCCATCATGCGGATCGGTGTCCCCTTGCGTATTGTTCCTTCTTTAATCCTGCAAAAAACAATCACCCCTCTGTAGGAATCATAGACAGAATCAAAGATAAGCGCCTGCAAAGGTGCCAAAGGATCTCCTTTTGGTGCCGGAATTTTCTGTACAATCTGCTCTAACACCTGATCTACATTAAGACCTGTTTTTGCAGAAATCAAAGGCGCATCCTCTGCTTCAATACCAATAACATCCTCTATCTCTTCTATCACTCTTTCTGGCTCTGCACTTGGAAGATCCACCTTATTAATCACAGGAAACACATCCAAATCATGATCCAGCGCCAGGTATACGTTGGCCAGTGTCTGTGCCTCTACCCCCTGTGCTGCATCCACTACAAGAATTGCCCCATCACAAGCTGCCAGGCTTCTTGATACCTCATAATTAAAGTCAACGTGTCCTGGGGTATCGATCAGATTGAAAATATACTCTTCTCCATCTTTTGCTTTATATACCGTACGAACCGTCTGTGCCTTAATTGTGATTCCTCTCTCACGTTCCAGCTCCATATTATCCAAAACTTGTGACTGCATCTCACGGCTTGTCAAAAGTCCTGTCATCTCAATAATACGATCAGCAAGCGTAGATTTCCCGTGATCAATATGCGCAATAATGCAAAAATTTCGAATTTTACTTTGCTCAATTCCTTCCACTTTTTATCGTTCCTTCCATACACAAAATTCTTTTCGCAAATCCATAATTTATTTTATACGTCTTCTCTGTTCATATACGAGCTGTTCTCCCGTACACGCTATCATATCATGATAATACCTCTTTTGGCAATTCTCTTTTCTAAGCCTTCATACTGTATTTAACAATAAAAAGCTCCACACACATCTTGTCTGTCAGCCGTCCAGTCTTAACTGCCTCCTCCATCTCAGCTGCGTCTTCCATAATTCCTCTTAAATCAGGTATGGAAAAGCTCTTACATTGACTCATATATTTCCCCGCCACATACGGATGAAGTCCTGCCACTTCTGCAATCTTCGGCCTTGCATATCCTTTCGATACCAAAAGTTTCACTTCCATAAGCAGACGAAACTGACGGGTTAAAAGAGCAAGAATCTGCATCGGAGGGATCTTTAATGCAACTAAGTCATAATAGTAATCCAATGCCTTTTTTTGCTGTTTTAAAGCAACAGCCTCTACCATATCAAAGATATGGTTTGTAATCTGTGTGGTACAAATTGCATTTATGTCCTCCATCTCAATCTCTTCTTTAAAGGCAGTATATGAAAACAACTTCTGCAGCTCTTTTTCAAGGTTTTCCATATCTGTCCCTACCTTAGAAATCAGGTACCTTGCAGAGGATTCCTGAATTTTCTTCCCCTCTCTTTTCACTGCACCCGCAATCCACAAAAGAAGCGTTTTCTCATCTTGATATCCCAGCTCTGTAATACGCCCCTTTTCTTTGACTGCTTTGTACATTTTTCCTCGTTTATCTATCTCTTCTTCTATAAAAAGGAAAAATGTCGTATCTGGAAGAGTTTTCAAATAATCTGCAAGTTCCGGAGACGCATTTTTAAAAAACCCCGAATTTTCAATAACGATTAGTCTTCTCTCCGAAAAAAAAGGCATTGTCTCTGCCAAATCAATAATTTCTGGCACGGAAATTCCCTTCCCTTCATAATAAGAATAATTCATCGTATCTCCCTCCGGTAACATTGCCTGAATCAGTCTCTTTTTATATTGCTTTTTGAGATAAGCTTCCTCACCATAAAGAAGATATACATTTTTAAATTGTCCTGTCTTAATGTCTTCATTTAAACTTTTCATATCCTCAATTATACTGGATTTTCTCATTTCTGGCTAGACTCATTCTTACAGGAAAGTTTTTGTTTTTATTTTCTTTCCATCTGTATAAATCGTGACTGCTCCATGGTCAATGGTTGAATATATCATGCATTCCTGATCTTCAAGCCGCCGAAGCGTATCTGGATGTGGATGCCCGTAACGATTCCCCTCTCCGGCGGAAACCAAAGCGTAATGTGGTAAAATTTTTTCAAGGAAAGCATACGAAGTAGAATTTTGAGAGCCGTGATGAGCCACCTTTAAGACATCATATGTTTTATTGATTTGCTCCGTCAGAAGGTCTTCTCCCATCTTTTCTGTATCTCCTGTCAGTAAAAAATCAAAATTCCCCTGACTCACATCCAAAACAAGGGATGCCTCATTGCCTGCTTTCAATCCATCTTTTCCTGAAGGCTGAATACAGGTGATCCTCCATTCTTTTGAGCGTATTCCCTGATCTTCTGCCACAGTGCATACTCTCACGCCGCTTTCCTTTGCTGTTGCCGCAAGAGATTCTAGTTTTTCATCCCATACTTCTTTTACAGGAAGGACAAGACATGAGATTTCGATCCCTCTTTCCTGCCTGATCAGCATTTCTTCAATTCCATTTATATGATCGCTGTCTCCATGAGAGACAAATACATAGTCCAGATGTCCTATACCCTGAGATTTTAAAAAGGGTTCTATTCGATATTTTCCAATTTGCTTTTCTGTACTACTCCCCCCATCGATCAAAATAGTGGTACCTTTCCTTCCTTTCATAAAAATACAGTCTCCCTGACCCACATCCAACATTGTGATCTGAGTGTATCCATAGGAAGATATCCACCTTGCTGATATAAGTGTTATATAAGCTGTTAAAACACAAAGTGTTCTTCCTTTCTTTCCAATTTCTTTCTTTCGAAAAAAAAGCCACAAAGCAACGGCCAACGCTCCGTAATAGAAAACAATCGTCTCTATTTCCGGTTGCCCTATCGTAAATTCACTGGCTGGAAGTCTCATTATCATTCTGCAGGAGATCTCATAAAAATCTAATATTCCTTTGCAAAACCAAATCAAAACACTTCCGCCTTGAGGGAAAATCCAGTAAATCAGACTTCCGCCAGCCCCTAATATAAGAAGCAGCGATACTAAGGGAATCACAAAAAGATTCAAAAAAAAGGAGTATAGCGGATATGTAAAAAAATGGTACAAAGTTATTGGAAATAACACAGCCTGGACCCCAAGGCTAATCATTAGAGCATTTCTCCATTTCTTTTCAGCTTTCCGCTCTTTTTTTCTTTTTCTTATTTCTTTTTGCACCTGCTGGGATATCCAGATTCCTAAAACTGCGCCAAAGGACATCTGAAATGCTCCATCATAATAAGAAAGAGGCTGCCAGAAAACGACAATCATAGCAGCTACAAAAAGGGAAGTAAGCATATCATATGCACGCCCGCTTACGTCAGCTCCAATCCGAATCAGAAACATAACCAAGGCTCTCACAACGGACACTGTAGTGCCAATCAGCATAACATATAAAATCAAAAAGAAAATACCTGCAGTTCCTCCTGCCAAATAAGATCCGGTCCGTTTTCTCAAAAACTGATAAACACCTGTTCCAATAAAGGAAAGATGTAGTCCGGATATTGCCAGAATATGCGCAATACCATTCACCTGATAAAGTTCTTTTATCTCTTCATCCATTCCGGTTTTATCCCCAGCAATCATAGCCATTAAGATCCCCCCGTCTTCCTCACCTGCAGCTTCATAAAACAATGTTTTCCATTTATCTCTGAATTGCTGCAAATTATGCTGTAGAAAATGATAACTCTGATCCTTCACCACAATGTTATCTGCCCAAAGAGCGGTATGGATATTCTGTTTCTGATAATAAAATTTCTGATCGAAATTACCAGGGTTTCTTGCCGTATCAAAAAAGAAGATAAGACCTGCCGCCTGTATTTTATTTCCTATTTTTACTTCTGTTTTTTGTGAGTCATATAAGAGTAATTTAGATTCTTTTATTGAATTAGTTTTTGATTTATTATTATAGATAATAGAATTGTTTTTCAGATAGAAAAGTTGATATTCTTCTCTTTGTTCTTTTCTGTATACTTCTCCTTCCAAACGCACTTTACTATCAGAAGGAATATTCTTCTCTGCCTGGGATAGCTTAAGTTCCTCCAGAAAATATTGACCCGCAAAGTGGACAATACCAAATCCCAGACAGAAAAGAATAAGACATATTGTAAATAATTTCCTTTCTTTCAAATTTATTTTATTTCCTCTATAATTTCCATATTTCTAGAAAAAGGTTTACTTAAATCAATTGAATTTCCGAACAGAACATCCGATTCTCCATTGACAGAAATCTGAACTTCCCGAACACTGTCACTTTCCGTGAGAGAATTCACAAGGGAATAGATGACCACCTCAGGGTCTACTTTATTGTATCCTTGTGCAAGAAATCCTTCATCAAAATTCACATAACATATCCCGGCCTTTACAGATATTCCCAGAAGCACCGCGTTAGGAGGAAGCGTCTGCAGGCAACTATCCTCTTTAGGACCTTTAAGCAACTGTTCCACAATTAACTTTTCAAAGGATGTATTACTGTTGTAACGTACATTTACTGTCTGTTCCACCAGTGCATTTCCTTTCTTATTGGCAAAATAAAGGTTTAATTCTGCTTTCTGATAGGAGTTTAATGCCGAACCGATATTCTGTACAAAATCATCTGCTGTCATGTATCCCACAGCTGTCCCATCGTCGTTCTTTATCGGCTCATTGCCAACATTAAAGCCCACGCGACTAACCCCCTCTATTTGTACCAAAGTCTGTACTACTGCCGCTTTCAGCAGCACTTCGTCTTTTTTCTGCATCTGATTATAGGCCTCATTAAAAGACAGATCCACACGACCTTGCTGTACCTCTTCCACCTCTGCTTCCACACCATCAGGTACTGCACTTTTATAGGTATTATCGGGAGGTGATGCAAGAAGCTTCATCGCTTTCTCGACCTTCTCCTTGGTGCTTCCCTTCCCTTCAGCCGAATCCCATGTAGTACGGACAAGCGAGGTCCCTTTCGCATTAACATAGTATACATAAGAATGATCCCCCGCTTCTTTTCTATCATTTTTGGCACAGCCGGTACACAAAAGTATCCCTATGATAATCCACAGAACACTTCTATATTTCCGTCTCACATCTATCCCTCCTAGACAATATAATTCAGCGGAATCCTTACTGTAAACGTTGTCCCTTCTCCAATCTGACTGTATACTTTGATGGCTCCACGATGCATAACTACTGCATTTCGAGCAATAGAAAGACCTAATCCGGTTCCTCCGATCTCTCTTGAATGGGATTTATCTACTCGATAAAACCGTTCAAAAATATGCTCTTTTGACTCCTCAGGTATTCCGATTCCTGAATCCGCCACTTCAATATAGAAAAATTTGTGATCAGCATTTAAAGATACATGAATCCATCCGCCATCTATATTGTATTTCACTGCATTTTCCACAAGATTCGTGATAGCAAGCGAAAGCTTTACTTCGTCAACTTCTGCGTTTACTGGGCGAAAACTTTCAAATACTACCTCAATATTTCTAGCTGCTGCAATAGGCTGAAGTCTTTTCAATATTTTTTCCAGAAGCTCATTAATATTTTCCTGTTTGACCTGCAAGGATGCTGCCGTCTTGTCCATTTTCACAAGTGAAAGAAGATCATTGATAATCTTGTTTTCTCGTTCAATTTCTTCTGAAAGATCCTGCATAAATTCCTGATACAGCTCTACTGGCACATCTTTCTGAGACAGAAGGGAATCTGCCAGTACTTTCATGGAAGTGATCGGAGTTTTCAATTCATGGGATACGTTTGCCACAAATTCCTGTCTGGAATCATCCAGAATTTTCAAACGCCCCAACATTTTATTAAAAGCCTCTGAAATAAGCCTTGTCTCCGTATAGGTGTTTTCATGGAGATAATTATCATCGTATCCTTCATTTACTGCCTCAATAGAAGAGGTAATTCTTGCAAAAGGACGCACCATAATCGCTCCGAGAATAATTGCGATCACTGCCACTGCCAAAATGATAATTGCTTCTGCAATCCATGCTTTTGCGTCCAGAACTTCAATGCTGTCGAGAATTGGCGTTGTTGATACGCTGACGAGCATAACACCTATTACATTTTCTTTGTCTGTGGAAAAAATAGGCGAAGTTACTTCAATATATCCGCTGTTTGCATCATAAATTTTTGTACCTTCTCCTTCCGAACATTGGATCACATCTTCTGAGACAATTGTTTTCCCTTCATCCAGGTCAAAAGTGTCTTTTATAATTTGGAACTGACTATCTATCAACATAATTCTTCCATTGTATATGCTAGACAGCTGTTCCAGTTCAGGCAGCATTGCTTCTGAAGCTTCCATTGCCGGATAGCCCATAGCTGCAAGCTGATTACATAAAATCGTGCACTGATTCTGTATCTGAGCGGTCTGTACATCGACCGCTCTATCTTCATAACTTTTCAGGATAATTGATTTCAAGATTGCGCAGGGCAGAATCCCTACTATCATGAGCAAAAAGATAATACGAAATCTAAGACTTTTAAAAAAATGATTTCTGATATACAGTCTAACCCCTGAAATAGTAACCAACTCCCCACTTTGTATAAACATATTTCGGATCACTTGGATGGGGCTCTATCTTCTCTCGGAGACGACGGATATGTACATCTACTGTTCGAACATCCCCTGGATACTCATATCCCCACACAATATTGAGCAAACTTTCTCTGCTGTATACTTTCCCCGGATGTGTTGCAAGCAGCTCCAAAAGGTCAAATTCTTTTGCTGTCAGATTTATTTCCTTTTCCCCGATTACCACTCTCCGGCTTTCACAGTCAATCTTCATCTCACCCTTTATGAGAATCTTCTTATCCTCTGTTTCCTCTTTTTTCTTAGCGGTCCGGCGCATAATAGCCTTCATTCTGGCTTTTATTTCCAGAATATTAAACGGTTTCGTAATATAATCATCTGCTCCATATTCCAGGCCCAGAATCTTATCCATATCATCGCCCTTTGCCGTCAGCATCATAACAGGTACATCCGAGTATTCCCGAATCTGTCTGCACACCTCAAATCCATCCTTCTTTGGAAGCATAACATCCAAAAGAATAATGTCATATGTATTTTCTGTAGCCAGCTTCAGCGCCTCTTCTCCATCATAAGCGCAGTCTACCTCCATTCCATCCTGCTCCAGGCTAAAACGTATCCCCTTAACAATTAATTTTTCATCATCTACAACTAATACTTTTTTGCTCATTCTGTCTTGATCTGCTCCTTAATCTTTTCATAGATGCCTTCCTTAATCCCCTGGACGTTCATAATGTCCTCCGGAGAATGGAATTTTCCATTTTCTTCACGGTATGCCAGAATCGCTTCCGCTCGTGTCTCCCCTATTCCTGTCAACGTCATCAGCTCTTCTTTATCTGCCGTATTTAAATTCACTTTCCCGTCGCTTATGTTTACACTTTCCCCTTCCTTGAAAGTTTCAGCTGGCATTTCAGCTGCTTCTTCTTTAGTGGGTACATAAATTCGCTGTCCATCTGATGCTTTTTCTGCCAGATTCATACTATCTGCTGCTCCTTCCTCCAAAATTCCCCCGGCACTTTCAATCGCCTCATAAACTCTGGAATCACTTGGCAGTTCATACACCCCTGGCGAAACCACCTGCCCACAGACATACACCCAGATCTTTCCCTGATCCGCGCTGTCCGCCTGCTCCTTTTTCTGTACTTCGGATTCCCTTTTCTCTTGTGAAACTTCCTCCTCCAAAGTAATTTCCTCTGCAGTTATCTCATCATTTTTACAACCGAATAACACAAACGCCATGATTGTCAATATCACAAGAACCATTTCTGGTTTTCTACGCATAAAATCCTCCTTTACAGTTAAAAAACCGTAAACACCCCTCTTTATGCCTAGACACAGTTATTGTACTATTTCCATTGAAAAATTGCAACTCCAATCAGAGACAGGAAAAGACCTCCCAGTTTCCTCCATTCCAGGGGTTCCTTATCTACTCCAAACATCCCAAATAATTCTATCACATAAGCAACTATAAGCTGCGCAATTACGATAAGAAGCGCAGCTTTTGCCGGTCCCAGCTGTTCCATGCTTTTAATCACTGTCCAGGTAATTCCTGCGCCAATCGCTCCTCCAAGCAGCATGTATTTAGGTTCCACACGGGCAATTGCTCCTATACTATCGCGCCCCATAAAAAACCATACCACAAGACAAACTAGAAATGCACTAAATTGAACCCAGCCATTACTGACATACATCCCCGTTGTCTTTGTTACCTGCGTGTTAAAAACTCCCTGTATACTCATCAGGGCACCGGATAAAAGCGCAATTAAAAAGCCAGCCATAAGAAATACCTTCTTTCTTCCATCATTAAAGAATAGTATCTCCCACAGCTGACTGTTTTATAATACCTTTTTCAATTTTTCAATCATTTCATCTACATGATCTTCTGTAATAACAAGCGGCGGCACAATACGAAGTACATTTCCTCCTGCCGAAATAACGAGAAGTCCTTCCTGCTGTGCTTTCGCTATCACTTCACCGACCGGAACATTTAAAACAAGTCCCTGCATCAGACCTTTTCCACGTCTTTTTTCTACAGAGTCGCTCTCTTTTGCCAGCTCATCCAATTTCTTTTCAAGATAAACTGATACTTCTTTCACATGTTCCAGAATATGTTCTTCCTCATAAATATCCAGCACTTTAGAAACTGCCGCACATACAAAAGGATTTCCCCCATAGGTAGTTCCATGATCTCCTGGCGCCAAAGATTTCTCTGCTACTTTTTCTGTCATTGCAAAAGCTCCAACTGGGACCCCGGCCCCAATAGCCTTAGCCATGGCCATAATATCAGGTTTTACTCCGTAATCCTGCCATGCAAACATAGTTCCGGTACGCCCCATGCCACACTGGATCTCATCCAGAATAAGAAGCGCTCCTGACTCATCGCAAAGTTTTCTTACCCCTTCCAAAAATTCAGGATCCACAGGATAGATGCCGCCTTCTCCCTGAAGAGTTTCCATGATAACTGCACAGGTCTTGTCAGAAAATTGTTCCTTTACACTGTCCAAATCATTATATCGGGCAAATTTAATACCTCCAACCAACGGTTCGAAAGGAAGTCGATAACTTTCTGTAGCTGTAACTGACAAAGCTCCCATACTTCTTCCGTGAAAGGAATGTTCCATAGCTATAATTTCATATTTTCCTGTACCTTCTGTATAAGCATATTTTCTTGCTGCTTTCAGCGCCCCTTCAATAGCTTCTGTTCCACTGTTGGTAAAGAAAATCCGATCCATCTGTGCTGCCTTAGCAAGTTTTCCTGCAGCTTCTGCCGCCGGGCGGCTGTAGTAAAGATTAGATGTATGCAGCAGCATATCTATCTGCGATTTCAGGGCTTCTGTATATCCCTTGTGTCCATAGCCCAGGCTGCACACAGCTATCCCTGCCGCAAAATCAAGGTATTTCTTTCCTTCTGTATCATAAAGATATACCCCTTCTCCTTTTTCCAACACGATCGGATATCTATTATATGTGTGAAGAAGTGTTTGTTCCGCCTCTTCCATCCATTTATTCTTCATGGCAAAATCTACTCCCTTCATCATCCAGGATTGCTGTTCCAATTCCCTTGTTTGTAAATATTTCCAAAAGCAGACAGTGCGGAATTCTTCCGTCCAGAATATGTACCCTGGACACTCCGTTTTCAATTGCATCAATACAATTGTTAAGCTTTGGCAACATACCGCCCCCGATATATCCGTCTTCCATCAGCCCTCTTGCCTCTGTAACAGTCAACTCTGATATAAGTGTTTCCGGCTTTTTTGGATCTTTATAAACTCCTTCAATATCTGTAAGAAATGCCAGTTTTTCTGCATGCATTGCTCTTGCAATTGCACAGGCTGCATCGTCTGCATTAATATTGTAAGTATAAAATTTTTCATCCAGCCCTACCGGACATATGATAGGAAGAAAATCTTTTTCCAGAAGATCCCACAGGATATCTGCATTCACTTCCGTTACTTCTCCTACAAAACCAATGTCCTCGCCACCAGACAGTTTTTTCTTTACTTTCAGAAGCCCTCCGTCTTTTCCGCTGATTCCGATCGCCCGGACACCAAGGCCTTCCACCAGCTGTACCAGTTCTTTATTTACTTTGGAAAGAACCATCTCTGCTAATTCCATAGTAGCCTCATCCGTAACACGAAGCCCATTGACAAAATGGGGTTCCATTCCCACCTTGCCAACCCATCGGCTGATTTCCTTTCCGCCTCCATGCACAATAATCGGCTTAAATCCTACCAATTTAAGAAGTGTCACATCCTGAATGACATGTTCCTTCAATTCCTCGTCTACCATGGCGCTTCCGCCGTATTTTACAACAATAACTTTTCGGTTAAACCGCTGAATATAAGGAAGAGCCTCAATCAAAACTTCCGCTTTATCCAGATATTTCTGCATACTATTATCCATTTTCTCTAACTCCTATAATCTGCATTAATTTCAATGTAACCATGGGTAAGATCACATCCCCAGGCAGACGCTGTCTTATCGCCCATTTTGATATCAGCCTTAGCTGTTACCTCAGGCTGTGATAAAATCTTAGTAGCTTCTTCTTCACTGTAATCTACCGCTGTTCCATTTTCTATAATCTGAATTGTTCCGGCGCTGCTTTCAAAGAAAAGGTCTACTTTTTCCGGATCAAACTGTGCTCCTGAGTATCCCATAGCACAAAGGATTCTTCCCCAGTTGGCATCATGTCCGGCAATCGCTGTTTTCGTAAGATTGGAACAAACGATAGCTTTTGCAAGTATTTTGGCCTGTTCTTTTGTTTCTGCCCCTACAATTTTTGCTTCAAAAAGAGCGGTTGCTCCCTCACCGTCTCCGGCAATTTTCTTAGCGAGATATTCATTAATGACATGAAGTGCCTCTTTAAATTTATCATAATCCTCAGTTCCACACTGAATTTCTTCGTTCTCTGCCAGCCCATTTGCAAGAAGAAGCACTGTATCGTTTGTGGAAGTATCACCGTCCACGGAAATCATATTATAGGTATCCGGCACATCTTCACTAAGCGCACTTTGAAGAGCTTCCTTGGAAATAACAGCATCCGTTGTAATAAAAGCTAACATTGTACACATATTGGGATGGATCATTCCGGAACCTTTTGCCATCCCTCCAATAGTCACTGTTTTTCCTCCGGCCTCAATAGTTACTGCGATTTCCTTTTCAGCTGTATCTGTAGTCATAATAGCTTTTGCAGCTGCTGTTCCGCTTTCCAGCGTATCTTCTTTTTTCTCACCCAGCGCCTCAATTCCTTTTTTCAGCTTTTCAATAGGCATCTGTCGTCCGATTACTCCAGTGGAACCAATGAGGACACCATCTGCATCCACACCGAGAACTTCCGCTGCCTTCTGTGCTGTCATTTTGCAATAGCCATATCCTTCTTCTCCTGTGCATGCATTAGCAATACCAGAATTTACAATAACAGCCTGGGACTTCTTTCCACTTTTTACTACCTTTTGATCCCATTTTACAGGTGCTGCTTTCACCACATTTGTTGTAAAAGTGCCGGCACTTACACACGGAACCTGGCTGTATACCAATGCCATATCTGTACGATCCTTGTACTTTAATCCTGCAGCGGTACATGCTGCTTCAAATCCTTTTGCTGCGGTTACCCCGCCCTTGATGATCTCCATTTTCACACACTCCTCATTTATCTGCTGCTTCTTTGTTCCTTCTACTATTGTTCATTAAAAGCTGTAATATTTTCATCGTTTAATACGAAATCATAATAATTCAGATCTTCCCGCTCTGTCCAGCCAATCGTATTCCAGAAGGCATTTCCTATATCATTTTTCGTAAATGCAATCAGGCATACTTTATTGATTTTCTCTTCTTTCAGAGCTTCCATCGCTTTCACTACCATGGCTTTGCCGATTCCATGCCGCCTGTATGCCTCATCTACGCATACATGGTAAAGGCAGCCGCGTCTTCCATCATGCCCGCATAAAATTCCGCCCACAATCTTTCCATCTACTTCAGCCACCACACTGGTCGTCGGATTTCTCTTTAGAAAACGTGCAATTCCCTCTCTGGAATCGTCGATACTGCGGATTCCGAACCCTTTGATCTTTTTCCACAGCCGGTACACCTGATCATAATCTTCTATTTTCATCTCACGGATCGTCATTTTTTCCACTCTACGGGAACATTGGCACAAGATTCAGTCCCTCATCTTCTGGTAATCCAAAGGCAAGGTTCATATTCTGTACTGCCTGTCCGGCCGCTCCTTTCACAAGATTATCGATCGCACCCATCATGATAATCCTTCCTGTGCGCGAATCAATTTGGAAATTAATATCCGTATAATTACTTCCCTCAACCCATTTTGTCTCCGGGAAAACACCTTTGTCAAGTACACGGATAAATTTTTCATCCTTATAATATTTATCATATACTGCCTTAACTTCCTCATATGTCACATCTTTTGTAAGCTTGGCATATTCTGTAGCAAGGATACCTCTGTTCATCGGTACAAGGTGCGGTGTAAAATTCAAAACAACCTTCCGGCCTGATGCATATCCTAACTGTTCTTCAATCTCCGGCGTATGTCTATGAGTAGCCACCCCGTATGCTTTCATATTTTCATTCACTTCGCAGAAAAGATTAGGCAGTTTTGCTCCTCTTCCTGCACCAGAAGTACCAGATTTTGCATCAATAATTAAAGTATCCATGTCAATCAGCCCTTCTTTAGCCAGAGGGTAAGCTGTCAAAATGGAACAGGTAGTATAACATCCCGGATTAGCAATCAGTCTTGCTTTTTTTACATCATCCCGGTTAATTTCACAAAGTCCATAGACAGCTTCCGGAATAAATTCGGGGCTTTTATGCTCAATTCCATACCATTTTTCGTAAGTCGTTACATCCTTTATACGAAAATCCGCACTAAGATCGATAATTTTAACCTTTGAAAGAATATCCTCATTTACCAATGATGCACACAATCCCTGAGGCGTTGCTGTAAAAATAACATCTGCCTGTGATGCCAGCATTTCCATATTATCATCCATACATTTAGCATCTACTATCTGAAACATATTTCGGTAAACATCTGCATATTTCTGATCTATATAACTTCTGGATCCATACCATACAATCTCTGCATCTTTGTGACCCATCAGTATTCGTACCAGTTCCCCTCCGGCATATCCGGTGGAACCGATGATTCCAACTTTAATCATTTCCGTACATCCTTTCTTCCTATTAATAAGGTTACCTGTTAAAGTTTATACCACTTTCTTTTTCCTGTAAAGTGCTAAAACAAGTGTTTCCTTTTTTGATACTGCATGATTATACATCTTTTATGAATATTATGCAAGTTTTTTTGTATATCAAACAACAAAATATTATTTTTCCAACTTTTTGTTGCATAATTATTAAATATGGTGTATAGTAGTCCTTGCGATTAAGATAAAACTTAAAATGAAAATAAATCTTCAGGAGGAAAAAACCATGAAAGAAAAAGTTGTACTTGCTTATTCTGGCGGTCTTGACACTACCGCTATCATTCCCTGGTTAAAAGAAACTTTTGATTACGAAGTTATCTGCTGTTGCGTAGACTGTGGACAGGGTGAAGAACTGGATGGACTTAACGAACGTGCAAAATTGTCCGGTGCTTCTAAATTATATATTGAAGATATTGTTGATGATTTCTGTGACAATTATGTTGTTCCATGTGTACAGGCACACGCTGTATATGAAAACAAATATCTTATCGGAACCTCTATGGCTCGGCCAGCTATTGCCAAACGTCTCGTGGACATTGCAAGAAAAGAAGGTGCTGTTGCTATTTGCCATGGCGCAACCGGAAAAGGTAATGACCAGATCCGTTTCGAGCTCAGCATCCGTGCTCTGGCTCCAGACATCAAAATCATCGCACCATGGCGTATGACTGATGTATGGACCATGAACTCCCGAGAAGATGAGATTGAATACTGCAGAAAACATGGCATCGAACTTCCTTTTGATGCAAAACACAGCTACAGCCGTGACCGTAACCTGTGGCACATCAGCCATGAAGGACTGGAACTGGAAGATCCTGCAAACGAACCAAATTATGATGATCTGCTGGTACTTAGCGTCACTCCGGAAAAAGCCCCGGATGAAGGCGAATATGTAACTATGACTTTCGAAAAAGGTGTTCCAAAAAGCATCAACGGCGTGGAAATGAAAGTTTCTGACATTATCCGCAAATTAAATGAACTGGGCGGAAAGCACGGAATTGGTATCATTGATATTGTAGAAAACCGTGTTGTAGGTATGAAATCCCGTGGTGTATATGAAACTCCAGGCGGAACCATCCTTTACGAAGCACACCAGCAGTTAGAAGAACTTGTACTGGATCGCGCTACTTATGAAGTAAAGAAAGAGATGGGTGATAAACTTGCACAGGTTGTATACGAAGGAAAATGGTTCACTCCTCTTCGCGAAGCAATCCAGGCATTTATCGAAAGTACACAGGAATATGTAACAGGAGAAGTAAAATTCAAACTGTACAAAGGCAATATTATCAAAGCCGGCACAACCTCTCCATATTCCCTTTACAGCGAATCTCTGGCAAGCTTCACAACCGGAGATCTTTATGATCACCACGATGCTGACGGATTCATCAATCTGTTCGGTCTGCCACTTAAAGTTCGCGCAATGAAAATGCAGGAAGTAAAGAAAGAAACAAAATAGTAAATTTGGGACGTAACAAAGTTAAACTTTGTTACGTCCCAAATTGCATTTTACCCTGTGTAAAACTGCGGTTTGCCTAGGGATTAATTGCGGTTTTATTCTATAATACCTCTATTATCTTTCGTTCCACAGCCTCTGGGCATTTCTAAAACCTATTTTATCTATTTGTCTCTCTGTAAGGCCCTCTTTTTTCAATGCATCCCACAATTTGTAAAGGCAACTCTGGTCAGATATTTCCATCTTTTCCATTCCGTCAAATCCGTCGAAATCTGTTCCCAGGCAAGGCAGATCCTCTCCGCCTGTATTTATCATATGTCTAATATGGGAAACCATTTCTTCTAACCGTGACTCCTTTTGTGTACCAAGAAAAGGTCCATAGAAATTCAGGCCCGCTGTACCTCCGTTCTCTCCAAGTGCCTTTATCATCGCATCACTTAAATTTCTAGGATGATTTGCAAGTGCTCTGCAGTTAGAATGGGAAGCTGTCACTGGTTTTTTACTCTGATGGATGACATCCCAGAATGTCCCGTCAGATGCATGGGATAAATCCACAATCATCCCCATTTCATTCATTCTTTCCACCACTTCCAGACCAAAAGGTTTCAGTCCTTTTTCCATGGTGCTCTTTTCACTACTGTTAGGAAAACCAATGCAGTTCTCGTAATTCCATGTTAATGTTAAAAGACGGATTCCCCTATTCCACAACTCTTCCAGTCTCTCTACTTTTCCGTTTAGAATACCGCCTTCCTCTACGGTTAACACTGCCCCACATTTTTTTCCATTTTCAAAACCTTGCAAATCCTTTTGCTCCAAAATGGGAACGATGTTCTCATGATAAATCTCCAGTTGCTTTTTTCCATAATCTATCATATCAAGAACATGAAAATATCCATTTTCATATTTTTCCTCTTCCGTTTCTCCTTTCATAGAATCACGATACAAAAAGCTGGCAAAAAACTGAACTGCAACTTTACCTTTCTGCATTTTTTCAATGCTGACAGCTCCGTCATTTTCTTGCAGATTCCCTTTCCCTTCAAGATCCATAAGTCGCCATATTGTATCACAATGCAGATCAATCACACGCATATTTTCGTCCCTCCCTTTCATACATATACTATACTACTTTATCATTCCGGAGGAAATACTATGACTGCTACTGTCACCCCTTTTATTGGTATTGTTATGTGTGGGTTTATGGGACACCGTCAATTCGTTACTGACTCCTACATTTCAGCTATTATCCGCTCTGGAGGCTGTCCAGTTATACTGCCTTGCACACAAAAACAGGAGGCAGTCCTTCAGGCTGCCTCCATTTGTCATGGCTATCTCTTCTGCGGCGGCGGAGATGTCACCCCGCTTCTGTTTGACAGACCCCCATTGTCATCTGCTGGTGAAACAGACTTAAAAACAGATTTATTTCAACTCTCTCTTATGAAATATGTTCTTACACTGTCACGTCCCATTCTCGGAATCTGCAGAGGAATGCAGATTATGAATATTGTCCGGGGCGGTGAACTTCTGCAAGATCTATCGCTTCATAAAGAACCATGCCTCAATCACATGCAGTCTTCCCGCCTTCGAAGCGATCCCTCTCACTCTATCACTCTCCAAAAAGATAGTATGCTATATAAAATTTTAGGGCACCATGCGGAAGTCAACAGTTTTCACCATCAGGCTGTTTTAACCGCCGGGAAAGGAATCTCCATTACTGCTCATTCTCCTGATGGTATTGCTGAAGCCATTGAACTACCCAATCGCCCTTTTGCTGTAGGGGTCCAGTGGCATCCTGAATGCATGATGAATTGTGCCAAAATGCAGCAACTATTCCGTTCCTTTGTATCTGCTGCCGCCAGGCAAACATAGCAAATATTTGCAGACAATCTCCCTTTCGTATATATGGCAAGTTTAAATTATTCAAACGGATAACGAATTCCCCAGTCTTTTCGAAGAGCATCCATCCATTCCATCATTTTTAATGTCTCACTGTGAGGCATTTGAGGACATTCAAGCTTTCCTTCCTCCAAAGCTTTTTTACAGGCGATTACTTCATATTCATATCCTGTAATCTGAGGCGGTACCTCTATTCGTTCCTTCAGCATCCTGTCCGGCGTAAATATTTCAATATAACTAATATTATTAATGCTATATGCAATTAGATATCCTTTTGTTCCATAAACAATACCATATTGCTCGGTTGCTGCCAGCATTCCGGTATGAATGGTAGCTGTCTTTCCACCTGCATAAGACAGAATAATACTGTCCTGTGCATCCACTCCAGTCTCATATTTTACACAAACAGATGTTATTTTCTCAACGTCATTGCCCAGCACCATACTTGCAAAATTCAAAGGATAAATTCCCACATCCAAAAGTGCTCCTCCCGCCAATGCCGGATCTGTCAGCCTCTTCTTATCTGTCAGCGCATAGCCTAAATTTGCGGTAACAGAACAGATATCCCCTAATTGACCTGAGTTTATGATATCCTCAATCTGCTTTCTGGAAGGCATATACCTAGTCCAGATAGCCTCTGTAATAAAAATTTCTCTGTCTTTTGCATAATCCAAAAGCTCTTTTGCCTGCTGAGCATTTGCCGTAAATGCTTTCTCCATCAAAACTGGTTTGCCATATTTTATACATAATTTCCCATGCTCTAAATGATGGGAATGAGGCGTTGCCACATAAACAAGCTCAATCTCTTCATCCTGAAGCATTTCTTCATAAGATCCATAAGCCTTTTCAACATGATTTAAATCTGCAAATTGACGAGCTTTTTCCAGACTTCTGGAAGCAACCGCATACGCATTTACTCCTTCCATTCCATTCAGCGTTTGAGCCATTTTCTTTGCAATATTTCCTGCTCCAAGTATTCCAACCTTCATACACTTCTACCTCCGCCATATTTTGATACTAAGCTACCGCATATTTTCTCTTCCTTATAACCATACTAATCCTATTAAAGAAAGTCAACAATCTGAAGAATTCTGTTCTTAATCATGTAATTTCTCCAATAAATGAATAAAACTTCCAATAGGGATTCATATTTCTTGTGGTTTTTCACGAAAATGCAGGATTTTATCAATATTTTTGCAAGAAACAATTGACGATTCTTCAATTTACCGCTACAATGGTAGCATTGAGTAAAATATGGGAATTAATGGAGGATGTAAGGATGGCAACAACATATGAAGAATTGTCAAAAGAAGAATTGCTGGAAATAAAATCCAAGCTGGAAGCGGAATTCGAAAAGGTAAAAGCACAGGGTCTGAAACTGGATATGTCCCGCGGTAAACCTTCAACCGAACAGCTTAATCTTTCTATGGGGATGATGGACGTTTTAAACAGTGACTCTGACCTTGTCTGTGAAGAAGGTGTAGACTGCCGCAATTACGGTGTTCTGGATGGAATCCGGGAAGCAAAACAGCTTCTTGCTGATATGATGGAAGTTCCAAAAGAAAACATTGTAATATTCGGAAATTCCAGTCTGAATATTATGTACGATACCATCGCCCGCTCTATGACCCACGGAGTCATGGGAAGCACACCGTGGTGTAAGCTGGATAAAGTTAAATTCTTATGTCCGGTTCCCGGGTACGACAGACATTTTGCAATCACAGAATATTTTGGCATTGAAATGATTAACGTACCAATGACCCCAACTGGTCCTGATATGGATATCGTTGAGGAACTGGTCAGCTCCGATCCGGCCATCAAGGGAATTTGGTGTGTGCCAAAGTATTCCAATCCACAGGGAATCACTTATTCGGATGAAACTGTACATCGTTTTGCAAAATTAAATCCTGCAGCTGAAGACTTCCGTATTTTCTGGGACAACGCTTATGGAATCCACCATTTATATGAAGACAAACAGGATTATCTTATTGAGATTCTAATGGAATGTAAAAAAGAAGGGCATCCAAATATGGTATATAAATTCTCTTCCACTTCCAAAATCAGTTTCCCTGGTTCTGGAATTGCTGCCATCGCTGCATCCACAGAAAACCTCAAAGCAATCCGTGAGCAGATGAAAATTCAGACCATCGGGCATGATAAAGTAAATCAGCTTCGACACGCAAGATACTTCAAAGATATTCATGGCATGGTACAGCACATGAAAAAACATGCCGACATTATGCGTCCTAAATTTGATGCTGTTTTGAATACTTTAGATCGGGAAATTGGCGGACTTGGTATTGGTTCCTGGCTCGCTCCTCGTGGAGGCTATTTCATTTCCTTCGATGCACTTCCAGGATGTGCAAAGAAAATCGTTGCCAAAGCAAAAGAAGCCGGACTGATTATGACAGATGCAGGGGCTACTTTCCCCTACGGAAAAGATCCCCAGGATAGCAATATCCGTATTGCTCCATCCTATCCGACCATCGATGAGCTGAAGCTTGCTACTGAAATTTTTGTACTAAGTGTAAAATTAGTCAGCATAGAAAAAATACTGGCCTCCAAATAACATCCATCCTTCAAAAACGGGGCAGCCTGAACTTTAAGTTTCCGGCTGCCCCATTTTTTTATTTTCCTTCCAGGGTCTGACTGATCATACTTTCCAGCCCTCCCTTTCCTACCATACCATTTACATAACCGTAGATTTTTCCGTCTTTATCAATCATATAAGTTGTAGGATATGCCATAATTCCAAATCTATCCATCAACTCTCCCGATTCATCCATCAAAACCGGATAAGTATATCCATTCTCTTCCAAAAAAGCAGTAATATCTTCTCTGCTGCCTTCCCCGGCAATTCCCGGAAAAGCAATTCCTAAAATCACTGCATTTCCTTCTGGCCCATAGTCTTCATAAAGATTCTGTAAATCAGGCATCTCCTGCTTACACACGGAACACCATGTGGCCCAGAAATTTAAAAGAACTACTTTCCCTCGATAATCCGACAGACTATGCTCTTCTCCATACTGATCTGTCAAAGTAAAATCAATTGCTGTGGAAGCTTTTTCTCCCTCCTTCGACTCATCATCGGAAGCAGCACCGGGCTCTTTTTTATTCTTAGCCGCATTTCCTTTATTCCCATCATCCTTTACACTCTCCGATGTCTTTGAACCAGTTGATAGATAGCCTGTAACTCCGTTCATTTTTCCTGTTAGCATCATAAGTCCCATACAAATCATTAAAACCGCTCCGATTCTTACGGTATATTTTACAATATTTCCATGGTTACGAAAAATTTTCAACAAAGCAGTCGTAAATATACCCACTGCCAGAAATGGAAGGACAAATCCCAATGTATAAATCCCTATCATTAAAAATCCTTTCGTCCTGGTTGCCGCCGATGCCGTCATTAATAGAACACCAGACAAAGCCGGACCCACACAAGGTGTCCAGGCAAAACTGAAAGTAAATCCCATAAGCAATGCTGTAATTGGTGACATGGTCATCTTATCTATCTTCAGCGAAATGCGATGCTCATTACCCAAAAGTCTGAATGGACCAAACAGTCCCATCTGATAAAGTCCCAGGAGAATAACTATGATTCCTCCTACTCTGGCAAAAACAGCCTGATTTTTTGTAAAAAATGTACCGGCAGCTGACACTCCCAGTCCCAGCAGAAAAAAAGTAAAACTGATTCCAACTACAAAAAACACGGTATGAAACAAAACTTTTCCTCTTTGATAATGGAAATCTCCGTTTTTATCTTTCCTGACTCCTCCCGACAGATATCCCATATATAAAGGAATCAGAGGGAAAATACATGGTGAAAAAAAGCCTAAAATCCCCTGAAGAAATACCGTAATTGCTGGAATACTTATATTCAAATCAAATCCCATAAACCGCTCCTTTTCTTTTTCATTATCATAAAGGGCATCTACATACCTGTCAATATCGCATTGCCCATTTGACATCCCTCTGCCTTCTCTTCTATAATGGTATCGTTAATGTCCAAAAACGAACCGTACAGGAGGATCGTATTATGCAGAAAAGTAACCTTTTAACTGGGAATATTACAAAAAGCTTACTCCTTTTCGCACTTCCTATGATTGCCGGAAATCTACTCCAGCAATTTTATAATATTGCCGATACTATCATTGTCGGCCGTTTTCTGGGTGCGGATGCTTTGGCTGCAGTAGGATCTTCCTATACTTTAATGACATTTCTTACTTCCATCATCCTTGGTCTGTGCATGGGAAGCGGTGCTTCTTTTTCTATTAGTTTTGGCAAGCAAGATGAAAACCGGATGAAAGGTGCCATCTTTCAGTCATTTCTTTTCATTGGAGCAGTAACTATCCTAGTTAATGTGCTAGTTTTCCTGGGTATTGACGGTATTATCTGGTTTCTTCGCGTTCCCGTCTCTGTCACAGATCTGATGCGCGACTACCTCCTTGTCATCTTTGCAGGAATTCCCGCTACTTTTTTATACAATTATTTTGCCTGCCTTCTTCGTTCCATAGGTAATTCCAGAATTCCTCTTTTCTTTCTGGCAGTCTCAGCTGTCATAAATATTTTTCTGGACCTTCTATTTGTAATTTCCTTTTCCTGGGGTGTAGCAGGCGCTGCTTTTGCAACGACACTGTCACAATTTATTTCCGGAATCGGGCTGGCACTTTATACTCTTTTGCGCTTTCCTGAACTTCGCCCTCAGAAAAAGCATATAAAATGGGACAAAGAAATCTTCCGGGAAATCACTGGCTTTTCCTTCCTGACTTGTATCCAGCAATCCGTTATGAATTTTGGTATTCTCATGGTGCAAGGCCTTGTCAACAGTTTTGGTCCTGTTATCATGGCCGCTTTTGCTGCTGCCGTAAAAATCGATTCTTTCGCTTATATGCCGGTACAAGATTTTGGGAATGCTTTTTCCACGTTTATAGCCCAAAATTTCGGTGCAAAAAAAGAAGACCGCATTAGCCAGGGAATCAAAAGTGCCTTCCTTACATCCTTTTTCTTCTGTCTGGCTGTCAGTCTTCTTGTCTGTATCTTTGCACGCCCTCTTATGGGAATCTTTGTATCTGCAGATGAAATTGAGATCATTGAAGCCGGTGTACACTATCTTCGCATCGAAGGCTCCTGCTATTTCGGAATTGGTTTTCTGTTCCTGCTATATGGCCTGTACCGCGCTATTGCCCGCCCTGGCATGTCTGTAATACTGACTGTAATTTCCCTTGGAACTCGTGTCCTTCTGGCATATACCCTTTCCATGGTTCCATGGATCGGAGTCACTGGCATATGGCTGTCCGTCCCCATCGGCTGGGCACTGGCTGATATAACCGGAATCCTTGTCTACCGCCAGAAAAGAAAAAAACTTGGCATGTTATAATATTGCCTACGTTTTGTTTTTCTAAATTCTTTTGCATTTACTGGAAATCATAAAACTAAATATAAAGGCCACCAAAACGATAGAAAGGCAAATAATTGTACACCATGCCGGAATTCTCATATTGAACTGGGTTCGCAACAGTATTGTAAGTGCCATAAATACAGTTCCCAAAACCTGTATGAAATCTAATATCCTTTTCTGAATTGCCGTTAACTGTTGTCTTTCTTTTATTCTTTCTGCTTTCCATGTTCTATCATTGATCTGAATGTCATTTATATCTTCATCAGATATTAGTTCATCCACACTTACATTCAGCTCTAGTGCCAATTTTTTTGCAGTAATCAAATCTGGACATCTGGATCCATTTTCCCATCGACAAATTGTCTGCCTGGAAACATACAATTTATCAGCAAGCTGCTGTTGAGTAATGTTTTTTTCTTCTCTAAATTTTTTAATGTTATCACTTAATGCCATACTCCATACCTCTCTTTCATTCATATCATATAACGATCATATTTAAAACAAAAGTACCAGTATGCATTTTCTATGTTTCCATTTTGGTAACATCAAATCATCTCTTAATTTCGATACCATAGTATCGATATATTACTGAACCTATATATTTTGTAACCCCTTTTCCATACCGTTTGTCAGTTCCTTCTTCCATCAAAGAATGATTTAAATAATCTTTTGCGACTTCCAGCAATAGCATACGTGGATTATCCATCCTTAAAATGCTTTTGTAACTTTCCCCCAGCTCTTTTACCAATTCCATCGCCATGTCATCATCTGCATTCTCCTTGGCACAGGCAAACCGCCTATAGATCAGATCTATGGCTTTGGTCTGCTCAATAAATTCTTCTCTATTTCCCGTCGACTTCAAGCTTGCTTCCACTGCCTTTTCTTTACTTCCGTATATCTTAATCAAGTGTTCGCATGCCTTTTCGTCTTTAAAATCTTCTTTGACAGATTTTACGAATTTGTCTATACCGCCATACTGATCATCAATTATTTTTTTATCCTCCTGACTCATCACCTCATAAGAATGAGAAATTATCTTTTGAATATCATCATCATGAAATGTTTCAAAACTCATCTTAACTTCTCCTTTCAACACATCGGATATTCGTTCAATGATCCCATTCAAATAGTTGCGTTTCATTTCCAACATCATTTTCTGATTTTCAAGAATCTTACGATTATCGCTTTCAGACTCTTTCATAAACACTTTAATTTCGGATAACGGAACTTCCAATTCTCGAAAAAACATAATCTGACGTAACTGTTCCAACGAATTTTCATCATACAGACGGTATCCTGCTTCTGTCACTTTTGCAGGTTTCAGCAAATCAATCTCATCATAATATCGCAATGTCCTTATGCTGATCCCGGTCAAATCAGCTACTTCCTTAACTGTTTTCATATGTCCTCCTTCCTCTTTCATGGTAAACCGTTACGTTACTGGAGAGTCAAGACAATATCTTTATTTTACAAAAATGGCGTAGATAGTATCCCAACTATCTACGCCATTTTCTTTTAGATTATTTCTGTACAATATTGATAATTCTTCCCGGTACATAAATTTCTTTCACAATGGTTCCGGTCAGCTTTTCTTTAATTGCTTCTTTTCCTTTTTCCAACGCTTCCTCCTTGGAAACATCTGCAGGAAGTGACACAACTGCTCTTGTCTTTCCGTTGATCTGAACAGCAATTTCAATTTCGTCATCTTTCATAGCTTCTTTGTCATAGATCGGCCATCCTGCATGGAATACAGAATCTGTATGTCCTAACTCTTCCCACATTTCTTCTGCCATATGCGGTGCAAATGGAGCAAGAAGTACGGCTAAAGCTTCCAGAGTCTCTTTATCTACTCCACCGGCCTTTTTAGATATTTCAACCAGCTTATTTGTATGTTCCATAAAGGCAGAAATCACAGTATTAAGACTGAAGCTCTCCAGACGGGTTGTAACATCATAAATCAGTTTATGACGCTCTTTCACCATATCTTTTGTAGCCTCAATGTCTTTATCTTTGCTGTCCTGAAGAAGGTTCCATACTTTTTTCAGGAAACGATATACTCCGTCAATTCCCCGGTCGTCCCATTCTGCATCCAGTTCCGGAGGACCTACAAACAGTTCATACATTCTAAGGGAATCACATCCGTAATCTCTTACCAAATCATCAGGAGATACTACATTTCCTTTGGATTTACTCATTTTGATACCATTCTTTCCGGTAATCATACCCTGATTAAACAGTTTTGTGAATGGCTCGTCAAAATCAATCACCCCGATATCACACAGGAATTTTGTGTAAAATCTGGAATAAAGCAGATGAAGTACAGCATGTTCCACTCCACCAATATACATATCTACCGGAAGCATTGCGTCTGCTTTTTCCCGTGACACAAGCGCTTCCTGGTTATGATTATCTACATAACGAAGGAAATACCAGGAAGATCCTGCCCACTGCGGCATCGTATTTGTCTCTCTCTTAGCAGGTTTTCCACATACTGGACACTTGCAGTTTACCCATTCCTCAATTCCTGCAAGCGGTGATTCTCCTGTTCCTGTTGGTTCATAAGACTGTACATCCGGCAGACGAAGCGGAAGCTCTTCTTCCGGTACAGGTACAGCACCGCAATCCGGACAATGTACAATCGGAATCGGTTCTCCCCAGTAACGCTGACGGGAGAATACCCAGTCACGCAGTTTGTAATTTACTGTTGCACGACCAATTCCCTTTTTCTCTATAATATGTGGACCTTCTTTTTTAAGCACAGAAGATTCCATTCCATTCCACTCACCAGAATTAATCATAATTCCAGAAGCTTCTGTATATGCCTCTGTCATATTTTCAATTTCTTTCCCATCTTTGGAAATAACCTGAATAATCGGAATGCCGAATTTTGTCGCAAATTCAAAGTCACGGTCATCATGAGCCGGTACACACATAATTGCTCCTGTACCATAGTCAGCCAGTACGTAATCTGATAACCAGATCGGTGTCTTTTCACCGTTCAGCGGATTGATCGCATAGCTTCCTGTGAAAACACCTGTCTTTTCCTTATCCTGCAGACGGTCTACATTGGATTTCATGGAAGCTTCATAAATGTACTGGTCAACTGCCTCCTTATTTTCCGGCGTTGCAAGCTCTGCTGCAAGCTTATGTTCCGGAGCAAGTACCATAAAAGTAGCTCCATACAGAGTATCCGGTCTTGTGGTGTAGACGGTAATCTTTTCCTCTCTTCCATCAATCGGGAAATCGACTTCTGCTCCGTAGGATTTGCCAATCCAGTCAGACTGCATCTTTTTAACCTTTTCCGGCCAGTCCAGCTTGTCCAGATCATTTAAAAGACGCTCAGCGTAAGCTGTGATCTTGAGCATCCACTGACGAAGATTCTTCTTTGTCACTTCTGTACCGCATCGCTCACATTTTCCATTTACGACTTCCTCATTTGCAAGTCCGGTTTTACAGGATGGACACCAGTTAATTGGAAATTCTTTCTCATATGCAAGTCCTTCTTTGAACATCTTTACAAAGATCCACTGTGTCCATTTATAAAATTCCGGGTCTGTTGTATTCACTTCCATATCCCAGTCATATAAAGCTGCAATCTGGTTAATCTGTTCTTTAATACGCTTTATATTTTCTGCCGTGGATTTTGCCGGATGAACTCCCATCTTAATGGCATAGTTTTCTGCCGGAAGTCCAAATGCATCCCATCCCATCGGATGAATGATATAATATCCCTGAAGCAATTTATATCTGCTCCACACATCGGAAATAACGTACCCTCTCCAATGTCCTACATGAAGTCCATTTCCAGAAGGATATGGAAACATATCCAGACAGTAATATTTTTCACGTTCTTTTCCATTCTTATCTACTTTGACGTTAACTGGTTTTTTCTCCCAGTTTTCCCGCCATTTTTTCTCAATCGCCTTATGATTATAAGGTAAAGCCATAGTTCATTCCTCCTAAATAATGCATACGCGTAAATACTCTTCCATAAAAAAATTCACACACAACCGAGAGTATACACTATTTTCTAATTTTACCATACGAGTTTTTCCTGTCAAGTTTCCCGGGCAATTATCTTTAATAATATGAAAGAAAATTTCCCCGTTTTGCTGGACAAACTCCCCTTGATTCTATATGATATAAAGGCATGGGTTTTTGATGGAACGTGCGTATTTTCTATCAAAAGACAAGTTATAATATCCAACACAACAGGAAAGAGAGGTTTGAACATGTTTGCACAAATCATCAACACTTTAAGCGATCTTTTGTACAGCTACATTCTGATTGTCCTGCTTCTTGGTACAGGGATCTACTTTACTTTCAAAACACGTTTCGTACAGTTCCGTATGCTGCGGGAATCTATTCGAGTTGTAATGGAGCCTAAGAACGACGAAAACGGGCTTTCATCTTTTCAGGCTCTGATGGTATCTACCGCTTCTAGAGTAGGAACTGGAAACATTGCCGGAATTTCCACCGCGATTTGTCTCGGCGGCGCCGGAGCGGTATTCTGGATGTGGATTACAGCTCTTCTTGGAAGTGCTTCCGCATTTATTGAAAGTACTCTGGCACAGATTTATAAAAAGAAAGCAGAAGATGGAACCTGCTATGGAGGTCCTGCCTACTATATCCAGGCTGTTCTGAAAAAGCGCTGGCTTGGTGCACTTTTTGCCGTTTGCCTGATTATGACATATATGGTGGGCTTCAACCTGGTAGCCTCATTCAACATTGCAGATTCCTTCCGTACTTACAGCTTTTTTAATGAGTCTACTACTCCTCTAATTGTAGGTGGTATTCTTGCTGTAATCTTCTGCCTTTGCATTTTTGGGGGAAGTACACAAATTTCCAAAATCACTGGAATTCTTGTGCCTCTTATGGGTATTTTCTACTTAGCTACAGCACTGTTTATTGTGATTACACATTTCAATCTGATTCCGCAGATGTTTGCTGATATTTTTTCAAATGCTTTTGACTTAAAAGCAATTTTTGGCGGTTTCACTGGTTCTTGTATCATGCAGGGTATCAAAAGAGGACTTTTCTCAAACGAAGCTGGTGTTGGTTCTGCCCCAAATGCTGCTGCAAGTGCATCTGTATCCCATCCTGTAAAACAGGGCCTTGTTCAGATGTTATCTGTATTTATTGATACGATTTTAATCTGTTCTTGCACCGCATTTATGCTTCTTTGCTCCGGTGTTGCCCCCAGTGATGAGTTGAAAGGTATGCCGTGGGTACAAAGTGCTGCTGCTGAATCCTTAGGATCTTTCGGAACAGTTTTTATTACAGTTGCTCTGTTCCTTTTCGCATTTACAACTTTGATCGGGAACTACTTCTATGCAGAAATGGGCCTTGGATATCTGTGTAATAAAAAGCCGAATAAAACACTTTTAACGGTTTTCCGTCTGTTTGCAGCTTTTGTTGTATTCGGTGGATCTCTTATGGAATTTAGTGTTGCATGGAGTACAGCAGACGTAATCATGGGCGTCCTGGCACTTATCAACTTACCTGTAATCATTTTGTTAAGCGGACCTGCTGTACACTGTCTGCAGGATTATATCAAACAGAAAAAAGCTGGTAAAAATCCGGTATTCAAAGCTGCTGATATAGCACTGAAAGATAAAACAGATTTTTGGAATTAAAGACCTGATATTTTAAAAATTACCTGACTTCTTTTTCATATTACATATTGTTTCTCTCATTAAATTAATGTATAATGAATGTTAAGAAAAATACGTATGTCAAATACATAAAAAAGGAGTGTTTCCCATGGTAAATTTATTGACAGGGCCAAAAGGCAGCGGTAAGACACAGCAGATGATTGATCTTGCAAATCAACAGGCAAAGGCATGCAACGGGAACGTAGTTTTTATTAAAAACAGTCACCGTGACACAAGCAGCGTAGCATTTAATATTCGAGTTGTTTGTATGGACGACTACAATATGATTACGAACGTTGACGAATATCTTGGTTTCCTGTATGGAATGTACAGCGCTAATCATGATATAGAATGTATCTTTATCGATGGAATTTTGAAACGCGATCACATCAAATCAGAGGACATGCCAAAATTTGTAGAACGCCTGGAAAAACTTTCAGCACAGTATAATATTGATTTTTATGTTAGTATCAGTGCAGGAAAAGATGATCTGACTGGAATCAATATTTCCGAAAGCTGTAAAATATTGAATTAAAAAGTTGGGGAAAGTAAAAAGCCTGTGTAAATGAAAATCATTTACACAGGCTTTTTTTCGCTGTGAACATTCTTATATACAGCGAAGAGGCTTCTGCCTCTACGCTATCTCATTGTATTTTTGCGCAATATTTAATGCATGATCCCCGATTCGCTCAAAATCGGTAAGGATTTCAGAATAAATAATACCTGTATCTGCCTGGCAGGTTCCTTTCTGCATACGCTTTACTTGCTTTTCACGATATTCATCTCTCATATCATCAATCTTCTGCTCGTTACGTGCTGTACGCTCTAAGATCTTTTCCTTCTGACCTCTTGTGAAACCTTCCAACGTATCTATTGTCTTCAGACACATATCACGCATTTTCTGCACTTCTGAAAGTGCCTCATCTGAAAAACTCTGTTTCCACTTTTTCAGATTAGATGCATAACCCGCAATATTCATTGCATGATCACCAATTCGTTCCAAATTACCAACTACAGTGTAGTAACCACTGATATTGACCAGATCCTGGCTTCCGCCCTCTGTCGACATCACATGGACAATATAACGGGAAATCTCAACGTTCAGATAATCAATATATTCTTCCCGTTCATCAATCTCTTCTCTCTTCTGCGTATCATTATTCAGCAGAGCATCGAAACTCTCTTCTACATTTGTACGAACCATATTCGTCATACGGTCCACTTCTTTTTCAACCTGCGTCTGTACAATTGCTGCATGTCCCACCTGATAGTTTGTCTCAAATGGAATAATGTATTTGAGACGTTTGACTTCGTCTTTTTCTTTTTCTGATTCCGGTAGAATCTTTTCTGCAAGTTTGGCCATATATGTACCAAACGGCAAAAGAATTAATGTTGTTACAATATTAAATGTAGTATGCACATTTGCAATCTGTGCAGCTGGATTTCCTGGTGCTGTATGCTCCATTAATGCTGTAAAAGGTGTTGTCATACTAATAACAGTAAAAAGCACTGATCCCAGGATATTAAACATTAAATGAATAATTGTAGTACGTTTTGCGTTTGTCTTTGTTCCAATGGACGCCAGAACTGCTGTAATACAAGTTCCGATATTTTGTCCAAACAGAATATATACCGCACTGGAAAGCGGAACAAGTCCTGCTGCTGCAAGTGCCTGCAGAATACCTACTGATGCGGAGGAAGACTGGATAATTGCAGTAAAAATAGCTCCCATTGCAATTCCTGCCAGAGGATTCTGGAACGTAGTCATAAAATTGATAAATACTTCAGAGCTCTGGAATGAAGTCATTGCAGATCCCATCATGTCCATACCAATAAATAATACACCAAATCCGGCAATAACTTCACTGATATGTCTTACCTGCTCTTTCTTCACAAACATGATGCATGCCACACCGACAAATGCAAAGAAAGGTGCCAATGCTCCCACATCAAGAGCAATCAACTGTCCGGTAATCGTTGTACCAATATTGGCTCCCATAATTACCCATACAGCCTGACGAAGCGTCATAAGGCCTGAGTTTACAAAACCTACTACCATAACTGTAGTAGCTGAAGACGACTGAACTACGGCAGTGATAATCGCACCTGCAATAACCCCTTTAAACCTGTTCGAGGTAAGTTTTTCCAGAATCGTCTTCATCTTATTTCCTGCTGCTGTCTCCAGACCGGTACTCATCATCTGCATACCGTACAGGAATAGTGCAAGTCCCCCTAATAACTGCAAAACCTCTGTGATTCCCATAATTTTTTTCCCATCCTTTGTATGATTGTTTTATTTTTCTACCTTCTAAATGATACTCTCATAAAAAAGTACCATTAAAGGCATAGTAACAATACAGAAAATTACAGACATTACATTAATTACACTGGCATACGCCGCATCTCTATCATGTATTTGGGCAAGCTGAGTCACCATAACGGCCACAGGTGCGCTGGCTGCCAATATAACAACCATCAGAATATATTCTGCATCTGCATGCAAATTGACAATTCCGCTGCACGCAAAAAGCAATATAATAATCATTGGGAAAAGAACCAACCTTAAAAAGCATATAAAATATGGTCTTTTCTGACTAAATACCCATTTCAAATCTACATTTCCAATGATCATTCCCACAACCATCATGCTCATCGGACCAATCATATCCCCGAATCCACTGATACATCCATTCACTATTACAGGAAACCGAATTTTTGTAAAAAACAAAATTATTCCTACAACAATAGCAATAATATTAGGATTCAGTAATATTTTCCTATAGTTCATCTCAAGGCCCTGACAGATGACTGACTGTCCATGAGTCCAGATAAGTATCGTCTGTACGATCAAAAATGCAGTGGTATAAAACACCCACTCTGATCCCAAAACCGCTCCCACTAGAGGAACAATCAGATTACCGCTATTACTATATTCCACAGAGGCTTTCTCTATCCCATTCAAATGAAAGGGCTTTGTCAAAAGTTTTCCTCCGCCAATCAAAATAATATGTACCAGTATCGAGGCTCCTCCTGCCAGAAGAAGCCCCTTTACCTTGTCTGCGGTAAATTCAATCTGAAAAGCATTAATGATCACACATGGAGAACAGATATACACTACTACATTTGAAATAATCCGGCTTTCATACTCTCTGAATTTTCCGGATTTCACGGCCAGATAACCTACTAAGCCCATCAAAAAGAGCGTTGCGATCTGCTCCGCCAGCAGTATACTTAATTCCATCGTTCTCTCATCCTATCTTTCTTTCCTGCTTAACGGATCCCCGTCACAGTATTAGCAGGCGTATCTTCTTTATATTCCATCGTAATAGTCTGTCCTTCTTCATATCGAATGATATCAATATGCTCCACTACCGATACATCAAAAATCTGGTCTGAACTGTCAATCATAATATAGTAGTGGGAATTTCCATCTTCAACACCCTGGGCTATTTTCGTAATCTTTCCAGTTACGCTTTTTTCTTCCCGTGTGTCCTCTTCTTCTTTCGTAATGCCATTTTTTACGAGAAGGTTTCTGTAGTTTTCCTCGCATTCATTTACACTGTCACCTACTGCCACAATCTGGTATCTCTGAATATTAACAAGCGCATACTTTTTCACCAGACCGGCATCATCTTTCAGTGCAATAAAATACGTAGGTTCATTTGCTACATTGAGCAACATTGGAAAGGTAGCCGTATATTTCAGGTTCTGCACCTGCCCCTCTGCAGATGCCATGGCTGCTGCCTCTGTAGCACCTTCTACTTCATAATACCTTGTCTCCATCGTTCGCTGGTTTGCCAAAACAAAACCAACATTCGACTGATCGCCATTTACTGATGTTACGCCGGTATACATCCACACGTCATCATCTAAAGCCAGATAATTATATCCTTCTGTAGCCTGCAGACAGTCTTTCTGCCCCAGAATACTGTTAAAAAATCCGTGTTTCAATGTGCCATAATAATTAAACAACTCTACCAGCAAATCCGCTGAATAAGCTCGGTCAATCCACTGTGGTGCATCTTCCACCTTATAGGTAGTCGTTTCTCCTGTTATTGCATTACAGAGTACGACCTTCCCAACAGTTTCCCCTCCAAATAGTCCAATATTAAATTTTTTTACAGGAGCAATCCAATATGGAACTCCATCATCATCAATCTCAAAACTTAACTGCCCGTAAATATAAGTAGGATGGGCAAACCGTAAATGACGGTATATATTTCGATTAAAGTATTCACTTGTAGAATACTTGATCCCTTCCTCCAGTTTCACAAGCTCTGTATTTTGGTTGGTCATATCAATCATGATATAAGCCGGGATTCCTTCTGACTGATTTGTCAGCCATTTAATAGGGCTTGCATATTTCAGCGGCGACACTCTTACAGGTCTGTCCTGATAGTTGATCTGACTGTAAATGTTGTCTGCCTCAAACTGTGAAACCATGTCCACCATACTTCCCATTTTCCTGTCACCAAGAATTTCAGCGGAATCCTTATCGAGAAGCGGTATTTTGTCAAAAGAAACTTCTTCAATATCTTTTGTAAATTCCCGTTCCTCCACCTTTAAAAGGCTTTGATACTTCTTAGCGTTAATAATCGGCGAAGACAAAAGTGTCCCTGCCAGATAAACCACTCCAATAATCAGAATCAGCCCTCCGAAAATTTTTATAACCTTGGACTGTTTAAGCTCTGTTCTTCCCAACCGTTTTTTCACTGCATAAGCAACAGCAAGTACGATAAGAAGAAACAGGATAAAAAACCAGATGTCCGACGAGTGGATATTGATTGCCGGGAGCGCTACATAATAGTAAATACCTGCAAGAATCAGGACCAGTAATCCCAGCAACAGCTTTCTGCTTTTTTTCATAATCCCTCCTTTTTATGGAGTTTTAGAATTTTTTCCTCCATACATAAGAGAATAACATTAAAAACGGGAAAATTTCAAGCCTTCCAGCCAACATATCTAAACAAAACACAAATTTTGATAAAATAGAATAGTCCGCAAAACTTCCCACCGGACCAGCTATCCCCAGTCCCGGACCAACATTTCCCAGCGTTGTAATTACAGAACTGACTGTCGTCTCAAAGTCAAAATTATCTAAAGATACAATCAGCACCGATACAATAGCAATCGCAATATAGGCAAGCAGGTACACATAGACATTTCTTATGGTATCCTCACTTAACTTCTTTTTATTCAGTTTTACCACATTTACAGACTTGGGATGCATCATCTGCTTAATTTCTTTATAAATACTTTTCAGAGAAATCAAAAGTCTGGATACTTTGGTTCCACCACCGGTAGAAGAAGCACAGGCTCCAATAATCATCAACGTTACAAGCACACATATGGAAAACTTAGGCCATAGTCCATAATCGGCTGTAACATATCCGGTTGTAGTAATGATGGATGCCACCTGAAAAGCCGCATAACGAAATGCTTTCGTCACGGATCCATACAGCGGATAAATATTTATCGTTATCGCTGTAATAGATCCTGCTATAATCAGCAGATAAGCTCTTAATTCCTCATTTTTAAACACTGGCTTAAATTCCCGAATAGCCAGTAGAAAGTACAGGTTAAAATTCACTCCAAACAGCACCATAAAAACAGTGATCACGCCATCCAGATAAGCACTGTCAAAATGCCCCACACTATCTGCATAATTAGAGAATCCTCCGGTTCCCGCTGTTCCAAAGGCATGAATCAGGGAATCAAACAAATTCATTCCTCCCAAAAGAAGGAGCACAACCTGTATTGCTGTCAGAACAAAGTACATTCCATAAAGGATCTGAGCTGTAGTCCGTGATTTTGGAACAAGCTTGTCTTTCTCCGGTCCAGGTACCTCTGCCCGCATCAAATGGATGGAACTTTGCTTATCCAAGTTAGTCAAAACCATAACGAAAACCAGAACTCCCATTCCTCCTACCCAATGGGTAAGACTTCTCCAAAATGTCATACATTTGGGAAGGACTTCTACATTTTTCAGGATTGATGAACCGGTTGTCGTAAATCCAGATACAGTCTCAAAAAAAGCATCCATATAGTTTGGAATGGATCCGGATAAAAAGAATGGAAGCGCACCAAAAAGCGACCATAAAATCCAGGCTGATGAAACAATCACCAGACCATCTCTTCCATAGAACATCGTATTTTCAGGTTTCTTTCTCCCTGTCAGTAAATAAATAACTGCCAGCAAAACTGCCGTAATAACAAAGTAAATGGCACATTTTTCCTGATAGATCAAACCTACAAGTGCCGGAAGCAGAAGAAGAAGGCCTTCTACTCCTATCATCTTACCGAGAATATGTAAAATCATCTTCCTGTTCATTTTCTTGTTTTCCTCTATTTCTCCAGCATATCCTTCAGGTCATTGACTCCCCGTTCTGTTGTCACAATCACAACACTATCACCGACTTCAATGTGGTCCTCCCCATTTGGAATGCGGATTTTTCCCTTTCGTCCAATGCATGCGATAAGATAGTTCTTTTTAGTCTTCATATCCTTCAGAGGGATGTTGGTGTATTCACATTCCTTACGAATGATAAATTCCAGTGCTTCGACCCTGTTATTTACCAAACTGTACAATGCTTCCACGTTTGCATTTTTCAATGATTTCTTTCGAGCTCTTACATAACTTAAAATTGCATCGGCTGTAGCGCTCTTTGCTGATACAATACTGTCTATTCCCAGTCCCTCAACCATCTGTGCTCTGGAATCTTCATTTACTTTAGCTACAATCTTTGGTACATTCTTTGTCTTTGCAAACAATGCCATAATAATATTTTCTTCATCCATGCCGGTCAATGCTACAAGAGCGTCGGCATGCTCAATTCCTTCTTCGATCAGAAGATCGTGATTTGTAGCATCGCCGTGAATGATCGTCACATCTGGCAGCATCTCGCAGAGATTTTCACATTTCTTATAGTCCTTCTCAATAATCTTTACGTTCATCCTGTCTGACTTCAGCAAATTTGCCAGATAGTAGCTTACTCTTCCACCGCCGCAGATCATAACATTTTTCACTTTGCTGCTTCGCTTTCCAAGTGCGTTAAAAAATGCTTCCAACTCCTTATGAATCGCAGCTATGTGAATTTTATCTCCCTCTCGAAGGATGGTTTCCCCATCTGGAATAAATACATCATTTCCTCTCTTTACCGCACAAACCAGTATTTTAATCTGATATTTACGATAAATTTCCGCCAATGACAAATCTTTTAACCGACTGTCAGGACGAATAGGGAATTCTACAAGCTCTACTCTCCCTTTTACAAAAGTCTCTACCTTACTGGTGTCCGGAAACAGCAACACTCTTGCTATCTCATGTGAAACTGTAAGTTCTGGATTTACAGCCATGCTAAGATGAAGATCCTCTTTAAGCAGACCAATCTGTTTATAATAAATAGGATTTCTTACTCTGGCAATGGTATGCTTCGCACCCAGCCGTTTTGCAAGAAGGCAGCTTAACATATTCAATTCATCTGTTGATGCACAGGCAATGACCAGATCAGCGTGAGGAACATCCGCTTCCTTTTGAATTTCCGCATTTGCGCCATCTCCCGTAATGCAGAAAATATCCATACGATTCAGCGCTTCTTTCAGTCTTCCTTCGTTCTGGTCAATTAACACGATATCATAATCTTCCTCGGAAAGCCGGGCTGTCAGTTTATGCCCCACCTTTCCATCTCCAATGATAACTATTTTCACCGTTTTTCCCTCTTTTTATGTATAGTTTTTCTTACCCTGATATAGGCAAATGGATTATAGCACTTTTGGTATTATACTTCAATAGGAAAAGAGACATTCCAAAGAAGAGCTTTTCCTCTTTGAAATGTCCCCAGAATTCCCTCTCTTTTCCTTTACGGTTTCTTTTTGTTTTATGCCTCTTCTGCTGCCCTTTTTGCGATCTCTGCCTCCTGTACATCTGACGGAGCCTGCTCATAGCGTGCGAACTCATATTCATATGTGCCGCGACCACCTGTCATAGAACGCAGATTTGTACAATATCCAAACAGACCTGTCATCGGCACATCTGCTTCAATTACCTGATATCCTCCACTTACCGGATTCATACCAAGCACACGGCCTCTCCTCTTATTCAGGTCACCCATAATATCTCCTGTATATTCATCTGGTACCGTAACCTTTACAGATGCAATTGGTTCAAGAAGAACTGGACCTGCTTCCATAAATCCTTTCTTAAAGGCCTGAATCGTTGCTGTCTTAAAGGCCATTTCAGAAGAATCTACCGGATGGTATGATCCATCATAAAGAACTGCCTTTACACCAACTACCGGATACCCTGCCAAAGGCCCTTTCAGGACAGATTCCTGGAGTCCTTTTTCTACTGCCGGGAAGTAATTCTTCGGAACTGCTCCTCCGACTACCTCTTCTTCAAATACATAAGGTGTCTCCAGATCACCGGATGGTTCAAAACGCATTTTTACATGACCGTACTGTCCATGCCCTCCGGACTGTTTTTTATATTTTGTATCTACATCTGATTTTTTACGAATAGTTTCTCGGAAAGCAACTTTTGGTGTTTCCAGCGTGATCTCACATTTATATCTTGCAAGAAGTTTGCTTGCAACTACTTCCAGATGCTGGTCTCCCATACCATAGATCAGACTCTGACGATTTTCACTGTCATTGACTGCACGAAGTGTAACATCTTCTGCCATCATTTTCTGCAATGCCTGTGATACTTTATCTTCATCACCTTTGTTTTTCACTACATATTTCATATATGTATATGGTTTAGAATAATCTGTCTTTCCATATACTATCTGACTGGATTTTGCTGACAGCGTATCGCCTGTCTTCGTACTGGAAAGTTTTGCAATAGCACCGATATCTCCTGCAAACATTTCACTGACCTCAACAGGTTTATTTCCATACATTGTATAGATTTTACCCAGCTTTTCTTCTGACTCTGAAGCTGTATTATAGAGAACATCGTCTCCCTTCAGAACACCAGAGCATACCTTAATGAAGGAGTATTTACCGATAAACGGATCCACCATCGTTTTAAATACATATGCACTCTTTGCAGCAGAGAAATTGTAATCTGCCTCAAAAATCTCATTTGTCGTTCTGTTAAGTCCCGCACACTTTCTGCAATCCGGACTTGGGAAGAAACGAACAATATCAGAAAGAAGGTTGGCAACTCCCTGAGCCTGAATATTGGAACCCATTGCCACCGGGACAATATCACCGTCCATAACTTCTGTACGCATTGCCGCTCTAATCTCTTCTACAGAAAATTCTTCACCGGCAAAATAGCGTTCCATAAATTCTTCACTTGTTTCTGCTACTGCTTCAAGAAGTTTTTCTCTGTAAATCTCCAGGTTTGGTTTACAGTAATCCGGAATTTCACACTCTTCTCTTTGTCCGATGCCTGTATAGCGTCTTCCTGCATTCTTTATAACATTTACGTAACCTACTAACTTTTCATTTTCCCGAATTGGCTGGAAATGAGGTGCAATAACCTTTCCATACCGATCTGTCAGCTGCTGTACTACTTCACGGAAGCTGGCATCATCTACATCCATCTCTGTTACATAGACCATACGGGGAAGATTATATTTGTCACAAAGTTCCCAGGCTTTTTCCGTTCCAACCTCTACGCCTGCTTTTCCGGAAACAACAATAACCGCAGCGTCAGCTGCACTGACTGCTTCCTCTACTTCTCCTACAAAATCGAAATATCCCGGCGTATCCAGAATATTAATCTTTGCCTTTTCCCATTCAATAGGCACCAGTGTTGTACTGATTGAAAATCCGCGCTTCTGTTCCTCTTTATCAAAATCACTGATCGTGTTGCCGTCGGTCACTTTTCCCATACGGCTTGTGGCTCCTGACACGTAAGCCATTGCCTCTACCAGGCTTGTCTTTCCGCATCCTCCGTGTCCTAAAAGAACCACGTTCCTGATTTCATCCGTTCTGTAAACCTTCATATGGCTGCCTCCTTGTTTTGTAAAATCTCATGGGTATATTGTACTAAAAAAAATCTATTTTTACAACTATTTCATGCACATTTTACAAAATATTAGCCAGTATTAATATACAATTCTGTCTTGATCCACATTTTTTCTATTCCGTCAGACTTAAATAGCCTCCTTTCTTTGACAAGTTCTTATGGAAATAGTAAAATTTAGTTAATTGTGCTAAAACAATTTTAACTTATAATAGCCAGCAGAGAGGATACGAATGACTTATGAATGTATTTACAGAAACTATTTCACCTACAACTGTTACACCCCGAAAAAAAATAGGTTTTATCGGACTGGGACTGATTGGTGGTTCCATTGCACGGGCAATCAAACAATATTATCCTGACTATACAATCACAGCATTTGATAAAAACAAAGAAACACTGGCACTTGCCACGCAGGAATCTATCATCGATGTAGCTGCCGTTCATATTGACGACAGTTTTCGCGGATGTGACTATATTTTCCTTTGTGCTCCCGTTTCCTATAATAATGCTTATCTCAAACAGATTGCATGCTATCTGGAAGATGGATGTATTCTGACAGATGTAGGCAGTGTTAAGACCAGTATCCATCAAGAAATCGAAAAATTAAAATTAGAAAAATATTTTATTGGAGGCCATCCAATGGCTGGATCCGAAAAAAGTGGATATGCAAACTCCAAGGCAATGCTTATTGAAAATGCCTATTATATTTTGACTCCTACCTCTGAAATACCTGAAAAGAGCATTACGGAATTTCGAGATTTCCTTGAAAGTCTGAAAGCATTACCAATTGTACTTAATTATCACCTTCATGACCAAATCACCGCTGCAATCAGCCATCTGCCCCATATTATAGCCTCCAGCCTTGTCTGCCTGGTTCGGGACACTGATACGACAGATGAACTGATGAAACAGCTGGCTGCCGGTGGATTTAAGGATATTACCCGAATTGCCTCCTCGTCCCCTACGATGTGGCAACACATTTGTCTCAAAAACAAAGAAAATATTTCTCATATTCTGGAACAATATATTTCTATGTTAAAACAGGCAAAAGCAGCTGTAGATCAAGGGGATGAGCAGGCTCTTTACCACCTGTTTGACAGTTCACGGAATTACCGGAACTCCATCCCCGACGGATCATCAGGTCCCATTAAAAAAATATTTGCCGTATACTGCGACATCATTGATGAGGCTGGCGGAATTGCAACCATTGCAACCATTCTCGCTTCCAATAATATTAACCTGAAAAATATCGGTATCATTCACAACAGAGAATTCGAAGAAGGGGTTCTGCGAATAGAGTTTTATGATGATGCTTCCTCCCGGAAGGCATCGGAACTTCTGCAGAAATACAGGTATATTGTTTATGAACGTTAAACAAAACTATAGTAAAGTTATCACTCCCATGGAACAGCCCCTGACTGGAACGATCCGTGTTCCAGGCGACAAATCAATTTCCCACCGCGCTGTAATGCTGGGAGCCATCGCAAAGGGAACTACAAGAATCCAGGGGTTTCTGTCCGGCGCCGATTGTCTGTCTACCATAGAATGTTTTCAAGAAATGGGAATCCATATAGAATATACAAACTCTTCCAGTACAGACTCTGATACTCCCTTATCCCCACAGGTCCTAGTACACGGGAAGGGACTACACGGCCTAAAGCAGCCGAAAAATCCTTTGTACACCGGCAATAGCGGAACGACTACCCGACTAATATCCGGCATTTTAGCCGGGCAGAACTTCAGCAGCATTTTATCGGGAGATGATTCTTTAAACCAGCGCCCAATGAGACGAATTATAGAACCACTCTCTCAAATGGGAGCTTCAATTGAAAGCATTCATGACAATGGCTGTGCTCCACTTCGAGTTTCACCAGGACATCTCCATGGAATACATTATCACTCAAATGTGGCTTCTGCACAGGTAAAATCAGCCATCCTTCTGGCCGGGTTATATGCAGATTCCCCAACAGAAGTAACTGAACCTGCCCTTTCCAGAAATCATACAGAATCCATGCTTTCAAGTTTTGGGGCATCTATCTCTTCCCATCAGCTGGAAGACGGCTCCTGGAGTGCATCCATTTTGCCTTGTGAAGAACTCTTTGCCCAGGAAATCCAAATTCCCGGAGATATTTCCTCAGCGGCTTATTTTATTGCTGCTGCCCTTTTAATCCCAGGTTCTCACCTTCTTATAAAAGATACCGGAATCAATTCCACCCGGGCCGGCATTCTAAAAATATGCCGAAAAATGGGAGCCGATATTACCTGCCTCAATGAAAGACTCTGCGCCGGTGAACCTATTGCCGATTTACTGGTTAATTTCTCATCTCTACAGGGTACAAATATCAGTGGCAGCGATATTCCAACGCTTATTGATGAAATTCCCATAATCGCTGTACTTGCAGCATACGCCCAGGGAACAACCGTAATTTCCGATGCTGCAGAACTGAAAGTAAAAGAAACAGACCGGATTGCCACCATCACCCGCGGCCTTCAGGCTATGGGAGCTGATGTCATCCCTACCGATGACGGTATGATTATCCATGGCGGCAAACCTTTAAACGGGGCCTCAATTGACAGCTATCTTGATCATCGAATCGCTATGGCATTCTCTATTGCTGGTCTAGCTGCCCAAGGTAAGACCACCATACAAAACGCACAGTGTGTAGAAGTTTCTTATCCCGGCTTTTTTGATCATATATGCAACTGGGGACGTAACACTTTTTAAAAGTGTTACGTCCCCAGTTGCATAAAGTGGTGGGTAAAAATGACACAAGCCCTGTAATTTTTTGATTAATAGTATTTCACTGTGACACTTTTCCCCAAATGTTCTGCGCATTCTTTCAACTGTTCTACAAGATTCATACGAACGCTCAAATCAAATGGCAGGTTGGAACTTTGGTGTGCCGGGTTTAATGATTTTCCTACAAACAAGTGAAGATCTGTACATTCTTCTATTAAAAGTTTGGCCAGCTTGGCAGCTCCGCTTTTTCCGTCCAGTTCATCGAAAAATTTTTCATCAAAGTCATCCTGCTCGTACCTTTTCAAAAGTCCCAATGCCTTACCAATGGTAAGCACTCCTTCGGTCACAAGATCCAGCCCTTCTATTGTTGCTGTGGGCGGGACATTGGGATCTGCATAATCCAATGAAGTAACAATTTCTTTTTTTAAAACCCTGGCTGCAATATTGGCGCTGGTACCTCCACAAACGACTTTCTTTCCTTCATTCTTCATAAAATCATGAATGACTTGTTCATCATCTTCTTTATTAGTAGGCGGTCCGGTAAAAATATTTACAATTCTGCGCTCGATCACACGGGTGACTGCTACTGTCGTATCGTCTCCCGGCTTTTCTCCGTACAGTTCGAAACATGCCTGGGACAACATTGCTGCAAGTCTGGATGCAGACAATGTTTCTTTGGTACATTTCAACGTGTATTCCGCCATACTTTCCCAAGTCCATCCAAAGTTCAAAAGTTCTCCCACTCCCGCATAAATTACACCATCGCTCATCAGTACAAAACAGTCATTTAACTGTACCTGAAAACGATATTCCCGGATCTTCTTGTCCTCGATCATTCTCTCCTCGTATGGATAATCCACTATTTTTCTATCTCTTATAAAAACGCAGGAAGGATTATCAAATTCCACCAAATACGCATTCCCATCATGAAAAATCTGGAGAATGCTAAAAGTCGCATAGGCAACTTCCCTCACTTTACAAACCGGAAGTGTGCGGGCAATGGTCTCTACACAGGAATCAATGGCTGCTCCATTCAAAAACATGGTTCCTAAAATTTTCGATGTCAGAGTAGCCAGAATATTAGCCTTTACGCCGCTTCCCATACCATCCGCCAGAATCACAATATCAGAATCCTGCGTTTTAAGGATCTCGACCTTATCCCCACACAATTCCTCATGGTGCTTATTTAGACTCTTCCACGCGATATCAACACGAACGCTCATATTATTCTTCCTCTTCAAATAAAATGGAATCTCTAAGCTTAGACAGCGTCACCTTCGTTTCTGCCGTTGTCTCGCCAAGCAACCCTGCTATTTCCTGTGCAACCATCATCTGTTTGTCAATAACCTTCTGGGCCATCTCTACGGTTTCCATTTTCAAATGGTAATGCTGTTCCCTCGCCTTCTCTTCTTTTGTCACATCCTGATACGTCACAAGAACGGACTCTAAATGTTCAATGTAAATTATGCTCTCTACCACCATCATTCCGGAAGCATCCAAACTAATTTTTTTCCGTATAATCTGCTCTTTTGTATCTAACACCTGAACAATATCTTCCGGCTCAATAAACTCAAATATATATCTCTCCAACGCCTCTTCCCTGGATATTCCCAGCATCTTCTGTGCTTTTTTGTTGCATTCTCGAATACGAAGCTCTTTATCAATAATCAGTATCATACTGGGTGTCACATCCATGACAATATTGGACATGGATTCTGCCTGCGCAACTGCATACGGCAGGCACATCCCAATCTCAGCTTTTTTCTGAAAAACAGCCTCTGCCTTAGCCCGACAGCTGGGATATCCACATGCTCCACAGTTCAGCTCATCTGCCTTCGTATATTTTCCCATGGCATGTAAAACTTCCACCATCTGCTCTTCTGTAGGTATTTTGTCAATTACACGGCGATCCATAAATATCTTTTCCATCGCCACACCGCTACCGTCAATTTCGCTTGCTTCATCACGATACACTGCCTGATCTTCTACATCCATCTTTGCCCTTACTACAGAACGCTGCCATTTGTCAGATGCCGGGCCTTTGATGCAGCCGCCTTCACAGACATTTACTTCAAAAAAGCAGTTCTCAATCTCTTGTTTTTTCAATTCATCAAAAAGTTCGATGCAGGAAGTAAGGCCATCCACAGAAACTTTATAGTAATTATCCTCCACAGAACTTGCCTGAATGGATTTAATAATTCCTCCTCCCACGGGATATAGCTGATTTACCTTCGGACTTGGATTACCAAGAGGCTCGCTTGGGCATTCTTTCAGATTGATCCCTTCCTTTTCCCACCATTTAACGATCTCTTCAAAGGTCAGGATGGCATCAATGGCTCCACTTACTCTTTCATCCCCTTCTGCTTCTTCTTTTTTAGCAATACAGGGGCCTAAAAACACCACTTTTACATCATCTCCGTAAATCTGACGGATCAGACGTCCATGAGCAATCATAGGGGATACCACAGGAGCCATCAAAGGAACCAATTCCGGATAATATTTCTCAATCAGATCATTCACACTTGGGCAGCAGGTTGTAATGATATTGGTCATCTTTCCTTCTTTTAAAAGCCGGCGATATTCCTTCGTCACCAGGGCCGCACCTTCTGCTGTCTCCCTCACATCATAAAAGCCAAGTTTCTTTAATGCTGCAACCACCTGTCCCGGTTTGTCATAGTCCAACACACCCAGATAAGAGGGGGCAATAGAAACAATCACTTTCATATTCTGCCGCAGATAACCGATAACCCGATCCATATCACTTGCAAATTTCTTGGCATTCTGAGGACAGACTTCCAGACAATGTCCGCAATTGATGCAGTGATCTTTCATAATGTGGGCCTGCGCATTCTGCACCGAGATAGCTTTTACCTCGCAGTGGCGCACACATTTATAACAATGTCTGCAGCTTGCATCCTTAAAATCTATGACCCGCATTTTCATTCCTCCTTTCGTATTGTCTTAAAAAAGAAATCATCCACCTCTTCTGGTCCGATACGGTAAACCTCGTCATCCACCTTTACACTGACCTTCCGGGAACATGCTCCCATACAAAAGGAACCTCCTAACTCAATCTGTGCATCCATTCCTTGTTCTTTAACCAACTCCTGCATCCTTTTAACCACAGCCTCTGATCCGCGCAGATGACAGGAACTACCAATACAAATTTTAATTTTCATCCTGTATCCCCCTTTATTTTCCGGGCTTTTATCATAGTATATCATCCGGTTTTCCTGCCTGCAATGGAAATAAACATATCCTCCGCAATAATAACGCCTGGCATGACTTGCTTTTTAATATATTAAGATTTACAATAAAATCAATTGAAAAAATGCACGGGATATACCTGTGTCAGTACAAAAGAGGTGGGGAATATGTCAGACTTTAGACATCAAAAAAGAAATCATAAAAGAAGAACGCGAAAACATCTATTAAGCGGAAATTTACCATTTTATGCTGGTGTATTTGCCAGTATCGCTATGGCTATCCTAGTCTCCGGACTTTTATCCGTCTATTTCCCTACTGCAAAAGAAAAAACAAAAAATGAACCAAAAGCAGTAGAAGTATCTTCTAATACAGAACCTACTCAAAAATCAGCTTCCATTACCTATACAGCCGCCGGAGATATCATTCTTCACAAACCATTTTTAGAATCTCCTGTATACTTAAATACTGAAAACGGAACCTATGATTATACTTCCATTTTCACATACTGCGAGGATCTTTTAGCCGATTCCGACTTTGCTTCTGTCACATTCGAAGGGGCTTTTGTAGATGGAAGCACAGGTTACAGTGGATATCCTATGTTCCAGGGACCTGACGCTCTGGCAGATGCTCTTACTGCAACTGGCATTGATATGGTCAATCTTGCCAGCAACCATGTTTATGACGCTGCTGAAGAAGGGTTCCTTCGCACAATGGACGTTGTAAAACAGAAAAATATGCTTCCATGCGGTATCCGCTCTTCCGAAGAAGAAAAACCCTATACCGTCCAGAACATAAACGGTATTAAAGTAGGGATTATAAGCTATGTCTATGAAACAACCGAAGAAGGAGGAACTCCGTCCATCAACGGTATTCCCCTGTCTGATCATGCCCAAACTCTCATCAACTCTTTCAATTACAACGATCTGGATCCTTTCTATACTGAGGTGGAATCTTCCTTGAAAGCAATGGAAGAAGAAGGAGCTGAATACATCATTGCTTATATGCATTGGGGAACAGAATATCAAACAAAGCAATCTACTCAACAAGAGGAGATTGCACAAAAATTGTGCGATCTTGGAATCGATGCTCTGATCGGCAGCCATCCCCATGTAATCCAGCCAGTTGATCTTCTTACAAGTTCTGATGGAAAACATCAGATGGTATGTGCCTATGCCATCGGTAATTTTCTTTCCAATCAGCAAAAAGAATATATGCAGGCAGAAATGCCCACAGGTGAAACCGAGGATGGATATGTGCTCAGTCTTTCTATTGAAAGAAATAAAAAAGGTGATGTTTCTTTAACAGATGCTTCTTTCACCCCCACCTGGGTCTATCGCTTTGATAATACCGGTGCACAGTTTTACATCTTACCTGTAAATGACCCCGCTGCTTTAGAAACTACAACCGGCATTTCTGGTATTTCTTCTGAAGCCCAGGAGTCTGCTGATCGCACCGGGGCCATCATTAATGAGGGAGTTAAGAAAGTAAAGGACGCCCTTCCTATTCAAAGTTAAACGGCCTAAAGGCAGCCGTACAGTTCTTCTACGGATTCTACAATATAGTCTGCTCCGGCTGCCTCCAACTCTTCTCTGCTTCCATATCCATACAACACCCCCATGCTGTCCAGCTTATTTTCTTTCGCCCCCTGGATATCGTGCTTTCGGTCGCCAACCATTAACACCTGACTGTTATCTGTGATTCCACACTGTTTCAGGGCGTAAGCAATAACTTCCCCTTTCTTCACACGCTTTTCATCCATGGTAGCACCGGAAACAAAATCAAAATAACCAGCCAGATGAAAGTATTCCAAAATCTGTTTTGCAAAAAATTCCGGCTTTGAGGTAGCCATAATAAGGTGCTTTTTATCTGCCTTTATTTTTCTTAACACCTCTTCTATTCCTGGGTACAGTTTATTTTCCAACATTCCCTTTTGACTGTAATATTCCCGATAAAATCGGATTCCCTCTTTCGCCTCATGGGCAGAAAACCCGTAAAACTCCTGAAAAGAATCTGCCAGCGGAGGACCAATAAATCGATATAATTTTCTTCGGTCTCTTTCCTCTATTCCAAATTTTTTCAACGCATACATCACTGAATTTGTGATTCCCTCTCCCGGATCCGTCACAGTACCATCCAAATCAAACAAAATATATTTGTAGCTCTTCATTTTACCTCCCAAAAATCCCGGAGACGACATAATTTTCGCCTCCGGGATTTGATACTCCTATTTAATTTCCCCGTTAATTAACCGTTCTTTTTACATAAGTGGTATGCAGATATTCATGGGCTTTATGACTTCCCGGTTCACCCAGATACTCCTCATAAAGCTTCTTGATTGCCGGGTTTTCGTGGGATTTACGAATCGGTTTTGCCTGGTCATTCCGATAAAGAACACCTGCACGAATTGCACGGACATCTGTAAAGTTTCTCACATCGCCAGATACCTGTGGCTGTCCTCCTCCGTTTACACATCCTCCCGGACATCCCATAATCTCAATAAAGTGATAGTTTGCTTCTCCTGATTTCACTTTATTAAGCAGCGTTCTTGCATTATTCAGCCCTGACGCTACTGCAACTTTAATATCCATTCCAGCTACATGATAAGTTGCTTCTTTGATCCCTTCTGTGCCACGCACATCTGTGAATTCAAGATTAGCAAGCTCTTCTCCTGTCAGAACTTCCACAGCGGTACGAAGAGCTGCCTCCATAACTCCTCCGGTAGCACCAAAAATCACGCTGGCGCCTGTAGATTCACCCATAGGATCATCAAATTTTTCATCCGGCAGTGCAGTAAATTCAATGCCGCATCTCTTAATCAGACGAGCCAGCTCTCTTGTTGTAATCGCAATATCCACATCAGGAACACCTGCTGCATTCTGATCATCTCTTCCGATCTCAAACTTTTTCGCCGTACAGGGCATTACACTGACAGATACAATCTTCTTCGGATCAATGCCTTCTTTTTCAGCAAAATATGTTTTCAGCATAGCTCCAAACATCTGCTGCGGTGACTTACAGCTGGAGAGATTTTCTGTCATATCTGGAAAATAATGCTCACAATATTTGATCCATCCAGGTGAACAGGATGTGATAAGCGGAAGGACTCCTCCATTTTTCACACGATCCAGAAGTTCTGTTGCTTCTTCCATAATCGTCAGATCTGCTGCCCAGTCCGTATCAAATACTTTATCAAAACCGATTCTTCTAAGGGCTGCCGCCATTTTACCTTCCACATCTGTTCCCATAGGATAGCCAAACTCTTCTCCCAGCCCTGCCCGTACAGAAGGTGCTGTCTGAACTACCACATATTTGTCCGGATCTGCAATTGCCTCCAGAATCTGATTGGTATAATCTTTTTCGTATAATGCGCCAGTAGGACAGACGGCAATACATTGTCCACAAGATACACAGCTGGTCTCTCCCAATCCCATACCAAATGCAGAACCAATGAAGGTATCAAATCCTCTGTTGTTTGGACCTATCACTCCAATGCCCTGCGTTTTTTCACAAACTGCTACACAACGCCGACATAAAATACACTTGTTATTGTCACGAATCATATGAGCTGCTGAATCATCAAGCTCATAATGGTTGGTACTTCCTTCAAAATAATTGACATCTTCTACTCCATATTCCTTACAGAGCTGCTGAAGTTCGCAATTTCCGCTTCTTACACATGAGAGGCATTTCTTATCATGATTGGACAACAGGAGCTGGAGCGTTCTCTTTCTTGATTTGATCAGCTTTGGAGTGTTCGTGTACACTTCCATTCCTTCCGTTACCGGGTATACACAAGCTGCCACCAGATTTCTGGCCCCTTTGACTTCCACCACGCACATACGGCACGCACCGATTTCATTAATTTCTTTTAAGAAACATAACGTCGGTATTTTAATTCCTGCCAGATGTGCCGCTTCAAGAATGGTGGAGCCAGCTGGAGCGGATACTTCAAGACCATTGATTTTTAAGTTTACGTTTTCCATATTCTCCATCCTCCATTATTCTTTGTAAATAGCACCAAAACGACATTTTTCCATGCAGGCACCGCATTTTACACACTTCTCCTGATTGATCACATGCGGCTCTTTCACCTTGCCGATAATTGCATCGTTCGGACAGGTTCTTGCACACAGGGTACATCCTTTACATTTATCTGCATCGATCCGATACTGCAGAAGATCCTTGCAGACCCCTGCCGGACATTTCTTATCCACAATGTGGGCAATATATTCATCTCTGAAATAACGCAATGTAGAAAGTACCGGATTAGGAGCTGTCTGTCCCAGTGCACAAAGAGAATTGGATTTCAGGTGTGCTGCCAGTTCTTCCAGTCTATCCAGATCTTCCATGGTTCCCTGACCTTTTGTGATCTTTTCCAGAATTTCCAGCATCCGTCTTGTTCCTACGCGGCATGGCGTACATTTTCCACAGGATTCATCTACTGTAAATTCCAGGAAGAATTTTGCAATATCAACCATACAGGTATCTTCATCCATAACGATCAGTCCGCCGGATCCCATCATAGAACCAATCGCAATAAGATTATCGTAATCGATAGGCACATCAAAATGCTCTGCCGGGATACAGCCGCCGGAAGGTCCGCCGGTCTGAGCTGCCTTGAATTTCTTACCACCTGGAATGCCTCCGCCGATCTCTTCTACAATTTCACGAAGAGTCGTTCCCATAGGAATTTCTACAAGTCCTGTATTATTTACTTTACCGCCAAGAGCAAAAACTTTTGTTCCTTTGGATTTCTCTGTTCCCATAGATGCAAACCATTCCGGACCGTTCAAAATAATCTGCGGAATGTTTGCATAAGTCTCTACGTTGTTGAGAATGGTCGGTTTCTGGAACAAACCTTTCACCGCCGGGAATGGAGGACGAGGACGAGGTTCTCCTCTGTTTCCTTCAATGGATGTCATAAGAGCTGTTTCTTCCCCACATACAAAAGCTCCCGCTCCTAGACGAAGTTCAATATCAAAATCAAATCCTGTTCCAAAAATGTCTTTACCTAACAGTCCATATTCCCTTGCCTGTCCGATGGCAATATTCAAACGTTCTACTGCAATCGGATATTCTGCACGTACATAAATATATCCCTGGGATGCCCCAATTGCATATCCGGCAATGGCCATAGCTTCCAGTACAACATGAGGATCTCCTTCCAGAACGGATCTGTCCATGAATGCTCCCGGGTCACCTTCGTCAGCATTACAACAGACATATTTCTGATCTGCTGCATTAGCTGCTGCGAATTTCCATTTCAGACCGGTCGGGAATCCTGCTCCTCCTCTTCCTCTAAGTCCACTGTCCAGAAGTATCTGAATAACATCTTCCGGCTTCATCTCTGTGAGAACTTTTCCCAGAGCTTCATATCCTCTTGTACCGATATATTCCTCAATATTCTCTGGATTGATCACACCACAGTTACGAAGAGCAATTCTGTGCTGTTTTTTATAAAATTTTGTTTCCTGCAGCGGAAGAACTTCTGCTCCTTTTACGGTCTCATCGTAAAGAAGTCTTTTTACTACTCTTCCCTTTAACAGATGTTCAGACACAATCTCCGGTATATCTTCTTCTTTTACCATAGAATAGAAGGACCCTTCCGGATACACAATCATAATAGGGCCTAAAGCACACAAACCAAAACAACCTGTTTTTACAACGCCAACTTCATTTTCCAGACCCTGTTTCTTAATTTCTTCTTCCAGTTTCTCTCTGATTCTTTGGCTGCCTGAGGAGGTACATCCGGTTCCCCCACAGACCAGTACATGTGAACGATACATAGCTGTAACCTCCTTTTACTCTTTCCCGATTTTTTCCGCTGCAAGCGTATATTTCGTCACGACCTGCCCACCTTTAAGATGAAGCCGGAACACTTCCATTGCCTTTTCCGGTGTCATCTTTACATAGGTAACCTTCTCTTTGCCAGGCTCTAAGACCTCAACAATAGGCTCATACTGACAAAGTCCGATACAACCTGTCTGGGTTACATTGATATGATTCAACCCTTCCTCCTGCACAGCGTCTGCCAGCGCTGACAAAACTGGACGGGCTCCGCTTGCAATTCCGCAGGTAGCCATTCCTACAATGACTCTGGTCTGTGTCGCATCCTCTGAGCGGAAACCGACTTTTCCCTGCATTTTTTCTCTAATTGCCTGTAACTCTTCCAGAGATTTCATACTCTTCCTCCATTCTTTCTTTATATCTTTCCGTTACAAATTCTTTCCGCTGTTTGCCTCCCTGTGATTTGACTGCAGATAGTCCATAATAAAAGCTGAAACTTCCGGGGCATTTAACGGTACATCTCCTAACATTTCTTTCATTTCCCTTGTGTCCAAAGTAAATTCCCGGTCATCGCATACATAGCGATACCAAAAATCCACCTCTTCGTGATATACGATCAGATTATGTATGGTCAGACTCATATCTCCCAAAGGCATTCTGTCTATACTTGACAGAACAAATTCCGCTACTAAAAGCGTACCTTCCCCCTTTTGGGATGTGATCTGAAAATGTCCCCCTGATATTTCCGCCGCCTGCTTGAAAAAAGGAACTCCAAGTCCTACTTTCCGCGTCGTACGGGTTGTAAAAAAAGGATCCGTTACTCTTTTTACCTGTTCCGAATCCATTCCGGATCCATTATCTTTAATCATGATGCGCAGAGAATCCTTAATGGTACTGACCACAACCTCTATCTCCACTAACGCTGCTCCTGCTCGAACAGAATTTTCTGCCGTATCCAGAACATGTAATGATATCTCAGGCAACATAGGCTATTCATACTTTGCCAAAATATCGTCAATATCTTCTACCTTCAGCCTGCCATATACATCATCATTGATCGTCATGACAGGAGCCAGTCCGCAGGCACCGATACAGCGACATGCATCCAGGGAAAACTTACCGTCGGGAGTACATTCTCCTCCCACAATCCCCAGCTTTTCCATAAGTTTATTATAGATATCACCAGAGCCCTTCACATAACATGCTGTACCAAGACAGACTGAAATTTTGTATCTGCCTTTGGGGCTTAACGTAAACTGTGAGTAAAATGTTACAACACCGTAAATCTTTTCCAATGGTATTCCTGTCTCATTAGAAATGATCTTCTGCACCTCTATCGGAAGATATCCATAAATATCCTGCGCCTTTTGCAGGATAGGCATAAGCGCACCTTTTTCATCTTTCATTTCGCGGATTACTTCCAGCAGTGCCTGTTCCTGTGCTTCAGTTCCCCGAAATGGAACTGATGTTTTCTTAGAAAGCATTTCTGAACCTCCCTTATTTGTATTTTATCTGAAAATTGCACAACATCAATGTATAGATGCTGAATTCTATTTATAACACATTCTAACACAGTCAATACTAAATATCCACTTATTTTTTTGTAATATTTTGTTAATTTTGTTTACATTCAGAATATTTTTTTCACAAATATGTTAATAAATGCACAATATCACCTCTTCCTTTTTATACATTTTATACAAAACATGTTGATTTACAACGCCTGCAATGCTATACTTTATAAAAATCAATTGTTTCATATTAATGCATTTTTTTGTCTTTTTACAGTTTTTTTCAGGAGGTCCTTATGATAATCAGAGAAATACAATCACTCCTAAAAGCCCGTATCCTGCAAGGCGAGGCACAGCTTGACCAAACTGTATCGGGAGCCTTTGCATCGGATATGATGAGCGACGTTTTAGCCTATGCTTCCCCTCATTCTGCCCTGCTTACCGGCCTTTGCAACCCGCAGGTCATACGTACAGCCGAAATGATGGATATGCCATGTATTATTTTTGTCCAAGACAAATCTCCCGGTTCCGAGGCCCTTGCTCTTGCTAAGGAGCGTGACATCTGCATTTTGCAGACGTCTATGGAAATGTTCTGTGCATGCGGGATTCTGTATATGCAGGGACTATTGGGAGGTTGTGAACATGAGTAAAACGCTTACATTTGAATACCAGGTTCCAGGCGATGACTTTACTCGCGCGGGAGAGGCAAGCAGTAATGTAAAAAACAAACTTAAAATGATGGGGGTAGACACTGGCGTAATTCGCAAAGTATCCATTGCCATGTATGAAGGAGAAATTAACATGGTGATTCACGCTAACGGCGGCACTATTAAAGTACTCATCTCTGATGACAATATCCGAATCATCCTCTCCGATACTGGGCCGGGCATTCCTGATGTAGAGAAGGCGATGCAGCAGGGATATTCCACTGCTCCGGAAGAAGTACGTTCGCTTGGCTTTGGAGCCGGAATGGGGCTTCCAAATATGAAGAAATATTCTGATGATATGAAAATTGATACAGTAATCGGAAGCGGCACTACAGTCACCATGGATATCCATATGTAACACTTTCATCAAAAGGACTGACAGGAAGGAGGAGTTGCAGCTTTGGATCATATTGATAAATTTATAAACTCTGTAAAATTAAATAAGGATGCCTGTACCGGCTGCATTAACTGCATTAAGTATTGTCCTACCCAAGCAATACGGGTACATGACGGTAAAGCTTCCATAAACCCTGATTTTTGTGTGGACTGTGGGCGTTGTATCCGCTACTGCCCTAACCATGCCAAAATAGCTGTCTCTGACTCTCTGGAAGAAATCACGCATTACAAATATACAGTAGCTCTTCCCGCCCCTTCTCTATACGCACAGTTCAACAATCTTACTAACATCGACATTATATTGAATGCCCTTATTTCCATGGGATTTGATGATGTATTCGAAGTAAGTGCAGCAGCAGAGCTTGTTTCAGAAATGTCAAGAAATTATATTGAAGAGCACAGGGATGAGGCTCCTTTTATCAGTACAGCCTGCCCTACCATTGTTCGTATTATTCGGGTTCGATTTCCTACGCTCATCCCCCGCCTTTTACCGCTGAAACCTCCAGTGGAGATTGCTGCAGAGATCGCCAGAAAGAGAGCCATGGAAAAAACAGGACTTCCTGCCTCAGACATCGGGATTTTTTTTATATCCCCCTGTCCTTCTAAAGTAACTTATGCAAAAGCTCCTCTTGGTATCGAGAAAAGCCAGATTGACAAAGTACTGGCAATCAAAGACGTTTATCCTGTTCTACTGGCACACATGACTCATGACGAGTCCCGCCTTGCGCCACTTTCTGTTTCCGGCAGAATCGGCATTGGCTGGAGTACCAGCGGTGGAGAGGCAGCTGGACTAATCACCGACAACTATCTGGCCGCAGACGGTATTATGAACGTACTTCGCGTTTTAAGTGATCTGGAAGATGAAAAATTTTACGGTCTAAAATTTGTTGAACTAAATGCCTGCAACGGAGGCTGTGTGGGAGGCGCTTTGACAGTAGAAAATCCCTATATTGCTACTGCAAAAACAAAGAAGATCCATCGCTATCTTCCTGTATCATGCAACCATTCCGATACCTATCCTGATATCAATTATCACTGGAACAGTTATGTAGAATATGAACCTGTATTTCGTCTCGGAAAAACATTTCGGGAAAGTCTGGAAATGATGGGCATGGTAGAAGAACTTGCCGAGCAACTTCCTGGTCTGGACTGCGGCTCTTGCGGTGCGCCTACATGTCGGGCTTTGGCAGAGGATATCGTAAGGGGGGAAGCTACCAGGAACGACTGTATTTATGTATTCTTTGAATATATTGGAAATCTTTCCCGGGAAATTTCTTATACCGCACGAAATTTAAATTCTCCCGATGAAGAAACACAGACTTCCAACGACGAACTGGATGAATATGTAAAAAAATTAGATACAGAGTTAAAGAGAAAGGATGTGTAGAAATGGCTTCTGTACAGGATCTTATAAATGCCGGATTATTTCATACTGAAAATCCTGGGCAAACCAATCAGCAAATTACAAAAGTATTTTGCTGTGACCTTTTGAGCGTTGCCATGGGCAGAGCTCCTGCCGGATGTGCATGGGTTACGGTCATGGGAAACCGAAACACCCTGGCGGTTGCTTCTCTTGCGGACGTATGCTGCATTATCCTTGCGGAAGGGGCCTCTTTTACAGAAGAGGATATGCAGTGCGCCAAAGAGCAGGAAATTTCCGTATTTTCTACCGATCTTCCTGTCTTTGATGCTGCATTAAAGGTCTATCAACTATTATGATTCCCCTTTATTACGATCTGCACATCCATTCTTGCTTGTCGCCATGCGGAGACGCCGATATGACCCCTTCCAATATCGCTGGCATGGCTGCAGTAAAAAATTTAGATGTCATTGCATTAACGGATCACAATTCCTGCAGGAACTGCCCTGCAGCCATTGCGGCCGGGGAGCGTTTGGGTGTCACAGTTATTCCCGGCATGGAACTTACCACGTCTGAGGAAATTCACGTCGTCTTTTTATTTTCTTCCCTTGAGCATGCACTTTCCTTTGATTCCTATGTGTATGAACATCTTCTTCCAATAAAAAATCGTCCAGAAATCTTCGGCAGCCAGATTATCACAGATGAAAACGATGAAGTCATCGGGTTCCTAGATAAATTGCTAATTAGCGCTACGGATATTCCATTTTACGAAACGGATAAGCTGGCTTCTTCTTTTGGCGGCATCTGCTTTCCAGCTCATCTGGATAAATCTTCTACCAGCCTGATTTCTAATCTGGGCTCTGTTCCGCCAGACAGCACCTTCTGCTGTGCTGAACTAAAAAATATGGAACATCTACACCGGCTCAAAAAGGAGCATCCCTATCTGGAACACTGCCGGATTCTTTCAAACTCAGATGCTCACTACTTATGGGATATCGCAGAACCAAATTTACAGATTTATGCCAAATCAAAACAGCCAGCAGATATTCTGGGGGCTCTTAGCAGTATGCCCGTTAACGGTGCTTGACTTTGTATACCCCCCATGTTATTCTTTTTCCATAAAAATAAAATCAAATACATTCAGGTGCCTTTGCATTACATCCATAAGCTGCTTTGCAAAGGATAATAGGGAAACAGGTGTAATTCCTGTACGGTCCCGCCGCTGTAAGGAAGGAATGGCTTTTCATACACCACTGTAGCTCATCTTAATGATGAATATGGGAAGGGAAAAGCTGTTATGATATCCAAGTCAGAAGACCTGCCTGTCTGTACGTATCGCCGCCTGTCACGGAGTATGACACAAGGCCTAAAAGCAAAAAGAAGCCAGGCAGCCTGCCTTTTGCTTCTCTTTTTGGTGCCCTTGTTCTTGTCCTGACAAGGGCATTTCTATTGTTCTTAAAATATCAGCTTACTTAAAGGAGGGTCACTTTATGCCAAACCAATCTCTGTCATTTTGCCAGAAACTATTCATATCTTTTGTCGCAGTCATATCCTTTTCTCTCGCTGTAGTCCAACCGTCGTATGCTATGCATATTATGGAGGGCTATCTTCCCGGCGGCTACTGTATTACCTGGGGAATCCTCTGCCTTCCCTTTCTTTTGGCAGGGTTTTTCTCCATTCGAAAAAGTCTTACAACTAATCGAAAAGCGCTGGTCCTTCTTGCTATGTCCGGAGCTTTTATCTTCGTAATTTCTTCGTTAAAAATTCCTTCCGTGACAGGAAGCTGTTCCCACATGACAGGTACAGGCCTTGGAACCATTTTATTTGGTCCTGCATCTGTAAGTATTCTTGGTCTTATCGTGCTGTTATTCCAGGCGATTCTTCTGGCTCACGGAGGTCTGACTACTCTTGGAGCCAATACCTTTTCTATGGCTATTGCGGGTCCCATTCTATCCTGGCTTATTTACGCCATATGCAAAAAGATGAACATAAACCGCCGCATCAGCATCTTTCTTGCCGCTGCTTTGGGAGATCTTTTTACCTACTGCATTACCAGCATTCAACTGGCACTTGCTTATCCTTCCCAGCAAGGCGGGGTTCTTACATCTGCTGTAAAATTTCTTAGTGTGTTTGCTCCTACCCAGATTCCTCTTGCCATTATTGAGGGAATCCTGACGGTAATCATTGTCATCGCCTTAGAGACATACGCACAACCCGAACTGAAATCAATCGGATATTATAAGGAGGCAAAATCATATGAGTAAAAACAAAAAAACGGTTATCCTTTTACTGGTCATTGTTGTCGCACTGATTATTTTTCCTCTGTTTCTTAATAAAAGTGCCAGTTTTGGAGGCTCTGACGATGCCGGAAGCGTTATGGTAGAAGAAGTGCAGGGGGAACCTTATGAGCCCTGGTTCACACCCGTTCTGGAAACTTTTCTTGGTGGAGAACTACCAGGAGAAATTGAAAGTCTTCTTTTTTGTGTCCAGACTGGAATCGGTGTAGGAATTATTTCCTTTTTCATGGGAAGATTCGTAGAACGAAAAAAATGGATGAAAGAATTGGAGCAATCCGAAGACTAAAATTTTAATCTGCAAGGAGACTGCTTTTATGACTCTGATCGACAAACTATGTTATACATCCAAACTAAGATATATCAATGCCGGAGAAAAGGTCGGCTTTTCTCTGGCATCTTTGTGCTTCTGCATCATCAGCCGTTCCATGCTTGTCGCTGCAATTGTCCTTTTTGCCGCGTCCTGGCTCACCATAAAAAAAGGCGGCATTTCTCCTGTTTATTATGGTAAATTAATGCGAATTCCTTGCATTTTTCTAATGATAAGCACATTAGCCATTATCATAAATATTTCCTCAAATCCACTGGATGCTTTTTCCATTCCCATCGGAGCCTGGTATTTAAGCGGCAGCTGGAGTGGTATTTATCAGGGAATCCAGCTCATCCTCACTGCACTTGCCTGTGTTTCCTGTCTGTATTTCCTGTCTCTTAGCACTCCTTTGACAGATATCATCCATGTCTTGGAATCCTGGCATATTCCCTGGCTCATCATCGAGCTTATGATGTTGATTTACCGCTTTATTTTTCTTCTTTTAGAGACTGCCTCTTCTATCTCCTGCTCACAACACTCCCGCCTGGGTTATAAAAATTTTCGCACTTCCATCAAATCTTACGGTCTTCTGGCCTCCTCCTTATTCATCCTTTCAATCCGAAAGGCTGGAAATATATACGATGCCATGGAAGCCCGATGCTACGACGGCAGGATTCATGTCCTGAAAGAACAACAACCAGTCAAACAAAAGGATATCTTCTTTCTTATATTGTTTGAAGTTTTCCTTTTCCTTTTAACCATATTTCACACCGTTATACTGGAAACAATCCTAAGAACCTGGAGGTAAACCAATGCAAGATATGATTTTAGAGGCCCGCAATCTGCACTTTTCTTACGAAGATAAATCCACGCCAGCTCTTAGCGGCCTTTCCCTTTCTATTAAACGGGGCAGTAAGGTTGCAATCCTGGGTGCCAATGGTTCCGGAAAATCTACATTCTTCTTATGCTGCAACGGTATTTTAAAACCAGATAAGGGAAGTCTCCTTTTTCATGGAACTCCCGTATCCTATCATAAAAAAGATCTGCTGGCACTTAGAAGCAAGGTAGGGATTGTGTTTCAAAATCCTGATACTCAGCTTTTTTGCGCCAGTGTTTACCAGGAGATATCCTTTGGTCCTCTCAACTTAAATCTTCCGGAAGACACCGTTTCAAAAGAAGTAAAAAAGGTCATTGAACAGCTTGAAATCACACCTTTCCGTGACCGTCCGGTCCATGCTTTAAGCGGAGGCCAAAAAAAACAAGTTGCCCTTGCAGATATCCTTGTTATGCATCCGGAAATTATGATCCTTGATGAACCATTTGCCGCACTAGATCCGGTTCACACGAAAATTATTCATCAGAAAATTGCTGAAATGTGTGCATCCGGAATGACTGTCATGCTCTCAACCCACAATACAGACTATGCATTGGAATGGGCTGATGAGGTAATCCTTTTTAAAGATGGCTATGTCCTAAGCCAGGGCAAGCCCGAACAGCTGCTTTCTGATGAAGCACTTTTAAAAGAGACAAATCTGGAAATCCCTTCCGTAATCCGTCTCCATAAATTTTTGTGCCAAGAAAAAATGATTTCTTCTACCGGTCCATTTCCAAAAAATATGGAAGAGTTGGAAAAAGAATTGCTTACAATCAAATGATCTACCTGCGCTAAGATTTTCTTGCAAAACTGATCTGTCAGATGAATCTACTTGAATTATTTTACAGAAAAAAAATTACCTTTAACAAATTCCATTTAAAACGACATTTTGTTGTCGTTTTAAATGGAATTTTCTATTTCTTTTCCTTTTTAATTGACATTTTCAACCTTACTTGCTATCATAAAAGTGTTTAAATCAAAATCAAATTACGTCAAAAATGTCATTATTAATAACATCAGGAGAACTCATATGAAAAAATTATCTATTACTAAAATGGCTGATACCATTATCAGCAAAAGAAAAGCACAGAAAATCACGCAGGCACAGCTGGCAGAAATGACCGGAATCAACCGAGGCATGATCAGCCGATTAGAAAGCTGTGACTACACTCCTTCCATCGATCAGCTTCAGGCTATTGCTGAAGCACTTGATTTTGAAGTAATTGACTTATTCGAAGAAGAAAAGCCTGTTGTCAACAAACCTATGATCGATAAAAAATATCATATTGCAGTTGCCGGAACCGGATATGTGGGTCTTTCTATCGCTACTCTTCTTGCACAGCATAACCATGTAACAGCCGTTGATATCATTCCAGAAAAGGTGGATCTCATCAACAACAAAAAATCTCCTATTCAGGATGATTATATTGAAATGTATCTTGCAGAAAAAGACCTAGATCTGACTGCTACACTTGACGGCGAAGAAGCTTATAAAAATGCGGATTTCGTCATAATTGCAGCTCCAACAAACTACGACAGCAAGAAAAATTTCTTTGACTGCTCCGCCGTAGAAGCTGTCATTGAATTGGTATTAAAAGTAAATCCAAATGCTACCATGATTATCAAATCAACAATTCCGGTTGGCTATACTGCATCTGTACGCAAAAAATACAACACAAAGAATATTATCTTCAGCCCGGAATTCCTTCGCGAATCAAAGGCGCTTTATGATAATCTTTATCCATCAAGAATCATTGTATCTTGTGATGAAGAGTCTTCTGAAAAAGCTCATATCTTCGCAACACTCCTTCAGCAGGGTGCAATTAAAGAAAATATTGACACTCTCTTTATGGGCTTTACAGAAGCGGAAGCTGTTAAGCTATTTGCAAATACTTACCTTGCTCTTCGCGTCTCTTACTTCAATGAACTTGATACTTATGCGGAAACAAAAGGCTTAAATACTCAGCAGATTATTGACGGCGTATGCCTTGATCCCCGTATCGGTTCCCATTACAACAATCCAAGCTTTGGATACGGCGGATACTGCCTGCCAAAGGATACAAAACAGCTGCTGGCAAACTTCAATGATGTTCCGCAGAACATGATTTCTGCTATCGTTGAAAGTAATCGGACAAGAAAAGACTTTATTGCCGATCAGGTGTTAAATATGGCCGGATACTATGATTATTATAATCGTGGGGATTATACTCCAGATCAGGAGAAGAATTGCGTCATCGGTGTATATCGCTTGACTATGAAATCTAATTCCGATAATTTCAGACAGTCCTCTATCCAGGGCGTGATGAAACGAATCAAAGCAAAAGGTGCTACGGTTATCATCTATGAGCCAACTCTGAAAGATGGTGAGACATTCTTTGGTTCCGTTGTTGTAAATGATCTTAAGAAATTTAAAAAGAAAAGCCAGGCGATCATTGCTAACAGATATGATTCCTGTTTGGATGATGTAAAAGAAAAAGTATATACAAGAGATATTTTCAAAAGGGATTAAGGAATAGAGTGAAATAGAAAAGAAGCACATTGATTAATTCCCCCGCCTCCGTTATACTACAGACAGTTTCAATTTACTCACATGGAGGAAAAATCTATGACTAAAAAAGCATTACTGGTCGTCAGCTTTGGCACCAGTTATAAAGAAACAAGAGAAAAAAATATTGAACATATCGAGAAAATTCTTGCGGATAAGTTTCCGGACAGAACATTTTTTCACGCCTATACAAGCGGCATGATCCTGAAAAAGTTAAGAGAAAGGGATCACCTTTTTATTCCCAATGTACAGGAAGCCATGGCGGATATTGTAAACCAGGGATTTACCGATCTTCTGGTACAGCCTACGCATATTATGAACGGGGTGGAAAATGATTTGATGAAAGCGGATGTTCTCTCCTTTAAAGACCACTTTTCCAGCCTTTCTTTTGGAGCTCCTCTCCTTACAGATACTTCCGATCTTTTCTATGTAATTGATGCTCTGACAAAAGAGCTCCCTGATCTTTTGGAACAGGAAGCTCTTGTATGGATGGGGCATGGAAGCACTCATTATGCCAACATGCTCTATGGAGCACTGGATTATGCTTTTAAACAGACTGGGCATTCCCATGTCTATGTGGGCACCGTGGAGGCCTATCCGGATCTTGATGCTGTGCTTGGCCTGATGGAAGGCAAAGGCTACCGCCATATTTACCTTGCTCCCCTCATGCTGGTAGCAGGGGATCATGCCTCCAATGATCTTGCAGGTGATGATCCGGATTCCTGGAAATCTATCTTCCAATCCCACGGATATGAAACTACGTGTATTTTAAAGGGCCTGGGAGAATATGATTCCATCTGCAATCTCTATGTACGCCACGCCTTCCAGGCACAACCTATTTAAAGTATTTATATCTTATTTTTCTGTTCGCCTGCAAGCCAGGAATAGAGATTGTCAAATACAATCTGAGCTCTTTGTTCCATAGACTCTTTGGAAGCAAAAGCAATGTGAGGTGTCACGATTGTATTAGGACTGGAAAGAAGCGGGTGATCCATAGAAAGGGGCGGCTCCGTCTCAAAGACATCGCTTGCCGCTCCGGCAATCTGCCCTTCTTCCAAAGCTTTTGCCAAAGCTTTAGAATCCACCACTGCCCCTCTTGCCGTATTGATCAGTATGGCTGTTTTCTTCATCTGTTTCAGCTGTTCTTCCCCGATCATTCCTTTGGTAGCATCTGTCAGAGGACAGTGAAGGGAAACAATATCTGACTGTGCCAGCAGTTCTTTCAGGCTTACCTGTTCCTCTATGACCGGATCGGTAATTTTACTTCTGTTAAATCCAATGACCCGACAGCCAAATGCTTTGCAAAGCGCTGCCGTTCTCTTGCCAATGGCGCCAACACCTACAATTCCTACGGTCTTTCCACACAAAAGATTGCCAATCAAACCATCTTTTGTGCCTCCTTCCCGGCATCTTTTTTCAGTTTTTGACACGTTACGAAGAAGCTGAATCATAAAACTGACGCAAAGCTCTGCTACTGCCTGTGTAGCATAACCGGAAGCATTGCTGATCGCAATCTGCTTTTCTTTTGCCTCTTTGACCGGAATATGGTCTACGCCGGTAAATGCTACATCAATAAATTTCAAAGAAGAAGCTTCCTCAATCACAGACGCAGATAGAGGCATATTTGCCAGCATCAAAACATCAGCATCCTTGCTCCGTTCTACCTGTACGTTTGAATCGGTATCTTTAGGATATGCTACAAAGCTATGTCCCATTTCTTCCAGTTTTTTTACATAGGTTTCCATTACAGAGTCAGAAACTCCCAGACTCTCCAGCAATACAATTTTCATTTTCTCTTCCTCCTTTTTATCACTCTATCTTCCTGCTGCCATATAGATCAATGCATTACAGATGGCCGCCGCAATATTGCTTCCGCCCTTTCGTCCTCGGGCTACAATGCAGGGAACTCCTGCTTTCATGATCAGCTCTTTGGCCGGAATCACATTTACAAATCCAACCGGAACCCCAATAATCAGATCGGGAGCAAACACACCCTTCTGAATCAGTTCATACGCTTCTATAAGAGCGGTAGGCGCATTCCCTACAGCAAGAATGAGAGGTCTTTTCTCTTTCTTAGTCCTGTCAAAATCATTGTTTGTCAGGGAAGCTGCCTTTTTGATACTGGCTACTGCCCGGGTGGTTCCCTCTTTTTTAGCTGTCTTAGCAATGTCCGCATCTGCCATAAAACACAAAACCTCCCCGCCAAAAGAAGCAAGGATGGTCTTATTGATCCCCGCCTTTCCCATGTTGGTATCTGTCACAATCCGGGCTCCTTTTTTAATGGCTTCTATTCCTATCTTCACTGCCCCGGACGAAAAGTAAAGCTGGTCTGCATAGTCAAAATCCGCGCTGGTGTGAATACAACGTTTGATAATGGGCTCTTCCAAGGGATCAAAGTTTCTCTCTCCTAATTCTTCTGTTATAATCTCAAAACTACGTTTCTCTATCTCACCTGGCAATACCTGTTCCAATCCTTCTGTCATATCTTTTCCCTTCTTTCCTAGTCCGTACCTTTTAGCATTTAATCTCTCTTAACATATGGTAAATCGCTTCCATATCAAGGGCTTCCCGAAGCCCTTTTGCCAGCGCCTGATACTGTTTTTCTTTGTATTCCTGAAAATTGGTTCCTTTAAGCGAATCCCCATTCAAACCTTTTTTCTTTGCCAATATTTGAAGCATACCTTGTGCCACATAACTGCTGTCAAAAATTCCATGAATATAGGTTCCTGCCGCCTGCCCTTTGCATACACCCAGGATTTCTTCCTTTCTCTTTGCCAAAACCTGTGCTTCCCCTATCAGTTTTGTTTTTCCCATATGAATTTCATATCCTTCATAGGCAGCACCTGACAGACTTTCATAAACGCCGCTAAGTACCTCCAGGTTTCCCTGTATGCGAGTTCTCGTCTTCTGTTTCTGAAAAACAGTTTCCACCGGAAGAAGCCCCATGCCCCGCATGCTTCCTCCCTCTTCCGTATGTTCCGGGTCTGCAAGGATTTCTCCCATCATCTGATAGCCGCCGCATATGCCAAACAATAGCGTACCTTTTTTCATCAGTTTGAAAATGGAGGCCTCCATGCCGGATGTCCTCATCCATTTTAAATCTCCCATTGTATTTTTGCTTCCAGGAAGCAAAATCAGATCCGGATGCCCCAGCTCCTGCGGGGAAGAGACGTAGCGTACCTCCACCTGCTCCACAGACTCTAAAGGAGCAAGATCCGTATAATTGGAGATTCTGGGAAAGCGAATGGCCGCAATTTCAATGGCTGCCTTTTGCGTTTTCCCTGTACGTTTTCCTGCTTCCAGACGCTGTGATATACTGTCCTCTTCCTCTATATCAACGGAAAGCATAGGGATTGTTCCCACCACGGGAATCCTTGTCTTTTCCTCCAGCATGGCGATTCCCGGATCTAAAATGGATTTATCTCCCCGGAATTTATTGATGAGCAGTCCCTGGATCCGCTTTCTTTCTTCCGGTTCCAACAATGCCACTGTACCATACAGCTGGGCAAATACGCCGCCTCTGTCTATGTCACCGGCAAGTAAGACAGGCGCATCCAACATTTGGGCAAGGCCCATATTTACAATATCGTTTTCCTTCAGATTAATCTCTGCCGGACTGCCTGCTCCTTCTACCACGAGAATATCGTAATCTTTAGCTAACTGGCGGCAGGCATTTAATATATCGGGAACAAATTTCTTTTTGCAGGCAAAATACTCACGTGCACTCATATTTCCCAGAACTTCCCCGTTGACGATGACCTGAGATCCGGTGTCAGTTGTAGGCTTTAATAAAATGGGATTCATATAGACAGAAGGTCTGGTCATAGCTGCTTCTGCCTGCACTGCCTGGGCTCTTCCCATTTCCAGGCCATCTTCTGTAATGTAGGAATTCAACGCCATATTCTGGGACTTAAAAGGTGCTGTTCGAAACCCATCCTCTTTAAAGATACGGCAAAGTCCTGCCGTTAAAAGGCTCTTTCCAGCCCCAGACATGGTCCCTTGAATCATAATTACTTTTGCCATCGCTCTCTCCTTTTTCCGGTTTCCCCGCATGTTTTCAAAACATCCAGAAGCTTTATATTGTCCTCATGTTTCCGGATTCCGATCCGATACGTTCCTTTTCGGATTCCGGTAAAACTGGCTCCGTCTCTGATATAAATTCCCTGTCCCAGGCACTTTTCCTGCAAATCTTCCTCCCCTTCAAACATACAGAAGATGGTATCAGACGGCCACACAAAAAATCCTTGCTTTTTCAGTTCCTGTTCCATCCACTTTTCTTCTTTCAAAAGAAATTCCCTTGTTTTCCTTACAAACTCTTCCTCCTTCAATGCAGCGCATCCTGCAAGCTGTGCCGGCCAGGACACATTCCAGGGGGGAAGCATACGAGCAAGTGTTTCTGCCATCTCTTCTGTTCCTGCCAGAGCATACCCAAGTCTAAGGCCCGGCATGGCATATAGTTTTGTAAATGCCCGAAGAATGAGAATCCGGGGATATTTCTCCTGTAGATGCCGAAGGGAATTTCTCTCTCCCTGTCTTGTAAATTCTAAAAAGCACTCATCGATCACAAGCAGGATCTTCTTTCTGTGGCATAGCAAGGCCAGATGTTCCAGAAAAATTTCATCTGCCAAAGTGCCAGTGGGATTGTTGGGATTGCACAGGAATACTGCCTGAATATTCTCGTCTTCCAGCTGCTTAAGCATTCTTTCTGTAAACCGATATCCCTCCTCTGGCTTTGCCAGATACCTAGATACCTGCCAACCATGAAGGCGAAGGGCTTTTTCATATTCACTGAAGGTAGGTCCCATAACAACTGCTTTTCCGGGTCCGAAAGCTGCTGCTGTCCCGTAGATCAGTTCTACAGCTCCGTTTCCTGTTACAACCCGCTTTTCCGAAATCTCAAATTTCCTTCCCAGGGCTTTTTCAAGTTCCCTTTTTTCAATATCCGGATACTGGAAAGAAAGGGACACCCCTTTTAGGGCCGCCTTCTCGACAGATTCCGGCATTCCAAAAGGATTAATATTAACAGAGAAGTCTAATGTAATGTTTTTATGAAAAATATTTCCGCCGTGTTCTTCCATGTTTCTCCTCTTTCTCTATACAATGAATGACATTTCTAACTGTTTCATGGTCGTTTTTACATCCACCAAATAAATGCTGCCTTTATTCCCGCCAGCACAAGGAACTGTAAAATCACTGCTACATATTCCAGGCGACACGCCAGAGAAATATCTTCCCGCCTTACCGGACGAATAGGATCTCCAATGGTAGGTTTTTTATAGAGCTCTCCAAAATACCAGGCATCTCCTGCAAGCTGCACCTGAAGAGCACCTGCCATCACTGCCTCTGTCTGTGCCGCATTTGGGCTTTTGTGATTATGCCGGTCTCTTCGATAGATCTTCCATGCATTCTTGCCGTCCAGTTTCATCAAAAAAGAAGCGCCAATCATAAATATGGCACTGATCCTGGCTGGAATAAAGTTTACCACATCATCCAGTCGGGCAGCACATGACCCGAGATACCGATACGTTTCATTCCGGTAGCCAATCATAGAATCCATTGTATTAATGGCCTTATAGAAAACGCCCCCCAAAGGACCTGCTAATATCATATAAAATAAGGGGGCTGTCACTCCATCTGAAGTATTCTCCGCCACCGTTTCCACAGCTGCTTTAATGACACCTTCCTCTGTGAGGGCTTTGGTATCCCGCCCTACAATCATGGAGACCGCTTTCCTTCCCGCCTCCAGTCCGTCTTTCTCCAGTGCGGTATATACTTTCATACTCTCTGTCTTCAAAGATTTTGTCGCCAGCATCTGCCAGCAAAGAATGCAGGAAAGTGCAAAAGAAAATACCGGGTGAACCCGGTCTGCTGCTTTGAGAATGACAGCCGGAATCAACACAGAAAAGAATAACACAATGAAAACAAGAAACACTCCGGCTATCTGTAACCACCGTTTTGTATCTGGAAAAACTTTTCTCAGAACCTTTTCTGTCCCTGTAATCAGATGTCCGATCCCCTGTACCGGATGCCAGAGACAATGCGGATCTCCCAAAATAAAATCAAATATAAATCCGATGCAAAGTGCCGCCAATGACTGTACCATCCAGCTGTCCATCCTTCCATTTTTCTTCATCTATTTCCACAAGATAGCCTTCGCCGTTTTCTACGTTCCAGGCATAGTAATCACTACCTGATATGATCCGCGACATAACAGCCATAATCACTCCTCCGTGAACTATGCAACCAATTGTCTGATCCCCTCGTTTTTGTCCGATTTCTACAGCCTTTATAAGAGCTTTCACACATCGGTCATTAAAATCTGAAATTGCCTCCCCTTCCGGAAATGGCAGAGAACCGCCACTTTTTACAAAGTCATCATACCAGGGAATCCCTTCCAGCTCCTTGTGAGTTTTCCCTTCCAATTTTCCAAAATCACATTCCCGAAAATCTTCAATAATTTCTGGATTTTCTTCCCCAAAAACAACTTTTGCTGTCTGCAGACACCGTTTCATAGGGCTGGAAAACACGTGATCCACCGCAGGATATACCCGTTTTTCCAGAATAAGCATTCCTTCTTCTGTCACGGACTCATCGCTTCTTCCTCCAATAAAACGATGTTCCCGGTTCCCTTTTGTCTGTCCATGTCGGACCAATATGATCTTCATAGTTCTATCTCACCACCGCTGCTACAAGAAGAAAGACCAGCTCAATAAGCTGGACAAAATATCCTGCCAAATCTCCGGTGATTCCTCCAAATTGTTTCTTACTTATATAATAGTACCAAATATAAACAACTGCTGCCGCAAGAAGAAAGAGCCATCCGTACTTTCCTCCGAATAGAACGATCAGCACAACACAAAAAATAAGCAACGCTCCAAGTACTGCAGCTCCTGCTCTTTTTTGGGCTTTTCCTGCAAACATGGTAACATAGGAGCCCGTTTTTTTTGCTTTAGGAAAACAAATGACAGACAGACCGCTTAACGTCCGGCTGATCACAAATCCAACACTGACACAAAAAAGACCCTCTCCAGGATGGATACTGTTCCATGCTCCGAAAGAAAGAAGAAGATAAATTCCAAATCCCATCACCGCAAAGGCTCCTACATGACTGTCCTTTAAGATCTCCAGTTTTTTCTTCGCATCTCCCCAGGATGCCAGTGCATCTTTTGTATCCATATATCCGTCCATATGGATACCCCCGGAAATCCAAAGAGGCAGCGCCGTAAGAACAGCGGCTGACAACTGACGGGGAAAGGAAAAAACTTCTGCTGCCCACACAGCGCCATATATCACTGCTCCAATTACTGCTCCTATCAAAGGAAAAAAGCACATGACATACTCCATGGACGACTTCTCCCAGTCTGTCTGCGGAACCGGGATCCTTGAATACATGCCAAACGCAATCAAAAAACTGCTGATATATTTCATACCGGCAATGCTCCTTTCAGCACAAGCGGAAGGCCAAATTTCACCTCAATCACCACATCTGCCTCCTTTGCAAGTTTCTGATTCACTCTTCCAGATTCCCGGACATACCGGCGCATTTCCGGATCCATGGGAACTTCCGAAAAAGAATCCTGGGCAATGACAATCATATCTTCTACCTGGTTTTTGATATGCCGGATTCCCTTCATAATGTAATCGGATACCGGTTCGTCTTTCTGCGCCTGTGGGGAGTACATCTCATTTGCCAGCAGATTGGTCATACATTCTAAAAGCACCAGCCTTTGTCCGCACAAATCTATGGTTTCCAGGGAAATTCCCTGTTCCATCGTGATAAAATGTTTTCCTTTTCGCATAGCTCTATGGTCTTCAATCCGTTTTTCCATTTCTTCGTCAATGTCCTGCAGTGTGGCAAGATACACTTTTTCTCCTGGACAAAGCTTTACTGCAAGATCTTCTGCATACTCAGATTTCCCGCTTCCGCTCCCTCCAAATATCATGTAAAGCATCGTTTCCTCCTTTAAAGAGGCTGATACGCCTCGATCTGAATTCCATCAAAATCCGGCATATACCGGTACACTTCCAAAGTCAGGTCCAGAAGGGGCATAAGAGCAACTGCTCCGGTACCTTCTCCTAGTTTCATCCCGCATCGGATAAAAGGCTCTTTGCCAAGTTCTTTTAAAATCAGTTCCATTCCCCCTTCTCCGGACATGTGGGATGGCAGGATATAATCAGAAACTCTGGGTTCCATCCGACAGGCAAGAAGAGCTGCTGTAGCTGAAATAAATCCATCCATCACCACTGGAAGACGGTATATGGCTCCGCCAAGAAATACTCCTGCAAGCCCGCCGATATCAAGGCCTCCCACCTTGGATAACACATCCAGCGGATCCAAAGGATCCGGCTGATTAATCTCAATGGCTCGTTTGATAACCTGGCGCTTTCTTTTCAGTCCTTCATCACTTAGCCCTGCTCCCTTCCCTGTCATTTCTTCCGGAGATCTTCCTAATAATACAGAAGCGACTGCGCTGCTTGTGGTAGTATTTCCAATTCCCATTTCTCCTGTGAGAAGGATCTGATCCCCCTTTTCCTTACAGCGCCTGGCTGCACGGATCCCGACCTGAATGGCTTCCTTTGCCTCTTCCTTTGACATGGCCGGACCTTTTGCCATATTGTTTGTTCCCCAGGCTACCTTATCTTCATACACCTTTGTCTTCGTCTGTACTCCTATATCGACAGGAAATACGCCCACACCAGCCTTCCTGCTCATGAAGCAGGCAGAGGTTTTCCCAGCCGCGAAATTGTCTGTCACCACAGCTGTTACGCTGCTGTCTGTCTGGGAAACGCCTTCTTCTACAACTCCATTATCTGCGCACATTACAATCAATGTTTTTTTATCTATAGAAACTTTTTCATTTCCAGTTATGCCCGCAATCTGTATAATAGCATCTTCCAGTCTTCCAAGCCCATATAAAGGTTTTGCAATCTGCATCCAGCGGGTTTTACATCGCTCCATTGCAGCTTGATCCAATTCAGATATGTTAAGGCTGATGTTTTCTTTTGTTTTTTCCATACGCTTCTGCCTTTCTTACAAACCTTTCAGCCCACTTGGGCTGAGAATAGAGATAAAGATGGGAAAATCCGGCATAGAATGTTTCTCCTGTTACGCCACAGTCCCACGTTCTTCCGGTAATAGGTTTTTCTGCCAGGAAAGACTCCCCATTTGCATCCGTATCCATATAATGAAACTCATGTCCCCGGATGCTCTCTTTTTCTTTTGCAAATGGTCCGTCTTTCTTTGCTGTCAGTGACACATAACCAAACCGGGACAGCTTTCCTTTGTAATGGCTTTTTCCCGGCAAAAATCCGGTCATTTGATAATGCCTCCCCTGAGGATTTTCCATTTCTTCCTGAAGATAAAGAAATCCCCCGCACTCTGCCATACATGGCATTCCAGATAAAAGAGCCTGCTTCACCGCCTGCCTCATGGAATGATTCCCTTCCAGCTGAGGGCCATAAAGTTCCGGGTATCCTCCACCCAGCAAAAGGGCATCTGCTTCCCTGGGAAGCTCTTTGTCGGAAAGAGGAGAAAATTCAACCAGAGTCGCGCCAAGCTTTTGGAGCAGTGTAAGATTATCTTTATAGTAGAAAGCAAAAGCTGCATCTTTTGCCACAGCCACTACCGGAGATGCGTTACACGTTTCTATGTGATTTATCAGACTTGTTTTCTCCTCCAAATCCGGTGCAGATGATGCAATCTTCTCCAGCAATGGAAGATCAAGTGTCTGGCGACACTGTATTTCCAGTCTTTTTAACTTTTCCTTCCATCTGCTTACTTCACCTGGCATTACCAGACCCAAATGACGGCTTTCCAAATCCACTTCTTTCATCTTGGGGAGATAACCGCATACCTTTATTCCCAGCTCCTCTTCCGCCATTTTTTTCATACTTTCATATCTTGCTTCTGAAAGATTATTAAAAATGACTCCCTTTATCTGGCTGTCTTTGCGAAATTCCAGAAATCCTTTTAATAGGGCTATGACAGATACACTGGTCTTTGCAGCATCCGCCACAAGAACAACAGGAGCTTTCAGCGTCTTTGCCACATCATAGGTACTTGCCGAAAGGGAAGTACCTGCCAGTCCGTCATAATAGCCCATCACTCCTTCAATCACAGAGAGATCTGCCTTTTTTGCATCTTCTAGAAAAAGCTGCCTTACCAGTTCTTCTCCTGCAAAAAAAGTATCCAGATTTTTGGAGGCTGTCCCGATCACAGTTTCATGGAACATCGGGTCGATATAATCTGGTCCGCATTTAAAGGATGCCATTTTTTTCCCTGCTGTCAGAAAAGAAGTTAAAATTCCACAGACTGCCAGCGTCTTTCCGCTTCCGCTTCCCGGTGCTGCTATAACAAGTCTTGGCGTGTGTCTGTTCATTCCTCCTCTCCTTTCTTTCCTTCAAAAGTAACGATATAAATCGGGTTCTGCCCTGTCATCATTTGATACTTTCCTACCGTTTTTCCCTGCGCCATCTGGATCTGCATAATATCTGCCTCCACTTTAGGATGATGTTTCATATATTGCGTACATTCCGCAAGTGTATTTAACGTAATGGCGGATATTACAATTTTTGCCGCAGGATTTTTTTTCCAAATCGTTTCCAAAATGGCAGTCAGATTCCCACTGCTTCCTCCTACAAATGCAACATCAGGAGCCGGAAGAGAATCCAGCGCCTCTGGAGCTTCTCCGTGAATCACCTGAATATTGGATACATGAAAATGCCGTTTATTTTTATGAATCAGTGCGATACCTTCTACTTTCTTTTCGATTGCATAAACGGTGCCATCAATAGCTTTTTTTGCAAGAGCTACCGATACAGATCCGGTTCCGGCCCCCACATCATAAATCACTGCCTCTTTTTTCGGATTCATTTTTGAAAGAATGACACTTCTGATTCCACTTTTTGTCATAGGTATTTTGCCGCGGATGAAGCTGGAATCCTCTGTTTCCAAAGGTATCTCTTCCATAAGTGTTTTGGAAAGTTCCACATACATCACACTTAGACTGCCCCAAATCCTTTTCTTTCCTGCCAGGCGCCTTGCCATGCCCCATACAATGTTCTCTTTGGGATACGACAGCCTGCTTCCCACATAGACCATTGCTGTCCCGTACCCGTATCTGCATAGTTTTACCAGCACAGTTTCTATATCATGCCCGCTGCTTACCAGCAGAAAAATCTTACCATATTCTCTTAAATAATCCACGTAATTACAGGTTCGTCCATGGATACTAAGAAGAGGGGTATGTTCTATCCCTACCCCTACGCGGGCCGCCATAAAAGATATGGATGAAATTCCCGGAATAATAGACATCTCATATTCTTTTAACGCCTCTTTTAACTTGGCTGCTCCACTGTAAAAACTAATATCACCGGAAAGCAAAATGACAATACGGCGATATCTGGAATTATTCCGAAGAAATTCCTCTATCTTATCTGCCCGATATTCTTCGTATCGTTCTGCTGCAATTCCTTCTGCTACTTTCAGCATCCTTTTTGCACCGATCAATACGTCTGCAGATTTCATTGCCTGCTCTGCTGCCTTCGTCAGCATTCCCGGGTCTCCAGGCCCAATGCCCACAAGTGTAATATGGCGGGTTCTTCTAAAGCCATATTTTTCTGCAAGCATCTGGAAAACTTCATGCAAAGTAAATCCCTTTTCCTGGGGTCTTCCAATGACAACCGCCACCGCTCCTGCCTTCTTAGCAGCCCGAAGCTTTTCTTCGTACCCGCCGCTTCGCCCGGATTCCTTAGTTACTAGATATTTTGCCTGTACATGCAAAAGAAGCTGTTCATTCATCTTCTGAGAAAAAGGCCCCTGCATGGCAATTAAATGCTTCCCTTCGAATCCACTTTCTACCGCTTTTTGCACCGCTTCCTGGGTGGAAAGTACACGGAGAAAACACCTGGTTCGGTAATCGGGAATTTCTGTATAAGGTGCAAGTTCCTTGCTCCCTGTGGTAATTAAAATGTTTCCCTCTTTATCTTTCAGATAGCCTGCTGCCTCTTGTATACTATTTACCCATACTGCATTGGTATCCTTCACGGACCCTTCCCGCAGTACACGGATATAGGAAATGCTTTCCTCTTTACACATTTTCTGTATATTGTTTGTCACTTCCATAGCAAAAGGGTGGGTTGCGTCGATAACAAGCTCTGCCTGGCATCCATACGCCAGTTCTCTCATCCCTTCTACATCCAGTCTCCCGGCAAGAACGTGTATATTCTCCCCGTCCTTCACCTGTTCTTTTCCATACTCTGTTGCTGTCAGGACATATACTTTTGGTGCATGTCCCCGTAAAAATTCCGCTATTTTCCGCCCCTCTGTTGTTCCTGCAAAAATCATAATACTAGCCATTTTCATATCCCCTTGGTGTTATCATAGCTTCCTTTTTTCTAATAGTCTGCGAGTTTCCTATAAATACTGTGGTGAACATATCTGTTTGTTCTTCCAAAAGCTCTGCAAGGCTGCACAGCTTATACGTCTCCCCCTTCCGTCCAATATTGGACACATAGCCGCATACGGTATCGGGATTTTGATATTCCCCAATGATACGGCATGCCTTTTTTAAATAGTCCCTCCTCTTTTTACTGGAAGGATTGTAAATACAAATGACAAAATCTGCTTTAGCCGCACAGCGCAGCCGATTTTCGATCTTTTCCCATGGTGTGAGCAGATCACTCAAGCTGATTACAGCGAAATCATGAATAAGCGGAGCACCAAGTACTGCTGCTCCGGAGGTCGCTGCAGTTACTCCTGGAATTACTTCCACCTGAACCTTGGGATAATTCTCTTTCATAGAAAGAATCAGTCCTGCCATTCCATAAATTCCGGCATCTCCACTACAGATCATAGCGGTAACTTTCCCTTGCTGTGCCTGTTCCAGTGCCATTTGACACCGTTTGATTTCCTTCGTCATAGGAGTTGTCAAAAATTCCTTCCCGGGAAAATGCTCTTTTATCAAATCCACATAGACGGTATAACCTGCAATCACCTGGCTTTCCTTTAAAGCCCTCTCTGCCCTTATAGTCATATCTTCATAATTGCCCGGTCCAATGCCCACTACATATAATTTCGTCAAATGTCACACTCCAATCTTTTGCTGCCACCGCAAGGGTCATGCCGTTTTCTGCGGTTTTTGTAAGTAACAACTTTCCATTTCTGCTGCTTTGTATCGCTGCGCGTTCACACACGTTTCCAATACCTGTCACTTGCTGTACAAATGCAGATTCTCTACTTACATCTTCTATTTGTTTCAATTCTTCCTCTGGCCAGGTCTCAAATGGAATCTTCCATTGACTGGCCAGATCTTTCATCCCTTTTTCTTCTGCTTTTCGATCAATACTTGCGATCTTTTCCACCTGCTCTTTCCTAAGACCAAGAGCCCGCAAATGCTTTAGGCAAAATTCTTCAAGCTCTTTTTCCGACTTTCCCTTTTTACATCCAATGCCGAGAGTAATGTTGGCTGGATAAAGATACAATATATTGGATTCATCTCGATCTGCTCCACTGGAAATTTTTTGCTTTTTGCTGTCCGGTCTTTGCACAACCGCAATTCCCATGGAAAACTCCTTTAACTTCTCCTCTTTAAAACATACCTCTAATTCTCTGGGAGGATTCCCCTTCACCAGACACTCTGCATAAAATCCAGGCTGTTCTCCTTTTAGTATAACAGCTGAAATTTTTTTTGCCAGCACCCGATCCGAAAAAAGAAGTGACTGCTTCTTTGCAAATAGATCTACTGCAAATTTCCCTTGTACATCCGTTGCCGTTGTCACTACTGCCAAAGCTTTCATTTCCTCTGCCAGCAAATGAGCAAGTTCATTGGCACCTCCCAAATGACCGGACAGAATAGGAATTGCAAATCTGCCCTTTTCATCCATGACAACCACTGCCGGGTCCTTCATTTTGTCTTGGATCAGAGGAGCAATCAGACGTACGGCAATGCCTGCTGCTCCAATGAAAAGAATTTCCCCGGCTCTCTCCCAATAGGAGGACAGCCATTCCTTTCCGAATGGTCTCTCAAAACAAAGCACCTCTTTCCCGGCAGCGGAGAGTATCTCTTCTGCAAGCTTCATTTTTTCTTTTCCCTTGTCTGTATAAGAAACGATAAGTGTCAAAGTTTTTTTCAATCTTCTTTCCTCATTTCTTGGGGTTTATCTGCCGTTCGGTACTCTGTGGTAAAGGTAGGGTCGTACAGTTTCGACCTTTCATAATTCTTCCCCTCCAGTACGCGTCCTACAATAATAAGAGCTGTCTTATGAATTCCTTCCCTTTCAGCTGCCTGTGCAAGAGAATCCACAGTACAAATCACCTTTTTTTCATCTTCCCAGGTAGCTTTATAGACAATGGCCGCCGGTGTATCAGGAGGGTAGCCCCCTGCCTGTAATTCTTCCGAAAGCTGTTCAAGAAGTCCTGCACTCAAAAATAATACCATTGTAGTCTGATGGCTTGCAAAGGAACGAATGCTTTCCCTTTCCGGCACCGGAGTCCGCCCTGCCATCCTTGTGATGACAACACTCTGAGAAATAGCCGGCAGCGTATATTCCAGCTGAAGGGCCGCTGCTGCTCCGCAAAAAGAGCTGACTCCGGGGCAGACTTCATAGGAAATGCCAAGAGCATCCAGTGCATCCATTTGCTCCCGGATGGCTCCATACAAACTGGGATCTCCGGTATGAAGCCGTACTGTGCTTTTCCCTTCTTCTTCTGCCTTTTTTATGACATCCAGTACTTCTTCCAGTGTCATATAAGCGCTATTGAAAACTTTGCAGTCTGGCTTTCTTCCCGACATTACTTCCGAATTCACCAGAGATCCTGCATAAATAATGACATCCGCCTCATCCACTCTTCTTTTCCCTTTCACAGTAATCAGATCCGGGTCTCCCGGTCCGGCGCCTACGAAATAAACCATCTATTGTCCTCCTGTATCTTTTACCACCATAATAGAATAATAACTTAAATCATCGGGAATTTCATCTAATGAAGGGTAAATTTTCTCTCCATCCATTTTACAACGCTCTACCGCTTTCCCCTTTCGTCCCTTCTCTTTCAGATAATCTCTGACTTTTGCAGCCTCTTTTCCCGCTTTCATTAAAACTTTCGTACCAGGAAGGGAAATTCCTTCCTCTATCGAATAAGATGCCGGTATGAGGTGGAGCATTTGATCTTTTTCCACAAGTCCTTCATCCAAAGCTGCAGACACAGCCAGAAAAGAGGGAATCCCATTGATCAGCTGTGCCGGATAGCCTGCCTCTTCTACCTTTTTATGGACATACAGATAGGTGGAATAAATACAGGGATCTCCCAGCGTCAGATAAGCAGCAGTCTTTCCTTGTTTCAAAACTTCTATAATTTGATGTACAGCTGCTTCGTGCGCTTTTTCCCTTTCCTTTTCATCCTTTGTCATAGGCATATAGAGGCCTGCTGCCTTTTTTGAAGCAATCTCTGGCACTGCTCCTGCAGCAATCTGATAGGCTGTTGTTTCTTCTGGTACTTTACCGGGTGCAAAGATCACATCGCTTTCCCGAATGATTCGAACTGCCTGAAGCGTCAGAAGTTCTGGATCTCCCGGTCCTACACCTATACCATACAATGTTCCTTTCATATGATTCCCTTTCCATGTTAGATATTATTTTATTTCTTTAGAAATTTTATTTTTGTTTATATGTTTGAATAAGGTCAGAAGCATATTTTGTCATACCCAGCATTCCATGGGTATTAGAAAATACAATCGCACCTGTTTTCAAGGCATCTCCGGACCGCATATTCAGAGATTCATGAATCTTCTCAAGCAAAATATGCATAACTTTATTTCTTTTTTCTTCATCCAGTATTTGAAGTGCATCCTCAGTTGTATTGCAACAAAGAAGATTCCTTGCTATTTCCCCTCCCAATCCGGCACGAAGAGCAGCTGCGCTTAAAATTTCCATCCGACAGTCTGCATATCTGGAATGGGTATTCATGATACCACCGGCAACTTTTACAAACTTACCAATATGAGCTGCAAAAAGCAGTCCCTTTGCACCATGTCGTGCTGCAAGGTCTATGGTATCTCCTACATAGTTGCTGCACTTGATTGACTCTTCGCTTCTGATCTGCCATTTTTCTTTCAAAAAATCCAAACCGTAATTGCCGGGCGCTGCCAGAAGAATTTCCTGCTTTGCAGCAAGCTTCACCTTAATCTCCACCTCAATCGTATCAATCAATGCCTGCTCACTCATCGGTTCCACAATGCCACTGGTGCCTAGAATGGATAAACCCCCTTCTATGCCGATACGAGGATTAAATGTTTTTTTAGCCAAATCTTCTCCGCCCGGTATTTCAATGATAATACGAAGTCCTCCTGTATAACCGGAAAGATCTCGGACCTCTCTTGCTTCTTTTGCAATCATTTTTCTGGGGACTGTATTAATTGCTGCATTTCCCACTGGCTGATCCAGTCCCTCCTTTGTCACCCTTCCGATTCCTTCTCCACCATCGATTGCAATCGTTTCTCCTTCCGTCATGGAAACTGTACTGTAAACCATGACGCCATTCGTAATATCCGGATCGTCCCCGCTGTATTTTTGGATGCCGCATGTTACTTTCAAAATCTTTTCGTTTTGCTCACTTTTTACGATTCTGTATTCTTTTACGGGCAGCTCGATCCTTTGACCTGCAGGAAGAAACACCTTAATTTTCTCCCTTTTTACTCCCATAAGCAAACATTCTGTTGCTGCTCTGGTGGCTGCCTGTGCACAGGTCCCTGTCGTCCATCCTTTTTTTAACTCTTTTTTCTGTCCGCCCATGGATTCTCCATTTCTTCTGCCAGTAAAACCAGTGACTTTACATCTGCCCGTCTGGCTGTATAGGTAATCATTCCACTCTTTCTTGCTTCTTCTTCTGTCTTTTCCCCGATGCAAAGCGCGGTCACCTTACTCAAGTCCAAATCAGATGCTGCATTTACGAAGCCTCGGACTGTAGAAGCACTGGTGAAAACTGCATAATCACTGATGCCTTCCTCAAACTCTTTTTTAAAATCAATAAAAGACTGAGATTCGTAGCAAGTGTCATATAATGGCAAATCTGTCACCGATATTCCTGCTTCTTCCAGAATATCTGTAAGCTCCCTGCTGCCCATTCTTGCTCTTGGAAGAAGAATTTTTTCGTCCTTGTCAACATGCTCAGTCAGTGTTTTTGCCAAATGTACACTATCATATATTTCTGGCATGAGATCCGGATAAAATCCCCACTCTTTCATTTTTCCTGCTGTCCCTTCTCCTATAACTGCAAATTTAAGATGCCGGAACTTCCTGTTGTCTATGGAATGCTTTTTCAAATAATCCCTGAAAATCTCTACCCCTGTAGGGCTGGTAAAAACAATCCAACCATAGTCTTCTAGATTCTCTAAAGCTGCATCCAACGCTGGATTTTCCTGTATCGGTACAATGCGGATGGTCGGCGCTTCCAACACTTCCGCACCTTTCTCTCGCAGAAACGCTGTCAATTTATCTTTTTGTTCCCTTGGTCTCGTTACTACAAATTTTCTCCCTGCCAATGGGCGTTTATCATACCATTCCATCTGTTCTTCACTTGCTGCTTGTCCTACCAGAATAATAGCAGGGGACTGTACATTCTCTTCTTTTGCCTTCCGGGCAATATTTCCAATGGTTCCTTTGATCTTTCTTTGTCTTGCTGTTGTCCCTCTCTCTAAAATAGCTGCCGGGGTTTCAGGTGGCATTTTACTTTTCATCAGTCCTTCCGCCACACTTTTTATTGTGTGTACCCCCATTAAAAAAACCAAAGTGCCTCCCCCTTCTGTCAATGCATGATAGGCGATTTCAGGAAAACTTCCGTCTTTTTTGTGGGCTGTTACAACATGAAAAGAGGACGCCTTGTCCCGGTGGGTCACTGGTATGCCAAGATAAGCCGGCACAGAAACAGCTGAAGTAATCCCAGGAACAATCTCAAATGCAATTCCCTGACTGTTTAAGTATTCAGCCTCTTCTGCTCCTCTTCCAAATACCAGAGGGTCTCCCCCTTTCAGGCGCACAACTTTCCCACCTTTTTTGGCCTCATCCACAAGAATCTGATTAATTTCTTCCTGCACGATAGGATGGTACCCTGAACGTTTTCCTACATCTATGTATTTGGCCTCTGCATTTCCATAGGAAAGGATACTGTTTCCTACAAGTCTGTCATATACAATTACATCCGCTTCTTCCAGCAACCGTTTCCCCTTTACTGTAATCAGTTCTGCATCTGACGGTCCAGCTCCTACCAGATAGACCACTCCTTCTGCCGGTCTTTTTTGCATCATGTTTCTGCCTCCTCGTTTTTCAGCTCTTCCGCAAGCAAGATTCCCATCTGTACTGCGTTTTGGATATCTTCTATCTTTTCTTTTGGGGATGTCTTCTTCCCAATTCTAAAACAACCGGTTTGTTCATTATAATACAGTCCCCGAAGAACGCATCTGTCGTTTCGAATTTCTCCATAGGCAGCCACTGGAGAGGAACATCCTCCATTTAACTGACGAACAAAAGTCCTCTCTGCCACGGAAATCCACCTGGACTCTTTATGATCGATTCCTTCCACTACCGATTGCAGTTCTTTTTTCCCTTGCACCGCCAAAACGCCTTGTCCTGCAGAAGGCAGAAGTTCCGTCACCGCAAAATAACGATTGATCCTATTTTCCAGCCCCAGCCTTTTCAATCCGGCTGCTGCCAGCACAAGTGCTCCATATTCCCCTCTATCCAACTTTTCCAACCGTGTCAATACATTTCCGCGGATGCTGGTTATAGTTAGATCCGGATACATAGCATGCAATTGAATTTTTCTACGCATACTGGAGCATCCAACAGGTTTTGTAATATCCCATTCTGTCTTTCCTTCCGGAAGGACCAGCACATCTCTTGGATCCTCTCTTTCGGAAAATGCCAGGATAGGAAACTCCTCTGCTTCCTCCATGGGCATATCTTTCAGACTATGTACGGCAAGGTCAATTTTCCCTTCCCTAAGAGCTATCTCCAGTTCTTTCATAAAAAGGCCTTTGCCTCCGATTTTATCCAGAGTCTTATTCAGGATACGGTCACCCGTTGTTTTCATGGTAACCAGTTTACACTCCACATCCGGATTAGCTGTCTCTAGTTTTTCTATCATAAGCTCTGACTGTCGGACTGCCAGACGGCTCATTCTGCTTCCTACTCTCAGTTCCATTCTCCTACTCCCTGCTGATTTTTATGCCCCACTCGTTCATACTGCAATTCCTTTCGGACCTGTGCCGCAAGACCAGCCACTGCCCGATGATCTGAACCATCTCCTGCAATTCCAATAACCATTGTATCTTTTGTTACAATTGCAGGAAAATAGAAATCACAGTCTTCCCGGCATGATGCCGAGTTGACTAAAATTCCCTTTTCCTTGCAAAGGGACACAATTTTACGATTCAGCTCATTGTCATCAGAAGCAGCAAGTACCATGAAATATTCATTCTGAATATCTGCCGAAATAAATTCTCTCTCCAGCAGATCAATTTTTCCGTCTCTGTGCAGAGCATTTATTCTTTCTTTCAGATCTTCAGGCACACCTTTGGTAATAACTGTTATATCAGCGCCAAAATCCAGAAGCACTTCTATTCTTCGAAGTGCTACCTTTCCTGCTCCGATCACCAAGATTTTTTTCTTTTCCATATGTATAAACAGCGGAAATCGCTTTTCCATTTTTCCTCCTTCAAATAGAAGTCCCAAAGAAAATTCCCGAATTTACTCTTCTATTTCTACAATAAGATAAAACCCTTTTGCTGTTTCTTCAATTTTACGGATGATTCCTTTTCTGGATTTAATCCTTTCATTTGTGCGATAAATACCAGACATGGCCACAGACGGTTCTACAAGATATGTATATCGCCCTGTGCTGGGACTTCTTTCACTGATAGCAACTTCTTGGCCTTCTTCTACCAGTCCCTGCCTTTCCATCTTAAATCTTTCCAGCCTCATCTTCATGTGTCCTTTCTCTTCTTTGCTGAAGAAACTATATTTCAAAAAAGGCTGAATGAGAGCACAGCTTTTCTGCCTCTCATCCTGCCTCCATCCTTCAATGCTAATCGTTTTTAAACGGACATACTACATTACATTTCTTCTATAAATGCCTTGTAACCTTTGTATGCCTCGTACACATCTGCTTTACTTGTAATTTCCCATGGAGCATGCATGCAAAGAACAGCAACTCCACTGTCAATCACTTCCATTCCATAATTTGCCATGATATAGGCAATGGTTCCACCACCGCCGGCATCTACCTTTCCAAGTTCCGCAAACTGATAAGCAACTTCTCTCTTATCCATTGCCTGACGAATCTGGGCAAGGTATTCTGCATTTGCATCATTCGATCCGCTCTTTCCCCGGCTTCCGGTAAACTTATTGAACACCAGACCTTTGGCAAAAAACGCAGAACTCCTCTTTTCAAATACTTCCGCAAACATAGGATCATAAGCCGCACTTACATCAGATGAAAGCATTTTTGAATTTTGCAGGGCACGGCGTACTTTTAACTCCGACTCTCCTTCTGTCAGAGCTACAATTTCTGCTACCGTATTTTCAAAAAACCGGGAATGCATTCCAGTTGCACCCACACTTCCGATTTCTTCCTTATCAACCAAAATACAGCATGCTGTTTTCTCCAGATTTTCCACATCCAGCATTGCAAAAAGGGAAGTAAACGCACACACCCTATCGTCCTGACCATAGGCCATAACCATGCTGCGATCCAATCCACAATCCCTTGCTTTACCAGCAGGAACAATCTCAAGCTCTGCAGAGAAGAAATCCTCTTCTTCTATATCATAGCACTCCTTAAGAAGATGCATAATCTGCCCTTTTACAGAAGCTTTCTCTTCCTTATCCATATCAGACGAAGACTCATCTGCCTTTTCCGGACGGCTGCCAATCAAAAGATCCAGCTTTTCTCCCTCAATTACAATATTGGCTTTCTTTTCCATCTGTTTACTTGCCAAATGGATCAAAAGATCTGTAATCGCAAACACCGGATCCTCATCCTTCTCACCAATACAGATATTTACAACACTTCCATCCTTTTTCACCACAACTCCATGAAGAGCTAAAGGAAGAGTCACCCACTGATACTTTTTAATTCCTCCATAATAATGCGTATCCAGATAAGCAAGTTCTTCATTTTCATATAAAGGATTTTGTTTCACATCAATTCTTGGAGAATCAATATGCGCCCCAAGGATATTCATACCTTCCTGAATAGGTTTTCTTCCTATGTGGAACAGCAGGATACTCTTATCCATACATACTGTATATACTTTATCACCTGCTTTCAGAGTCTCCCCCTTACAGATAATATCTTTCAAATCTCTAAAGCCCTTTTCCCGAGCCATACGCCGTGCCACTTCTACACACTCCCGCTCAGTTTTCCCCTGATCAAGGCAGTCTTTATACGAAGAATTGATTCTTTCAAGCTCTTCCATATCCTGGCCGGCATAGGTGAGCCATGCATTATTTCTTTCCATAGATGTCACTCCTTCACTCTAAAATCAATATGTATATCATAACACATACCAGTTTTTTTGTACACGTAAGTTAATTGCACACGTAATATTTTTTAAAAGTATTACGTGCCCGTTTGATATAAGTGGTGTATATTTTTGTAAAATACCCTGTGACTTTTTGTCATTTGTCTTTAATTCTTTTTCTGACTTTTACATATATATCGTGGGACTTACGACACGATATATTTAATATCTGCTGAATCTTTTTAATATATTCTTCTCTGACTGCTTTTTCTTCGAAGACTTGGATACAAAAATCAAAGCTGTATTTCTCACACAATTCACGGGCGACCATTTCTGCTATATCGATTCTTTGCTGTTCAATTTCTTGCTTAACATCCTCAAACACTTCATATTTTCTACCTTGATGAAAAGCTTCAAAAATATGGAATTCTTCAAAACGACTTTTCACAAATTTCACAGCATCTTCATGTATCAGCATTTTCTCGTCTAAAAAATATTCTTTTATGCTGCTATATTTATAATCGGCCACTTCCTTTACTACGCCTGCTTTTACGGGATTCATGTGAATATATCTAAGACAATTCCAAAAATAATTTTCATTTTCAATACATTCACTTGTAAATCTGTTCTGGAACACATGTCCATTTCTTTCATGTTTATAATTGTAATAATTTGCGTATTCGGCCAAGATTCTGGCCATAAAGAATGAAAGTTCTTGTACTTCTGCCCATATTATAAGATGAGCATGATTAGACATAATACAATATGCATAGATCTTTACATGATATTTTTTTAGATGTTTTTTAATAATAAGTTTAAAATATTTCTTTTCTCGTGTTTGATTAAAATTTCTTTCTCGCGCAATCCCCTTTACAACAATGTGATAAAAACCAGTACTACTCTCTTTTCTTCCCAAAATACCCCTTCCTTCATTTTTACACAGGGTATTTTACAAAAATATACACCACTTATTTTATTTTGGGACGTAACACTTTTAAAAAGTGTTACGTCCCAAAATATTATTTTAATCCCATTTCTTCTCTTACTTCTTTGAAGCACTTTACAATAAAATCGATATCTTCTTTTGTATGGCTTGCACATACCTGAGTACGGATTCTTGCTTTTCCTTTCGGTACTACCGGATAGGAGAACGCCACAACATAAACTCCTTTGTCCATCATGCGTTTTGCGAATTCTGCTGCGGTCTTCTCATCATATAACATTACTGGTACGCATGGATGGGTTCCTGGAATAATATCAAATCCATTCTCCACAAGAAGATTTCTATAATATGCAGTTACTTCTTCCAGATGATCTCTAAGCTCTGTACTCTCATCAAGCATATCAAATAATTCTATACTTGCTCCGGCAATTGCTGGTGCTAATGAGTTAGAAAACAAATACGGACGGCTTCTCTGACGAAGCAGATCAATAATTTCCTTTCTTCCGGATGTATATCCGCCAGATGCTCCTCCAAGTGCTTTTCCAAGTGTTCCTGTGATGATGTCAACACGTCCCTGTACTCCGCAGTATTCTGGTGTTCCACGTCCTGTTTTTCCAACAAATCCGACTGCATGGCTATCGTCAACCATAACAAGTGCATTATATTTATCCGCCAGGTCACATACTCCCTGCAGGTTACAGATAATACCATCCATAGAGAATACGCCATCTGTTGCGATCAATTTAATTCTTGCTCCGGCCTCATCAGCTTCTTTCAGTTTTGCTTCCAGATCTTCCATATCATTATTTTTATAACGGAATCTCTTTGCCTTACACAGACGAACACCATCAATAATAGATGCATGGTTCAACTCATCGCTGATTACCGCATCATCTGCAGTAAGGATTGTCTCAAAAAGTCCTCCGTTTGCATCAAAGCATGAAGAATAAAGAATTGTATCATCTGTACCCAGGAAATCCGAAATCTTTTTCTCCAGTTTTTTATGGATATCCTGTGTTCCACAGATAAAACGTACAGAGGCAACTCCATATCCTTTTTCGTCATATGTTCTCTTTGCGGCCTCGATCAGCCGTGGATTATCCCCCAGTCCAAGGTAATTGTTGGCACACATACACAGAAGTTCTCTGCCATCTTCCATTTTTACTTTTGCACCCTGTGGGGAAACAAAGGGAGCCTCTCCTTTAAAGAGACCAGCCTCTTTAATTCCTTCCACCTCTTTCGCATAAATACTTAAAATATCATCTTTACGTGCCATTTTATTTTCCGCTTCCTTTCTAAAAATATAAACTGTTGTTTTCGTTTTCCCTTTTTATAACCTAGTCATTAATATGTGCCCAATCCAAAATAACTTTTCCTGACTGGCCGGAAATCATTGCCTCAAATCCTTTACGATAATCTTTGATATCAAAGCGATGCGTAATGATCGGGCTAATATCAAGGCCTGCCTGAAGCATTGTTGACATCTTATACCATGTATCCCAAACTTTTCTTCCATAAATACCCCGAATATTAAGACCATTAAAAATAACTGTTTCCAAGTCAACAACTGTATGCGTATTCTGCAGTCCAAGAAGAGCAATCTTTCCGCCATGCTTCATATTATGGATCATGTCAGATAATCCCGCAGGATTTCCGGACATTTCCATACCAACATCAAATCCTTCCTTCATGCCGATTTCCTGCATAACCTCTGTTAACTTTTCTTCTTTCAGATTTACGACTCTTGTTGCCCCCAGCTTCTTTGCAAGATCAAGACGATACGGATTCATATCTGTTACTACAATGTGCCTTGCTCCTGAGAATTTTGCAATAGCGGCTGCCATACATCCAATCGGTCCTGCTCCTGTAATAAGAACATCCTCTCCTAACATATCATAAGAAAGTGCTGTATGAGTTGCATTTCCAAATGGATCAAAAATAGCGTACATTTCTTCCGGAATTGCCGGATTACACGGCCAAACATTACTGGACGGAATCACAAGATATTCTGCAAATGCACCGTTTCTATTAACTCCTACACCCTTTGCATCTTTACAGTTCTCCTTATGTCCTTCCAAACAGTTACGACACTGACCGCAAGTGATATGTCCTTCACCAGACACCAGATACCCCGGTTTAAATCCTTGTACGCCTGCTCCAACTTCTACAACTTCTCCTACATATTCATGTCCTGCTGTAAGTCCAATCGGAATTGTATGCTGTGCCCATTCATTCCACTGCCAAATATGTACGTCCGTTCCGCAGATTGCTGTTTTGTGAATCTTAATCTTAACATCATTCGGTCCTACGTCAGGAATCGGGACACGTTTCATCCACAGTCCCTCTTCCGGTTTCTCTTTTACGAGCGCCCACATCATACCATCATTCATTTTTTCTCCCATGATATACCTACCTCCCACTTCCTGCCTCACGGCAGATTTCTTTTTTCATTATAGCACTCACCTGTTTTTCCTACAATTATCAATTTAAAGTTTTTGTGCAATTTGTCCTGCTTTTTTCATTATTTCACTATTTTTTACAAAAAACGGATTGTTAAATAATTATTTATCTAATTTTCTATGGCATTATCACCAAAATTGTGCGATAATATAGTTTATCAGGAAACGGAACCTAACAATAAATTAATGAGAGAAAGAGAGGAATTGCAGATATAAGATCCGTATATATCTGCAGAAAAAAGTATGAAAAACGCAATCAAAAAATGGAACAGCATCAGTCTCGTAAAGAGAATTATCTGTGGACTGATTGCTGGTATCATTCTCGGACTTGTTGTTCCACAATGGTCGGGAATTTCTATTCTCGGTGACTTATTTGTAGGTGCTCTTCGAGGTGTAGCGCCAGTTCTGGTATTCTTCCTTGTTATGAGCGCCCTGTGCCATATGGGGAAAGGCCAGAAAACAAATATGAAAATTATCGTAGTACTGTACATGGCAGGCAATTTGATTTCAGCTTTATGTGCAGTTATCGCAAGCTATATTTTCCCGGTCGTTCTTACTTTTTCCGAAAATACAGATACCAGTGATGTCACACCTCCAAGCGGAGTAACAGAAGTGTTAACAAATCTTCTTATGAACATTGTAGACAATCCGGTTAATGCAATCATAAACGCAAACTATATTGGTATCCTTGCATGGGCAATTATTTTCGGTATTGCATTAAAGAGTGCAAGCGATGGAACAAAAACAGCTCTGGAAAACATTTCTGAGGCAGTTTCCAAAGCTGTTCAATGGGTTATCAGTTGCGCACCATTTGGTATCATGGGACTGATCTTCACTACCATTTCTGAACAGGGTCTGGAAGTTCTTCTTGGATATGGACGTCTGATTCTTGTTCTGGTCGGAACGATGGCTGTTGTAGCATTAATAATCAATCCAATCATTGTATTCTTCTTTATCCGTAAGAATCCATACAAATTGGTATTCACCTGCTTGAAAGAGAGCTTTATTACAGCATTCTTCACAAGAAGTTCGGCAGCAAATATTCCTGTAAATATGGAATTATCCAGAAAACTGGGGCTGGATGAGGATACATATTCAATCTCTATTCCTCTTGGGGCAACCGTAAACATGGCAGGTGCAGCGATCACTATTTCAACTATGGCTCTTGCCGCTGCTAATACTTTGGATATTAAAGTATCCTTTGCTACTGCATTAATCATGTGTGTACTTGCAGCAGCCAGTGCAGCTGGTGCATCCGGTGTAGCCGGCGGATCACTTCTTCTGATTCCTCTTGCCTGCAGTCTTTTTGGAATTCCGAACGATATTGCAATGCAGGTTGTAGGTGTAGGCTTTATTATTGGTGTGATTCAGGATTCCTGTGAAACTGGACTTAACTCTTCTACAGACGTTCTGTATACAGCAATTGCGGACTTCCGTGACAGAAGACTTCATCCGGAACGTTATGCAGATAAGCCATTTGATCCGGAAATCAAAATCATGTAATGATATAGGTTACGTTTCTTATTCAGCACAGCCGGCGCGATTTGAATCGCCGGCTGTATCTTTATTATCATTAAAAGGCCCCTACTTCGCATTCCGCGAAGTAGGGGCCTTTTTATACCTCTTACCATTCAAATTTTTCTGCAAAATATGCATCCAAATCTTCAATTTTAATTCTTTCCTGTTCCATTGTATCTCTGTCACGAACGGTTACAGCTCCATCTTCTTCCGAATCAAAGTCGTAAGTAACACAGAATGGTGTCCCAATTTCATCCTGACGGCGATAACGCTTTCCAATATTTCCACGCTCATCAAATTCACAATTATATTTCTTGCTAAGCTGTGTATAAACTTTTTCTGCTCCCTCACTTAATTTCTTAGACAATGGAAGCACACCAATCTTAATTGGTGCAAGGGCCGGATGGAAATGAAGAACAGTTCTCTTATCTCCGCCTTCCAGTTCTTCCTCATCATAAGCGCTGCAAAGAAAAGCTAAAACCATACGATCTGCACCAAGTGACGGTTCAATTACATACGGAATATATTTTTCTTTTGTCTCATCATCAAAATATGCCATATCCTGTCCGGAAACATTCTGATGTTGTGTCAGGTCAAAGTTGGTTCTGTCAGCAATGCCCCAAAGCTCACCCCATCCAAATGGGAAGAGGAATTCCACGTCTGTCGTAGCCTTACTATAATGAGAAAGTTCCTCTTTCTCATGATCACGGTATCTTACTTCCTCATCTTTCAGGCCAAGAGAATGCAGCCAGTCAAGACAGTATTGCTTCCAATATGCAAACCATTCCAGGTCGGTATCCGGTTTACAGAAAAATTCCAGCTCCATCTGCTCAAACTCTCTTGTACGGAAGGTAAAGTTTCCTGGTGTAATTTCATTTCGGAATGATTTTCCGATCTGACAAATTCCAAAAGGAATTTTTTTTCTCGATGTACGCTGTACATTTTTGAAATTAACAAAAATCCCCTGAGCGGTTTCCGGTCTCAAATACACTGTGCTCTTTGCATCCTCAGTTACTCCCTGGAATGTTTTGAACATCAGGTTAAATTCTCTGATCTCTGTAAAATTATGTTTTCCACAGGACGGACAGGGAACATTGTGCTCTTTGATAAAGTTTTCCATCTTCTCATGGCTCCATCCGTCAATGCTATCTCCGATTTCCAGATTATTTTCGTGTGCATAATCTTCAATCATTTTGTCTGCACGAAAACGCTCATGACACTCGCGGCAATCCATCAAAGGATCACTGAATCCTCCTAAATGTCCGGATGCCACCCATGTCTGTGGATTCATCAAAATTGCACAATCAACACCTACATTATATGGATTTTCCTGTACGAACTTTTTCCACCAGGCTCTCTTTACATTATTTTTCAGCTCTACGCCCAGATTCCCATAATCCCATGTGTTTGCAAGGCCTCCATATATTTCAGATCCCGGATATACAAAACCTCTTGATTTAGCCAGAGCTACAATTTTCTCCATCGTCTTTTCAACCATTTTCCTCTACCTTCCCTTCTATACTGGATAATGTCAATATTATAACGTTATATGAGATAGTTTTCAAGCCCAAACACCCCGTTTTCCCTAGCTTTCACCAGTAATCTGCTTCAGTATATCCAGTGATTTGAAATGTCTGTCTACATAGACATCCATATAACGTTCCATCACTACCTCCAATTCTCCCAACACCTCATCAGATACGGTAAATGTATATAACTTTTCTATACTGGAACTGACAATGTACTGAAGCGTATACAACGTAGATGGATTCAAACAGATCCCATCGGGTACACTTCTTTGGCATGATTCACAGACAATGCCGCCCTTCATAGCACTGAATACTGCCTGATGATCACTTTTCTGACATACAACACACTGAAACACCTGTGGTGCTTCTCCATTTACTGCAATTGCCTTTAACTCAAATATGTAGCGAATCAGACGGTTCGGCAGTGACTTTTTTACAAGTGCCCGAAACGTCTGATATAAAAGCTTTAAAAGCATTGTCTCATCGTTTGCCTCACGTCCATAATAATTAGCAATATCCAAAAAATAAAATCCGTAATATGCAGCTTCCACATCTGATCTAATCTCTGCAAAATAGTTTGAAATATCTGCTGCTGCAAGCGTATAAGATGTTCTGCCTTCATATACCGTAAAAGTTCCGAAGGAGAACGGATTTACTGTTCCGGACAACGGATTGCCCGGTTTTCTTGCCCCTCTGGCAAAAGCAGCTATTTTCCCTCTCTCCTTCGTCAGTATCACAACTCTTTTATCATATTCCCCAATAGGAGCTGCTGACAGAACCATCCCCATTACCGTTATCTGATTTGACTGACTCATTTTCTATTCCCGCCATTTCTCTGGAATGCTTCTGCATTTTCTGTCTGCACATTTCCATTCCTTTATAGGTAAGATAATCTTCCACCGTTCCCGATGCCATAAATTTGTTCCAGTAGCTTTCTTCCATTCTATCACCTCATCCTATGTTGATAAGGTTAGAATCTCCAAGCCTGGCTATCTTTTATTCATCTTCCCGGTATCCAAAATTTTTCATCAAAAATTCGCTGTCTCTCCAGTCTTTTTTTACCTTCACCCAAAGCTGCAGATTCACTTGACAATCCAGCATTTTTTCAATTTCATATCGGGCTGTACTGCCAATTTTCTTCAACATTTTCCCTTGTTTTCCAATAATTATACCCTTGTGAGAATCTCTCTCGCATATTATAGTTGCATCAATATTAATCAGTTTTCTTGTTTTTTTCATACGCTCAATCGTCACAGCAATACCATGTGGGATTTCCTCATTAAGACAATGAAGCGCTTTTTCACGAATAATCTCTGCAACAATCTGCCTTTCCGGCTGATCCGTTATGGTATCCTCATCATAAAACTGTGGACCATAAGGAAGATATTTAAAAATAACTTTCAAAAGTTCGTTTGTATTTTCTCCGCTTCGCGCCGAAACCGGAACAATCTCTGCAAAATCGTACAGATCCTTATAAGCTGCAATAGAGGCAAAAACATCTTCCTTTTTCACAGAATCTACTTTATTGATTACCAATATTGTAGGAGTTGTGACTTTTCTAAGCTGCTCTGCAATATGCTTTTCACCTGCACCGATAAACGTAGAAGGTTCTACAAGCCACAGCACCACGTCTACCTCATTAAGTGTACGCTCTGCAATATTGACCATATATTCACCCAGTTTATTTTTTGCCTTGTGTATTCCCGGTGTATCTACAAAAATAATCTGCCCCTCCGGTCTTGTCAGAACCGTCTGGATTCGATTTCTTGTCGTCTGCGGTTTATTAGAAGTTATCGCAATCTTCTGGCCGATCAAATAGTTCATCAGTGTTGATTTCCCTACATTGGGCCGGCCAATTAAAGTTGCAAAACCTGATTTAAAATTCTCTGTCATAGGTTCTCCTTTGCAATTTGGAACGTAGTAAAGTTCAAAAATGTTACGTCTCCTGTTAAAATTTTGTCACACAGTCAAACATCTTTTTGTTTTCTTCTATCTTATCTTCACCGCCGATCACGCAAATCTGATCTGCAGCCAGCATCGCTTTCACAACTGTCGCCAATGCCCTGATATTCTCCTGCCCGGCATCCAATACTTCCGCCCTTTCTTTACGAATCATCTCCTCGCTGACATGATTCATATAAAGATTCATAGAGCGGTCTCCTTTTGATGCCGGCGTCATCGGCTGATCCAGATTACTGATCGTTCCAATAATATATTTATTCATATCCCGGTCACTGACTGTAAAGTTTTCAAGATATTCTACTACACCTTCATAAACATCCATCGTACGTTTTAAATTCGGATCTCTGTAAGACACCATATATCCTTCTCCAATACGGTTAAAATTGCTCATACAGCCGTATGCCCCACCTTTAACCCGGACATTCTGCCACAGATAATCATAACTTAAAATCACCTTCAAAATCTGCAGTGCTCCGGTATAAGTTGCACCGTTATCAATGAAATTGCCGGTACGCGCCACATATTGAACTTTAGATGCGGTTTTAAATCCTTCATTTTTCTTTTCGCAATGGATGATGCAGGCCACCTCTTCTCCACTTCCTATCGGCAGTTTCGCCACAAGTTGTTTCGTCAGGCTTTCCATATCTTCCAGGCCATCTCTTTCCGCCGTGTAGCTGATCATCATATGATCTGCACAGAAAATCTGTTTTGCCAAACTTTGAAGTTCTAAAGAAAGTACATCCTTCTTTTCCTCAAAATGCTCCTCAATATCTGCCACCACCTGATAAAACTCAATACCATTTGTCATGTCTTTGAATTTTGCAGATGGAGATGCATAAGACAATGCCCGAAGCGCAGCAGTCGTGTGTCCGGATGACTGGAACTTCATCAAAAGCCGTGATTTCAGCATTGCTAAAATTTCACGAATTCTTGCAGTATCATTGAGCTTTGACGCTGTCAGGATTTCACCCATCATAGAAAATGCTACAGGAAGCTGACTATAGAGTGCTTTTGCCTTGATTTCAAAAGTTGCCTTAAATTCTTTTTCCTTAATATGAGTCACATCATTATAAAGCTCAAGCGAAGTACCTATTCCTCCGGTATGCATGTTGATTTCATTAAACAATTGCCCGTATTCATAGTTCTCTGTATCAATAATCCCCAATACCGACTGAAGGATTCCTACATAAGGCAGTTTCTCCTCAGGTATCCCGGATAAATCAAACATCAGATCTACATATCCTATGCCATTCGTATCAATCTCATGAAATACTACTGGAATCTTTCCAAACTTCATTTCTTCATTTCGCACAGGTTCAATTTCTCTGGAAATATCACTGATCTTCAAAACCGGTATTTTCTGAATATCTTCTTCTCTGTCCGGAACAGACTGATATTCTTCCAAGGCTTTCGTTTTTTCCACAAAGGCTTCTTGCTCCGCCTCTGTCAGGCTGTTTTTATATACCTGAAGTCTTTCATCCAGCTCACGGTCCATACGGGCTGTTCGCCCTTTTTCTGGTTTTACGGTTACAATTGCACCATGGGTATTTTCCAGTAAATATTTTTGGATTAACTCTTCAAAATAGCGACTCTGTACCTGCTTTTTCAAAAACTCGAAAGTATCCAATGCCTCAATGTGCATAAATGGCTCATTTTCATCATAGAGCCAGCTGTCCATCATTTGCAGGCCATACATAAGCCCTTTTGGATAACTTCCAAAATCCGCTTCTCTGTACCGGAATTCATGATAATTAATCCCTGCCTCCAATGCCGTTTTATCTATGCCGTTTTTTACAATCCCCAGTAATACATCCTCAATTGTCTGAACAAACGCTTCTTTCTGCTCGGGCTCTGCATTCTTGGCAATTACAGAAAAAATAGGCTGGTAAATCCCATTATCATAAGAACCAATAATATCCTTTCCGATTCCTGCATCTGTCAGAGCCTTTTTCAAAGGAGCACCAGGCGCTGACAAAAGTGCATAGTCTAAAATCTGAAATGCCAGATAAAGTTCTTTATCCAAGCTTGTTCCAATTACCTTATTATAAGAAAGATACGTATTTTCTTTTTCCGGCTCTTCACTTGCAATTGAGTAAGGAATTTCTTTTTCCACCATTTTTTCAAATGGCTTTTGCAGATGAATTTCCGAATCTACTGCTGCCACATCATACTGACTTAAATACTCCTCATCCAGCCAGTTTAATTTTTCTTCCATATCCATGTCACCATACAGATAAATATAACTGTTGGATGGATGGTAGTATGTCCTATGAAAGTCAAGGAACTGCTCATAGGTAAGATTGGGAATCACTTCCGGATCTCCGCCAGATTCATTCGCATAAGTGGTATCCGGAAAAAGTGTGTTCAATACAACCCGGTCCAATACACCTTCCGGTGAAGAAAATGCTCCCTTCATTTCATTATAAACAACACCATTGTAGGCAAGCTTATCTTCCTTTGCCTCCAGTTTATAACTCCAGCCTTCCTGCCGGAATATTTCTTCGTGTTTATAAATATTAGGATACAGCACGGCATCCATATAAACATGCATTAAATTCTGAAAATCCTTGTCGTTGCAGCTTGCCACAGGATATACCGTCTTATCAGGATACGTCATTGCATTAAGGAAGGTATTAAGAGAACCTTTTACAAGTTCTACAAATGGATCCTTAGCCGGAAAATTCTTTGATCCACATAAAACAGAATGTTCCATAATATGAGGCACCCCGGTGCTGTCCGATGGCGGCGTCCTAAATCCAATACTGAATACCTTATTATTATCATCATTTTCTACAAGAAGAACTCTCGCCCCACTTTTTTTATGTTTCAGAAGATAACCTGTGGATTTTATTCCCGTCAAATCTTCTTTTCGGAGCAGTTCATAAGCTTTACAATTTTCTGTTTTCATACTTTAATTCTCCATTTTCTATCATTCGCTGACGCTACTGTTCAGCATTATATTATAACAGTTTTCCCCTAAATAAGAAAGATAATCTAGCATCTTTCGTTCCACGTTTTCTCCAAAAATTATTTTGCTTCTCACCGATATCGGCCTGTGTTATACTAAAATAGAATACTGATATATTGGTAAGTGTTTCAGTAAGGGGGATTTTTTATGATAGCATTCCGGCATTCTGCTGCTGAAGATGTAGACGCAATGGATCAAATTGTAACAGATGCTGTCTGCCTTCTTGGCAGACAAGGCATTGACCAATGGCAGAAAGGATATCCCAACCGGGAGCTTCTGGTTTCAGACATTGAACATGGCATCGGATATGTTCTTACAGATGATGATAAAGTAGTCGCCCTATGTGCCGTTACTTTTACAGAAGAACCATCCTATTTGCACATTTCCAACGGAAAGTGGCTCACAGGGAATGCCTCATCTTACGCTACCATTCACCGCATGGCTGTAGATGCTACGCTTCGCGGAAAAGGGTATGCTTCCCACCTGTTTTCTGCTGTAGAAAAGATGGCCGCAGAAAAAGGGATAAACAGCATCCGCATCGACACACATGAACAAAATCATTCCATGCAAAGGGCTTTAGAAAAATCTGGTTTTATTCAATGCGGTAATATTACTCTCTATGGAGGACCTGAAAACGGAGATCCTAGAATTGCCTATGAAAAATTATGCAAATAGAACTGCGTCTGTCAATTATATTATTTGTTAACACCTGTTACTTTGAAATGAACAACAGCAAAAAGAACCTTCAGCCCGCTCTACACAAGCTGAAGGTTCCTTTTTATTTGATACCTGCAATATGAAAATTGTCTGCTTCTTTTCCAATCTGACATAGGAGTCTTCTCATCTTCTCTTCCTTCAGATTCCCATCCAGTGTTATATTAACCTTCTGTACTCCTTCTTCTGTCTTTAAAGAAACTTCACTGATTTCCACACGATTTAATTTGGCCATATTAATATACAAGTTTAAATCACTGGTTGCTTTTGGACAGGTAAAATGAATCTCTACCTGTGCATGAGGTATTGTCTCATCTATTCCGGCTTCCTTCTCAGCTTCGTTCAAGACACTATCCTGCATTCCTTTTAGGATTCCGTATTGACATCTTCTGCTGACACTCATCAAATGTCTCAGAAATGCTACATATTCAGCATAAATTTCCTGATCCACATCACCGGCCCTCTTCTCAATAATGGCCAGCTCTCTTTCCAGCACAAAAACGTCGCCTCCTGTTTGAGCCTTTACCTGTGCCACATTCTTTGCACATTCCATTCTCTTTAAAAACAAAGGCTTCATCTGTGTATCCACAGCATCGATTTCCACACGTATTTCTTCCAACGTCATTTCGATCACTCCTTTTTCAAACCTGACTCCATAAACTATAACAGTGCTCCCTGTCTGGTCAGCTCTTTTCTTATCTGCTCAACGTCTGCGCTGCCGGAAAGGGCCTGCACTGCTGCTGCTACTCCTGCGCCATGTCCGGTAGCAAAACAAGTGCCCATCACACGCACTGCAGCGAAAGCAGCCTCATCTGCTGAAATCATTCTGCCTGCAGCATAAAGATTTTCAATCGTCTCACACTGAAGAGCTCCAAGAGGAATGTCAAACCAGCTTCCTTGCTCCACATCAATATAGGTTGCCATTTTATTTGCATCCTTATGAATTTCCGGCTTCCAGCCTCCTCTTGCCACTCCGTCCGCACATTTCTTTCTGGAAAGTACATCATCTGCTGTCAGAACCTTTCGACCTTTGATTCGGCGTGTCTCCCGGAACCCAATAGAAGGTCCAATCACAGATAATTCGCATTTTTCCATTCCCGGCAAATATTTTTTCAATGCTTTTACATAGGAAAGAACTTGTTTTCTTGTGTCCATCTCCATAGCAGTCATTTCCCTGCAATCCAACGATTTGGGCATTACGCTTGGAAGAAGAACAGCTACCTGGTCAGATCCTTCTCTTTTCAGGATAAAGCCCTTCTCTTTTGATAAATTAGGCATTCCTTCTTCTTTTGCTTTTATGACAGCTTTTTCTACAGCTGCCGGAGAAAGATCACAGGAAGTATCTACCCCGCTTAGCCTGAATGGCAAAGTAGCTGCCTGAACTGTACCGTCTTTTCCTCCCCAGATTGTTGGAGCTCCTGCCAGATGTGCCAATGCCGCATCCCCTGTCGCATCCACAAATGTTTTAGCCTCTATAGAAAAGCTTCCTTCGTCATCTATGCAGTTCAATACAGTGAGGCTTCCTTCCTGTACTTTTGCACCAATCAGCCTAGTATGGAAAAGGCTGGTTACCCCTGCTTTTTCCAATACATTATCCATTGCACACTTCAAATATTCTGGATGGAAATTAATATTCTTATTTCCTGTTGCAGAAATAATATAATTTACTGAAGTGGGTTCTAAATTCTCCATCTCATGAACAATCATCTCTCCAACTCCAGCTACAGCTTTAACAGGATCTCCCCCACATGTATAGAATCCACAAAAAGCTGCCACTCCTGAATGGGTAGCTTCGCCACCCGGATAAGGACTCCGCTCAATCAGTACCGTCTTTGCACCTGCAAGCGCCGCCCCTACCGCTGCTGCAGTTCCTGCTGTTCCGCCTCCTACTACAGCGACATCAAACTGATATACTCTTTCCACTGATTATGTCTCCTTTTCTTTTTTATTTATCGTTTAAAACAGCGGCAAAGCGGATTTTCACCCTCTTATGCCGCTGTCAGATAAATTCAGCTTATATTTATTTGCCTTTTTCTCCTTTAAATTAAGAGAACATTTTTTCATTTTAAATAAACAGCGATCCCAGAGGGTATGCAATAAAGCTCAATACAAGAATACCTGCCACTGCAAAGATACCTCCCCAGATGAACATAGATTTTGTATCTGTCCACCCGGATCCAATAGCAACAGTATTTACTGTACTCTGTCCAGCTGGTGTCATATTACAAATTGCTGCTGCAAATCCTACCATGCACACTACAACTCCTACATTAACACTTCCCTCCGGAAGAGCAGTAAGAACAGACAAGGCAACTGCACTTACTACTGTAGTAGTAACAATGTTGGATGAGAAATTGGTCTCCACAATTGCCCAAGTCATAAAGAATAAAATCAATCCAATCACCGGCAGATTTCCAGTGAGAGGTTCCAGAGCTCCTGTTAACCATGCACTGATCCCCACATCTTCATTCGTCAGACAGGTTCCAAGCTGTGTTGCAGCTGCTGTCATCAAAACACTGCCCCAGAGTACACCCTTACTTGCAGTTTCCTTGAAATTCATAATACTCTCGCCGTCTACACGAATTACAAACAGCAAAATACATCCAAGAAGTGGTGGCATTGCAGTTGACCATCCATTAACAGTCTCATAGAACTGCGGCCATACACCTTTTACAAGGCTAGGTGCAACCCACAGAAGTACAGTAAGAAGCATAACACCAAGAATTACTTTCTCCTTGAAATCTGCTGCCGGTACTGTTCCTCTAAGGCTCATTGCTTTGTCCGGTTTAATTGTGTCTGCATCATCCGGACGATAAATAAACTTAAAGATCAAAATCAAAATAACAATCAGGATAATTCCTGTTGGAATTCCCATAGCCATGTACTGAAATTGATTTACATCATTTCCGGTTGCTGCTGTATAATATCCGATTGCCATAGTCGGCCATACATGTCCAATCGCAGTCATACCGGAAGAAAGGCTGATACAAAATGCTGTTCCCATCATCAGCACATTCGCAACCTTGCTTCCCTTTTGCAGTCCAAGCACCTGGAAAATATCTTCCAAGAAAGGCATAAATGCCACAAACAGTACAGAAGGTGAAATAAACAAGCCCATAAAGGTTACTGCTGCAAACAAGAAACAGATAAAATACCACGGTCCCTTTCTTGCAATTCTGTTGGTAATAAAATAGATGGTACAACGCCGTACAAAATTTGTTTTAGAAAGCGGATATACCAGCATAAATGTAAACAATAGAAATGCAACTGTTGTATTTCCGAAAGCTCCCGAAAAAGTTCCCGAAAATCCAAAAATCGGGATAAGTCCCAGGGCCAAAAGTGTAATCATACTAGGCCAGTCAATAGAAATTCCGATCCACATAATCAGTGAGCCAAAAAATACACCAAGTACCGCCCACGCATCTCTGGACAGCCCGGCCATTTCCGGCATAAATCGCGAACCAATAATGACAACAAGCGCCAGGACTAAGAAAACATTTGCTTTCAAGTTCTTTTTGTTCTGCATAATCTTTCTCCTCTCATTCCTTTTACGCGTTACTCCTTTGAAGCGTTAAATCGCTTCATGTTTAATATAATATAGATATTGCCATTTGTAAAATATTCATATATTATAACATTGATAGGAAAAAACTATACCACAAAAAGTAAAAGGAGAACTCTCATATGCAGCTTCAACAAATGCGATATGTTCTTGCAGCAGCTGAAAAAGGAAATTTTTCATCCGCCGCAAAAAGTCTTTTCATTGCACAGCCCTCTCTTTCACAACAAATTGCAAATCTTGAAAAGGAACTGGGAATTCCACTTTTTATCCGTCACTCCAAATCTGTCACTTTAACCGATGCCGGAGAACAGTTTGTACGTCAGGCAAGACGCATTCTTAACCAGGTGGACCAGCTTTCTGACAGTATGAAAAAATATACCCTCTTACAAAGCGGAACTTTACGTATTGGTATGCTCTGGATTGCGGGATATTTAAATCTGTCCAACGCAATTACAGACTATCACAAATTTCACCCCCATATTTCCTACCATTTGGAGGTCGAAGGAAGCAATACCCTATTGAAAATGCTAACGGAAAGAGAAATTGACGCTGCCTTTGTTATTAGTTCCGACGAGTATCTTAAAGAAAAGGATTTCTATTATCGCAAACTACTGGATGATCAGTATATGGTAATTCTCTCTTCTAAAAATCCATTGGCCTCCAGAGCTTACCTCGATATAGATGATTTGAAGGGAGAGAATATTATTATGCCGTCCAAAGCTTCAACCTTTCGCCAGAATATTGATCAACTTTTTGCTCTAAATAATGTGACTCCCCGCATTCTGTGTGAAACAAGCCAGTCTGATCTTGTCATACAACTGGCCACCCAAGGGCTTGCCATCGGTTTTTCTTCCTCTTCCATCGCCCAAAAACTTAAGAATTCCAAATGTACCATTTTGCCTTTAAAACCCCGTATCTCCCGCCCGGTCTACTACGTAACATTAAAGGAGCTTCTGGACTATCCGACCATCAGCTCCTTTACCTCATTTGTAGAAAGCTACACTTTTGAAAAACCTGCAGCTCAATAAATTTTTATGCAGCTTCTTTTCCGAATACTTTTCTAAGCGTAAGAAGCACTGCAATCATCAACACAATTCCTACTGGAAGGGCAATCCATGCTGTCTGTACAAAACCTGCAATAATGTATACTACAAAGGAAACAGCTGCAACCGTAATTGCATAAGGAAGCTGTGTCGTTACATGGTTTACATGATTGCACTGTGCCCCTGCTGATGACATAATCGTTGTATCTGAAATTGGAGAACAATGATCTCCGCATACAGCTCCTGCCATACATGCAGAAATAGAAATAATCATCATTGTTTCATTCTGTCCCTGGAAAACAGAAACAACAATCGGAATCAGGATTCCGAAAGTTCCCCATGATGTACCTGTTGCAAAAGCAAGTCCACATCCTACCAGGAAAATAATTGCCGGCAGCAGGTTCATAAATCCTGAAGCACTGGACTTTACAAGTTCTGATACAAACACATCTGCTCCAAGACTGTCTGTCATTGCTTTAAGAGTCCATGCAAGAGTCAGAATCAGAATGGCTGGTACCATAGCTTTAAATCCTTCTGGAATACAAGCCATACATTCATTAAATTTAATTGTCCGCCGAACTACAAACAGAATTACTGTTACAACAAACGCAAAGAAACTTCCCAGTACCAATCCTACAGATGCATCGCTCTGTGAAAAGGAAGTGACGAAATCTGTTCCTGAGAAGAAACCGCCTGTATAAATCATACCAATAACACAGAATACAATTAATAAAATGATAGGAAGTACCAAGTCAATCACTTTCCCTTTCCCTTCTACAATTTCTTTTTCTGCATCTGCATACGGTCTGTCAGGAGTGGTGTAGATATCTCCCTTAATAGCGTTATCTTCATGGAGACGCATCGGGCCATAATCCAATTTCAGCACAATCAAAGTGAACATCATAACAATTGTAAGCAATGCATAGAAATTATATGGAATTGCTCTCATAAAAATTGAAAAACCGTCTTCCCCTTCTACAAAGCCTGTAACCGCTGCCGCCCAGGAAGAAATCGGGGCAATAATACATACTGGAGCTGCGGTAGCATCAATCAAATAAGCCAGTTTCGCACGGGATATATTATGCTTATCTGTCACGGGACGCATAACACTTCCCACTGTCAGACAGTTGAAATAGTCATCAATAAAGATAAGAATTCCCAGAAGAACCGTTGCACACTGTGCACCTGCCCTGGATTTGATATGCTTTTGTGCCCACTGACCGAAAGCTGCTGATCCTCCGACTTTATTCATCATACAAACCATAATTCCCAGAATTACCAGGAATACAAGAATCCCCACATTATAGCTGTCTGATAAAACAGAAATGATTCCTCCCTGGAATACATGAGTAACAGTTCCTTCAAAACCAAATCCGGAATAGAATACTCCCCCAATCAAAATTCCAATAAACAGGGAACTATAAACCTCTTTTGTAATCAGCGCAAGTACAATTGCCACAAGTGGCGGAATCAGTGACCAGAATGTTGCGTACATAGCTGGTACATACTCCTCTGCTTCTTCTGCAGCAAATGCCAGCATCGGACAACATGCGGTCAGCAGCATCACTGTAGAAATCAGCCAGAGAACTTTTTTCTTTGTCTTTCTCATAGAAATTTCCTCTCTCTCCTTTTGTATAAATAAAAAGCTATGAATAACGCTGCCTTGAGCGCATTCATAGCATAAACTCTCTTTTAAGAGGGCTGATATGTACAAATTTCATTCAATAATGATAGCGCTCCACAGGTTGTGACAGTCCGCAGCATATTCTACATACGGCCCAGGAAATCAGTCCGGGTAAACAAAATTTCCTTCGGCAATGTTCCCTTTCCACACAGTAAGCGTTCCCGCGCCTATATCCTGTGGTACTATTGAACACCGCACCTCTATCAGGTCTGATTATTCATATAATAAAGTTGTAACACCTTTGTCGGATAAAGTCAATATAAAACGTAATCTATCCTGCTTTTTCCAGCATTTTCTTATAAAAACCCACCACTAACTACAATTTGGAACACCACTTACTGCAATTTGACACGTAACACTTTTAAACTTTGTTACGTGTCAAATTACGCAAAAACAGGCGCTGCATCTAAATGCAGCGCCTGTTCTACAGTTTATTTCTATTCTTCTGTTCCGTACAAAGTAACAAGTTTCTTCAGATATGCATATCTTTCTTTTGCTTCTTCCTCGTTCTTTGCAAACATTACTTTTGCTTTTTCCGGATTGGATCTTACAAGTGAATTGTAACGAACTTCTCCGTTCAGGAAGTCCTGATATCCTTCCAGGTTTGGCTCTTTGCTGTCCAGAGTGAATTTATTTCCTTCTGCAGCCGGATTGAAGCGGAAGTTATTCCAGTATCCGCATTCTACAGCCAGCTGTTCCTCTGTCTGTGCCTTGCTCATACCTTTCTTGATACCATGGTTGATACATGGAGCGTAAGCAATGATGAGTGATGGTCCTGGATATGCCTCTGCCTCTGCAATTGCTTTTACAGTCTGATTGTAGTCAGCACCCATAGCAATCTGTGCTACATATACATATCCATAGCTCATTGCAATACCTGCAAGATCTTTTTTCTTTGTATCTTTTCCGCCTGCTGCAAACTGTGCAACTGCACCTGTCTTAGTAGACTTGGAAGACTGTCCGCCTGTGTTGGAGTAAACTTCTGTATCGAATACCATAATGTTGATATCCTTGCCGCTTGCAAGAACATGGTCAACACCACCGAATCCGATATCGTAAGCCCATCCGTCTCCTCCGAAGATCCACTGGGATTTCTTAGCAAGGAAATCTTTATTGTTAACGATA
>JAHZAV010000060.1 GCA_019423745.1 Lachnospiraceae bacterium
CGGGGCTTCCTCTAAATTTGCTTTCCTGTGTCTACTTTTGCTTGACAAGTGTAGAGATTTTGCTCAGGGGGCCGATTTTTTGTTTTTATTGACAACCAAGTTCATTACTTCAAGTATCTTGCAAAAGCTCTGCTGCCATGTCTACAGAGAGATCTTCAAAGGTGTTTCGATATGCACGGAGCACCTCAGGGACAGTCTTGTTTTTTCGATTTCACTCAGGTATTCCTTGACTGTCATTTATAAGCCATCCTTTCTACTCGGTACATGGTCACTAGAATGTGTTCTTTTTCCTTTTGGGGCTTATCATAGATTCTACAAGATGTCAATAGTATCAATCTATATGTATCTTGATCAAGTAAAAAAAGGAGACGAGGTGAAATAGAAAACGAGATATGAAGAAGATATGTCTTTGCAAAAGATGTTCGTGAAAGGATACAACTATGGTAGATGAGTCGAAACTTTTTGCATTCCTTAAAAAATGTGAACTTCAATACCGTGCTGACCATTTGGATTGTGCAGAGACGTTGGAGTGGTTGGCGCCATATTGTGGCACTGTGCAGGAAATTGCATCGTTTCTGCGAAGTTTAGGTTTCCATATTTCTCAGATTACAGATGAGGAACCGAGGCCAGGGGAGAGATATCAATGGGTTATAACGACCTCTGGTGTGATTGTTTATGCTGGAAGAGATGGCCTATTCACAAAAAAATCTAAGCTATGCGGTTATGTTAAAGAGTGTGAAAAGTTGTGAACTTTATAGGCTAGTTTCTTGGTTTTTATACATAGTGTAAAAACCAAGAAACTATGGTACACTTTAAAATCAATCATTGCTATTTTGAACATGAAGTCCCAGTGTAGCAATAACATAACAAAAAAGAGCTAACTGATTTTGATTAAGTCAGTTAGCTTTTTTTAAAACTAAAACCTTGAAGATCGTGTGTGCGATGTTGGTTGTTAGCCTGACAATAATTATACGCCTATATTGTTATTAGTTATTAAGGGTAAGCACACAATGTTGCCGTTTCTCATGCCGCCAAAAAGCTGGTTTGGCTGATATTCGCCATGCAAAAATCTGGAACGTCTCATCTCCTTAGCTATCTAACTTCTTTCCGATAGTCGGTAGAGGCCTGCTCGGGCCTCTACTTTGCTGTATTTTGGTATCATTTGTTTTTCACCACCACTCTTTTTTAGAGGTTGATTTTTAAGAGTTAATCTTTCTTTCTATCTATTGTGACTGTTGTAATTCTAAACTTTTAAGAGTAAGATGTAGTATATTCCTACTTAGCAGCAAAAGAAAAGTTTCAAAATATTGGAATATATAAAGAAACATGATATAATAAACTTAAAATTTAGCTCAATTCTTTGGGATGAAACATGAGAGGAATACTTTATGAGTAAATATAAGTACAATATTAAAAAGAGTAATTTATAAAGATTCAAAATAGGTTTACAGGAACATTGAAGCGAACATATATGTTATTTAATTAATGAATTTGAAATGAGTTGAAGAGGCATATGGAGAAATTTTCTGATAAGATTGGATTATATGATATATGGACAGTAATATTCCCTGGCGTAGTATGCTTAATTGGTGTAAGGTCTATTTATAATTTTATGGTATCTTTAAGTGAGAGTCTTTCTATAACTCCGGGGATAGCGGGAAAAGTTGGACTCATTTTGCGAATAAATATTACCATTCCAAGGGATATCTACGAACTCTTTGCTTTATTTGCATTTTCATATATTTGTGGATTGGTTTTGCAAGAATTGAGTAGTATTCTAAAACATAATATTATTTATAAAACAGGAGATCCACGTGCCCTTTTGTTGGATAAGACCGCTGGAATATTAAATGAGCACGAACTAGACAGACTATTACCTGTTTTCAAAAGATTAAATAACGGAAAAGATTTTTTAAATCTTTCTTCGGAAGAGTTAAAAGAAGAAAGTACGTACTTATTTCATCGAATAAACAAGCATTTGCAAGACCAAAAGAAATCTAACGAGTATGTGAAGCTAAATGTCATTTATAATGTATGTTATACTCTATGTGTTGTTCTTATGCTATTTGGATTTATTATATCTTCTTTTGCGATTAATTATTTTTTTTGTGAACAATATCCATCTGCTCTTTATTCTCTCATGCTTCTATGCATTATAGGTGTCTTGTTCTGGATTTTATTTTCAAAAGGAAAAAGATTTTATAGATACTGGGTTCGAAATATAGTGTTCACCTACGAGGAATTATGTGGAAATAATTGTACGAACTCAAACTAGTATATTTTTTGAACAACAGCTAACAGCATATACATAATTGTAGTTGCTCGAGGTTAGGGAGATGCTATAATGAGAGATAAGAAAAAAGTTGATTTGTTACTAATCAATCCTCCTTTTCATAGAAGAAATGGGAGTGGTACGATTTTTCCACTTGGCCTGGGGTATATCATTTCGGCAGTTAGGAGAGAAGGCTATACCTGTGATGTAATTAATGGCTATTCTATGATCCAATCCTACACCGAAAGCAATTTAAATAATTTTACAGAAAATTTGATAGAAAAGTTAAAAACCTATGAGCCTGTCCTTGTTGGTATAGGTCCTTGTATTACCACGCAGCTGAAGGTATTGCAGATTATTGCAGAGCATTGCTTGGACATATATGGCTCTGAACATGTATATGCTGGTGGCCCATTAGCTTCGATAGAAGGACAAGAATGGGTTTTCTTTGACCTTTTGAACATTCAGTATATAGTCAAAGGGGATGGTGAAGAAGCCGCCTGCGAAATGATTCGTTGCCTAAAGGCCGGTGGAGATTTAAAAAAATGCGATTATGTAAGTAGAAAAGGACATTACTATTATAATAAAATTGCTAAGATTGATAATCTTGCCTTTCCAGAACGACCTTATCTTATGGAAGATGTCATTTCTTTAAGACGGAAACCAGAGAAATTGGGATTGTCAGCAAGCATGATTACCTCCAGAGGTTGTAAATACCATTGCAACTATTGTGTATCAGGCAACGTAAAACGAGGGAACTTTAGAAAGCGAAGCAACAAAAATATTGTTGATGAGATGCAGTTCTTAGTTAATCAATATCAGGTCAATGATATTATTTTCTATGATGACTGTTTTTTTAGCAGCCCCAAAAGTATTCATCAGGAGGTAGAAGATTTTTGTAATTTATTAATGGATAGAAAACTTTCCTTAACTTGGCAGATTGAGATTCGTTGTGATGCTTTTTTACAACTAAATATAAAGGACCTAGAATTACTAAAAAAGTCCGGTTGTCGTCAAATGAATTTAGGAATTGAAAAGACTTATGTGGCTGGGCTAAAAGCTATCGGGAAAAATATCCCATTGGATGGATTAGCGGAACAAATCTTAAAAATAAAGTCTCTAACGGGCATTCGAGTTGCTGGTACTTTTATTTTAGGTGGTAAAGATGAAACGGAGACAGATGTCAGAGGTATTGTCGAAAACTCCCAAAAGTTAAATCTTGATTTTGCACATTACAATCCATTATTTGTTTATCCGGGAACACCTCTATATGAGGAATATTTTACAAATGAACGTGAATGGGTTAGTTATCTATTAAAAGATAATTGGCTGTGGGGAGAGATTGTCTACGAGAATGAAAATTTGAATAGAGAAAAACTTATACGTATAATTGAGGAAGCTTATGAGCAATTTTATCGAGACTCTCCCTACCGAGATGCTGAAATGATAAAGGATAGGTTTCACTTACAATAAAGCATGTAATTGTTGCTACTTTCGATTGGCACTTCCTAATTCAATTCTCAACACACATTTTTCCAATAGTGACTGTGATATAAAAGAAAAATTAAATTATATAAATATATCTGTATTGCTGTCAGGGAAAGTAAGATTTCTAAACGGAGGTTTGAATGAAAATATATGACAGACTATATGGAGAAATGAAATTTCCTCCAATCATACAGGAACTGCTAAACTGCCCAGGACTTTTGCGTCTGCGGGATGTGAGAATGGCAAATAATCAATTTGTTGCATTTCCTTCGTTTGCTTCTGCCTCACGTTATGAGCATTCACTGGGGGTCTGCTATTTAGCTACTATCTGCGCCGACAGTTTGAAACTAGAGGAAAAAGATGCCACTGAACTCATGATTGCATGCCTGTACCATGATGTTGGAACCCCTCCATTCGCGCACGCAATGGAAGAAGTGTTACAGGCACGTTTTGGTTTTGATCATGAGCAAAATCTGAAAGAACTTATTATGGGCACTAACGGCTTTTTTGATGGATCATTAGCCCAGGTATACCAGGGACAGAGACTGAAACTTATAAGTATCTGTCAAGGAGCAAAGGCAAGAAGACTTGGCCTGGATTTACATCGCATAGCAAGAATAGCAGCTGGTGATTCAGACGAATTTCTTGCTCCGCTTGTTAATAGCACTGGGATTGATTTGGATAATATTGATAATATTTTTAGAGCCACCTCTGCAATGGGTCTTATTCATAAAAATTATGGGGACCTGGCAAAAAGTCTTGCAAATTCTTTTTGCATTAGTAGTGGGAAAATCTGCATAAATGCATTCTACAACCACCATGTCAAGGAGTGGCAGCGGATTCGAGATTTACAATATAGTGCTATTTTTGAAAGTGTCGACGACTTCGCTTATCAAACGATGATCAAGAAAGCGATTAGCTATCTACTAGAGGAAGATGAGAGTTCAACTCAGTTGAATATCAATTCGTGGAGATTGACTGATTCTGAGATTACACATAATTATCTTCTAAAGCACAGGAAAAGTCGTGAAATTATGCAACGAGTTTTATTGTGTAGACCGTTTTCATGCCTTGGAATCTTCTATGTTAAGGGGAATGGGGTGTCTGCCTTCATAAACACCCATATCCAAGAAATTGAGGAAGAAGTAAGGGAGTTTTTAATGTCTCTAATTGGAAAAACAAAAGAAGAGGATTCTGATTTCTTTTATAGCCATCCGGTCTATGCAAACTTTTATCCTGATAAAAGAAAACGTTCGGTTAAGAATCAGTTGTGTATGTGGAATCAGGAAGAAGAGATTAGAGAAGAAAAAAGTGCCCAAGGGGCACTCTTGGGGCTATTTACCTCCTACGGAAATAGTTATTATATCGAAGATACCACGAGTGGAAAAAAACGAAGGAAAACTATGTCTATCCGAAAGGATGACCTGTTATCATTATTAAAAAAAAGCGTACTAAAAAACTTTGAGATTTCACTGTACGGGAGTAACGAAAATGGAGAACCTGATACAGACTTTGAATCAAGTCAACTGGGACTTTTCTGACTACAATAGCCTGAGATTTCCATTGGATATAAACTCTATCTCTTGGTATCCGGCAACTTTTCCTCCACCAATCCCCAAATTTCTTATTGCCTTATTAACGAAGCCGGGGGATATTGTATTTGATCCTTTTGGAGGAAGCGGGACAACTATTATCGAGGCGATTAAGCAAGATCGCCACTTTCTATACAATGATTTAAATCCTTTTGCTGCGAATACTGTAAGAAATATAGTTGGAATTCTTTTAGAAAGTAGTCTCAACCCACAATTACTTCGATCAGTAAGAAAGCGTGACGGCGAACTGTTCTCCGGCCTAATAGACCGCATTTATGATAAAGATGCCTATGAAGGGAAGAATGCAGACGCTATTAAGATGCAGTATCCCAAGGAGATAATAGATAAAATAATTTCTTTTGGTTTGAGTGAGGAATTGATCTTCTGGTACCATGTCGATACTTTAAATGAGCTGTTAAAGTTGTACGAACTCATTGATGAAGAGCCGGAAGAAGGGGTTCGTAACGCCAGAAAATGTGCCTTCACTGCAATTTTAAAGGAAGTTTGCTCTCAAAGAGGACACTTTACGTATGTAACAGACAACTGTAGACCGCCACTACTGCGATATTATAATGCCATATCTATTTATCTAACTATGTTGGACAGGCTTATTGTTTCTATTGATGACTTTTTGAGACAATTTGCTGTAGTTAACGCACATGAGAACTTGCCAGAACTCATACGCCAATCTCTAATTCATTGTGGAGATTCACGGGAGCTAAATTGGATACAGGATCAAAGCGTTGATTTTATTTTGACATCTCCCCCTTATCTCTGCGCACAGGATTATATTAAGACAATGCGACTGATTAATCTCTTTTTTCCAAATGAGGGGTTTGATTTACTTCCAAGTCAGGAGATTGGAGCAAGGGCGAATAGGAAAAAAAGAGGGCAAGAGGTTGTAAATAAATTTTATGATGACATGAAGATTTTTGTCCACGAGGCGGAGCGAGTGCTGAAAAATGACAAATTCTTCTGCTTTATAATGGGACAAGGTAAGGCAAAAGCTATAGAAGGCTACGACACAGTTAGCGATATCTGCACTATGGTTGTTCGTGATTTTCACTTTCAAAAAATATTTGAGACTTCACGAGCTATCAGCTATAAATGGAACAGGCTAGGTGGTGTCAACAGCGAAAAAATAGTTGTTTTCCAAAAAAGAGCCTAGGGGGAATGAGGTGTGGCCTTACACTGGGTAATTGGTGTGTTATCAACAGATTATGACCTACATGAATATCGTGATGCACTTATCACACAGTTGGAAGATTCAGGTGTTTGTGTCTCTGCTTTTGAGTTACCTGAGTTTCCGGTGGAACCTGATCAGCATTCCCATGAGAGTTGTATTACTGCTTTGAAACGCACAAATGTAGTGATTTTAATCGTTGATCAACGCTACGGCGGAATTTATTATGATACTTCAAAAGTATCAATTACTATGCAGGAATATCTCACTGCGATAGAAAAAGGTATTCCGTGTCTTGTTTTTGTTAATAGAAAAACGTGGGAAGAAAGACATACATATAAGCATGATCTGAAAGCTAGTGGACAAGACCCTCAACAATTTGATGCTAGTTATTCATGTAAATACGTGGAGTCTGTCGATGTCTTACACTTCGTTGATGAAATTTGTTCCGCTTATAATAATCATAAGTGTAGCAATTGGATTTCCGTTTTTGATGGAATTCCTGATTTGTTGGAAAATGTTGAAGGAAAACTAAAGGGGCTATCCCGATTCTGGGTAAAGAATCTCGTCAATGCACAAAGAGAAAAGCTCCTTGATCGTAAAACATCTACTTGCTTTTCTATGTCTTTAGGAGACGTATTTCGGAATGGATATTATATGGAACCCGAGTATGAGCAAGAGTCAGGCGAATTACCATCTTCCGAATGCGATTTAGCAGATTCAATTGTTTCGGGATTGTTGGACATGAAATCAATATTGATTTATGGTGAAGCAGGGTATGGTAAGACAACCATTCTCGCTAAAAGCTTTCTAAGGCATGCCGAAAAGTTCAATGTAGCAGATGACTATAATATTCCTTTTTATATCTGGTTGAAGGGTAAAAGTGCTAACTATCATTTTGATTTTTACAATTATATTCAGGAAAGCTTTGTGGATAATCTTAATCTAGAGCCTTACCCTTTTTTAGATCTTTCAAATATCAGACCATATTTTTACTTGGACGGTTTCGATGAACTTGCAGAGGATATATCCACCACTATTGTGAATCAAATTAGTAATTCTAGTATATTTTCTTTTCCCCTTATCTTGACTAGCCGAGTTCAGTATGCCTTGAGATATCTTGCAAATTTTGATTTTGTAAATCATTTTTCTGTTCGAATCCGAATCAATAAATGGGATATCAAAAAAGCAAAAAAATATATTGATAATTTTTGCCAGAAAAAAGGGAAAGATAACGCTCTTTCCGATCGTATTTACGGATTATTAGCAGACAATAGTGAATTATGCGATTTATTGGACAGTCCCTTGTTAATTACCATGTTGCTTTGGGTTATAGAAGCTAATCGCATGACTATTCCTGAAACAATCTCTACGAGAGTTCAGTTGTTCCAAGCATTTCTATGCGAGATGGCAAAAAGAGAAATCCATAGGACAGACTCGGAACTTGAGGAAGAAAACCTTGTACTCATATGGTCCTATTTTGCTTGGTTGGTATACAAAGAAAAATTGTTTGGACGGCAGGCAAATATCAATGATATTTTCCGGAAGTTACAAAATGAAATACTGCCTGAATATCAGGTATCGTATTGTGCAAATCTATTCGATGTGCTCTTTGATCTTGAAAAGAGCAAAGTGTATGGTACTTTTCATGAGCAGTTTTTAGAGTTCCTTGTGGCCAATGCGTTCTACCATGCGAGTTGCAAAAAAAGATCGCCGTATCCAGAATTCTTGCGCTATGTCGTACGCCCTGAGATTAATCGATATTTTAGAGCTCTTTGTCAAGAAGATTTGGAGGAAGCAAGAGAACTTGTTGCGACTAATATTTTCAATCAATATTTGGAAAATGTTGGTTCCGATGATGACAAAGCTGTAGCAACCCGTGTCCATGCTATTTATCATGTATCTCGAATACCATGTACTCAACAGGAAGAAAGATTGCAAAGAGCATTTAAGATAGAAAATCATGTTTCCGTTCGACTTTCTCTCTTCTTTGGTGCTATTAAAAAGGGTCAACTGGACAAAGAAGATGAATTTTACCATTTGCTTCTTAGCGACAGTCAATATAATGCTGCTAACAGAGGATATCATCTGGCCTATTATGATAAGCCAAACTATGGTAGTATGCCATTTGAAGATGATGGAGGCAACTGGCCTAATACGCTGAACGCATTTTTGAGGCATTTTAATAGTGAGAAAAAGGAACAGTATTATTTGCGTAGAATTGATCTTCTGACTCTATATCAATTCATGGAATCCCGCAGGGCAATTAAGCCTATGACCAAGGATATCCTGCTTAAGTTAGAATATATGGTTTTACATCCTCGATTCAATCAACCAGATTTTCAACCAAAGATTGAGGCTATGTTTCATAAAGTTAAGGAAAAATTTGAGGAGTTGAGCTCTGATTGTAATTGTTAAGTAGTATTTATCAGTCAATAAACTTCAATTAGTACTTCAATATTTTTGTACACGGGATAAAAGAATGTTTGCGATAATTGAGGGCTTGTATGTAACATCTATTTCTGCTACCATAATAACATAGACAACTAGGGATCGCTGTTATTCAGCGGTCCCTAGTTGTTTTTAGTTGTTATGTGGTAAGCGTAAAAACGTAACCGTCAAAGCTGGCGGCGGGTAGTGTCAAGAGTTTTGCGCAAATTGGTTTGCAGCCCCTGGCGTGAATGAAGT
>JAHZAV010000061.1 GCA_019423745.1 Lachnospiraceae bacterium
CCTTCTTTGTAAAACCATAATAATAGGCAGCGATTTCACTCGCTGCCTAAATTCCCGTTAAACCGATATCCTACACCTCGTACTGTTTGTATATATAATGGTTGTCCAGGATCATCTTCTATTTTTTCTCTGATATTGCAGATATGTCGCATAACCACATTATAATCACCGGAATAAGGTTCATTCCATACCAGATCATAAACCATTTCTTTTCCAAATATTCTACCTGGACTTTTCGCTAAAAAAAGTAAAATATCATATTCATATTTTGAAAGATGAACATCACTATCATTCTTTTTAACAATTCGTTCCTGTAGATATATTTTTAATTCTCCAAACCTTATAATTTCCGGTATGAATTGGTTTTTATGTTCCCAGCTAGTCAATATGTTTTCACTTATGCTTCCATTAGCATCTGTGATTCTCTCAATAATTTCTATCTTTTTCACCTTTATTGCCTCTACATTATTAATTTTATATTCTATATATCATCTGCCATTTGACTTTTTTCTTCTACAAGTAATATAATATATTTATTACATATGTAGGATTTAGCAGGAGGATTTTATTATGTCACTACCCCAGATTTCAGAAGCCGAATTTGAAGTTATGAAAATTGTATGGAAATATGCTCCCATCAATACAAATGAAATTACAGAAAAACTTACTCTAACTACCAGCTGGAGTCCAAAAACAATTCAAACTCTTATCAAGAGACTTGTTTCCAAAAAAGCTCTTTCCTACGAAAAACAAAGCCGGGTATTTGTCTATACTCCATTAGTCCAAGAAGATGAATATATACGCCAGGAAAGCAATTCTTTTTTAAAGCGATATTATAATGGAAATCTTTCTTCTATGCTGGCTTCTTACCTTGAAGACGATAAGCTCTCTTCAACAGAAATTGATAACTTACGCCATTTATTATCAAAACATCAGAAATAGGAGGTTTTGAATGAGCAACTGGATCATCCACTTTTTAATCAGTAATATCTTCATATGTATTTTTACACTTGTAATAATCGGAACAAAAAAACTTCTGAAAAAATATTTATCTGCGGCTACACAGTACCATCTCTGTTTTCTTTTATTTTTATTACTTGCCGTGCCATTTTTTCCTGTACAGATTCATGGCTCACAACTTTTTTCATGGTTACATTTTTTTCAAACTGACTCAGGACTTAACTCTGGTACCGACACGCTATCCGAACTTACCAGTAATACACAAAATATTTTGTTAAACCAGGTGAATGATTTTTCAGTTTCCATCAGTAGTCAATTTTCTGGAGGCTTGAATACCATACTCTTTCTAATATGGATAACGGGTGTTATGATTATGTCAGTCCTCACCCTTCATTCATTAAACTATGTACGTTCCATAAAAAGATCTGCTCTCCCGCTTCAAAATCAGCAGGTAAAAACTATTTATTACAATTGTTTAAAGGAACTTAAAATCTCTCACCCAGTATCAGTCTACAGTACTGCATTTTTAAAATCACCAGTTTTAATCGGAATAATACATCCCAGGATTTACATTCCCATCCATTTAATTTCCGAACTGAATCCTGATGATATGCGTTTTATGCTGCTACACGAATTACAGCATTACCGTCACAAAGATACATTTATTGGCTTCCTCATGGTCATAAGTAATATACTCTACTGGTTTAACCCTTTTGTTTGGTACACTTTAAAAGAAATTCTCTGTGACCGTGAAATAGCCTGTGATTCTGCTGTATTGCAGATGATTTCTGCTGATGAATACCAAGCTTATGGAACTACACTGATTAATTTTGCAGAAAAAATATCCTCTTTTTCCTCTCCACTGGCAGTTGGAATGTCCGGAAATTTCAGGCAGATGAAACGACGTATTCTCAACATCGCCGTTTTTAGGAAAGAAACTCTTTATCAAAAAATGAGAGCATTGATAATTTATCTGGTCATTAGTGCTGTTTTTATTGGATGTACACCCATTTTATCCATTGATGCCTCTACTCAAAGCGTATATCATTTTAGTGATACAGACAAAAATATCTCCCTGTTAGATATATCCGAAACATTTGGAACATATGATGGATCATTTGTTTTGTATGACAATAATTTGGATTCCTGGAAAATATACGATCTTGAAGAAGCCACCAAACGTATTCCGCCAGAGTCTACCTACAAAATATACGATGCATTATTAGGGTTGGAATCCGGAATCATCACACCAGAACACTCTTCCATGACATGGAATGGTGATGCCTTTCCTTTTCCATCCTGGGAAGCTGATCAGGATTTAAACTCTGCTATGCAAAATTCCGTTAACTGGTATTTCCAGGCAATTGATTCGCAGCTCGGAATTAACAGAGTCCAGGAATTTTTGAATAAAATAGAATATGGAAACCAGACAACCAGTTCAAATCTGGATTTATACTGGTCCGATTTTTCATTAAAAATCTCGCCTTTAGAGCAAGTAACATTATTGAAAAAATTTAACACAAATGAATTCCATCTAAATTCCCAAAATGTATTTTCTGTTAAAAATGCTATAAAAATTGCCAGTACACCTAATGGTAATTTCTACGGAAAAACTGGAACCGGTCGTGTCAACGGACAGGATATCAACGGCTGGTTTATCGGATATGTAGAAACTTCCGATAACAGCTATTATTTTGCAACCAATATCCAAAGTGATTCTAATGCAACTGGCAAAAAAGCATTTGAAATCACTTCTGATATCTTAAAAAAATTACATATATGGAATTAACAAATATGAAAGGGCTGATAGTTGTTATCAGTTCTTTCTTTTTATTCTATATTGATATTTGGGAATTTCTTTCGTACCATTATTCAGAATTTTATTCCCCATATATTTAAAACTCTTATCATCGTTGAACTTAACAGTCAGCTCACTTGTAATAACGGCATCATTACATATAAATGTATCACATACAGCATCAACAACCAGCACATTGTTTCCCTCTCCGCTATCTCTTATTTCAACGACCTCCGGTAAAGATGTTCCAAAGCTATAATTAAAACAACCAAATTGTTCCCAGTCATAAGTTTGATGTTCCGAATCAAATACTGCCCATTTTTTAATTTGCTCCGCTGTTATCGGCAAAAACTCCATTATCAGATTTTCAAACTCTTCTGCCGGAATTCCACTTGAGTTACCTGAAAACTCATATCTCTCCCCGTATTTCATTCGATATAAATATTCATATAAACCATTATAATCTAACCCTTCCATATCAGATCTATCCCAATCAGAACATAAAAGATTATTCCCCTGATATCCAAGCAAATACACACACCTCTTTGAAACTTCCCTGCATTCATCACTTAAAGGTTTAATTCTTATCATAGAACTGCCATCAACCGCTTCTGATACTTCCGGATATTTTGGAACACATAGCGTATAACCAAACCAGCCTTTTTCTGTATATTTCCATTCTTCTATCCTTGTATACGAAACATATACAATAGATGGATTGTCGTTCATACCCCAAACAACTTTCGCAGCCAGCAAATACATATCTGTCCCATCATAATTGAATTTGAGTCTTTCTATCCCACCATCCCTGTTAATCCTATATAAGACGATATCTCCTGGCAGATCCTGTTCTGCCCTGAAAAGAAATTCTTCCATTTTAGAATAATTAGCCATATTTGAATACGGCGCTGATGTAATAACAGGGACATTTTTTTCCTTTAATACTTCCTGCATTTCTTCCATTACTGTCTCAGAAACTACTACATTCGATGAAGTTCCTTTATCCGCCTTTTGATAAATGGCTTTCATCTGATTCATAACATTCTTACAATCTTCAATAGCTTCTTCTTTCACGACTTCATCTACTGGCAAATCATATCCTCTTTCTTGTACAGCATAATTCGCAGTTTCCTGTGAAATATATTCTAAATCAGCCCCTTTACATTTTGTATTTCCTATGAAAAAGCATCCCAAAATGAATAAAACACTCACCATCTTTTTCAGTTTTCTTTTTGTACTCATATCAATTATCTCCATAACATTCCTCCCACTTTTCGTCTGATAATCTTTCCGTATACCAGGTAACCTCTATTTCTGACCTTGATACATAATTGGATACATATTGAAATCTATCTTTATCTAACAGCCGAATGGTTACGCTATGACAAAACGCCTGATCTAATTCTTTTTGTGGCCATACCGCATTTACTTCCAGTGTTATTGTTCCATCTTGATTTTCTATGTAGGAAACAACTTCCGGATATGGAATATATGGTGTGGGAGCAAAATCATATACGATTCCTCTGGTTCGATACCGATATGTCTGTGTTTCCGTGTGAAATACCGTTCCTGTCTGCAGTATCTCTGCGCTTATATTAAAATATTTTTGAAATATCGCTTCAAATGATTCTTTTGGGATTTCATAAGTCTTTCCTTCCTTAAATTCATCAGTTTTTTCTTCCATTGAAAGTAAACGGTCAAAAACATCATAAAAATTTATTCCATCATAATTTTTTTCACTCCAATTAGAAGTAAACAATTTATTAAGTGTATATCCAAAAGGAAGTATATATTTTCGATTCAGCTCCCTGCATTTTTTATTTAACGGCACTACCCGAAAGGCCCGATATCCAGACGGTCCATCATATCCAGCCGGATGATATTCTTCCATAAAGAAATACCCGTTTTCTGTATATTTCCATGAATTAGCTCTAAACTCATGATAATATGTTTCCTGCCAAGTATCCTCTTTCCATTTAAAAGAGCTTACTTCAACGTCTATTTTCCCCTGTTTGGTTTTCAGATCATACCGGATAAAATAATCCCCTGCTATAACTTGAAATATAGTAGTTTTTCCATTTTTCTCTTTTTCTGCTTTTTTCAAAAAATCATCTACTTTAATACTTTGAACCATATCCAGCTGATTGTAGGAATCAATTACTGCATATCCATATTTTCCAAAATAATCCATACTTTTTTGTATTGTACTCAGCTCATATAGTGCATTTTCTTTCACAGCATTCTCATATATGCTCTGATAGCCTTCTGCTAGCATTTCACACTCTCTGTAAATTTTTTCTTTCGTATCTTCAATTGTCTTTTTCTGCTCTTTCTTTATGCCACATCCACTACAGACAGCAAGAAAAATAACTCCCACAAATATTTTCCAAATTTTTTTCATATCATTTTCCTCTTACATTTGTAATATTTAAAGGTAAAAATTATTCATTACCAAGATATTCATCCAGTATCGCCTTATCCTTTTCCACCACATAACCGCTTCCTCCAATATCTTTCACATTCTCTACCATACTGATGAGCAAAATAGGATTCTTTGCATCTCTATCTGTAGTAAAAACTGTAAACCAGCCAATTTCTGTTCCAGATGTATCTTCTTTTGTAGCTTTCAGTTCCGCTGTTCCGGTTTTTCCTGCTAATCTAATGTCTTCCCGGCATGCTCCATAACCAGTTCCTTCCGGGTTATTCACTACACCCTCTAACCCCTCCATAACCTCCGAAACAATTTGTGGTGAAAAAGCATCTTTTATCCAGATTTCACTGGAAGTGCTTCCACCATCCGCGTGAAGATATGGCTTTATCATATTTCCATCATTTAGAAAAGCCGTATAAATGCTTGCAAGATGCAAAGGATTTACCAGAATCTGTCCCTGTCCATACCCACTGTCAGCAAGCTGGATTTCTGTTTCTGTCTTGTCCGTATTAGAATATTGGGACTCTGACATTTTAATATCAAATGGAAGTTCCTGATTAAATCCTATTTGATTTAGAGACTGCATCAGTTGATCCGCACCAATTTTTAATGCTGCTTTTGCAAAATAAATATTATCTGAATAAATAAGCGCATTTTTCAAGATCACAGGTTCATAATCATGAAGTGTAGTCACTGTATAATCTCCCCACGAGGAATCTTTCTGCCACGCCAGACCCTCATTTCCAAAATCGTCATTTGCAGTAAATGCCCCCACTTTTAATCCAATTGCAGCAATTACAGATTTAAAAGTTGAGCCAGGACACCATGTCTGGCGAAAGCGGTTGTATAAAGGCCTGTCTTCATTTTCATTTAATGCACTCCACTGGCTGTTGTCCATTCCACGTACAAAATCATTATTATCATAAGATGGCGTACTTACCAACGCCAGTACTTCCCCTGTATAAGGATTCAAGGCTACAGAACATCCTCTGTCTTCTTTAAATTGTTCATAAAGAGTACTTTGAAGATCGCCATCAATCGTAGTATGGATATCTTCTCCATCTTTTTTAGGCTCATATGCAATGACACTTTTTTTATTTCCATTTGCATCTACAATACAGATCTCACACCCATCTGTCCCTTTTAGTTCTTTTTCATAAAGCGTTTCCAGTCCCGTCTTTCCAATCACACTGTTTGTACGATACCCTTCCCCTTTATGTTCCTGCAAATCCTCGGCTGTAACCGCCTGTACATACCCTACCAGATGAGAGGCAGCTTCTTTTAGATAATAAGTTCGTACTTTTACATCAGATAACATAATACCTGGAATCTTCAATAATGTGTCCTGCTTTTCTTTTTCTTCCAGAACAGTTTCATCCGGATTCACTGTCAGAAGATCGACCTCTTGTATTTTAGGAATTGTTGCTACTGGTACAAAAGAATCTGCTTTTACCCAACCGGCTTTTAACTTATCCTCAATTTCGTCTGCTCCAATTCCAAGATACTCTGCCAGTTTTTTTATTGTATCTTCTCTGTTCTCCATCCTGCCCGGAACAATTCCTACCGAAGATGCAGTTCCCTCTCCAGCCAACTGACGACCATTTCTGTCTAAAATATCTCCTCTCTTTGCCTCTTCTGACGTTACCTGAACTTTATCCGTTGCAGATAACTCTGGAAAAATCAACTGATCCTGCCAGATTAAATGATATCCTGTCCAATCATGTGAAAATACCGCATCGTTGGTAAATTCTACATTTCCTGCAGCAGTCTGCATATTTGTTGTATAGGAAACTGCCGCATTTCCGTTTTCTTTTCTTTTTGCTGTAATATCGGTTATGGACAGATCAGACATCTCAATGCCTTCATATATTTTAGAATTTCGTTCTATAAATTCTTCCTTACTGTTCATGCTGCTTTTTTTCTGATCCAGCATGGCATACATTTGCTCATATTCCCCTTTTTCAATATATTTCATATATTCCATTAGTCTTTTTTCAGGAACATTACGATTCATTATTGTTACAATACCGATTCCACCACCAATCAATATACCGCTAAATAAAACTATTTTTGTAATAATCTTCGTGTGTTTTTTTCTTTTCTTTTTTCTCATATAGTTTTATTTCTCCTTTTTTCATATTTTCTTAAATATTACACTTGTAATATTTAAACGTCAAGCTTTTTCTTAGGTTTATATATGTAAACAAAAGAAAAGATTTGGATAAAAAAGAAAGGGCATCTCAAAGCTTCTTTGATAAAGAACTTTACGACACCCTGAGGTAATGGTTTCTCCGGATGTTTCCCAAACGCTATAATCACTCTCCAGAAGAACCAAAAACGATTTTTAATTTTCTCTCAGAAAAAAAGAACTACTCTAAATCTGCTGATCTTTGAAATAACCCTGCTCGTTTCTTATAATCACAAACATATTCAGACAACACATTCTTTGCTGGCAGATTATTATAGCAGAAAACGCAACAAATCCCTTTATTAACTTTTGTTCCATATATTTCCTGTACCAATCCTATTGTTTCATCATCTGAACAAAAGCTCTTCGGAATCTCCCTACAATCCCTGATAATAACTCAAATCTGTTTACTATGTCCTCTCTGTCAGTATACAAGCCAGCTAATCTCTTTATTATAGTATCTAAATACTTCTTCCCAATTCCACTACTCAAAATTTCTTCAGTCACTGTTTCTGCAGATGTGTTTTTATATCAGCCAGAGTTTCCCTGGCTGAATTCTTCCAATATATACCTGTTAACACTTCTCAATGCTGACACTTTTTCCTTCGCTTCTCATCTTTCACCTGCTATACTGCACTCTGGCTTGAATTCATTCCCCCTCTTCCAGTTCCGATTTATAATCTTCCAAGT
>JAHZAV010000062.1 GCA_019423745.1 Lachnospiraceae bacterium
GGTGGTAGTAATGTCGGTTAAAGGTGGTAGTAATGTCGGTTAAAGGTGGTAGTAAATATTGACATTACCACTATTTTGAAGTAGAATAATTTTATTAGTATTGTTTGGAGGTATTTGATGTTAGATGAAAATACATTGGTAGAAAAAAGTAAACAATTTATTTGGGCAAAATATAAAGGATGGAGTGCAAGAGAGTTAGCAATATTTGATACATATCTATCAAGGATTAACGCCAGAAATCCTGAATCTGCAGAAGTAGTTTTTACAAAACGAGAATATGAAGAGTTGATGGGATTGAAAGAAGTTCGCCCAGAGCAGCTAAATCGCTATGTAAAAAATTTTATTCAAAATGCAGTATCATTAAAAACGGAGAGAGGTTGGAAAAACAGACCACTTTTTAGCGGGGCTGATTTTGAAAAAAATGATAATGGAGAGTGGGAAGTGAGGTTGCGATGTCATCCAGATCTGGAAGATGCTTTTTTTGCATTAGCTGATTCAGGGTATCAACGATATTATCTAAAATATACACTCAGTTTAAAATCAAAATATTCAAAGTTACTGTATTGCTTGTTAAAAGATAATTTGTTCCGTAAAGAATGGCAAGTAGAATTAAAAGAACTGAGAGAATTACTTGGAGCAACAAGCAAAACGTATGAATCATTTAAGGACTTTAACAAATTTGTCCTTCAAAAAACAGAGGAAGAAATAAATGCAAATACGGATATTATTTTTACCTACGAAAAAATAACAAAAGGTAGATTAACTAAGGCTATAAAATTTAAAATAAAAAACAAAGAAACTGTTGAAAATGAGCAAATAAATGGACAAATGGAAATATATGATTTTCCGGAATATTGTCCAGATTCTGATTTGACGGCAGATCAAGAACACAATGCGGTTCTTGAAGGTAAATTTACGTTATGGTCTGAAGCATGTGGCAATGAATTTAATCGATCACAGTTGGAAGAGCTGGCACTGCTTGCAGAGGAACATGTAGAGTATGAGCCAACAGATGCAGGACGTCATGATCTGGACATCTATCACTATTTGTTACGAAAATATAAATCTCTGCAGAACAAAAAAGATGTGAAGAGCCGGTTTGGATATATGAAGTATTTAGTTGAAAATAATGCATAACAAAAATCGGAAAACTTATAGATACATTCATTCAGAGTATATGAAAGCGCAATGTTTGTGAAAGTATGATTATACCAGTGTAAAATACTATCAAATTTAATTTTGATAGAAACATATCGAAATACGAACGACACTATCAATTTTAAATATGACAGAACATATAGTTTATAACTAGTGGTATAAGGAGAAAACATGAAAACAACAAGAGAAATTGCTGAGATATGCGGAGTATCTGAACAAGCTGTTAGAGCATGGTGTAGGAAAAATCATATTGCGAAAGATGCGAAAGGAAGTTTCGCAATTAGCGAAACTATAGAATATAGGATTTATAGGCATTATAAGGGTGATGTTGCGAAAGATGCGAAAGATATTGCGCAATCATCGAAAGCAGATGATATTGTGAATCAAGCTATTATTGATCTCCTCCGTAAGGAGCTAGAGCATAAAAATAAACAGATAGATGAATTAAGCAAAAGACTTATGGAGTGTCAGAAGCTGTTAGATCAGGAACAACAGCTCCGTATGGTAACAGAGCAAAAAATGTTGGTAGAAAATCAAGAAGAATCAAATAAGAAATGGTGGAAATTTTGGGAATAAGAGAAAGGAAAATGACAATGAAAAATAGTTATACTACAAAAGGATTGCATACAGTCAGTCAGTACAAAATAATGCAAGAGATTAACAAAAATTTTGAAGAAGAAAGTGTAGATGTATATTTTGTATCAGATGAAGAAGCAATTGTAAAAGATAAAAAAGGAAATCAAATGAAAGTTCTGTATAGAAACAAAATGGTGAAAGTTCAGGTAGTATGAAATAGAAGGAGGAAACGCATGGATGAGGTGAAGTATAAAAAAGGAGATATTGTATTATTTCGGTATGGACAAAAAATAAAAAATGGAACGATTGTTATAGTGGATGCGCAAGGAACGTTCTTCCAACAGGAAGAGCCATCTTACGATATTGAGGTAACGAATGATCTGCTTGATCAGAATGGATTGTACAAGCATATTCAGCAATCTTGGATTTTATAGAAAAGTCGGTGAGATAAATAGAGGAAAGAAAAAATGAGGGAATTAAAAAAAACAAAGTATATGAGTAGGTAGTAACCTGCCTACTCATATACTTTTCCGCCTTTTAGTAGTAATAAATTTGAGCTGTATCACTGATAAAACCGTATACAAGTTACTTTTCAAATTTTTCAATTAAACAGATATCTAAGGTTGGTTTATCAGTTGGGGTGCTATTAAAATAAGAAAATTTGATTTTCTCACCAACCATTGATGAATCAATCTTATATTGACTTGTAGGACCTGTGAAAATTAAAGTAATTTTATCATATAAAAAGCGCTTATCGGAATTATCTACTTGTACTATAGCTTCATTTTTATCTGGGTGGTATTCTAATAAAGTTCCTGTTTCTGATAAAAGATGTGCATCTGACATTGGTGATATTTCTGTATTTGTGGATGGATTTTTATTTTTAGTACTCAATATTGAAGCTCCTATTATTATTGATAAAATTGTAAAAAGTAATACAGATAATAATTTTTTCATAGTATTGCCTATCTACTAAACAATATTGCATGAAGTCTTGTGTAATTTGGAAATTCTAAATTAACATAACGTACATTAGAAAACCAACCATCAGCAACCATTACTGTATCTACTATGTTTCCAGTACTAACATTTTTTAATTGAGTATATCCTTCAACGGTCATTTGATGTCCTTTATATCCGTCATTTGTGTAAATACCTGTAGATAAATTTGCTATGTTTCCAGAATTGATACAGTTTTTAAAGGTTTCCATTGTAGGATTGGCAATTATAGATGAACTTAATGAAACCCCTCTCCTTGCACAAAATGTTACAAATCCTGCGGGAGAAGAATTATAATTAGTCGTCCCATATATTATTCCATTTTGAGATTCCTGATCGATTTGTGTTGTACCAGTTAAATCCCATAATTCCATATACTCATCTCTTATAGTGTTTGTATTTCCATTAACACATCCATAGAACATTGCACAATGATACAACGCAGTTACTACACAGGCATAGTGTCCTGTATTTTGTTCGTAGTAACTTTCTGGAAGGGCTATAAATGAAGGCAAATGACCAACATCAACTACAGTATACTCTGGGAAAATACTATTTATAAAAATATCATTCCAAGTACTTGGATCTTTTGATCGTGCATTTTCTAAACTATCAGGTGCATCCAATATTTTATTTGAGTTTGTTACTAACTTTTCATTTGAATTTTTTATTCCATAAGTTAATGCGTCTAATTTATAAATTTTTGAATCGATTGAGGAACGAACATTACATTTTTGGCAACAAGTAGCATACGGACTAACAGAATTTTCTTCAAATGAATATTCACAAATCAAATCATCTAGCCTTGAGTCAAAAATGACATATCCATGAGGAATATTATTCTGATAGTACTCGACAATATAACCTATTGCCTGACCAGTTGAATCATAGAATTTTACGGGATTTAGTGCTGTTAAATCAATATTATTTGTTGACTTAGCAAAATTTTGGGCTAATGATAAAGCTAAATCGTCCGTCATAATGATAGTATTTTCTTCTCCAGATGGTTCTTCTGCTTTAGAAATAAAACAAGAATTAAAAATTAATATTGCCACCAAGACTAAACCACATAATGAATACAAATATTTTTTCATATACTTATACCTCTTTTTTTTTATTAACAGTAACAATTTACACTATTTAACCACTGGAGTCACCCCTATCTTATTTGAAATCATTGTTAAAATTTACTAAAATAATTATAAATCAAACACAATAAATTAGCAATAAAATAGTTAAAAGCTATCTATTTTTTTCATAGCTTTTGAAAAGTAATTTCCACGTTTTTCTTGCTGTTCCAAAAAGGCAATAAGATTTGGGATATCTTCTTTTTCTATCGGATGACCCAAAACAGACTCTACTGCTCCTCCCACTTCTATCAGTCTTCTGGTACGCGCTTTTCGCTGTATTTCTTTTTCTCTCTGTAGGATTGCCTTTTTCTGCGCTTTAATCTGTTCCATCTTTTTATCCAGTTCGGCAATCCGTTCTTCTGCTGATCTTATTTCTGACATTATAAATCACTCTCCTTTTTATATAGTCTAACATATTCTTGATACAAAATCAAAATTGTGATAAACTACATTTCAATAATCCCTTAACTTGTTAAGGGCGCACTTACAGACACACTCACAAGTGAGTATATCTGTAATCGCGTGAGGGCTTCGCCCCTCAACCCCATTTAAAATCAGTAGGATACGAAAGGAGATTTGCAATCGTGGCAATTTATCATTGTTCTATAAAAAACATCAGCCGTGGAAAAGGACAGTCAGCAGTTGCAAGCTCTGCTTATCGATCTGCTGATAAATTAGAAGATATGGAAACAGGAATCATCCATGACTATCGAAAAAAGAATGGAGTCGTATTTTCCGAAGTAATCTTGTGCAAATATGCGCCAGAGTCCTATCAAAATCGAGAGACACTTTGGAATGCTGTCCATAAAGTGGAATCACAAAGTAATGCAAGGCTTGCCAGAGAATGGGAGGTTGCTCTTCCCAATGAACTTGATCTGGAACAAAGTAAGAAGTTAGTGCATGAATTTGCACAGAGTCTTGCGGATGAGGGCATGTGTGTCGATGCAAATATCCATTGGAAACAAGGAAACCATCATGCACATATTTTGGGAACAACAAGACCAATCATCAAAAATGGGACATGGGGACAGAAAGAGAAAAAGGGATATAAATTAGACGAATCCGGCCAAAAAATTCCAATCATTGATTCTGAAACAGGCTTACAAAAAATCGGAGCAAAAGGCAGAAAAATGTGGCAAAGAGTAACCGTGGAGGCTAACGACTGGAATAAAACAGAAAAGGTGGAAGAATGGAGAATGCGTTGGGCGCAATATTGTAATCAATACCTTGAACCTGATCTGCAGATCGATCACCGAAGCTATGAAAGACAGGGAAAAGAGCAGATCCCGACCATTCATGAAGGATATGTAGCAAGGAAAATGGAGCAAAAAGGTGTCATATCCTCACGCTGTGAGACGAATCGGAACATTCGAAAGTATAATTTGCTGTCTCTGCAATTCGATAAATTGTCGGAACTGAAAGAGACCTTGGTCAAACAATTGGAAGAACTGAGAGAAAAGGCAAAGGGGGCACTACATGAGCGATTACAACGACTTAGAGCTACAAGAGCAGTTGATGAGCCAACTCGAAGAGATGCAGATGCAGCTATCGAAAAAAGACTTGCAGCTCTCCGAAGCATTGGACAAGGCGGAGAGTCTTTACCTGGAACTGAAGAATCTGCAGTCCAGGACATCATCCGAGAAGCAAGAGCTGGAATTGATCGTGCAACAGCAAAAGAAGAAAATAGCCGAACAGGCAGATCAGATCGAGAAGCTGAACAACAGCGATGTGATATTTCAACAAAATCAGGAATTAGAGAAACAAAACACTCTATTGCAAAAGAACATCCAAAACGCCCTAGCCGAGGTAGAAGCCGTTAGGTCAGAGTATTCCAACAGGGAAAGGCAGTTGCAGACCGCACAGGAAAAAGCAGAACAAGAAAGAAAGGAAACAGAGGCCTATAGACGTTCTTTGAACGAACAGGTGTATGAACAGGCAAGATTGAGATCTGAAATACTGGAAAAACAGCTGAAACAGGAATATCAAGCACGTACACTCTCACATCAGACATTTTTTGTGGTGTCGTTACTATACGGAATTATAGTCACTTTATTTACTGCATTTTACTCTGGCGCCTTTATTCGCGATTTTAAGGCGTTTTTCGACTCTACATGGGCTTTTATATACCTTTGCTCGGAAAATCTATTTAAAGTGGCAAATTGGGCGTCACAATTAGGTGATAGGATTCCACATCCTGTTGCATCTATGGTTATTCATTGGCTTCTCTGGATATTGGTTATTTTACTGCTTGGTGTCGGAAGTATTTCTTTACTTGCAATTTGTGCTATAAAAGGTTGTAAGCATTATGCGAACCAGTATGCTGATACAATCAGTCTTTCTGTCTGGTTGCTAAGTTTGGCATGCCTGATATGGTTTGGCGATTTCATACGGGATTTTATTCCCATCAATCTAATTGTACTGTTGTTCCTGATTCATATACTTTATCTTTGGATCAGAGTATATCTAAAACGAAATTGGTACAGATTTCGATAGACACGCAAACATACGTATTTTTCTAATTTCTGCGCCGTGTACTGTCAGTTTTAAAATTGACAGTATTGCATGGTTAGACCCTAAAACTATCTGAAAGTGGTGAAAGCATTAAAAACACAAAGAATGGGAATACTTGAAAAGGCTATCGGAATATGCTATACTGACGGTAGCTAAGAAAGAAATTGTATCCAAGTGGTACACAAAGCAAAAGCCCCAGAGGTCGCATCTCTGGGGCTTTTTTTGGCTAGTTGTCACTGTCGTTTCCGTCTAACCATTTGCAAATGTAATAGCTGGTTACACCTGCCATAACGGAAACCAAGAAAGAAATTATTAAATCCAAGTAGTACACCCCCTTTCTGTTGCCAGAATGGGTGCGACAACAATCGAATAATATCACAAAATAATGCTTGGAAACAAGTAGTGCAAAACGAATTTTGCCTACTATATCTGCAAATGGTTGGACAGAGACAAATAAATGGTAGTCAGCCTTAGGTTTAAGCCACCTACCCAAAACGGAATAGAAAAACCCCAGAGGGTGCCACCTCTGGGGTTTTTTGTGCTCAATGAGCAATTCTGTCATTTTTGCCTACTGGCATTATAGCATATGACCATAGGCATTTCAAGTATTCCGCAATTTTCTGCTTTTCAAACATCCTTTTATCCTTTTTGTTCTGCAGTTTAGGATTACAGGAAATAAAAACGGACAGGAATTGACACTTGCACTGCTCCAATTGCTGTGGGGTTATCTTATTCCTGTCCTAAAAGTTTGCGCTAGCGCCGCTCCAATTGCGACGAGGCCACCTTACTTTTGCAGTTATTTTACAATAGCCTATTTTCATCGTCAATAGTACTGCCGAAATTAAAATTGAAAGATTAAAAATAATTGTTGCCTTTTACCGATTCCAGATACATCCGATCTGTCATTTTTTGTGGGTCTAGTGAATTATAGTATTCACTGGCTTTCATTTTCTTTTTATGCCGGAAATAAGTTGATTCACTCATTCCAAGAATGATTTGCGTTTCCTTGTCCCCTTTTTCTTCAATCAGCAATATCACGTCTGAAAACCGGTATGCATCTGCTGTGTAGTTTCCTTGTTCTTGCTCCTTTAACGCATATGTTCTTTTCCGGCCAGCTCTCCTTGTTTTACGATCTACAAAATTTGACGTGTGCATCAGAAGCGAGATCTCCCCCTCTTTGATATTTAATCGAACTCCTAATGTTGCAAGTGCATCTTGCATCAGTTTTAGATTTTCTTTGTTCTGTTTTTTCATACTTTCTGGAATATTTTTTTCCGAAACATTGTACTGCAGATATAAATCCTTACGTTTTTTCGCATATTCTTTTATCTTTTGCATTGATTTTTCATTCATGCTACTCACTACTTTCAAATTTAATTTTGATTGAATTATAGCATAATTCACCGCTACTGTCAAATTTAATTTTGATTGAAAAACCAACAAACAAACTAGCCTTGCGCGCGTACGCGCATGTTAGTTAGCTTGTTTATATATATTTATATATTTATATTCTTGTTTAAGAGGGATAAAAAACCCAGTAACGATGCGGGTTTCAAGAGTTAAAGGTGGTAGTAATGTCGGTTAAAGGTGGTAGTAATGTCGGTTAAAGGTGG
>JAHZAV010000063.1:0-95 GCA_019423745.1 Lachnospiraceae bacterium
GGAGCTTCCTGTATAATAAAAAACGTGGATGTTGAAAATTAAAAATACCTCAGAGTACAATAAGACTACTGACTGGCAGGTTAGTAAAAATCTTA
>JAHZAV010000063.1:249-7780 GCA_019423745.1 Lachnospiraceae bacterium
TATAGCAGGATTAGTTAGAGAGGGACGTTACATGATCCCATACCTGCCGGATGGAGTTTACGCTGATCTTAGAACAGCATCAAACATTGAAGTGCTATACTAATGTTGTAACAGGAGTGGCTAATAAGATATAATCAATCTTATAAAGAAAAGAGGTACACATTATGCCACAGAGTTACACCCCTGAATTTAAAAAGAAGATTGTCCGCCTTCACGAGGAAGAAGGACGCACTTACAAAAGCATCACTGCTGAATACGGCGTATCCAAAGCCAGTATTTCCAAGTGGTGCAGTGAATTTAGCAAAGAATGCCGAACAAAAGCCCTCGAAAATCCAGATATTCCAAATGAAATGGAACTTATGAAAGAGAATCTCCGATTGCGCAAGGAACTGGAAGAAGCAAAAAAGGAAAATCTCTTCTTAAAAAAAGCAGCGGCATTCTTTGCAAAGGAAATCGATTAGAGGCTTATCGATTTATTGAACAATATCATGAGTTGTTTGGTCTACGGTGGCTCCTTCGCGGGCTTGAAATCTGTCCAAACGCGTATTATAACTACCGGAAACACAGGAAGGCGGATTATTATGCCAATAAAGCAGAAGTACACGCGCAGATTCAGGAAATCTATCATATCCACAATGGTGTTGATGGTTACCGGAGCATGAAAGTCTATCTGGAACGCAGAGGCTACTCTTACAGTACAGCTACCGTTCATAAATATATGAATACAGAGCTGGGACTCCATTCCATTGTCCGCCCAAAGAAGCCTGAATATGAGCACGGAAAACCGCATAAAATATTCGACAATAAACTTAATCAGGATTTCACAGCAGATGAAATCAACCGGAAATGGTGTACGGATTTTACATATCTGTTCCTTTCGAATCATGAGGTACGCTACAACTGTACCATACTAGATTTGCACGACCGAAGTGTGGTTGCCAGCATTACAGACCGCAGGATCACCAGCAATCTTGCCATTCGAACATTCCAGAAAGCATTGGAATCCCAACCGCCCATCAAAGGTGGCCTGATTTTGCACTCAGATCAGGGATCGCAATTTACATCAAAGGCATTCGTTGAATTCTGCGAGTCAGTAAATGTGACACAGAGTATGAGTAAGGCAGGATATCCGTATGACAATGCACCGATGGAGCGTTACTTTAACACACTGAAAAACGAGTGTACAAATCTATATGAATTTGAAACAGAAAAAGCACTCTATCAAAAAGTAGAAGAATTTGCATATGTTGACTACAATCATGTGCGTCCGCACAGTTTTAATGATTATCGTACACCATACGAAGCCCGGATGGCAGCGTAACTGATTCATGATATTTTTTAGCCACAAGTGTTACAAAAGTGCTTGACCACAACAATGCAGGGGTTGGAAAATGCAAGAAAAGAGATGGGGATTTCGGACAAGGATGATAAGCCTTTGAAACAGAATATGTTCAAGGTGATTTGATAATAGAATATTGATATAGATTTGTGGCACTCAGGCTTATAGCTTGGGTGCCTTTTTGACTGGTGAGAATGTAGTTTATATGGTAAAATATCATAAAGGGGATTTTGACTATGTAGGAGAGGGATGATTTTTATTTTGGAAACCGTAGTAGAAAGAATAGATGTTATGGTAGGAATGAAATGTGGGTGTTTGCAAGTTTTAGATGATGGTGAAGAATATAGAAAAATTATAGAAAAACGCATATCTAATATAGAAGAAGAAAAGAAAAATTTTCTTCAAGCTGTGGAAAAAGGTGAATATGCTCGAAGAGATTGGCATGGGTGGAATGGTGAAAAAAGTATTATTACACCAGCATATTTATATAAGCCTGTTAATTTTGAAGTTTATGGTGATTCGGTTACGATTGCTGATTTTGAAAAAGTTATTTCCAGTTTACATAAAGAAAAGGAAATCATACATTATAAATGTAAGTGCAGAAAGTGTGGAAAAATACGATATTATTCTGAACGAACATTGAAAACAGAACCGAAGGTCTGTTATAAGCCAATGTATTGCTCATCGAAGTTTACTTATTCTATAAAAGCTAGTAATGCTAATTACAATAAAAGAAGGAAGTATGAGAACAATGAAGCAGTATGTTTGGTAGATAATAAAGATAAGATTGTTCCGGCAACAGACTATTGTGATGCATGGAATGAAAAAAGAAGCAAGGAATTAATAAAATTAGCAGAAAAGGATGCAAGGACAATAGCTACAATTCCGAGAAAACTGGCAAAGAATTATAATATTGATTATGTGGGAAGAAGGTACGAGTCGCTTGATGTACTTGAATGTGTGAACAATTCATTAGAGAGTGTACCTACCCCATATTATACGCAACGACATGAAAAGAAATATCATGATATTACAATATATAAAGAGTATCGTTGCAGATGTTATTTGTGTGGAAAAGAAAAATTGATAAAGTGCGATAAATTTGGCATTTTTCCACCTACTGAATATGAATATAGAGCCTATGGAGGATATTGGAGTGATGTTTTATGTGATTGCCATGCGATTTCTTCGTTTCAGTGGATTGTAACTGATATTTTGATGAAAAATGGTATTGATTATAGGGTGGAAGTCTCTTTTGATGGTGTGTATGGAATTGATAATGAAACACCGCTACGATTTGATTTTGCTATATATAAAGAAGGAAAGGTATGGGCATTAATTGAATGTCAAGGTGAGCAGCACTTTATGCCAGTTGAAGAATTTGGTGGAGAACATAAATTTATTATCCAACAAAGAAATGATGAGGAAAAAAGAAAGTATGCAAAGGAACATAAAATAAAGTTAATTGAGATTTCATACAAGAATAAGAAGTATGAAACCGTGGAATCCATATTGAGAGATCAACTTGTTATTTAATTTAAAAAATAAGGATGTGACAAACAAAATGAAATATATAGATGCAAGAACACAAGAGTCCTTAAAACAAGGAATAATGGAATTCTTGAATCTTTCGGCAAGTGAGATGATACAGATTTTTATGTCCATTTATGAAGATACAGAAAAGGAGCCATGGGAATGGGTTAGTGATTTCCTTTCTGATAATATGGTAGATGAGGTACTCGAACATATTCAAATGTTTCATCTTTCTCGAAGATTGGAAGGAACTGATCCGAAGAAGAATAACAATTTGGAGCAACTCTTGTTAGAAGATTCTCCGTTATCAAACTTTTTCAAAAAGTATAAAATAACCTTTAAACCGAGCAAAGGTCATATTGACTTGTATTACAAGGACGAACTACAATCACTTGATAATGAATTTAGATATGATGGTGGGAATGTCTGCTATATAAAGTCTAGGCTGGGATACTATAAGAATCAAGATTACTGTGTAAATGGGTTTGCGTTTCGGTCATATTTAGAGAACAATGGTTATTTTTCGTCATTGTCGAGTTGCCCAGAATTGGTAGGAAATATAGAAAGTCTTTTGGGTATTCGTGGAATGGTCACTGATTACTATGATAATAGTAAGTATTATTGTATTGAGTATTTGATACCTATGTCAGATGTGATTTTTGATATGGGAAATCCACCAGAAACAGATTATGGAAAGACAGTAGAATTTTTGAAGCAAGCAATATTAAGATTATATGATGAATGGGTAGGAAGTAGTTTTATTTGTGATGAGAATCTTATATTAAGGCTTTCGGATGATGCCAATATTAAACCAGAGTGGTTTGTGATGGCAGAAGAACTATAATGAACGCATACGATGTTGTGTTCTGTACCCCCCTTTTGTTAAATAATGCACACCCCCATCCGTAGTCTGACCCCCCTTAACTGACTACGATTTGACTACTACACAAGGCATTGATTTGCTCCGTTTTGCATTATTTTGCAAAAAGTGTAGTTTTAGAGAATAAAAATACGATGCTCGGAAAAGCCGATAAAACCTTGCAAAACTCGGCATTACAGGGCATTTCAGAACAGGAGAATTTTATGATTAGAGTTTTATTCATCTGCCACGGCAATATCTTGAAAAGCCTTGAAAAAGCCTGTAAAATCAATAGATTTACAAAGCAAATAGGCACTTACTACACCACTACTACACCATTTTTTCAGTAAGAGCCTTGAATGACAAAATTGTAAATGGAAAAATTTAGCGGCAGCGTCCTTTGAATGGATTGCTGCCGCTTGTGTTAGGGACTAATAATAGAATATCTACCCTAAGCAAATGCTCATGTGCGGTAAAGTAACACACACTCAAAAAGTATCGGGACAAAATGAAATCTGTCCCGATACTTTTTATACGTTTTGGGCTTTATATTCCTCTCCCCAATTCCACATAGCGTCCAAAATCGGTTTAAGGCTCTTACCTAATTCTGTCAGACTGTACTCAACACGTGGTGGAACTTCTGCATAAACCTTTCGATTGACAAGCCCTTTTTCTTCCATATCACGCAGCTGTGCTGTCAATACTTTTTGAGAAACATTCCCTATGGATTTTTTTAATTCTCCAAATCGTTTTGTTCCGGGCATTAAGTCACGCAATATGAGAACTTTCCATTTATCGCCTATCAGCATAAGGGTGGTTTCTACTGGGCAGGCTGGCAAATTTTTTTCGTTTGGCATGGTATCTCTCCTTTTCTATAGTTTCATTTTGGTAATTATAGCACAATTATGTGCTTACTTTACAAAAGGGCTTTACGGAATTATTATAATCTTGCAAACGAAAAATTGCAAACGAAAAAACTTATTTAATATCAGGAGGTCATTTATCATGAATGAAGTTGTGAAATTTTTACAGGAAAATCCCGTACAGTATCTTGCCACAGTTGGTCGTGACGGGAAAGCAAAATGCCGTCCGTTTATGTTCTGCTTTGAGCAGGACGGAAAGCTGTGGTTCTGCACAAATAATACGAAAGATGTTTATAAGGATATTCAGAATAACCCCTATATTGAAGTTTGTGTTTCTTCTCCGGCGTATGCGTGGATTCGCTTGAACGGGAAAGTTGTTTTTGAGAACAACATGGCAGTAAAAGAAGGCTGCATGAACAACCCGATTGTAAAGGGACAGTATCAAACCGCAGACAACCCGATTTTTGAGGTATTCTATCTTGAGGACGCACACGCAGTAATCGCTGACTTTTCCGGCAACCCGCCGAAAGAATATGACCTGTAAATAGCAAGAGCAGCCCTGCGAGCCGATAAGGTTGCAGGGCTGCCCTATATGGAGGACACATCATGACTATCCGAGAATATTTTTCCTTTATTGTGGATGAAATTCATTCCACTGTTATAGCTACTGTAGACGATAACGATCTGCCTGTAACTTGTGCCATTGACATTATGGATTTTGATGAAAATGGTTTGTATTTTTTAACCGCAAAGGGAAAAGGATTTTATGACAGACTGAAAAAACAGGGCTTCATAGCTCTAACAGGAATGAGGGGAAAAGATACCTTATCCTGTGTGGCTGTTTCTGTTCGTGGAAAAGTGCGTGAAGTTGGAACAACACTCCTGCCAACACTTTTTCAAAAAAAATCCTTATATGAATGAACTCTACCCCAGTGTGGAATCCATGTCTGCCCTTACGGTATTTCAGCTCTACGAAGGAAGTGGGGAATGGTTTGATTTATCCAAAAAACCGATTGAACGGGCTGGTTTTACATTTGGAGGCGGAAAAGATAATCAAGAACGTTATTTTGTTACGGATAAATGTATTGGGTGTAAATTATGTTATTCCCGTTGTCCTCAAAAATGTATCGACATAGAAAAAAAGCCTGTTGTGATTCAACAGGAACATTGTTTGCATTGTGGAAACTGTTATGAAATCTGCCCTGTACGTGCAATAGAGAAAAGAGGTGGTAGCTTATGACGCAGCTTGAACGGCTATATCAACTCAATTCTTTTCTCTTAAATGAAATGCCGCAATATAAAAAGCAGGCGCTCTCTTTTGGGAAAGATGAAAAAAATCAATTTCAGCTATTTCGGTCACTTGTAAATGTACGCCCGCCAATGCCAGCGTCTTTTCAATTTTTGAAGATACAGGACGAATATCTGCAAGCAGAGCTTAGGGGCAAAGGGATTACCGATATTGAAAGCTTGACTGCCATTACAGAAGATTTATATTTATGGCAAGGGGATATTACAACGTTAAAATGCGGAGCGGTTGTTAACGCAGCAAACAGTCAAATGTTAGGGTGCTTTTGCCCTTGTCATGGCTGCATTGATAATGCAATTCATACCTTTGCAGGAATACAGCTCAGGCTTGAATGTGATAATCTGATGAAACAACAAGGGCATGAGGAACAGACAGGACAGGCAAAAATCACGCCAGCCTTTAATTTGCCAAGTGAGTTTGTAATTCATACAGTCGGACCGATTATTCAAGGAAAACTCAAACAATCTGACTGTGAACTGCTTGCAGACTGCTACCGTTCTTGCCTGTCACTTGCAGAAAAGAATGGAGTAACCAGTATAGCATTTTGTTGTATCTCAACAGGAGAATTTCATTTTCCAAATGAGAAAGCTGCGGAAATTGCGGTACGGGCAGTTAGGAACTATAAATCTCAAACGCAAAGTAAAATCAAGGTGGTATTTAATGTTTTCAAAGATATGGACGATGAAATCTACCGAAAACTATTCGGATAATATAAAAAGACTAAAACAGGCAATCGACAATGCTGATGCAATTCTAATAGGTGCGGGAGCCGGACTATCTGCATCAGCTGGTTACACTTATGACGGTGTACGTTTTCAGAAATATTTTGCTGATTTCAACCAGAAATACGGGATTTCTGATATGTATTCCGGCGGTTTCTATCCATACGAAACGCTGGAAGAATACTGGGCGTGGTGGTCAAGGCATATTTACTGTAACCGTTACGACCAACCGCAAAACGAAGTGTACCAAATGCTGCTGAAATTGATACATGGCAAAGATTATTTTGTTCTGACGACCAATGTAGACCATTTATTTCAAATCAACCATTTTGATAAAAAGAGATTATTTTACACACAGGGTGATTATGGCTTATGGCAGTGTTCAAAAGCGTGTCATCAAAAGACGTATGATAATGAAACGGCAGTCCGAAAAATGATTGCCGAACAACAGAACATGAAAATTCCTTCCGAACTCATTCCCTATTGTCCTGTTTGTGGCGCACCAATGACAATGAATTTACGGTGTGACAATTCTTTTGTTCAAGACGAAGGCTGGTATCAGGCGAATATCCGATATGAGGATTTTGTCCGCAGACATAAAGTCTCAAAATTGTTGCTTTTTGAACTGGGTGTAGGCAATAACACACCTGTCATAATTAAATATTCTTTTTGGAAAATGACAGTGCAAAATCCTAATGCAATATATTCCTGTGTTAATTTATCTGACGCTTATGCACCAACCGAAATTAAGCGACAGTCAGTATGTCTTGACGGAGATATAGGTACTATTTTGAAAACAGTATCTTGAAATCTTGCTGGAATAGCAAACCCAGCCGAGCCAGTCAACGGCAAGTAAATGGGCTGCGCCCACCGTTGACAGCCCCGCCTGTCCTTGCTGGTGGGTAATCA
>JAHZAV010000064.1 GCA_019423745.1 Lachnospiraceae bacterium
GCCTCCGGCCGCGAACGCCGCCGCCCCCGCCTATGGAGCGCCCTAAGCAAAATGCTCCCCTTTCCCTTCGATTTCTTAAAAGAGCACTCCGCTCCACGGGAAAAATTATTTTGAAGCCGCTGCACCCGCAATGCTGGAAGATATGCATATTATGATGTCCTATCCTATTTTTATAGAGCAAATGCAGTTCAGTTAAATTGCAGATTTTATAAAAACAACTCATTTGCCTTCTATTTTGCTCCGGCAATAAATCGTTCGGTTGGTTTATCAGTTTGACGATAAATATATTCGTCATCGCCGCAACCTTGCAGCACAATCTCGTCATCAGTGTACCGCTTGACGCACCACATAAATCCTTTGCTTGTTTCAATGCACCTTCCAAGCTCACATTGCTCGGTCGGTATGGTTATTTCTCTTGCTTCATACGAAAAATCACAGTAAAATCTGCACCAGTTCTCGCTGTTATCTTTGTAGTTGCGTATTCTGAAAAACTGCCCGCCTCCAAATATGCCGAGATCAAAAACGATATTATAAGATGCACCGCAATAGATATTGACGTCTTGAGGTTTTATTGAAAATATATACTCAGTTTTCCCCGTACACAAGAAAAAATGGAATTCGTCAGGCTTGGCGGAATAACTGTCGGCCATTCTCCAAAGCATTAAACATTTTGGAATACCGGCTTCTCTAACCTTTGGCAAAGGTGCGCCGCTGTGATCGACAGCAAAATATTCTAATCGGCGCATGTTTTTTTTGACATTGGGATCATATGCCTCTGTCAGGCGCAGGGCCATTCTTTCGCTATTGGAAATTGCTGTGTGCGGACCACTATCCTCAAGAAGATATGCATATTCAATTTTTTTATTAAGCTGCTCTCTTTCGCAGAACGCTGTCAGCCTTTTTTTATTTTCAAAACCCTTATAAAGTTTTGCGCCCAAAATATTTTTATCGGCAGAGCAATAAAATACAAGTGCGAATTTCTCGGTCTCAACAATCTCACAATTAGAGCCGCGATACACTCCGCAGGTAAAATACCCAACATCAGTATCAAAGGTGCTAATCCCATCTCTCAAAATAGAATCGGTGCTTGCCGAAAATATCTTGCTAATAAGTACAATTTTCGCTATTTCCGGATAGGTTTGATCAAGTTCCCAGCGAGAAACGGTTTGACGCGTAGTGCCAAGCTTCGCAGCAAACTCTTCTTGTGAAAGGCCATGTGCGGTTCTGATTTGTTTTATTTTTTGTCCAAGCGTCATAACATGCACACCTTCTTCTTTTTCTTTTAATCTTATTATGCCTCTTATCTGGGAAAATGTCTACCAAGCAAACATGGCATTATGTCACGCATTGAGTGACAAGCCAAATTATTCATTAAGTCAGATCTCAGGACCTCAAAATAAAAAAATTCAATAGAGAAAAAATTGCTTCATTTTTTATAGAAAACGGAATTTTGCCATAAAGAAAGAAATAGGAAAAGCAGCGCATAGGATGCATGTGTGGACTCCCGGCTGTGTTGGTTGACAAAAGACACCCTGCTTAAAATTGGGAATACCAGCTTCGGAACGAGTCCTATTTTCGTTTTTACACTGCGATTTTCCGAATTTTACTTTTCGCCGCCTCATTTTTGCCCAAAGTAAAAGGCCATCCAAATCGGCTTAAATACAGAGGCTGCACCATAGGAAAAAGAGGTCGGTTTTTAGATGTCTCATTTTTGAGTTCCAAATTCCGTCCTCTATTCACCTCCTTTTTAAGGATGGTACAAAAAAGAGCTGGCTCATGGCCGGGCTGCAAATAAAAAAGCAGCCAGCAACTCAATCACTAAATTGCCAACCCTAGGTCTGATCCGCCCGGAGAATGGCCTCGCTTCGCCCGGCGTCATTCCTCCTTACGGAACAGCCGATGCTGACTTCTCAGCTAAAGACATGCCGCCAACACGTTTTTAAAACGCCTCTCCCCCTCTCAGGGTTCGAACCCTTCCGAACGGAAAAACAAAACGCCGCATACTGACTTAGGCGGCGTCTTTTTTCTGGCGGAGAGGGCGGGATTCGAACCAGCGTGCGATTGCTCGCAAACTGATTTCGAGTGTTTTACTCCCAACACACTTTAGCGGATTTTGAGAAAAAATGCCCCATTTTAAGGGTAAATGCTCTTGTCCGCCAAAAGATGATTTTCTCTCCGCTTCGGCTGCTTCCGACAGTTCGAAATGCGAGAGAACTATCGGAGAGAACTAACCGTACTGCTATCAAACATAATAACCGAAAAAGCCCGTAAAATCAATGGTTTTGAGAAATATGGCGACCAACAAGGTCATTCGATTTCGAATGTGTTATGTGATATGGAAAGTGTTAGAAAGGAGCAGAAAATAATGCAAGAAAAACTACTTTATTTACAGGTAAAATCCGAGCCAAAAGCGGCGAAAAGCGGCAAAAAACCGTGAGTTCGAATAGGTTTCAAAAATGGCTCAAAAAAAGCAAAAAAGAGAGAACTTGGAGAGAACGGAGAGAACTCAGGAGAGAACAAAACCCCTTTTCCCACCTACTTTTCAGGCACTCTCAAAATACTGTTGGAGAGAACTTTTACACCTTTCTTCTGCTGTTGACCAAAAAGCGCAAAGAGGTGTAAGTGATGATTACAGAAAAATATTGCAACGAGATTTTGCAGCAATACCCCGAATACATAACCAAAGACCAGATGTATCGTATCTGTCATATCAGCAAAAAGACCTGCTTGTTTTTATTGGAAAGCGGTCTTGTGCCGAACATAGATAGCGGCAAAAAAACACGCCGCTTCAAAATCAAGACGGTTGATGTTATTCAGTATTTGAAAGACAGAGATGATTACCCAGAGCTATTCAAAGCCCCAGACGGCTTTTACAAAGGAAAAGGCGGAGATAAAAAAGCTCCGTCCTTTGATGAAGTGTTCACACACGAGGATTTAATTCGTATGCGGCAGTATTATGAACGACTGCTAAAAAACAACCCAGATGTTATGTCGGTTGAGCAGGTAGCTCGGTTTACGGGCTACAATAAAAACTCGGTTAGTCGCTGGTGCGGTAAAAAAGAGCTGAAATGCTTTTATATCAAACAGCGTTATCAAATCCCAAAAGAGTATCTATTGGATTTCCTTGTAAGCAGATATTTCATAGGAATTGCCGTGAAGTCTGTCAAGCACCAAAGGTTTAATGAGCAAATACGAAAATTGCGTACAGGCAGCGATGGCAATATATAAATCTAAACATTTCCAATCTCGTTCGTTTAATTTTCAACGAACGAGATTTTTTACATAACCAAATGATTTTAAGAGGCAACACAAATTTATAAAATAAAAATTTTGTCCCAAATATATAGACTTTTGTCCCACATTGTGTTATAATATAAAATGTATATGGAGGTATGCTAGCATGAAAAAACAAAATGTTTTGAATTTAATAAAATACCATGTTGAGAAAAATGAAAATGCTTTCAGAAACGAAGCGTTAATTATTGCCAGATATTTTGACAGTATAGGAGATGATCAGCTTGCTGAATATATAATGAGTTTAATTGCAGAGTCTAATTTATACACACCTCAAAGTAGCGATTTTGAAAGTGAATTCCTAAAACAGATAGATATAAGAGGCATGGAGCCCTTGAACCTTCCTATAGCAATTACTGAGGATATAAAAGGTATCATAAATGCAATAAACCATAATATAGGTATTAATAAATTTTTGTTTGAAGGTTCTCCCGGTAGCGGAAAAACTGAGGCTGCCAAGCAAGTTACACGGTTGTTAGATAGGACATTGTTTTATGTTGATTTTGACAATTTAATTGATAGTAAACTTGGTCAAACAAATAAGAACATAACAAGTGTATTTAATGAAATAAACTCAATTCCCAATTCAAACAAAGTAGTTATTTTGTTTGATGAAATAGATGTAATTGCTTTGGATAGAGTAAGCTCCAATGATGTGCGTGAAATGGGAAGAGTAACCTCTACAATTTTGAGGGAACTCGATAGATTAACTGATTTAAATAAAGAGATTGTGATTATTGCAACAACAAATCTTTTTTCAAAATTTGATAAGGCTCTTACAAGGAGATTTGATGCAATAATAAATTTTGACCGTTATAGCAAAGAGGATTTAATTGAAGTAGGTGAGTTTTATTTTTCCTCTTATATAAAAAATTTTAAGGGTGTTGCAAAAGACACTCGATTGTTTAGAAAAATATTAAATCTGGCTCCTCACCTTCCATACCCAGGCGAATTAAAAAATATTATTAAGACATCCTTAGCGTTTAGTGATGTAAATTACGAACATGACTATTTGAAAAGGCTATACAATAGCTTGATTGGAAATTTAAATAAGACTGATATTAGTCAACTATATGATATGGGCTTTACAGTAAGGGAAATAGAAAAACTTACTGGAGAATCTAAAAGTGCTGTATCAAGAAAATTGAGCAAGGAGGACTAATTAAATGAATAATGTTCTTGAGCTAAAAGGAAAACGATTTGTTCAAGCTTCCAAACAAGGAAGCCGAAATGGAATATCTATGAATAGTAAGAAATTAGTTACCATAGAACAATTGATTAGATTGATAGATAAATTGCACCAAATAAAAAGTTTTTGGGAACACGAAAAAAAACCTTTTAAAGGCGTTTTGATTAGTGTTTATTATAATAAAATAGTTGCAAAAAGCAATCGTATAGCAGGACTGTTAAAAGGAAAAGACTCTAATTTTGCAATTGTTGGAGCGAAGTTTAATGCTGAAAAAAATAAGCATATTATAACATATTTTGTGGATATATCAGATTTGGATACCAGTATTAATCTCCTATCAAAATCTTGCGATGTGATGAAAGCCAAATTTAAAGATGGTATAACACAGACCATATTTAAAAATGACGAACTATTTTTCAATAAAATAAAATTTGAGAAATTCGGATTGCCAAAAACAACTTTCAAGCAAGTGATTGCGGATGTTTCTTATATTGATGATTTTGAAGTAGAGATGGCTACTCCTCAAATAAAGCAAAGTATCATTACTTTATTTGATACTGGTATGGATACTAAAAGTCTGTTTAAAAATATAGGAATTGATATTTTATCAAGTAGGATTTTGGATAACCAAACTGTATTTTTGGATGAAAATCAATTGAAACTGTTGTTCGAAAAAGCTCCTTACCTAGTTTCTATGGCAACTGTCGATTTGGCTGAATTGTCGCCAGAAGATTTTATTCAAGAGTATCATCAAAGCATGATTACTATTCCATCTCCGGGTATTGAACCAACAATCGGTGTTATTGATACTTTATTTGATAAGAATGTATATTTTAGTGAGTGGGTAGACTATCATGACATGGTAGATAATAGTATTCCAAAGAATCCAAGTGATTATCAACACGGTACTGCTGTTTCATCAATTATTGTGGATGGCGCCAGATTGAATCCGTGGTTGAATGATGGCTGCGGAAGATTTAAAGTTCGTCATTTTGGAGTCGCAGTAGGCTCTCGGTTTTCATCCTTTACTATTGTAAAACAAATTAAAAGTATTATTGCCAGTAATAGGGATATAAAAGTCTGGAACATTTCACTTGGTAGCAATCAAGAAATTAATGACAATTTTATCTCAGCCGAAGCTGCTGCATTAGACCAAATTCAATATGAGAATGATGTAATCTTTGTTGTAGCGGGAACAAACAAGCCAAATGAAAATGTCGTGAAAATTGGCTCACCCGCAGATTCAATAAACAGTATGGTAGTCAATGCAGTTACCAAGAGCGGGCTTTCAACTAAATATGCAAGGAAGGGCCTTGCACTCTCCTTTTTTGCTAAACCAGATGTTAGTTATTATGGGGGAAGCGAAGAACAGTATATCCAAGTATGTGAACCGCTTGGAGCAGCTTATGTTGCTGGTACTTCATTTGCGGCTCCTTGGATAGCTCGTAAATTATCCTATTTAATTGATGTTTTGGGATTAAGCAGAGAAGTCGCAAAAGCCTTGATAATTGACGCTGCACGCAGCTGGAATGAAAGTCCAACCCCTGAAGAAGTTGCTCTTTATGGACATGGTGTAGTTCCTATTAGAATAGAGGATATTGTTCAAACTCAAGATGACGAAATTAAATTTTTGGTGTCAGATGTAAGTGAGAAATGGAATACATATAATTATAGTTTTCCTGTTCCTCTTAAAGACGATAAATATCCTTATGTTGCAAGAGCTACTATGTGTTATTTTCCAATATGCGATAGAACCCAAGGCGTAGATTATACAAATACTGAGTTGAACCTTCATTTTGGCAGAATTAAAGATAATGGTAAATTGAATGAAATTAATAATGATAAACAAAACCAAGATGATGCGTTAAATACTGAAAAGAGCTATTTATTAGAAGGTGAAGCAAGAGAGAGGTTTAGAAAGTGGGACAATGTTAAATATGTTTCAGAAGTTCCTACAGGTACTAATAAATCGAAGAAATCTTATAAAAACAAGAATTGGGGTATGGAAATTAAAACAAATAATAGACTAGACCCTAAAGACGGTGTTGGAATTCGTTTTGGTGTTGTTGTTACCTTGAAAGAGATTAATGGTGTTAATCGAATAGATGAGTTCATTAAAAATTGCAACTTAAGTGGATGGCTTGTCAATACCATTGATATCAAAACTAGAATCGATATACACGAAAAGGTCAACGAAGAAATTGAATTTCAATAAAAAGCTATTATTAGCATAAAGTACAAAATCAAACATATCTAAGGCATATCACACATAGCCGCTTATTCTTATTCAACTAAGAGTAAGCGGCTTTTTTGCGTTCTCTCACTCTTTTACATAGCCGCCTTGACAAAGCGGCTAAATTTATGCGAAAGGAGGACGCACAAATGTCAAATTGCAAAGTGATTGCTCTGACCAATCAGAAAGGCGGTGTCGGTAAAACGACCACGGCGGTCAATCTGGGCGTAGGTCTGGTACAGCAAGGAAAGAAAGTTCTGCTCATTGATGCTGATGCACAGGCAAATCTCACAATGGCACTCGGCTACAACAGACCTGACGATATACCCATAACGCTCTCCACCGTAATGCAGAACATCATAGACGATAAATCTTTTGATGTTTCGCAAGGTATCATACACCATAGCGAGGGCGTTGACCTGCTTCCGTCCAACATTGAGTTATCAGGCTTTGAAGTAAGGCTTATCAATGCTATGAGCCGTGAGCGTGTTCTGAAAACCTATGTAAATGAGGTTAAGAAGAATTACGATTATGTGCTTATCGACTGTATGCCCTCTCTCGGTATGATAACGATAAATGCTCTGGCGGCGGCAGACAGCGTGATTATCCCAACACAGCCGCACTACCTTTCAGCGAAAGGTTTGGAGCTGTTGCTTCGCTCTGTGTCAATGGTAAAACGACAAATCAATCCCAAGTTGCGGATAGACGGTATTTTAATGACTATGGTAATGCCCCGTACCAACATTTCTAAGGAAATCACGGCAACGGTAAAAAGTGCCTACGGTCAAAAAATCAAGGTGTTTGATACTGAGATACCACATTCTATCCGTGCGGTGGAAGCTACCGCAGAGGGCAAGAGTATTTTTGCTTACGACAAAAGCGGTAAGGTTGCCGCAGCTTATGAGCAGTTCGGAAAGGAGGTGGCAGAGATTGGCGAGAAGCAGAGAAACCAAAATCGAGCTGAC
>JAHZAV010000065.1 GCA_019423745.1 Lachnospiraceae bacterium
AATACGCTGTTTCGATTTCTAAAAAAGAAGAGAATGATAAGTATTCAAATCCAGTTCAGGCAACATCGAATGAAAATACGGCTGTCATGAAACAGCGGATTGAGGCTGCACGAGGAGATGTGATTGAGTTAAAAATCACAAACGAAAACACACAATCAATACCGGAAACAGGGGTTCGTCTGGGAACAAGCAGGCATGTATGGCTATTACTCGCTATAAGTATCGTTATGGTTCTGTTTTTCTGGAGAAGACGGAAAATGGAATAGACACTGCTATGGAACAAAACTTGCAAAAATACATCCGCCTTTTTACATGTTTGTTGCATTGGAATAAAAAAATAAACCACTATAATAAAGGGTACAAACTAGTACCGTGGATGTCTGAGTTGACCTAAAACAAATAAATCCCCTAGAAGGGTTATGGGCATCCATTTTTATGGAAGGATAGGATGAAGAACGAAACTGAACGGTCAAATAAAAACAACAATATAATACAGGAAACATCTGTAGCACAGGATATTGTTCAGTTGTTATTGAAGATTGCATTTATTATCTTAGCAGTATTTCTTATTTTTACATTTCTCTATGGAATTGTAAGAATAAATGATGTCTCCATGAAACCGGCAATCAAAGACGGTGATCTGGTCATGTATTACCGATTGGATAAAAGGTTTATCTCCGGTGATGTTGCAGTGTTTGAAGCTGATGGCAGAACCACGACCGGACGTGTTGTGGCAGTAGCAGGAGACACCGTTGACATTACAAAAAGCGGACTGAAGATAAATGGTGCAGAACAGATATCTCAGGACATTTACTTTGATACCACCCAATTCAAAGATGGAGTGGATTTCCCGGTCACAGTCGGGAGCGGCCAAGTATTTATACTTGGAGATAACAGACCACAGGCATCGGACAGCCGAATCTATGGTTGTATTGATATAAAAGATGTCAAGGGAAAAGTCATTGCGATTATTCGGAGCAGGGGAATTTAATTACCTGCTCTGTTAATCAAATAAAAAACAAAAGAATTCACAAGGGAGGAACTAAAATGAGCATGAAAAAATTCACTAAGAAAATGCTCGCTATTGTCGCAGCAGGTGCTATGACAATGGGACTGGCAATGCCGGTATTTGCAGAAGGGGCAAGCACACCGACAAAGGAAGCGTATATTACAAAGGTTTTTAACACTGAAGTAGAAAAGAACGTTAACTTTACATTTAAAGCAGAACAGCAGAAAAACGGAGGAGATGTTGATAACTTAGTAGAGACTAAAGCAGATGTAACAATTGACGATGCTAAATTTACAACAAGTGATAAAACAGGTACTTTAACTAGAAGATGGGCTGTAACATTTCCTGAATATAGTGAAGCTGGTAAGTATAGTTACAAAGTAACAGAAATAGGAAACTCATTGGGTCTTGACGATACGGGTGAGAAAGAAAAAATGCTCATGTCCAAAGCAGAGTATCTTATGGATGTATATGTTTCCAATACAACAGCTGGAGGCTATGAGATTTCCAATATCATTGTTAACAAAATTAAGAATGACCAGGGTACCGCTGAAACAAGTCCTGTAAAAGTAGATATTGGTAATGGAGAAGATAACGGATTTAAATTCGAAAACACTTATGTTCAGGAAGCTGGTACAGGTACAGATCCATCAAATCCGGGTACTGATCCTGATGCAGATTATGACAACCTTGGTTCCTTAAATGTATCTAAAAAGGTTGAAAAGAACGTGACGACAGGTAATACAACTCAACCTGCAACAAATGACACATTTAGCTTCACAGCAGAGTTTACTTTCCCAGCAGGAACAAACGAGAATACCCTCGGTGGTGTAAATGCAAATGGTAAAAAAATTACTCTTGAAAAGGGCACTACTCACAAATTTACACTGGAAGCTGGTAAGAATATGAAGTTCACAAAGCTTCCAGTAGGAACAAAGATTACCGTAACTGAGGCTGCAAAAGCAAACTACAAAGGAAGTGCTGCTGTTGTAATTAATAATGAAAACAAAACAGCTGTTGCTGCAACAAAATTTAATGATGAGATTAAAGTATGGGATGACAAAGCTGCAACTGGTTATAAACTTGGACAGAAAAAGAACACTGTTGACGTAACCAACAGATTCAACAACGTACCAACAACCGGTATTATCATGAACACTCTTCCATACGTTCTGATGGTTGCTCTTTGTGCTGTAGCACTGTTTGGATTCGTTGCTTTCAAACGCAAAAAAGTACAGAAATAATTACATAAAATCATAAAAGTAACAACAAAGGGAATGCGTGCGGCGATACTCCGTCGCATTCCCTTTTGCAATAAGAAAGGAAACTTCAGGAATATTTCATATGAAAAAAGCAGCAAAGTTTTTAGTCAAAATAGTCGATCATATGGTGAATTTTATAGCGTTATTGCTGATTCTTATGGTAATGTTCCTGTCATGCTATATGTTATGGGATTCCAATCAGGTATATCAGGCGGCTGATGCGAAGAACTACGAAGCCTATATTCCAACAGAAAAACATACGAAATCTTTTGAAGAATTGCAGAAAATCAATCCGGATATTATTGGCTGGATTCGAATAAATGAAACAAACGTTAATTATCCGCTGCTTCAGGCAGAAGATGATGATACTTATATGAATACGGATGCCGAAGGCAAATATTCTTTAAGTGGTTCCATATTTTTGCACTGTGCAAACAAACCGGATTTTTCCGATTTTAACAATATGATTTATGGACACCATATGGAAAAACACATGATGTTTGGAGATGTGGGGCTATTCGCAGATAAGGAGTATTTTGACGAACATCCATACGGAAATCTTTTTTTTGATGGAAAAGATCATGGAATTGAATTTTATGCATTGATTCAGGCAGATGCTTATAATGAGCGGCTGTTCAGTGTCAGTTCAGAGGAACCGGCAGCAAAACAGGCGTATCTGCAGGAAATATCGGACAATGCTTTACATAAAAGAAACATTGAACTTACTGAAAATGACCATTTGGTTCTTCTGATAACATGTACCTCAGACATGACAAATGGAAGAAATATATTAGTAGGAAGGCTTACGGATCAGGTCTATCCTGAGAAAGAGAAAGCCAAGAATCTGGGAACTGGAATTGATAAATTGAAAGAAAAGATGATTCAGGTGCCGGTTATCTACTGGATACTTTTGCTAATTATCGTTCTATTGCTGATAGATAGAAAATTAAAGAAGAAGGGAAAGAAAAAACATGAAAATTCTTGATTTAAAGAAAACAGCTGTCATATTGGTGACTATGCTCCTTTTTCTGAGCATGCAGATATCAGCGTTTGCATCTGATAACTGTACTGTAGTGAAAATTCCGGTGAGACAGATCTTTGACAGTGAAGTGGAAGGCATTGCAGATGAATTTTCTTATATTATGACAACCGATCAAAGCGACGCACCAATGCCAGCCGGAAGCCGCAATATGCAGTATTCCTGGACAATGGAAAAGAATGCAGCAACAGAGATTATACTGAATGTAAAAACAGCAGGACAGTATCATTATAACATTTATCAGACGACAGAAAAAAAGGATGATTATAAATATGATCAAAACAGGTACTATGTGACTGTCGAGGCTTACTATAATGAATCGAATCAGTTAAAAGTTGTCACAATTGTAGCAAATGAGAAGGGGGAGAAAATAGAAGCGATCTCTTTTAAAAACAGTTATATGGGAGAAGAAAAGCCGAATCTAACACAGCCCTCAAACCCGTCACAACCATCTGGTCCGTCCTATTCGGATGGATTAGGAAAAACCAATAGCGTAAAGACTGGAGATGACAGTCCTGTTATGGGATATTTCTTATTGCTGTTTGGTTCACTGATTTGTCTAAGTGTTTTAATCCATAAAAAACAGAAAAGAAATAAGGGAGAATCACAAGATGAGGCATAATATATGGAAAAAATACATAAAAATTTTATGTTCTTGGATTTTGATTCTTTCTATATGTTTTTTATCCTTAAATGTAGTAGTTGAAGCATCAGGCACAGATATGGAAATGAAAGGTTATACAATATCCCGAATTTATTAGACTTGAGGCGATAAAAGATGAAGCGCAAGGATAATAATTCGGGATTTTTCCTGTTTTGGAGAGGAGCAATTATGCAATTAAAAATTACAACGGATTATGCGATCAGAATAGTATATTATCTGGCTTGTCGTGGTGAAGTAATCACTGCGTCTGAGTTAGCTTACGAATTAAAGATTCCAGAAAGCTATATTCCAAAGATCACAAAAAAATTAAAAGAAGCGAATATAATTACAGCTTGCGAAGGAATAAAAGGTGGGTATTCACTTGTGAAAAAAACAGAAGATATTTCTCTGTTTGACATAATATCCTCCACGGAAGTAACCATGAAATTAAATCGTTGTTTAGAAGAGGATGGGTTTTGTTCCAGAAATGCAACAGAGCATTGTAAAGTACATAAAATATTGCTGGATGTGCAGCAAACTTATGACAATCTACTAAAGGGCATAAAGGTCTCGGAGATTATAAAACCAGATGCCGATGAGTTATCAGAATAGCTAAGAAAACAAACTAGAGAATATGAAAAACAATTATAGAAATAACTCCACCAATATATTAAAATAGATATAGCATAACATAATAAGGCAAAATAAAGATAAATCAAATCAATTGTAAAAGGAAGGGAATACAAATGGGGTATACAGTAAAGGACTTGCTTGAATCAAACAATTTCTCGGAAATGCAACTGATAAGTGATGATTCTGGAATTGGTCGTGAAATTAAAGGAGTCCGAATCATTGAAGTGCCAGATATGGAAAAATTCCTGGGGGGGGTGAGCTGCTCCTGACAAGTATGCGAGCCTATGAAGCCACAGAGGAAGATGTTTTTTTGCATCATTTAAAAGAATTGGATAAAAAGCAGATAAGTGGATTTATAGTAAAGTGCTGTCAGAGAACTGAACACCTGAAAAGACTGTTTGATATTTTAATGGAATTTTCGCAGGAACATCATTTGCCCGTGATAGAAATTTCTGAGGATTTGTATTTTTGGGGGATTATTAAGCATATACTACTTCAGTTGTGTGATATTGAAACTGCAAAACTGAAATATTTTAAGATGACACATGATAATTTAAGTAATATTTTACTGAACGTGATAGATTCAAGGGAATCTATAGAGAGAATATTTTTCTTGATCAGTACCATGCTCGGGAATCCGGTCGGTTTATATAACGCAGATGGAACCTGTCTTTTTTCAAGTAATTCGGAAACACAGGATTTTAGAATTGAAAAAAATATTGCGGAATATAAGTCTGGAATTATAACCAGATATCAATATTTGTGTCAAAAAAGAAAAAATACTAACTATATTGAATATATTAAGAAGCTCAATATATTTGAAAGACAGGAAATGTATTTTGTTGTTTCAGAACAGAATGAACCATTGAGGGAATTAGATTTTATCGCGTTAGAGAATATTATCATTACATTACAGTTTAGTTTGATCAGACATGTATTAGAAGAGAATCTTGAAAAACGACATCTAAGAGATTTGGAATATCGTATGCTGAATGGTTCGCTGTCAAATGATGAAGAAAATGAAGTTGCAGGTATGCTTGGTCTTAATGATGCAGAGATATATCGGGTTGTCACTTTCCGTATGGATGCAATAAAGAATATGGAAAAATTTACCAATGCCCAGATAAAAGAAACAGAATTGGTCGAAAACGAAATTATACGTTATTTACCGAGGGAGCCTATTTTTTTGCAAACCAACCAGATTGTATATATTCACAGAGAAACGGAACGGGAAACCGGATTGGAATTTCGTAAAAAACTGGAGAAACTGCAGAAAACGATACAAGAATTTCTAGTTAATAGGGGAGTTGAAATAGATTTTCTGATTGGTATAGGTAAAACTGTCACAGGATACCATGAATTGAAGGAGTCTTTTAAATCTTCTAAAATTGCGCTTAAATATATTAAAGTTATTAGACGAATAATCGGAGACGAGGATAAGTCAGTTATAGATAGTACAAAGGTAGGATTCTTTTATCAGATACTGGAAAAGATGAAAGATATAAATCAGTTGCAAGCGTTTATACCGGAGTCATTGAATAAACTTCGCCAGTACGATATTCAGAAAAATGGAGAGCTGGTTGATACATTGGAATGTTATCTGAATGTCAACCAAAGCTTAAAAAAGACTTCTGAATTAATGTTTATTCATTATCGAACTGTTTCATATCGTTTGCAGAAAATAATAGAAATAACGAATATAGATTTTAATAATCCAGCAGAAGTGCTTAGTGTTCGAATTGGATTGATAGCAATTCGAGTTCTTGAAGTAATGTAGAATTTTTAAGAATCTTTTGGAGAGGCAAAGATGAGATTCATAATATTAAAAATATTGGAATTGTTATAAAAGATAACGAATCACATGGTTAGTGTGGTTCGTTTTTTTGTCCATTAATCGTAAGTGCAAAATAATTCGACGGATTGTGTTGCCCCAAAAAATATCCCATAATAATCAATAGAGAATGCAAGCATTTTACTTCATCTTTTCTTGCTAGAAATGATAGATGCGAGCATTTTACTCTATTAAAGTTATGGAGGTGTGCTCATGAGAAGCAAAAGAATACCTGCCGAAGAACAATACCGTCTCATCATGGAATGCCGTCAAAGTGGATTGACAGATCATCAATGGTGTGTGGAACATGATATCAAGCCAGGAACTTTTTACAACTGGGTAAAAAGACTGCGTCAGAAAGGTTGTGTGGATTTGCCGGCGTCAACTGGACGCACCTATCGCGCACCAGAAGGCCAGGAAGTTGTCAGAGTGGAGTTTCATGATACTGACCCGATTCCTTATGAACAGCCATTAAATGTAATTCCGGCAGCTACGGAAAGGAATAACTTTTCTGTAGCAGAGTCAATGAAGCTGTCTGTAGGCAGCTTTCATCTAACAATACCAAATGGAACAGATCCTCAGCTTCTGGCTCAAACGCTTCGAATTGTGAAGGAGCTGGAATGTTAGGGGATATCACAGCCGCCGATGAAATCTATATCGTAACAGGCAGAACGGATATGCGGAAATCCATTGACGGGCTGTGTGCTATTGTAGAGGATCAACTCCATATGGATCCAAGGCGAAGTGCCCTGTATCTTTTCTGTGGAAAACGTTGTGACAGGATCAAAGCTTTGCTCTGGGAATCTGACGGATTTGTGCTGCTGTATAAACGTATGGAAGTTCAGGGCAGGTTTCGCTGGCCCAGAAATCAGCTGGAAGTAAAACAATTGACCTGGCAGCAATTCGACTGGCTCATGTCCGGGCTTGAAATCGAACAACCCAAGGCATTCAAACCTACGGAATGATCGCGTAAAACATCTATGCCAACCAACAGAAACGGAGGGGCTTCTCACCCTGTATCATGTCTGAAATCCCTTGTAAATGCTGGG
>JAHZAV010000066.1 GCA_019423745.1 Lachnospiraceae bacterium
CGACCTCCTGGTCCCAAACCAGGCGCTCTAGCCAAGCTGAGCCACACCCCGAAGTCTATTTTGTTTTGCTCACTTACGTGGCACAAGAATGATTATATATGAACCCCCTATAATTGTCAACAACTTTTTTTATTTTTTTCAAAAAATTTTCTTTTCCCCAAAAATCCCCTTTAAATCCCTATTACACTCTCCACTTTTGGCGTCTGTCAAAAAAGGAAAGATTATGATATGCCAATCACCTTATAGCCTGCGTTTTCTACTGTATTTATCAGAATCTCTTCCTCAATTTCCCGATCATATGTAATTACTGCAGCTCCTTTAGACAGACTGACTTCTGCCTGTACACCATCAAGCTGATTTAATGCATTTGTTATATTTATTACACAATGTTGGCAATGCATTCCCGCAATCTTCATTGTCTTTTTCCCAACCACCATACCATTCAGTTTCTTTCTTTTTATCTTCCCAGCAGAGCAACTTCCTCCTGCCGGACAGCCGATACATTTTACCCCTCTTCTTTTTGCTTTAACCATATACGTAACTGCACATCCAATAATGATGAGCAAAATAATAATTACAACCGCATCTGTCATAATCTGTTTCCTCCTTTTTAATCAAGCGGCAGACCGTTTCGCCCACCGCTGATTATTATGCCACTTACCTAACTGGTATGTAAACTATATTCTCCCGCAAACTCTCTGTCTGATTTATGAATTCTCCATATAATAATGGCTATAAACACACCAATAGCAATCAATCCTGGAACAAAAGCCATTCCCAAAGATCCGGTCGTTACCAGCGTACCGAACTGATACACCAAAAAAGCCACCGTATAGCCAGTTGCAAGCTGAAGGCAGATTCCTCCTAACAGCCACTTTCCACTTTTCATTTCCGAATTCATTGCTCCCAAGGCTGCAAAACAAGGTGGGGTATACAGATTGAACATTAAGTATGCAAGTGCTGCAACTTTTGTAAGTCCCATAATAGTAGCCACTTCATTTCCACTCCCAACCAAAGCCAGCTCATCTGTATCAATCAGATTTGTAACTCCATAAACAACAGCTAAAGTCCCAACCACGTTCTCTTTTGCGATAAATCCTGTTATAGCCGCCGCCGCAAGCTGCCACACACCAAATCCAAGGGGAATAAATAATATTGCAAATGGATGGGCCACACTTGCAAGAATAGAAGTATCTGCCGCTCCCTCTTCCACAGTCTGGAACTGCCAATTAAATGTCTGCATAATCTGCACAACTGTGTTGCATACCAGGATAATCGTTCCGGCTTTAATAATATATGCCTTACCACGTTCGAGCATAGAAATGCATGCTCTCTTCAGACTAGGAACTTTATATTCAGGCAGCTCAATAATAAAGAAAGATTTACGATATTTCTGCCCTGTAATTCTTTTGACAAGCAACGCTCCTAAAAGCACCAGCAAAATACCAACCAGATACATCGTAGCTGATACCCACCATGCATCCGCAAAAAATGCTCCTGCAAACAGAGCAATAACCGGAATTTTTGCTCCGCATGGCATAAACGGTGTCAGCATCGCCGTTGTTCTTCTTTCTCTCTCATTGCGAATTGTACGGGAAGCCATAACACCAGGAATTGCACAACCGGTACCAATAACCATAGGAATTACAGATTTTCCCGAAAGCCCTACTCTTTTAAAAATCGGATCAAGCACTACCGTTGCCCGTGCCATATAGCCGCAATCTTCCAAAAGGGCAATAAGAAAATACATAACCATTACCAACGGCAGGAATCCTACTACTGCTCCTACACCACCAATAATACCATCCACCAAAAGGGCATACAGCAAAGGGTTCGCATTTTCCATCATTCCACCCACCCAGCTCTGGAAGGTTTCAATCCAGGCAACCAGCCAGTCTGCAATCCAGGTTCCCAGCGTAGTCTGTGATATAAAGAACACAAGGAAAATAACAGCCGCAAAGATAGGAATACCAATAATCTTATGCGTAATTACATCATCAATTTTATCCTGAACATTCTTATCTTTCGTATAAACCGTCCTTTTTTCTACCTGCTTTACAATTCCGTTTACAAATTGAAAACGCTTTCTGTCAGCAGCTTCTACTGCACTTTTATCCTTCAGATTAATATCCGCCTGTACATAAGGTGCCTCCTGATTTTTCCCTTTTAAAGCAGCCGCCCGGCTCACAACTTCTTTTAATCCTTGATGACCAGAAGAAGTAGAGACTGTTTTAACAACGGGACACCCTAATTTTTCAGCCAAAAGTTTTTCATCAATTTGTGTTTTCTTCTTTTCTGTGACATCACTTTTATTCAGCGCCACTACAACCGGAATCCCTAACTCCAGTAACTGAGTGGTAAAAAACAGACTTCTGCTTAAATTTGTAGCATCTACAATATTAACAATAACATCTGGTTTTTCATCCTTTACAAAACTACTGGTAATGCTTTCTTCAGAAGTAAAAGGTGACATAGAATAAGCACCCGGAAGATCTACTGCTGTCAACTCCTCCCCCTGATCATAATAAAGCCTTTTTATCGGACTTTCCTTCTTTTCTACTGTAACACCCGCCCAGTTTCCAACGCGCTCATTTCTCCCTGTCAACGCATTGTACATCGTCGTTTTCCCACTATTGGGATTTCCCGCAAAAGCGATCCTCATAATACATATTCCTCCTTTACTACAACAGATTAGATATTGCTAATTTTAATTAGTTGTAACTAATCATCTTGTTTAAAAAAAGCAGTGAATCTCTTCACCAGCTTTTATATTGAAATAGCTTGTGCTAAATCAGTATCAATATTGTATCTTCCATCTTTGATAGAAACTACACATCCACCTTTCAAATGGGAAACTACAGTAATAGGCTCACCGCTGTAACAGCCTAACGAAAACAAAAAGGATTTTAACTCTTCATCCTCTGTTACAACCTCTTTTACAATATATTCTTCGCCCTCTTGAGCATGTAATAAATTCATATTTCTAATCCTCCTGACCGTTTACATCAACAGTCATTTCCTAAATCTGACAACAACTCATTCCACAATGGTATCCCAGACAATGGTTAGTATATACTAACCTCTGGTTTCTGTCAAGAAGATTATCTTTATTTTTCAAACCTTTTATTCAATGTAATGTATTTTATAATCGATTTTTCCCTCCTGATCCATCTGCATTACGATATAACTTGGTTTTCTTCCTTTCTGCCTGGGATACGCTATACTGCCCGGATTCAAAGTAACAAGATCTGATTCTATAGTCAGAGAAGGCATATGAGTGTGTCCATACATTACAATATCCGCCCCACGGCCTCTGGCTTCCGATTTCAGGCGTTCTTCACCCATTCCCACAAAATATCCATGCCCATGCGTAATAAACACATGATGCTCACCGATAAAAAACTCTTCTTCCCAAGGCAAATGTGAAAAGAAATCATTGTTCCCACTAACAATGTGAACAGGACAGCTAACCATCGCTTCTATATAGTCTTCCTTCCCTTCCACATCTCCCAAATGGATCATCATATCGATATGACCTGTTTCTTCCAATGCCCGTTCCAGGTTACCGTGGGATTTATGCGTATCACTTACTACCAATATCCTCATATTACTCTCAGACTCCTTTATTCTAACGTTGTTCCAGAATATGGCGCATTTTCCTCAGCCCCTCTCCTCTGTGGCTCAACTCATTTTTCTTTTCCGGCTGAAGCTGTGCACTTGTACATCCGTACTGTGGTAAAAAGAATATCGGATCATAGCCGAATCCATTTTCTCCTGCTATTTCATATCCAATTCTGCCTTCCATAGTTCCTCTGACAACTTCTTCTGTTCCATCCGGAAATGCCGCTGCTATAGCGCAGACAAACCGAGCTGTTCTTTTTTCATCCGGAACACCAGAAAGTCTGTCAAGAAGAGCATTATTTTTTATATCATAAGAAGTATCTTCTCCAAGATAACGGGCAGAGTAGATACCCGGTTCTTTATTCAAATAATCTATTTCAAGTCCCGAATCATCTGCCAAAACAATAGCATCCTTATATTGTTCCATGGCAGAGGCTATCTTTCGAATTTCTCTGGCCTTAATCAACGCATTCTCTTCAAATGTCGTTCCATCTTCTATCACATCAGCTTCTATGCCAGCTTCTTTCTGTGACAAAATCACTGCATCCAGATCCTTAAGAATCATTCGGATCTCTTCCATTTTATTTTTATTTCCTGTTGCAAAAATAATTGTTTTCATCTGATATCCATCCTTTTATTTATTGCTGTTTGGGTTCTCTCCTAGGGGGTTTAGGGCCTAAAAACTGATAGAAATAAGTCTTTAGCATTCCATTATAAATTTTCCTGTTTTTGTCTGCCGTTCTTCCAAAATATCTCTGGGCATCCTCATAACTTGTAATCATATAAGCCGACCAGGAATCCAATTTGGAAAAACTCTCTCCAAAAGCACGATACAACTGCGGCAAATCTTTTTTATCTTCCAGCCTTTCCCCATAAGGTGGGTTCGTAATAATAAAACCATATTTGCCGGAATGCCTAAGTTCTCGAACATCCCTTTCCTGAAAATGAATCAAATGATCCACCCCAGCTTCTCTGGCATTACGTCTTGCAATCTTGATCACACTTCCATCGATATCATATCCCTGAATATCTGTATCAATCTCCGTCTTTATCTTTGCTTCCGCTTCGTCCACTGCCTCATACCACATTTTTTTCGGAAGCAGATTTGTCCATCCTTCTGCTGTAAAAGATCGATTCATTCCAGGAGCAATATTTGCTGCCATCATAGCCGCTTCAATTGGGAAAGTGCCACTGCCACAGAAAGGATCCACTAAAATTCTATCTTTACTCCACGGCGTAAGCATAATAAGCGCTGCTGCCAACGTTTCAGTAATAGGTGCTCTTCCAGATACTTCCCTATATCCTCTTTTATGAAGAGAAATTCCAGAAGTATCGATCCCTACAGTAACCAAATCTTTTTTCAGAAATACTCTTAACGGATAGGATGCCCCATCCTCTTCAAACCACTCTTTATGATAAGACTTCTGCATTCTTCTTACAATTGCTTTTTTCATAATGGACTGTATATCAGAAGGACTGAAAAGCTTACTTTTTACTGATGCTGCCTTAGCAACCCAAAATTTTCCATTTTCAGGTATGTAATCTTCCCAAGAAAGTTCCCTGGTTTTTTCAAACAGTTCATCGAATGTTTCTGCCTTAAACTCTCCCACCTTCAATAGCACTCTTTCTGCCGTGCGCAGAAAAATATTAGCCCTGCAAATTGCAGATATATCTCCGTAGAAAGAAACTCTTCCATCTTCTGTTGATGATATCTCATATCCCAATGCCTGAATTTCTCTTTTCAATACCGCTTCCAAACCAAAATGGCAAGGCGCAATCAGTTCTATTCTATTCATAATAATCTCCATACATTTATTCTATTCTTATCATCTTATTGTTTCTTAAGAAATTTGTCAATCACGGACAGGATAATTAATGAGAGGGCGGGATATTTTTATACCCCGCCCTCTCATTGAAACACCTTGTTCTCTTTTAAACTTTTTAATAGCTGTCTTTACTGTCGCTGCAGTTCTGACTATTGGAAGTCTTGTTAGAAGATGCAGAATTCTTGGAAGCATTTTTCCCCGCTGCATTTTTGGCTGCATTTTTATTGTATGCATTTTTCTTTGATTCATAAGCATTTTCTGCATTTCCCATACCATTTGAAGTATTGCTGTAATTTTTTGTCATTTCTGTTACCTCCTGTTTAATTGGTTACAGCAATATTGTCCCCCAATTCTAAATTCCTATGTATCTTTGTCGTATTTTTTACATATTAAGATTTTTTTAATTTTTTTCTTGCTTTTTCAGTCGTCCTATATTATACTTAGTCATGTAGAAAGAATACTTTCTACAACCCCTTATTAATTATTTATACTCCCCTCAAAA
>JAHZAV010000067.1 GCA_019423745.1 Lachnospiraceae bacterium
GCTGGTTTTGTGCGCCCTTTTTCGGGCCTGCTCGACTCATTTCTTTCACACTAATAGGCCTCCTATGATTTAGATTTTATCATAGAAGACCTATACTTAGTAGCTATTTACAGAAAAAGTTTCACACAGTCGATCGGCGTCTCGATCATTTTTTTGTACTGCACCTCACTATTTATAGTTTTTACATTATTATGATTCATATATACATCGCCTGGTCAAGCAAATTTCGCAGGGAGTATTCTATCACATTATTTCAATTTCATCCAGCAGCAAAACTCTGATTTGCTGTCCCAGGTACTGCCAGCGGAAAAATAATCAATCATAGTAATTTTATTGCCGCTATCGGTGGACACTTTTACTCTTACAATACAATCAATATCATCGCTATTATCCAGCTGAACGTAAGTAGTGCCGGCTTGCACTGCTTGCTTCATGTCAACAGGTTGGCTAATTTCCTCCTGAGTCCTACGGTCACGAGCAAGCAAGATAGGACCCCTCATTACTGCAACATGGTTATCTCCAAGCCTGTTTGATCCGTGAGGCGACTCAAACACTCTTACAGTCAGATCCATATCAACCTGAATACAATCGCCTTCCTGCCATTTTCTGGTAATAACTGCATATGTACCCGGCTTTGTCTCTACTGACGCCAAAGCTCCATTTACATATACCTGATATCGACTACACCAGCCCGGCACACGAAGAAGCAGCGAAAACTCCTCATTAGATGTTACCTGTGAAAATCTGGCAGTAAACTTTCCTTCTTTTGGATATTCGGACGTAGTAGTAATCTTTGCAATACTATCGTTCGTAAGGTTGAATTCAGCCTGCCCAGTCACGTAAAACTGCACCACAGGACCTTGTTTGCTGTTCATAAACGCAGTAAACGGTACCAACGCAAGTCCTGACGGGCCATTTGCTGTACAGCAGCTAAGATCAAATCCATCAATATTAAAGCTGTAATTTACCTTTGGATTCCTAAGACCGTTAAACCTTGGAAAGTACTCAAAGAACTTTCCGTCAGGACGAATGGCGCCAATTAAAATGTTATAGCAGCTTCGTTCAATCTCGTCTGCAATAGTAGCATCTCCTGTAAGGCGCAGAAGTTGATAGCACAGTTTCATCCATGTAACAGTAACGCATGTCTCCATCATAAGCGTAATATCAGGATTAGTCTGTTCATACTTAGTAAAGTTCCATTGTTCACCGGTGCCGGGACCTAGATTATATGGAGCATCAGCGCCGCCGGAGCCAAGAAGCGTTATTTCCTGTTCTAAAAGTTTATTATAAAATATTATAGCAGTTTCTTTCCATTTCTCAATACCTGTTGCTCTGTAATATTCTATCAATCCTTCGAAGCAGGACATCATCTCATATGCTTTTGCAATGCTATCTTCCGGTTTGCCATTGTCACCAATATCCTTAGGATTTTTGCCTTGATAGATACTGTCAAAGAGATTTTCACGGCTACAAGCACCACTTTCTACAATGTATGTAGCAAAATCCAGATACTTCTTCTGGCCTGTAATATGGTAAATTTTTACAATTGGCTCAAGAATAGAAGAAGACTCAATGCCACAGAAAGCCCATCCGGTTTCTGTTATTGGCTTTTTAGGATAATCTCCCACCTGAGAGATAGTAAAGTCTGCAGCTTTTTGGATACACTCAAGCACATCTTCTCTACCTGTAATCTCATAGTAGCCAAGAAGGCCAAGCAGAGAATACTTTCGCTCCCATAGGTCAGAGCCGTGAGTTCCATTTGGTTGTTTTTCATATGGAACTGTGCTAATACAGCCATCAGGAAGCTGGATTGCCATCATGTCCGCGACGGTTTCATCCAGTATAGCCTTAAGTTCCTTATCCTGACTGTACTTATAAGTAAGACTCCCTGCCCTCATAAGCTTGCCCCAGAACTCTCCTGTAGCAAACTGATCTGCTTTATTTCTGTAATAATCTGCCAAAGCTCTGAAATTAACCTTCTTGAGAGTGTTTTCAGTAATCAGCTTGATCATATCGTCAAACACTCCTGTAGTCTGCACTGAACCTATCGGCAGCTGATAAAAAACATCTTCCTTAATCACGCTTTCTTTCCCTTTCTTTTCTTTGAAACGATTATCGCAACTACTTCAGCTATCAACAGAGCTGCCACGCCTATTATGCCAAACACCAGCGGCATAGAAATAGATGAACCTTTTTTGTTTTCAGTTTTTTCACCAACCTGTGAAAATCTATAGCAAAATCTTTCATTTGGCGCACAGTCACCGTTTAAGTAAAACGCCAGGGCGTCTCCTTCTGCTTCTGCCTGCGTATTGTCTGTCCACTTAAAGTTGAACTGTACGGCATCCTTTTCACCGAAACCGAGTAAAGTCTTAGGTATACATAACATCATCTTGTTTTCATTAACTGTGTATTGAATGTCCTCAGACACGACAGACCAGTTATAGCCGCCGTTACTCTTTTCCAGGGTAGTAAGACCGTCTCTTACGTTGGTTCGATTGACAACAAAATCAAAGCCTTCCCAATTGGGATTACTTGAGGACACCTGCAACAGCAAGTTCATCCAGTCTGAATCTGTGTGAGGTGTTATGTTTTGTACTGTCTCAACGTAAAAATAAATATTACTGTTGTCATACGTAACCTTAGCAGCGCGAAAATCGTTTCGACCGGTATTGTTTGTGTATGTGACACGTTTGCCGATACTTTGCGCATCGCGAATTGATATGTCGTTGATATCGTCTCTGTATTCATATGTTACATCAGACCACTGGTCGAAAGAACCATTAACGTCAACTTGTTTAGACGGCACGGTCTGGGCTGGCGCGGTATTGCCTTTGAAACGTCTTATGTTAATTACTAATTGATTGTAGAAGTTATCTCCCAAGCCACCTTCTCTTGTTGGCTCTGCGTCGCGGCTGAATTCAGTAGAGAAAACGTCACAGAAGCCACCGAAAGGAGGTACTTCTTTCTTAGAGCTGGCAGCCCAGCTGGGAATCTCCAGGAAGCGTGCAGCGATCCACTCGTTCCAACCTGTAATCAGAATCATTTCAGGGTCAAGCTCGATTGCCCGATCAAATTGTTGCTGTAAATTAGCACCGTATTCACTTTTGTATTCGGGGCTTATAGGATTGTTGGTAAGTACATTGTTGCCGCCAACTGTGTAACTGCGTCCTCTGGCAATAAAGTTTCCATTTTCATCCTGAGCACTCATAAAATCAAGAGAATCAGTCCAGTTCTGTGCGACGCCAACAGCTACCATCTCACAATCATCAGTTGCTGTATAGGCAGGCTCCTGAGGATAAATTGACAGCCATGGCCAGGCATTTGGTTCTGTCACAGGAGTGTATAAAGGATGTGGTTTTCTGTATGTAAAGAAATCCTTGATTTCGTCCGGCACCGTGGTATTTTGAGCCAGAATCAAAGGCTTTCCCTCCCAGTTGAACCACAAATCTTTATATTCATCTTTTGAATAAAAATCATTATAAAAGCGTTTAACTGCCGGTCCGTTATATTCACCATTCCATGTAAGCAGGAAAACAACGCCGGGAGTATCGCCTCCTTCGCTGCGAATCTTCACAAATGTATCTAAAATATTTTTGAGAGAACTTCTCATATAGCCTGCTTCAGAATGTACGCCGGAAGTAGCATAGTTGGAATAATCAAGAATAATAGTATCAATACCTGCATCGGTAAGCATTTGCGCATGTTTTCTTATAACATATTCGTCGACAGAAAGGTCATAAAATCCAAACAGCGGCTCGCCCCAATAATGGTATGAAATATTTGGTCCCCATACTCGACTATTGTTGAGCGCATCATCATTTTCCCTTATTATCTGAGAAACATTTCTCGGTGCTTTTCTGTCAGCGTTTACTGTTCCATTCATAAAATCATGATGCCAGTTATGATAGAAAATACCAACAAATCTATCCTTCTGAGTTTTCTGGATCTCATTTGCGGATGGAGTGGTCCTGCCAAGGGCATCAGTTACAACCCAGCTACTACTGTTTACATTCCATTCCTCAGCATTAACTTTCATATGAGCATCTCCAATAAATAAGCCTTGTGCAAGAGCTATTAAAACTAACATTGCTACAAATGATTTAATTATAGAACTTTTTTTCATACTGTTCACCTCTTACGAAGAGTTTAGCATGCATTTACCCTATATAAAATAGGTATTATTCCTATTTTTTATTAGGTTATTTCCTGTTTTGCTGTTGTTTACACTTAAAAAATAGTGTATCATACAGAAAATACCAATAAAAGGCAGGTAATTATGCAGTGAAAACTTACAAATTCTGTGAGATTGCCAGACATGGTGAACTTATTTGCATGAATGAATCCATGTATAATCATGGACTTATGATACACAACCATGATTTTTTTGAAATAACATACATTTTAAAAGGAAAAGGATTATATTCTCAAAACAGAAAAACAACGCCGATATCCGAGGGTGACATTGTTATGGTATCACCGTCTGACACTCACAGATTTGAACCCCTTACAAATGATTTTCACTGGATAAACTGTATCTTCCAGCCACAGGCGCTGGGTCTTGACAACAAGCAACCCACCCTTTCGGAACTACTTACACTGGATTGCGATAACGAAAACATCCCTCAGGAAATTTCCCATCAGATATTTTTGCAAAGAAAAGGCGATATTTTCAAAAACCTTTTTTCTGATATGAAGAAGGAATATGTAAAATCGTCAAATGGATATCAAAAAATAATGAACATGCAGTTAAGATTGCTTTTGATGAAGATTAGTTTTGCATACAGTCCCAAAATACAAGAAGATACCTCGTTGGGCATGACTGACGAAGCTCTCAGACTGTTAGTGCAGAGTTTTTTCAAATTTTCGTCACTATATTCAAAAATCACGTTGGAGGAACTGGCGGCAAAGGCACATGTGACGCCTAAATATTTTTCAGAACTTTTCAAAAAGAAAACAGGCGTTTCCCTTAGCAGTTACATTTGCGAGCTGCGTATACACAGAGCTGCTGAGTTATTGGTTAGCACAGATGCAAACATTGAAGAAATAATGCACTATGTGGGATATAACGATAGTAAGTTCTTTTATAAAAGTTTTAAAAACATGTTTGGAATGACTCCTGCTCAGTACAGAAAAAAAAATGAGGCTCATTCTAATAATAATTAGAGCCTCATGTCTGATTAGTCTTACTTATTTACTCACTGAAATATGTATTGTTTGCAGCACTTTGATTTGCAACTATATTATCAAGAATATGTTTTTCCTTCTTGGTCATTATGATTATTCCGGGGCTCTTTGAGCCACCTGTCCGGACTTTGAGAGCCACCATTCCGCAGAAAGAGAGCCACGCATTCCGGTGATTCAGAGCCACTTTATAAGCTCTATTACATAGATTTCCTTTATACTGTAAGCACACATCAGTAGATGTGAATACAGTTAAAGGAGGTCACCATTATGACCAAGTATCGAGAAATCCTTCGTCTAAAAAGCTTAGGATTCAGCGAGCGGAACATCGCACATAGCTGCGGCGTATCCCGTAACACAGTTGCCAAGGTCGTCAAACGGGCTGCGGAAATGAATCTTTCCTGGCCACTGGATCATGACATGACCGACAACAGTGTTTGAGTGACCAAACGCGATGCTTGCTTGCTGGTATAGAGCAGAACGCATTTGAGACGGGGGTACTACTTGTATCCAGCCGCTATTACGATCCTGAGGTTGGTCGGTGGATTACCCCTGAACCCAATGCATATGAAGGAGAATTTGATGAAAATGCTGGACTAATCGGATACAATGTATATGCCTATTGTGCTA
>JAHZAV010000068.1 GCA_019423745.1 Lachnospiraceae bacterium
CGTTCCGACCGTAGAACGCGGATTCCGGTTTGTGGATTTCTGATCGATGGAAATTGCCGGAGAAAGTCCCTCTATTTTTTCTACATTTGGTTTTTCCATCTGTCCTAAAAACTGTCTTGCATAGGAGGACAGGGATTCCATATAACGCCGTTGTCCTTCTGCATAGATCGTATCAAATGCCAGTGAGGATTTTCCCGAACCGCTGAGTCCGGTCAGCACTACAAATTCATTTCTCGGTATGTCGATATCCAAATGTTTCAGATTATGCTCATTTGCTCCTCTGATCTTTATATATTTCCGTTCTTTCATGTTCCTTACCCTTTCTTGCCGGAATCCTGCTTGATTTCTTCTACCATACGCCGTAAATCCAGCATTTTGTCTCTCAGTTCTGCCGCTGCCTCGAAATTCAGATCCGCAGCTGCGCGGTCCATCTGTTTTTTCACATCTTTGATGAGTTTTTCTAACTCTTCACGGCTCATGGACTCCGGATCTTTCTTAAATTCTATCTCTTCTTTTGCAACTTTCTTAGAAATACTGATTAAGTCGCGGACGGATTTTTCTATCGTCTTTGGCGTGATTCCATGTTCTTTGTTGTATGCTTCCTGTACCTGGCGACGGCGTTTTGTCTCATCGATCGCCATGCGCATAGAGTCGGTAATCGTATCTGCATACATGATGACATGACCATCCTGATTTCTTGCCGCTCTTCCGATCGTCTGTATAAGTGATGTATGGGAACGCAGGAATCCCTCTTTATCCGCATCCAGAATTGCTACCAATGTAATTTCCGGAATATCCAGTCCCTCTCGCAAAAGGTTAATTCCCACTAACACATCAAAGACGTCAAGACGCAGGTCACGGATGATCTCCGCCCGCTCTAACGTATCGATATCCGAATGCAGATATTTTACCCGGATGCCTACTTCCCGCATATAATCGGTCAGATCTTCTGCCATCCGTTTTGTCAATGTCGTAACCAGTACCTTATGATGCCCGGAAATTTCTTTTTTTACTTCTGCTAATAGATTGTCTATCTGTCCCTCTACCGGACGGACATCTACCTCCGGATCTAACAGTCCTGTCGGACGGATGATCTGCTCTGTCCGCAGCAGCTCATGCTCATCTTCATATACGTTTGGCGTTGCAGATACAAACAGCATCTGATCGATCTTACTCTCAAATTCCTCAAAGTTCAGTGGACGGTTATCTTTTGCCGACGGCAGGCGGAATCCGTAATCGACCAGTGTTGATTTTCTTGCCTGGTCTCCTGCATACATACCACGCACCTGTGGTATGGTGATATGCGACTCATCCACTATGATCAGATAATCATCCGTAAAATAGTCCATTAAAGTATGTGGTGTTGCTCCTGCCGGACTGCCCGCTAAATGTCTGGAATAGTTCTCGATTCCACTGCAAAATCCGGTCTCTTTTAACATCTCTATATCGAAATTTGTTCTCTCCGCGATCCGCTGTGCCTCTAACAGCTTGTCCTCGCCTTTAAAATATTTTACGCGCTCTTCTAATTCTTTTTCTATATCCACACAGGCACGATTGATCTTTTCCTGCGGCACAACATAGTGGGATGCCGGGAAGATGGAGATATGCTCTAGCCGGCTCTTGATTTCTCCGGTCAGCACATCGATCTCAGTAATTCTGTCTATCTCGTCTCCAAAAAATTCCACACGCACTGCCGTATCACTGTTATTTGCCGGAAAAATCTCCAACGTATCTCCATGCACCCGGAAGGTTCCTCTTCCAAAGTCCATCTCATTTCTTGTATACTGTATATCTATCAACGCCCGGATGACATCATCCCTGTCTTTTTCCATTCCCGGACGCAGAGATACCATCATTCCCATATAGTCTTCCGGACTTCCCAAACCGTAAATACAGGAAACGCTGGCTATCACGATGACATCTTTCCGCTCCACCAACGCGGCGGTCGCCGACAGACGCAGTTTATCGATTTCCTCGTTGATCGAGGAATCTTTTGCGATATAAGTATCCGTGGACGGCACATATGCCTCCGGTTGATAATAATCATAATAGGAAACAAAATATTCCACAGCGTTTTCCGGAAAGAATTCTTTGAACTCCCCATACAACTGTGCCGCCAATGTCTTATTATGCGAGATAATCAGTGTCGGCTTATTCAGTGCAGCTATGACATTTGCCATCGTAAATGTTTTTCCCGAACCCGTAACTCCCAGCAGGGTCTGGAACTGGTTGCCCTCCTGAAAGCCCTTCACCAGTGCCTCAATCGCCTGTGGCTGGTCACCGGTTGGCTGATATTTTGATACTAATTTGAAATGCTCCATAAAAAATTTCTCCTGATCATATCCTGTTATCTATCTGTAATGCTTGCAATTTTTTGCAATATGAATGTTCTGGATCTGTTCTTATTATTGTTACCTGTTTAGTATATCATTCAATATAAAAAAAGTACAGAACAAAATCGAATGTTTGTTCTGTACTTTTTATTTTCCATTATCTTTCCGAATTTCATCAATGATCCGACCGATATTACAGGTAAGCTGCCCTTTGCACTGATGAATGTCTGATGTCCATCTTTTTGATTCTTGATAATTTGTTCTGCATTTGGTTCAATATCATCTTATCCTGTTCCTTATCAAACGATATTTCCGGATTTTCTTTCTGATCCTCTGCAAACTCGATCAAACGTCTTGGAAATGAAATATCTCTGTCACTCTCCGTTTTTTCAAGCAGACGTATATCAATTGATGGACCATAATTTAATTATCTATAAATGATATTTATATAGTACATCCTCTCTTTTATACTGACTAATATCTTCAATTATTTCGTATGCAATGTTTTCTTTCCCAACATTATAAACACGATATATTCTATATAAAGATTTTTCCCACTTTCTGTAAACGACAACATATCAAAACCATTTCTATGATCTAATGCAACCGAAGGATCAACAAGTTCTGCCAGTTTCTCTTTTCCTGCATTGAGCAGCTTTTGTACCTCTATTGAATAAACAAATTTTTCTTATGCTTCAATCATTTTCCTTGTTAACTACACTTCTACTTTATACCCAGTAAATTGAACCCTCTTTTCCACAGCTTTAACCTTTAAGATATTTTTCCTTTTCCGTCTAATACCTTACGCCTGTTATTCATCAAAAACTGATTTGTCTGCTCAACCCAATCCTGCATACTCATTAAAATTTCATCTTCAGCCATTAATTCTGCGTAATCAATAAACATTGTTACTAGTCTGTTCAGACGAGATAATTCTTTCTCGTTTAAATAATTTTTCGCAATTCCAATATCACGTTTTAAAACCTTACCATTAGGGGCTTCTTTCCATGTGGTTAACCCCATCGCCGGTTTCTCAGAATCAGCACGTTCATATATAAGTTCTGCCGCTGTCTTTCCTGTAACCGCAAAATGCAATTTATTCTGAACAAAGGCATAAAAATTCTTTGTGATTTCACTGTTTTTATCGTAATCATAACTACACTGTTCAAAAACATCTGTAATTTTCTGATAGGCTCTCCGTTCACTTGCTCTAATTTCACGGATACGCTCTAATAATTCCTCAAAATAATCTTTCCCAAAAGGCTTTCCATTTTTTAGCATATCATCATTCAATACAAACCCTTTAGTAATATATTCTTTTAATGTTATTGTAGCCCACTGTCGGAAACGCGTAGCCTTCTTAGAATTAACTCGATATCCAACAGCTATAATTGCATCCAAATTATAACATTTTACTTTTCTTGTAACATTACGTTGTCCTTCATTTTGAACTATCGAGAATAACTCGGTAGTTGCTTCTTCTTCTAATTCCTCCTCCTTATAAATATTTTTTAAATGTAAAGAGATATTATCAGTTGTGCAATCAAATAAATTTGCCATTGCCTTTTGTGTCATCCAAAAAGTCTCTTCCTTAAACATTACATTCACGCAAATATTTGTACCTTCAATCTGATATAAAACAACCTCATGTTCCTGATTCATTTCTATTTGTTTCCTCATTTTTAATATTTATAAATAGGCGTTTGCGAAACGCCACAAGCCGCATAAATACGGCATTTTTTGTTACCTATAAACAAATAACTCCTCACCGGATATGGTATAATAGAGTTGACTAAAAACTATAAACCTACATCCAAGAAAGGAGTTATTCTGATACTTATGATACCATATAAACAGCTTTCTTTGGCAGATATTTTTTTAGATTGCCATGAAAAATTTGAAAATGACAAACCTGCTTTTCTTTCTCTATTAGAAACCCATATCGATATTGATGAGTTAATTCCGATTTCTTTTAGAAATCATTTCTATGCATCGACGGGCAGAACCCGTAAATATCCTTTGCAAGCTTTTCTGTGGGCTTTGATTATTCAGCGTATTTTCTCTATACCTACGGATCAGCTTCTCCTGACTTTTCTCGCTTACTCAAAATCACTTCGGGAATTCTGCGGTTTTACTAAAGTTCCAGACGCTTCCAAAATCACACGATTCAAACAGGATTTTTTAGATGACCTCCAGCTTGTTTTCGATAACCTTGTTGATGTTACCGAGCCTATCTGTCAGGCGATTGACTCTGCAAAAGCGGATATGACCATCTTTGATTCTTCCGGCATAGAAGCATTTGTTACCGAAAATAATCCCAAGTATGCTAACAGGATCATCAAACAGCTTAAGGCATACGCGAAAGCTCAGGGCTTTGATAAATCCTATGATCCTTATAAAGCTGCCTATGGTTCCATGCCTTCTCATGCTTCTGCTAATCCTGAGATTAAGCAGCTCTATATCAATGGGCATTTTTGCTATGTCTTCAAGTTCGGCATTGTCACTAACGGATTGGGCATCATCCGCCACATATCTTTTTATAACAAAAACTTTATGGCTTCACATCCTGATATCGTTGTCGAAAAGAAATCCGATTCTCCTGACGAAGATAAATGTGTTCATGATTCAAAGCTTTTAATCCCGACACTTAAGGACTTCTTTTCCAAGCATCCTTTGATTAATCCAAAAACCTTCCTGGGTGATGCTGCTTTCGATACCGCACAGCTCTATAAGAGCCTTCTTACCGGTAACACTTTTGGTAATGACAAACATTTCTCGAAAGCTTATATTCCGCTGAATGCAAGATCCGGACTTGAAAATCTGGATTATTCCATCAATGAAGATGGTATTCCGTGTTGTCCCCATGATCCTGCTTTACAAATGAAGTACGAAGGCACTTCCAAACTTCGCAGTGGAGTAACAAGATATAAATTTGTCTGTCCAAGAATGAAATGGATTTATGATAAATCAACTCAAAAATCCCATCGTCATTGTTTCTGTGACAACCCTTGTACTTCTTCTAAATGTGGGCGGATGGTCTACATCTACCCGGAAAAGGATCTTCGTGCTTATCCCGGAACGATCCGCGGCACCGAAAAATGGGATGATGCCTATAAAATCAGGACTGTTGTCGAAAGAGATATCAACCACATCAAAGACAATCTCTGTCTTGCAGGACGCCGAACCCAAAATGAGAAGACTCTGCATGCTGATCTGATTCTTGCCGGGATCACACAACTTATTACTGTTGTTCTCGCAGATAAGATCAATCACCACGAATATATTCGAAGCATAAAACCACTCATAGCTTAGGACTTACCACTTTCATAAAGTCCATAGCTTATTAAAGTGCGCCTAAAATGTCCGATTATCCATTTTTCATTCCAGAAGTCGTGCTCTGCGCGAATTCTTCCTTGTTTTGGTTCAAGGTTGCGAACGAGCACCGCGAGTTTCGCAATTACCTA
>JAHZAV010000069.1 GCA_019423745.1 Lachnospiraceae bacterium
GCGACCTGTTCGGGATAGTGACAGCAGCCGAGGAAAGGGTTGCTGAAAAAGAAAATTTCCGTGGCACTTTGACAAGTGAAAATGCCGATTGACATTCATCGGCATAAGTAACCTTATTATTTTACGCACACCATATGTCACAGTCCCGATTGCCACGGATAGAAAGGAGAAATTTATCTATGGCAAAAGGTTCTGTAAGAAAAAAAGGTAAAAAGTGGTACGCACGCTTCTATATCGAAGATGAAAGCGGCAGAAAAGTACAGAAAGAGTTTGTGGGAACAGAAAGCAAGTCTGAAACAGAAGCCCTGCTCAGAAAAGCAATCGCTGACTATGAGGAAAAGAAATTCGTTGCGAAGTCTGAAAACATCACAGTTGGTATGCTGCTCGATCTGTGGGTGGAGGAAGAACTGAAACCCGGCAATCTCAGCAATGGTACGGTAATGTCCTATCAGGGAACGGTCAACCGTATCAAACAGCACCCGATAGGAAACCGAAAGCTGAAAACCGTAACTGCCGACCATTTACAGGCGTATATAGATTTTCTCAGCTTTGGCGGTACAAATCCTGACGGTACAACCGCAAAGGCACTCAGCAAAGGGTATCTCCGATTGTTTTCGGCTGTTTTGCAAGGGGCGTTCCGTTTTGCAGTATTCCCGAAAAGGCTGATAACCTTTAACCCGATGCAGTATGTGGTATGGCGAGGAAAGAAAGAAGAATACGAACTGTTCTCGGACGAGGACGGAGAAACTGCTTCCACACCAACGCTCAGCTACGAACAGTATCAGAGATTAGAGGACTTCCTGAAAAAGAAAAACAATCCTGCACTTCTTCCTATACAGATAGCCTATTATACAGGCTTGCGTATTGGAGAGGTTTGTGGTCTGACTTGGCAGGACATCAACCTTGAAGAACAATATCTGACAGTACGCCGCAGTATGCGTTACAACGGGGCAAGGCACAAAACAGAAATAGGGGCAACAAAGCGTAAAAAAATCCGCACCGTGGACTTTTGCGATACGCTTGCCGCAATCCTGAAAACTGCGAAAGCAGAACAGCATAAAAACCGTTTCCGATACGGGGAACTGTACAGCCTTAATTACTATTTGGAGGTCAAAGAAAAAGACCGCACCTATTATGAGGTTTACAGTCTGCCGAGGTCGGAAGAAGTCCCAGAGGGGTACAAGGAATTATCCTTTGTCTGCCTTAGACCTGACGGGGCATTTGAAGCACCGAGTACGGTGGGGATTATGTGCAGGACAGCGAGAAAAAAGGTGGAGGGATTGGAGGACTTCCACTTCCATATGCTCAGACACACTTATACAAGCAATCTGCTTTCAAACGGTGCAGCACCTAAAGATGTGCAGGAACTTCTCGGACACGCTGATGTTAGTACCACAATGAATATTTACGCTCACGCTACAAGGGAAGCGAAGCGTACTTCCGCAAGACTGCTGGATAAGGTAATCGGCGGAGCATAAAAAATTTCCCTTGTTTCGGCTCATAAGGGCAAAAACAAGGGAAAATACATAAGGTTTGAACATTTAATAGGCGATATTCCTTGAAAATACAGGGTTTATAGAGGATTGAATAGATAAATTGGAATTTGCGGAGGTGGTATTATGAAGTGTCCATATTGCGATAAAGAAATGACGTTGGGATATATCCAATGCAGAGACGGTGTGCGTTGGACTTTAAAAAAGCAACTTGTAGCAGCACTTTCATTTTTAGGAAAAGAAAGCACTTCACTTGCTAATGGAGCTGCAGATAATTCAAATACAGTCTATGCTTACAAGTGTGGCGATTGCAAGAAAATAATTATTGATTACAGCAACCGTGCAGAATAACCAATTCCAATTTGTCGAACACTTGAAAATTCCAGTTTGTAGAATTATAGAAAATGGACGTAATGCTGAACATCCAATACGTCCATTTTTTCAATCTTCACCTATCTGTTTTCTCAACGAACAGGAGCATAGAAAATCAATAGATCAATATATTTTTCTCCGCTTCCCTGCTCTCCATAGTCATACCGGACCATATAATCTCGGATGCTATATCCCCGATACGGATCAGATAGGGTATAAAGTTCTCCTGTTGTAAAATCAATCAGCGAGTACCCTGTGCTTTCCATATATTCATCATTACCATTCCCTTACAATGGCAGGTATCATAGTTAATCCAACAATCTTTGCAGCATGCATCCTTCTGTGACCGGAGATCATTTCATAACTGTCTTCGCCATCTGGACGAACCAGAACAGGAGATAAGACTCCATTTATTCGAATACTTTCTACCAAATCTGACATTTTCTCATCATCCAATACTTTAAATGGATGATTTTTAAAAATATGAATCATATCAATATCAATTTCTGTCCAGTTCTAGTTTTCATGAGATAAAACCTCCTCTGTCAATTTCTTATATGCTTCGGCAACCTTTCCCTTTGGCTCATGAATGTAAATACTCACTCCCTCTAAACTACATTCTGCAGCTTTGACTGAAAATGGAATGTATGTATTAAATACGCCTATTGTTGATTCATAACCCTCACGTAATTTTTGTGTGATATCCTTTGCATAATTGGTTCTGTAATCTACCATAGTAAGAACAATCCCCTCAATCTTTAATTTCTTATTGAGACGTTTCTTTACCATAGAGATGGTTTTAATCAGCTGACACAATCCTTTTACAGGAAGATAAGCTGCCGGAACTGGTATAAGTACAGAAGTTGCAGCTACTAAAGCATTAATTGTTGTCATTCCCAAAGAAGGCATGCAATCAATGATGATGTAGTCATACAGTTCTTTAATCTGATCAATATATTCTTTCAGGATGTTTTCCCGGCTCATCACATTCGCAAGAAGTACTTCCAAACCGGATAACTCGATATTGCCTGGTATCAGATCAATTCCTTCCTGATGATGAAGGATCCCATATCCCGGTTCGATTGGTTCCTCGTTAATGATCTTCATCATTACAGATGCAAGAGTATCACTCATATCATCTGGTTCTTCATATCCTAAACTGGCTGTAAGGTTTCCCTGCGGATCATTATCAATTAACATGACTTTCTTACCTACTCTGGCAAGTCCTATTCCCAAATTTAACGATACACTTGTTTTTGCACATCCACCTTTTTGCATTGCAACTGCGATTACTTTACACATAAATTCAAATCCCCCTTATAGATTCCAATATTTATCCATCCATATTTTTAAGATATCGATGATCTCACGTTTCATTTTTTCCACGGTATAATCCTTTGGAAAATACTTCTTTAGCTGTTCGGTCTTAAATGTCACTCTTGAAATATCTTCCCTCTTTATTTCACAAAGAATGTCTTTTAAATCATCCTCTGTCAACTCATTACTTTGACTTAACTTTTTGATTCTCTGTGCCTGAGATAGTGATGGTGTTGCCTGTGCATAGTCCATTGCTTCCAGAAACCATTTCTGTTCTTCATCTTTTAGAAAGGCAATCTCAACTGCAGCACTAATTGATAATTGATTATCATCCAGCTTGGTAAGCAATTCCGGAATAAGCTCCGTAAGTTTTAGATATCTTTGTATCTGCTTTGTGCTTTCTCCAAATTCCTCAGCCAGTATTTCAACAGTTCTTTTTCCTTTTGTTTTGTGGACGACTCGTCCACGAACATTGGTATTTCCTTTCTTTTTCATCACATCGTATCTCATCTTATAAGCATGAGCCTTTTCACTGGGGCTGATATATTCCCTTTGAAGATTCGAATCAACCATTGCTAAAATGGCTTCATCATTTTTCATGACTTTGATGATGACCGGAACCTTGGTATATCCAAGCTGTTTTGCTGCAAACTTTCTTCTGTGACCAGAGATTATTTCGTAATAGCCTTCCGGAACAGGTCTTACAATCAAAGGATTGAGTATTCCATATTTCTCAATACTGTCTTTCAATTCCACCATGCTTATGTCAGCAGTTACTTTAAATGGATGGTTCTTGAAAGCTCTTAACCGATTGATATCCAGTTCCAATACCTGATCTCCCTCTACAGATCCAATGTTCATTATTTCTTCTGACATCTGTAACTCCTTTCTTTTGTGAACGACAAAAAAGCCCGTTCAGTCCAAATCATTCTTGATAAAGATTGATTCGAACCAAACGAGCTTGTCGATCGTTGGTGGTGGCAGTGCCATCAAAATGGAATTGTTTCCTGCTAACAGTTGGTGGCAGATATTTTGCTTTCTCTTTCTTGATTTCTATAAAAGCTAATATTTACTCCGATTGACAGACCTGATAATCATTTTCCACATGGCTCTTCCCATTTGGTGGCAATTATCATGAGATATTTACCTTTCTGCTAACAAAAGGCGGACGCACGTGAGACAATCAAAACCACTGCATTTCCGCCTTTGCCTAGCGTCTCCGGGAGGATTTGAACCTCTGACCCCTCGCTTAGGAGAATCGAACATGCGTTCTCATCTCCGTTAATATGTGTTAATCCAAGTCAAACAAAATCAAGGATTAAAAGCACTTTCGAATCAATTTCGGTCAATCAAAATATCATCTCTGTCAGCCTTAGACAACCCGTGAATATTAGTAAAATGTTTGCAACTGCTAACAATAGGGTTGAAGGTCATTGTCAATGGCCCGGCATAAGATCGGCTATCATGCCCGACATACGGGAATGATAAACAATATTCGATTGATCAGATATACTACTTATAATATACTGTGAAATAGTCAGTTTGTCTACGAAAATTTGACTACACAATGCAACTCTTAACTATACTGATTGATCAGCTTTTCAACTGTCGCAAATTTTGCGACAAATGAATTGTCTGATCTATTATTTAATTGTTTTTGCAAGAGAGGCCAACAATGCAGCCATCTCCGGATTAGAGAGTACCTTTGCCAGCAGCTCCGCATCCACACCATCTGGAACCTTTAAAGTATTTTCCGGCTTCTTTCTGTGCATCTGCGGATCTGTTTCTTTTTTACCATAAAATGCATCTTCAAACAATTCTGCATTCTTCTTACGGTCATCATCCAGAATATGTGAATAAACATCCGTTACCATATTGACCTGTGCATGTCCGGAATCTCCCTGGACCGCTTTAATATCTCCACCGTTCAGTTTCAGCTTATAGGTCACACTTGTATGTCGTAAACTGTGGAAGACCACAGGTGGAAGATCATATTCCTGGATCAGTTTTTTCAGATCATTACGGATAGCAGCACCATCTGTCGGATGACCAAACGTAGTCGCCATAACAAGATTGAAATCCTGATATTCACTTCCCAGAACTTCCTTTGCTTCTTCCTGTTTTGCCTTCCATTCCTGGAGCATGATAGCTACACTCTTAGGAAGAAATATTTTCCGGACACTTGTCTCTGTTTTTGGTGTCTTCAGGATACGAACCGTCTTATTGATTTTACTCTTTTCCGGGAAGGCCAGAAGTACATCCTTCCCATCCAGTTCCTTTAATGCCTCTTTGGTGACTCTCTGCAGTTCCTTATTCACATAGACATATGCTCTGTTTTCTTCAATCGCTTCCTGGGATATATCAATACAGTCCCAGGTGAGTCCAAGCAACTCCCCTATCCGGAGAGAGCAGGAGAATGAGAGATTAAGAGACAGCCGCAATCGGTCATTATCACATACTTCCAGCGCATGCATCAATGTTTCTGCCGTCCAGATCTCTCTTTTCTTTGATTTGTGTTTTGGAACAGTAGCATAGATGCATGGATTTTTTTCTATCAGTTCCC
>JAHZAV010000007.1 GCA_019423745.1 Lachnospiraceae bacterium
TTGTCAGCAGCCCGTTTCACGGTCTGCGTGTAGTTCCTTGTAAACTGACCTAAGCAAAATTATAAATATTTTGTCCTGCTCCCAACTCCATCGCAAAATCCGGAAAGAGATTTCCTGTCTCATAAAATCTTTGGCGAAAATATTCCGGAAAAACACTATGTTGGGAAAGCCAGTCTACTTTAGAACCGGCCAGGTATCCACCGCTTATTTTCAGAAGATACACTATGACTGGTATCACTATAAGTATCAAGGGAAATAAGATTTTCCTTTTGTCTTTGCATCTGATCTTCTTCATCACTGGAACTCCTTAATAAATAAATTGGTCTGTTTTTAACCTCCAAATAGGCCCTGGCCAGATATTGGCCAATAATTCCCAGACACAGAAGTTGTATGCCTCCGATCAAAAAAATCACGCACATCATAGCAGGCCAACCGGCTACCGGATCATGCCAGAATAAGTTTTTGATTACGAGGAATATAATCATAAAAAATGCAATGCCGCAAAATAAAATCCCTCCATATGAGGCTGCTGATAAGGGCAGAGTTGAAAATCCCATAATCCCATCCAAAGAATACCTGAACAGTTTAAAAATCGACCATTTTGTATCTCCAGCCGCTCTTTCCACATTATGATAAGGAAGCCATTTTGTCCGAAATCCTACCCATCCGAATAATCCCTTTGAGAAACGGTTCCGTTCACTTAAGGCGAGAATGGCATCTGTCATCTTCCTTGTCATCATTCTAAAATCTCTAGCACCTTCTTCTATTTTTACTTTTGAAATTCGGTTGATAAATTTGTAAAATGAAGCAGATAAGAATGATCGGAATCTTTTTTCCCCTTTTCTGTCTTCTCTTCTGGTCGCCACACAGTCATACTCCCCTTTTCGTAGCGTCTGATACATTAAAGGAATATATTCCGGCGGATCTTGCAAATCCGCATCCATAACAGCCACATAGTCTCCTCTGGCCGCCTGAAAACCTGCATACATTGCTGCCTCTTTTCCAAAATTTCTGGAAAAGGACAAGTACCGCCATTTTTCATTTCTTTTGTGAAAAGCTATAAGCATCTCAAGTGTTCTGTCAGTAGAGCCATCATCCACAAAAATAAGTTCTACTTCAGCTCTTTGCATTTTATCTATGATTTTCCCCATTTCTTCTATATAAATGGGCAACACCTCTTCTTCATTAAAGCAGGGAACAACAATGCTGATTAAAGGTTTATTTTCCTCACGCATAAAAAAGACTCCTTTCCAAGAACTATCTGTTATTAAGTGTACACTTAATTTTTGATAATTAATGAAAAGAAGTCTTAAAATTTTTTAAAGATTCATTTTATCTTTACACAGAATATCTTTCTGATTTTACAAACTATTGATAAATTTCAGGAAAGCTTTCCGTCCTTCTTCGGTACATTTATAAACACCTGCATCTTCCAGCACATGAGTAAATACGATACCTACTTCCTCCTTTAAGATATCCATAACGTTGTCCTCAGATATATTTTCATATTTAGGAAGGAAGGATTTTGTCCATTCTGCATGTTTCTTAATTTTTTCATTACTTTCTATGTCTTTGCCGCATACCAGATAATCTGCCAAAATTTCCAACTCCTCTTTCAGTCTGGATGGCAGAACTGCAAGTCCCATAACTTCAATAAGGCCAATATTTTCTTTTTTAATATTATGGTACTGTGCATGTGGATGGTACACACCTAGCGGATGCTCTTCCGTTGTAATATTGTTTCGAAGTGTAAGATCCAATTCAAACATCTCTCCATGCTTTCTGGCAATCGGAGTAATTGTATTATGAGGAGTTCCATCCGTTTGTGCATAAATAAAGGCATCTTCATCCGTATAGTTTCTCCATGTCTGCAGCACATGATCCGCCAAATCAATTAAACGTTTTTCATATTTACTGCGAATACGAAGTACGGAAAGCGGCCACTTAACAATTCCGGCCTCTACATCTTCATATCCTGGGATTTCAACCGGCAGTTCAATTGGCGCTTTTGCCATTGCAAATGTATAATTGCCTCCCTGGAAATGATCATGACTTAAAATGGAACCTCCAACAATGGGCAAGTCCGCATTGGATCCAAGAAAATAATGCGGAAACTGCTTTACAAAATCAAACAGTTTAATAAATGCATCCCTGTCTATCTTCATTGGAACATGCTGTCCATTGAATACAATACAGTGTTCATTGTAATACACATATGGTGAATACTGAAATCCCCATCTTGTCCCGTTAATTGTCAATGGAATAATACGGTGTGTTTCTCTCGCCGGATGATCTACACGTCCTGCATACCCTTCATTTTCCACACAGAGCTGACATTTCGGGTAGCTGACTGCTTTCGCTGCCCCTGCTGCCGCAATCGCTTTAGGATCTTTCTCTGGTTTAGACAGATTAATCGTAATATCTATCTGTCCATAAGGTGAATCCACCTTCCATTTCATATCCTTCTTTACTCTGTATCTACGTATGTAATCACTATCCTGGCTAAACTTATAGAAAAATTCGGTTGCTGCTTCCGGTGACTTTTCATATTCTTTCCAAAATTCCTGTTGCACCTGCGCCGGACGCGGAAGCAGACAATTCATAAGCTTTGTATCAAACAGATCGCAGAAAACCACACTATCCTTTACCAAACCTCTTTCCTTAGCTTCTGCAAGAAGCGCTCCCAGAATTTCTTCCAGATCCAGATTTTCCATATCTACTTCCGTATCTTCATAATTATCCTCTCCAAAGAGATCAAGAAGCAGATTGGTCGTATAAATTCTCTCACACTCCGGAGTCAATCCGGTCTGTATCCCATATTCTACTAATTTCTTTATATTCTCATACAGCATAACTTTTTCCTCCCACGTTTCTCTGCCTCTTCCTATACCAGGCGGTGTGCTCCATCTCCAATATCTACCACATAAATCTCTGCCGTTTTATGACATTTTTCCTGATATCCTTTTTGAACTTCCTCAATAAATGTATCTACTGCATCATTTTTCACAATGCTGACTGTACATCCTCCGAATCCGCCTCCGGTAATTCTAGAACCGATTACCCCTGGTATCTTCCATGCCAGCTCTACCAGTACATCGATCTCTTTACAGGAAACTTCATAATCGTCTCTCAAAGAAATGTGGGATTCGTTCATATATTTTCCAAACTGCTCTACATCCCCGGCTTTCAAAGCTGCTTCTGCATGAATGGTACGCTGATTCTCATATACAGCATGTTTTGCTCTTTTCAACCGCGTCTCGTCCTTGATGGCATCCTTATGATTTTCAAATTCTTCTTCTGTCAGATCACCCAAAGACTGTATATTTACTACTTCTTTCAGCTCTTTTAAAGCTGTCTCACATTCATTTCTCCTGTCGTTGTACGCAGAATCTACCAGACTGTGTTTTACTTTACTGTTCGTAATTACAATCTTTGCATCTTCTAACTTTACCGGAGCATATTCATATTCCAGAGTATTGGTATCCAGAAAAATAGCATGATCCTTCTTTCCCATTGCACTTGCAAACTGATCCATAATACCACAGTTACATCCATTAAAATTATTTTCTGAATACTGTCCTATCAGTGCAATTTCCGGAAGAGAAACCTCAAAATCATACAGATCTTTAAGCATAACTCCTGTCAGTACTTCCAGAGATGCAGAAGAAGAAAGGCCTGAACCGTTCGGAATATCTCCATAGATCAAAACATCCATTCCGCAGTCCATATGATATCCTCTTTCTCTGAAAGCCCACAAAACTCCCTTTGGATAATTGGTCCAACCTGCTTTTTTATCAGGCACAAGATCATCTAGGTCTGTCTCTACAATTCCCATATTCTCGAAATTCATGGAATAAAATCTAAGCTTATTGTCCTGTCTCTTTCTTGCCACTCCATAGGTTCCCAATGTCAGAGCACAGGGGAACACATGTCCGCCATTATAATCTGTATGCTCTCCAATCAAATTGACACGTCCGGGAGCAAAATACATGCGAATCTCTCCGCCATCTCCATATTTCTCAACAAATGCACTGTACAATTTCTCTTTCATTTTTCACACACCTCTCTCATAGCTTGACCCATAATACCGTTGCCATTAACGTTAAAATCATTATAATTTTTTTCTTTCGGAAATACTATAAAAATCATGGTTAAAACTATAAAAATATTGCGTTTTTATAAAATAAGACCGTAATGCTTCATTGACTGCCAGATTGCCTCTTCTTCAACGGCAGGTGCAATGTACTCTGCATAAGGATCAAGAATCGGATCGTGAGCACCCATAGCAATCCCATGCCCCGCATATTGAAACATTGCCAAATCATTGCTGCTGTCTCCAAATGCGTAGGAGTCTTCTCTTCCAATTCCAAATTTTTCCAGAACAACTTCCATAATCGTGGCCTTTGAATATCCCTTCATAATACATTCATAGGTATGATTTCCCCGGTCCAAAACATCCATATAATCAGACAGGAACGTAAAAAATTCTTTACTGTCACTATGCTTATCTTCATAGGCAAAAAGCTTATCGTAAGCGCAGTTCCCCTGCTCAACAAAACGCTCCAGGCCAAGGCCTCGGTTATTCATATATTTTCTTGTGTTTTCCAGACTGTCAAATCTGGAAATCCGTGAAGAAAAGTACACATCATCCTTTCCTTCATATAAAGCATCTATTTTGCATTTCTGTGCTTTTTTTACGATTGCATCTGCTGCCTTTGAATCCAAATGCTTTTCAAAAAAAATCTCTTCTTCAAATTCCCCATAGATCCCGCATCCGCATAGAAAACCATGTACCGGAAGTCTCTTTAATTCCTGAGGAATACTGCAGATCGTACGTCCTGTATTTATAAAGAGCAGATGCCCCTCCTTTTTTGCCTCTTCCAATGCATGAACCGCACTTTCAGGAATCTGGCGTGTTACTTCACTTAATAATGTTCCATCTATATCAAAAAACAATGCTGCTTTTTTCATCTTGCCCTTTGTTCCTTTCTGCTATTTCTCTATATCATATCTATTGACATGCAAATATGATATACCGGCATAACAAGTGTATCATGGCATTTCTATGTTGACAAGTTTCCCTGTATCAAAAACATAAGGACAGCCCGGTCATACATGAAACGTATGACCGGGCTATCCTTTTTTTAATGCTCAGTATGCAGAAGCATATGTGCTTTATGCGACATTGGTTTTTCCATATATTCATCATATAATTTTTGAATATCTGGATTTTCATGAGAGAACCTTAAGTTTGCATTTTTATCAAGGGTATATAACGTTTTTCCTCTTTCAAATGCCCGTTCTTCACCATCATGGATCGGCTGACCGCCGCCGCCGACACATCCTCCTGGACATGCCATAACTTCTACAAAATCATACTGGACTTCTCCTTTTTCCATCTTGTCCAGAAGCATTCTTGTATTTCCGAGTCCGCTGACAACTGCTGTACGTACCTTGATTCCATTAATATTGAGCTCCGCTTCCATTACGCCGTCATTTGCATTAAACCCAGGACTTCTTACTGCCTTGAATGCATCTGCTTCTGGATTTTCGCCGGTGATCACTGCATAAGCTGTACGAAGTGCAGCTTCCATTACGCCCCCGGTTGCTCCAAATATAACGCCCGCTCCTGTTCCGTCATGCATTGGAGAATCACTTTCAATATCTTGAAGTGTATCCGGACTGATATGAGCAGAACGCATCATTTTTACAAGCTCTCTTGTAGTAATAACCGCATCCACTCCATGTCCTGCATACTCTTTATAGAACAATTCCTTTTCTCTTTCTGCCTTTTTTGCCACACAAGGCATAATAGATACCGTATAAATCTCCTCCGGCGATTTTCCGATCTTCTCTGCAAAATATGTCTTCATTACCGCTCCAAACATTTCCTGAGGCGATTTTGCTGTAGAAAGATATTTCACAAGATGAGGATACTGGGATTTTGCAAATCTCACCCATCCTGGACAGCAGGAAGTAAACATAGGATGTTCTTTCAATTCTCCTGCTGTAAATCTTTGTATGAACTCATTGGCTTCCTCCATTATTGTCAAATCAGCTGAGAATACGGTATCAAACACGTAATCTGCTCCCATTCTTTTCAGAGAATCCATGATTTTTCCAATAGTTGCCTCTTCCGGACTCATGCCAAGCTGTTCTCCCCAGGCTGTACGAACAGCCGGGGCCACCTGAACGACCACTGTTTTCTTTTCATCGGCAATTGCATCCCACACCTTCTCGGTATCATCTCTTTCCCGCAGAGCACCTACTGGGCAATGAGTAATGCACTGTCCGCACAGCGAACAGGAGGCCTCCTCTATCTTTCTGTGGCCAGCTACATTTACCGTTGTTCGGGAACCTGTTCCTTCCACATCCCATACAGAAAGTTTCTGTACTTTATCACAAATCTGAATACATCTCATACATTTGATACATTTTGCAGAATCTCGAATCAGCGGGAACTCCTGATTCCACGGCTGACGCTCAACTTCTTTCTCAAATGGAATATCCAAAATATTTAAATCATTTGCAATTTTCTGCAAGCTGCAGTTTCCGCTTCTTGCACAGGTAACACACTGGCAGTCGTGCTGTGATAAAATCAATTCTACATTCGTTCTCCTGTCCTTTCGCACCTTAGGACTGTTGGTATAGATAACCATCCCTTCCTCTGCCACATTATTACAAGAGGTAATCAGGCGGTTTTTTCCTTCCAGCTCTACAACACAGACACGACAGGCTGCGATCTCATTAATCCCCTTCAAATAGCAGAGCTTTGGAATGGGTATGCCATTTTGCCGTGCAGCTTCCATAATGGTTGTATTTTCTTTTACAGAAATCTGTTTTCCATCTATTGTCAGGTTTACCATAATCTCTCACGCCCTCCTTTGAATATTCCATATCCGAAGTGGTCGCAGCGCAGACAACGTCCTGCCTCCTGCTTTGCTTCCTTCTCTGTCATGCAGTTTTCCACTCCTTCGAAGTCGCATACACGTTCGCATGCCTCCCTCTCTGTCAAGTTTACTCTTCCGCATGGAGAACGGTCAGAGAGATTTGCCTCCGGAATCTCTACATCACAGGAAATCTCGTGATGATAGCCAAGATATTCATCAATGTTTGCTGCGACAACTTTAGCTGCTGCAATTGCGGTAATTACAGAAGCCGGACCGCTGGCACAGTCACCTCCCGCAAATACACCAGGCATATTTTCAAAGGTTCCGCTACTCTTAGTACGAATCTTACCTCGCTCTACCGGAATGCCTGCTTCCTCAAAATGTCTTGTCTCAATGTTCTGCCCAATAGCCACGATTAAAACATCACACGGAATATATACATCCGGTTCTCCAGTAGGCCGAATGCTGGCTCTTCCGTCTTTAATAGCACTTACCATCTGCGGTGTCACATAGATACCTTTTACATGATGATTTTCATCGACATCAATAGCTGCCGGAGCCTTCAACGTCTGTAATTCAATTCCTTCTGCTATTGCTCCTTCAATTTCCTGTGGCAAAGCTGTCATATCTGCCACACGACGGCGATAAACAATGCTGACCTTCTTCGCTCCAAGACGCTTTGCTGTGCGTACTGCATCCATAGACACATTTCCGCCTCCGATAACAGCAACCTCCTTGCCAGTCAGATCCATAATAATATTTTTGCCTACATTTCTAAGGAACTGAACAGCGGAAAGAACTCCGTCCGCATCCTCACCTTCCAGTCCCAGTTTTTTATCCGTACTTGCCCCAATTGTAATAAGTACAGCATCATATTCTTTCCGAAGCTGCTGAATGGTAATATCCTGTCCGATCTTCAGGCCGTATTTCACCTGCACGCCCGTCTTCAAAATACAATTTATATCATCTTCCAGCCTTTCTTTCGGAAGACGATAATTGGGAATTCCATAACGAAGCATTCCTCCCAGCTTTGGAAGCATCTCATACACGACTGCCTGATGTCCCATCAGCTGCAAATAATAAGCCGCACTCAAACCTCCTGGGCCTCCACCAAGAACAGCTATCTTCTTTCCGGTAGACGGTGCACACTTAGGAGGATCCACTTCTCCGGCAAAATCAGCCGCCATTCGTTTAAGTCCTCTGATATTGATAGAATCATCTACCATATTTCTCCGACATCTTGCCTCGCAGGGATGCTCGCAGATGAAACCACATGTGGTGGGGAATGGATTATCCTTACGAATCAAACGTACTGCATCTGCATATCTTCCTTCTCCTACCAGTGCTATGTAACCCGGAACATCCACGTGGGCTGGACATAACGCTACACAGGGAACTGGCTGATGATAAGTACAGGTACAACGTCCGTTCTGGATATGTTCAATATAATCATCCCGATATCCGATCAGCCCCTTATAAACCATGTTAGCTGCTTCATAACCAATGGCACAATCTGCTGATTCCATAATGGAAAGAGCCGTCTCTTCCATATAGTCCAGCGTTTTCATTGTTGCTTTTCCGTCCAGCACATCTTTAATAAAATGATTGAGCTGGCCAAGTCCAATTCTGCACGGCACACATTTTCCGCATGTCTGCGCATGGCACAATTCAAGGAAGGCTCTTGCCATATCTACAGGGCATAATCCCGGAGGACTGGATTCAATTCTTCTTTCCAGATCCTTATAGAGACCTTCCATGACAATCCGCGCTCTGTTTGGAGATACAATCTCTAATCTGCTCATTTTTTTCCTTCTTTCCTCTCAATGTATATTTTCCCCACAGTGCTTTTATTATACCATCCAAACGCCTGCCTGTAACCAGCTTCACTATAAGTAGATAATTTAACAATATGAAGCCTTATTTTCCTTTTTCACCCTGCAGTGAAGCACGGTACTGAGAGGGGGTCATCCGGTAACTTTTTTTGAATACCCGGTTAAAATATGAAATATTTTGAAAGCCTGTATCCAGCGCTATCTCTGTCACACTTTGACTGCTCCCGGACAGTTTTCCTGCCGCAATCTCCATCCGATACTGATTCAAATACTCAATGCAAGTCATATTCATATACTTTTTAAAAAAACGCATAAAATAATACTCGCTGAAATGACATATTTCGGCAAGATCTGACACTAATACCGGTCGCTGATAATTCTCTTTTATATACTGGATCACACGTTTAAGCTTTTCCAACACTTCTTCATTCTCCAGTGTTCTTCTTTTATAGGGAACATATTTGTACAATAAGAAGAAAAACTGATATAAAAGCGCTTCTGCCTGTAATTCATACCCAGGTTCTCTGGACAGAAAACTCCTCATCAATTTTTCAAAAACTTCTGTTATACCGGCCTCATTTCCTATAGATCTTTTAATCACTGCCGGGAAACGCACCTCGCCCGTACTGACAGGACCTACAAATTTCACCCCGCACACATCCTTTCCGGTTCCCAGCATCTGAGGATGAAAAACAAAACTGTCGGTTTCTAACTCCCTGCTCCCTCCTTCCGGTATTCCATGAAGGGTTCCGGAACCAAAAAACAACAGATCTCCCTCTTCGGCTTGACAAGCTTCCAGATCAACAAGATAGGTACCTCTTCCCTTCCGAATATATGTAATTTCAAATTCTTCATGCCAGTGAACCGGCAGGGCAGAAAGTCCTGCCGGATATAAACAATGATAATATTCTATTGGGAAAAGAGGACTTCCGTGTTTTGCCTTTTCCAAGTACTGCTCTTTTTGTATCATATTTTCACCTCACAGCAGGATTGTGTTAAAATCCGTTAGAAATATACAAGAAAATTTCCATTTCTAGTTTATATAATATTATCATAATCACACATCAGCTGAAAGGAGAAAACTATGATTCGCAAATATACTTACGGAAATCCTTTTCCTACCGGGGCAGTTGTTGAAAACCTGCCTGTTCAAACTGATACGCTTCCCTTCTTTTCCATAGAAGATGGCCGCTTTACTCTTGATCTCGAGGAGCAGGTTCCGGTCTATGGTCTTGGAGAACAAGTCAGAGGAATTAATAAAAGAGGTTGGATTTATGTCAGCAATGCTACCGATGATCCACATCATTTAGAAAGTACCCATTCTCTCTATGGCGCCCACAATTTTCTTTTAATTGGAGCCACACACCCCTTTGGTGTTTTTATCGACTATCCCGGATCCCTCTCTTTTGATATCGGATATACGCGCCGGGACAAAATGTACATACAACCGTCAGAATGGGATTTAGATATTTATATTATAGAATCCCCGGATAACCGTTTCACTTCCATTGTACGACTTTTCCGCCAGCTTATCGGAAAAAGCTATCTTCCTCCTAAGTGGGCCTTTGGCTATGGCCAGAGCCGTTGGGGGTATCAAAATGAAACCGATATCCGCAAAGTAGCCGAAGGTCACCGGAAGTCAGGTATCCCTCTGGACGCCATCTATATGGATATTGACTATATGACCCGCTACGAAGACTTTACTGTATCGAAAGAAAAATTCCCGGATCTTCCTGCTCTTGCAGAAGAAATGAAAACCCAGGGTATCCACCTTGTTCCTATCATTGATGCAGGCGTCAAAATAGAAGAAGGCTATAGCGTTTACGAAGAAGGTGTTCAGAATAACTATTTCTGTAAAGAGGAAGACGGTACCGATTTCGTGGGAGCTGTATGGCCGGGAAGGGCACATTTCCCAGATATGCTTAATCCAAAAGCCCGCCGCTGGTTTGGCCTGAAATACAAATATCTGCTGGATATGGGAATTGACGGATTCTGGAACGATATGAATGAACCTGCTATTTTCTATTCTGAGAAACGGCTTAAAAAAGTATTTGATCAGGTAGCTGACTTAAAAGGACAGAATCTTGACCTGGATAAAAACAATGAATTATTGGGACTGGTCAATACACTTGCCAACAATCCCGAAGACTATCGCAGCTTTTATCATGAACCAGGAGAAGGCCATGAACGGATTCGTCATGATAAAGTCCATAATCTGTATGGATACAATATGACACGTGCCGCCGGCGAAGCCTTTGATGAACTTGAACCTAATAAAAGAATCCTGATGTTCTCCCGCTCTTCCTATATCGGAATGCATCGTTATGGAGGTATCTGGCAGGGAGATAATCTGTCCTGGTGGTCTCACCTTCTTATGAATATTAAAATGATGCCTTCTCTTAATATGTGTGGATTCTTATATACCGGAGCAGATCTGGGCGGATTCGGAGCAGATACAACAGAAGATCTTCTCCTGCGCTGGCTGCAGTTTGGAATCTTCACACCTCTGATGAGAAATCATTCTGCCATGGGAACAAGAGAACAGGAGGCTTATCAATTTGCTAATGTAGAGGCTCTGAAAAATATCATAAAACTGCGCTATTGCCTGCTGCCTTATCTTTACAGCGAATACATGAAGGCTGCCCTTATGGATGACATGATGTTCCGGCCTCTGGCCTTTGATTATCCTGAAGACAGTTTTGCAGCGCAAGTGGAAGATCAGCTTCTTCTCGGGAATGAGCTTATGCTCTGCCCGGTTTACCAGCAAAATGCCACAGGACGCTACGTTTATCTCCCGGAAGATATGCTACTGATTACTGCTTCTGGTCCTGATGACATTCGTTTTCAGAAAATGAGTGCCGGACATCATTATATAAAAGCATCACTGACAGAAGTTATTTTCTTCCTTCGCCGGGGACATATCCTTCCCCTTGCACCGGCTTCTGACAGTGTAGAAAACCTTGACAGTTCTCATCTGACTTTAATTGGTTATCTGGATGATTCTTGCTGTACATACCAGCTATACGATGATGACGGCATCAGCAAAAACTGCACGTTAGAAGAACATATCGAAACGCTCAGCGTAAATGAAAATGGAACCGTAACATATAAAGGAAACAAAGAACGGACTTTTGACACAAAAATTTTTTAATCCCTTTTCTCCCGGCTCTGATTTCTGTATAATATTTCTAACAGAAAGAAGAAAAGCGGTATCTGCCGCTGTAAGGAGGAAAAATTATGCAGCTTGCACTTCGAGGCGATGGACGGGAAATGAAATCTCACGGTGACTATGGGTTTCCGCTTCTAATCAGTCTGGAGCATCTGTCTGCCTATGAGATGAGCAGCTTTGCCTGCCACTGGCATCCGGAACTTGAATTTACTTTGATTCTAAAAGGTGAGATTCTCTATCAGATCAATGATCACACCTATCATCTAAAAGCCGGAGAAGGGGTATTTTGCAATTCCAACATGCTCCATACTGGTCGGAAAGCAGGAAATAAAGATTGTACCTATATGTCAGTCACTGTCAATCCTTCTCTTCTTTACGGTTACAAAGCAAGTCTAATGCAGACAAAATACATACAGCCGGTTACAGAAAACCCCCTTTTCCCATCTGTCCCCTTTACTACCGGGGAAGACTGGGAAAAGGAGGTTCTCCTTTATATGCAGCAGATCTGGCAACTCTATCAAAATCCCACATCAGACTATGAATTGGAGCTTTTGATTTGCCTGTATCAAATCTGGGCACTTCTCTACCGTCACCTTGATTTTTCTCTCCAGCCTTCTCCTAGCGATGCCAGGGAGCTGGAACGTCTGCGCATGATTATTACTTTCATTCACGAACACTACATGGAGCATATTACACTGGAAGACATTGCTTCCTGTGCCAGCATGTGCAAAAGTGAGTGTTGCCGCCTGTTTAAACGAAACATGAGTCAATCTCTTTTTGACTACCTTCTTCACTATCGTATCCGACAGAGCCTTCCTCTTTTAGCTCTCGGTAAAGACAGCATCACGGACATATCCATGCAATGCGGGTTTTCCAGTCCGTCCTACTACACAAAACTATTTCGCCGTTTTATGAACTGTACCCCACGGGAATATATGACGTCACTCCATTAAACGTTCTGTTGTGATATTTTAAAATTCTTTTTTCTTTAAAATGGCTATGCTGATGCTGGCTGATAAAACCAGTGCTGCCAGTACAATCAAAAAGATCATGACAATAATCCCTGCTGTTCCGAGGTTTTGTATACCCCGTAACAAATGCCTTATATTCATAAAATCTGCATCCAGTGCCTTTGCTGAAACATATACAAATGCAAAAATGGCCATCATAACAGCAATTAATGCAATTCTTCCTTTTTCTGATCCAAACTTCAGCTGAAAAGGAATCATAAGGGCGAGAAATCCAGCCAGGCATGCTGCACCGCTTCCAAATGTCACCAACAAAAGTATCCAGTCTGCTGAAACAGCTTTGATCTGAAAATAGACAGCCTCAACCACCAGCATAATGATCATAGATGAAATTCCTATAAAAAGGCCGAAAATATATTTTTCAACAGCATACGTTCTCCGCTTGAAAGGCAGTGTAAAAAGAAATGCATTTCCATTGTCAAATTCATCATAACCAATCGTACTCAAAACAAAAAAAGAACTGACAAAACCAATATAACAAAGCACATAAGAGGCAGATGAAGCGATTCCTCCTGTTCCTGTCATCAATAAAAAAGCAGCTACACCAAACACAGCAGCAAAGAAATTTTTCTGTCCCATTAATAGTCTGAAATCTTTAACAAACAATCCTTTCATATCTCTTCTCCCTGAATCATCATCATAATTACGTTATCAATTTTTCCATTCTCAATTACAACTTTGGGATAATTTTCTAAATAGAAATGCTTTTGATTGGTTAATGCACTATAGCCAAAATTTTCTTTTTTCACCCGAAGAATATATTGCTTATCAATCTGCTCATACTCTTTTTCATCAAACTTCAACAACGCATACCTTCCAATTAAAATATCTGTATCCTCATGAAAAACAACTTCTCCGTCACTGATCATATACAAATCATCACAGATTCCTTCTAAATCTGTTGAAATGTGAGAGCTAATCAGAATCGCACGACTTTCATCTTCCTCCATATATTCTCTTAACATATCCAGAATTTCATCCCTTGCCACAACATCCAAGCCGGCAGTTGGTTCATCAAGCAGAAGCAGTTCTGTATGATGGGAAAGGGCAATCAACAGCTTAAGTTTCGCCTTCATTCCGGTAGAAAACTCTTTGATTTTCTTATCCTCTGGCAAACGAAATTTTTTACACCGGCTGATAAATTTCTGCCTGTCAAAATCTTTATAAAATCCTGCCAGCATTGCTGCTACATCACTGACAGTCAGGTAGCCGCTCACACCTGAATCAGACAATACGACCCCTATCTTTTGCTTATCCTCCAATGTCATGGAAGCAGCGTCCTTACCCAGAATAGTAATTTCCCCGCCATCTGTTCTAATTAACCCCAGAATAGCTTTAAAAGTAGTACTCTTTCCGGCTCCGTTCTGTCCTATCAACCCAGTTATACACCCTGGCTGCACACATAAAGAACAATTCAGTGTAAAGCGGCCATAATGCTTTGTAATATTTTCCAATTTTAACATAGCCTATTCCTCCAAAATGAGTGTAAATAATTCTTTTAAATCTTCATCCTTCATTCCATATCTTCTACCTTTTTGAATGGCCAGTTCAAAATCGGCTTCTACTTCCTTTCGCTTCTCTTCCTTCATCAGTTCTGTATTAAAGGCTGCGATATAAGTTCCTTTGCCATGTACAGTAACTGTGAAGCCTTCCTGCTCCAGGCTGTCATATGCTTTTTTTACCGTCAAAGCACTGATCTTCAACTCTTTCGCTAAAGTCCGTACCGATGGGAGTGCTGTATTCTCTGTCAGTTCTCCTTCCATAATCAGGCCCTTAACCTGCTCGACGATCTGTTCATAAATAGGAACCATGGATGAATGGTTAATGATGATTTTCATATTCATCCTCCTTGTATAAACAGTATATAACAGTACATTACTGTTGTCAACTGTTATATGGTGTTTATCAAAAAAACAGACACTTGTAAACAAGTGTCTGTTCAATAAGTTATTTTTTTCTTTTTATCATACTACTTCGTATTACGTCGCTAATTCCATCTATCAACAGAAAAATTCCAAATACACGGATCACAGCCGTAGCTGCATGAAAAGGATATGATGCCAGAACAATTCCCAGTAAAAGAGGGAGTCCTGTTGATAAAATAGCAGACCATCTTAATTCACTTCCCCAATCCCACATTTCTTTTACTAAGGGAATCTTTACAAAACCATCTAAAATTAGCAGCGCGCCTGTAACAAACGGTAAAAAAGATAAAATAATTTCTGGTTTAAAAAATCCGACTGCACTTAATATAAGCAACAGCACTGCTCCAATTAAATTTCCTGTTCCTCCCATTTCCCGCTTTCTGGCTCTTAACCATTTCCAAGCGTGGGATAACGCGAATAATAATACTATCGTAGAGAATCCTCTTGTAAAAATAATACCGCTCATTTCAGGATATATGGTTAATAACATTCCAAAAATAATCATACATATTGCCACCCCTAGAGATGATAATCTTACTTCATAATATTTTTCCACTTTTAACTCTCTCCTCATTAATTCAATTTATTTATATTTTGTTGTCTGGGTAACTGAAAAATTTTCAAATTACTATCCTCTAAATCCTCTTTTCCCAACTCAATTTGCTGAATCTGGTTATTTTCATATGTTTTATAGTAATAAATTCCTTTTTTTACATTTACACAGCATGAATAGGTAGTCATATCACACTTTTCTTCTTCTGTCAAAACAGCCCCCCTTACCATCGCTACCCCATCTAAGATGTGAAAAAATTGTGTTACATTAGACAATTCATCTGTATTCGCATAAGAATTCCATTTCAAAAATGTAGCTTTTATAAAGCGGGAAACCGGAGAAAAATCTCCAGGTAAACCAATTCCTCCCATTCCCTGTCCATAAACTGGAAGTTCTAACTCCTCCGCAAACCGATTGTTGGGAACTTTGGCTGTCAGATTTCTATAATTACTCAAATGCATCTGATAATATGGAAATGGTGGATTATTTGTTAAAACCCCATACTTATTTTCATAAATATGAATCCCATCTTCTACGGCCTCCAACACAATACAGGACTTTTCATCTGCAATCATCCAGTGCAGTGATGCCAAAGGAAGCGTTTCTACAAATGGAACATTGAGCAAATTTACATCCTCTAACAATCCTCTTGCCTCATCTACTGTAGAACACTGTCCTAAAATCCACGGAAACAATTCATAAGGCGCTACATTTTTCTTTTCTTCCATTCTATCTTTATATACTGCATTTCCCGGAAAATTTAATCCCGCAATCCCCAGTCCCTTTTCATTGACCGCCTCTGCATATAAAGGATAATCTTCATGGACTGCTGCCATTCCTATCATTGCATAATGACTAGGCATGTCTGGAAGCATTTTAAAAGAAAATTTATACTTTCTGGGAGTAATGACAACCTTCTCTCCAAACGTATATTCTAAATCTAAATTCCTGCCAAAATAAAAATCCCCGTTTTTATATGTGATACATGTGCACATTCTATTTACCTCTCTGTCAATTTGATATCTGTCTCCAATATTCCACCTCAATGGCTTTTTCATATTACAGACATTTCCACTTTGTTATTAGTAAATTTCTCCTCAAAAACAGTATCTAATACATATAAATTGAATAATCCCTATTCAATATTTTCATCGTCCAGTCTGTGAAAATCCCGATTCTGTCCAAACACATGAATAAGAGGCAGTACTTTAATAAAACAATCAAAATTTCCTTCTTTTATAAATTCCCGAAGCTGCACATACTCTCTTGAATTACATACACAGCTCATCTGTACCTTAGGTTCCTTTGAATAACCGCCCATAGCATCATGATAAATAGTCACACTCTTATGAATTTTATGAATCACAAAATCCTCAATCTTTTCCATATTTTTTCCGATCATCTGCACATCGTACAGTTTCGGTCCTAGGTTAAACACTACATAATTCATACTGTTTACATAGATAAGCTGACCCGCAAATGCATAGGCTAACTGATCCAGACTGAAAGCCAGCGTCATAACAAGAAGAATTAAAACTTCTTCAAAGTAATAAATTTTTTTCAGCTCTGCTGATTTCCATATAGTCTTTTTTAAAATTTTTGCCACTGTATCGTCTCCACCATAGGAGAATCCAATCCGATACGGAATTCCTATTCCGACTCCATAAAGTACTCCAAAGGCAGCCAGGGCAATCAGCTTCTCTTCAAAAATAATCTGCACATCCACAAAACTTAACACCCAAAGGACCATAGGATACAAAATGGACAGGATAACAATATTGGATGCATCCCGTTTTCCCAGCGTCAGCCATGTGACAACCAAAATCAGAATGGTGATAGCATAATAAATAAGCGCATAATTAATTCCCGTAAATTTTTCTACTGTCATGGATATACCAGTAATACCTGGCGCTGCAAGTCCATTTGGAATCATAATCCAGTTGGTTGCAATACTACAGCATAAACAGCCAATGACCAAAAGCAAGCCTTTAAAAACCGGTGATTTTTTCATCGCACTTTACGCAGGATCCCCACATCCTGCTTTCCTCCTCATACCGTTCCTTTTCCGTATCTCAGATACTTCTAAGAATTAGTATATCGAATCATTTAGCAGTCTGCAATATATCAATTATTTTTCCTTTTCCAGTACCAATAGCTTACTTCCGGTACTGCTACGCACAGGATCATAAAAACTGACAGTATAATTGCTGCCGTTGCTGCCGGCCAGCGAAACACAAAATAGTAAATCCTTGCTTTCATATAGAGGGAAAGCAGGAAAAGTGCCGGTACGCCAATGACGATAAGCAGAATTACAGTCATAAAGAAATACCCCATTCCTTCTCTTACCAACATACCTTTTTGCTGCTTCATCGTCATTCCCAGGCTTTCTAAAACTGCAAACTCTTTCTGCCTCTCAAGAATCCCCATGGCCATTACGTTAAAATAATTCATCACACCTGCTAAACTCAAAACAGCACTTAAAAAACCAAGTATGAATCGGTTGCCTTTTACATACCCTTCTGCCTCCTTCTGAAGTGTCTGCCTGCTGATCATAAAAAGCCCGGTTTCTTTATCTTTCTCTCGGATCTGGTTTTCTTTGGAAAGAATTCTCTGTATTTTCCGTTTTGTCTCATCCTCTCTTTCCTGGTGTATGTTAATCTCCATAAAAACGTCTTTTTTTCGGTCGAAAGCTTTTCAAATCCCGCCTTGCTGGTTACAAAATACAAAATACCTGGACCATGCCATGCCTGCTTCAGCTTAGGAAATCCTTCAAGCGTGTTATCTATGTAGCCACACAGTATCATTTCTGTCCGATTTTTCTCCCATGTTTCTCCCATAAGTTTTTCTCCATCTCCCTCCTCCTCTATCCGGCGCTCTCTTTCTTCCTTCGTCCACAAAGACTGAAACCATATCGGTTCCCCGATCGCTTCCTCCGCCTGTTTTTGCTTTTCTTTTGATAGAATATGATCTTGTACAAGCAATACTCCCGCTCCATTTTCCAATGATTTCATATCCAGCTGCAGAGACTGCTCTTCTGCAAATTCTTTTAGCTGCTCTATCTCTCTGTCCGTCAGGATTTGAATCGTACAACCGCTTGTTTCTATGATCATCTGTTCCGTTTCTGCTTCCTCCATATCTTCTATCATAGGTTGAATCCCTCGTTGTGTAAACTCAGCCTCCATATAAGCACCTTCTGTCAGATGAACACTTCCTTCTTCTGCTTCTGCCGCCTCCAGAAGCTGATTCTTTGTCTCTTTACTGATCGGAGAAAATTCCTCATAATCATTTTCCGATAGCAATCCTATCATACTTCCCTCTGTGAGAAACCAATCTTCTCCAGGTTCTCTCCCCAGATATTCTTTTCCCCATCCTTCTGCTTCTGCCCAAGGTGCAAATTCCCCGGCAATCACAAAATCCGGCATTTTATCGAACACATGAGTATAATCTGTGCCTGCCGTAATGACCACTGTCCCCAACGCTGTTGCCACTCCCAAAAAAAGCGAAAGAATTGTCCATATAACCCTGCCCCGTGTCCGCAAAAGATTTCTCCACGCCATACGCCAGATTTCCTCTTTTTCTCTCCACACCTTCTTTTTATTTGTATTTTCCCAGATTTTCTTTCTGTGCCTGCCCTCATTTTTCTTTTTTTGTGTTCCGGTATAATGCATCGCTTCCAGGCAGGACATTTCTACAGTCCGAAATACCACTGCTGCAGCGGCAAATAATGTGACACTCCCCACAAAAAGAACTGCTCCCAGTAAAAATAAAAATGTATGAACTTCCAGACCCTCCCTACCTCCATACTGTGACAGATATTGTCTGCCCAGGAAGCCAGGAAGCCATACAGACAGAAGGAACCATGCAATACCGCCACCTGCTGCCATACCACTCAAAAACACAAAACCAATCTGGCGAAAGTAAAGTCCCCGGATCTGTCTTTTTGTGGCACCAAGGGTATACAAAAGCCCCATCTGACGAATATCTTCAGCCATAGAAATCCAAAGAACATTACGGATAAGGAAATATACGGCAGCCAACACTAAAAAAGCAGCAAATCCAGCCATTTCGTAACCTCCCAGGAAGCGATTTACTGCCTCATAAGTATAGGTATTTCCTCCTATAAAGCTCTGGGCATCATTTTTCATCTTTACATCATCATAAAGCTTTTCTTCTGCTGTATGTCCATCCATCCAATCCTTCTGACTAATCAAAATATCACTGCCGCTTTCCAGGTCTTGCCCCCATATCTTTAGCTTACTTTCTGAAACATAAGCCAAAGCTGTGTGTGATACCGGGTTGGTATAGTCCTGATACCACCCGCTTAAATAAAAAGTTTCCTCTACCTGCCGGAAAAGTCCGATTTCCACAGTAAGTACAATTCTCTGTCCCTCTTTTGGCTCTGTAATTCCCATCTGTTCAAGTACTCTTCGGGAGACCATAATCTCATCTGCTTTTTCCGGATAATGGCCTTTGATATTCGTATAAGCAGGCTTCATCATCTCTTCCCATGCAGTCTCATCCAGTACTGCAATGTAACCGATTTTTTCTTTTCCGTTGTAAGCACTTCCAACTCCAGCCATGCGGCCTGCTTGTTCGATATAATTAAGGCTCTTTATCTTTACATACTGCTCTTTCGTCCCTTCTTTCAAAATAGTAGTAGCTGCCGTCCCCTCTCTCCGGACTGCCCGAAGGTATTCCGCCTGAATCTTTCCTTTTGCGACCCCAAAAGCCATGGCAAGATTAAAGATTCCCAGCGCCACTGCAAAAAGCAGGATTACATTTCTTCCCCTGCTTCTGGCAGCATTTCTCTTTGCAAGAAGATGGATCACAGAAGGATTTCTATCTGAAATATGCCCTCTTTCTATCATCGGGTTCCAGCCTCCTCTCCCGCCAATTCACGACTATCTGCCGTCAGTCGTCCATCTGACATACTGACGATCTGGTCAGCCATCTGTGCCACTTCCTCCTGATGTGTCACCACAATAACCGTCTGGTGGAAACGGGCCGCGCAAGACTTAAGGAGGTTCATTACTTCCATGCCTGTCTCCGAATCCAGGCTGCCAGTGGGTTGTGTAATGTTAGTACAACAAACCCCGGAACGTCTTCTTCCGGGGTTTTATTCCTGTATATATTTTTTTATTTCTTCATTCGTCAGCTGTCGCATTGAAAACCAGCAATAAGGACCGCTATTATTGTAAAACAGCACTACTTTTTCCGGGTTGAAGCCCCCTATAAATTCGTGCCAATTTACCAGCCATTCTTCCATCTCTTTCCCGCTTTCAAATTTTATCTTTACTTTATATCCTCCGTCATTATTTTCTACGGAAAAACTTTCAATTCTTCCGTAGTATTCCCGCGTGACTTTCCCTCCTATACTGTTGCTATATACATACTTTATTTTCAGTGCAAGTCTTTTATTTCTCGCCCACCTTAGAACCCTGCGTAGCTTTGCCGCTGTCAGTTCTTTCCCTTTTAGGCTTCTTTGTTCCGCTAATTCCATCTGCCCTTGAAATTCCTTCCTACTCTAATTTGTCTTTTTTGCCATCTTGTATATTTCAAATATTTCTGGCACTCCCATTTTTTCTATCATTTTCCTGTTCCATTTGAAAATCCCTGTCTGTTCCCTGAAATCATACAGTTCTTTTCTTCCTGTTCTGTCTAACCAGTTCATAAGTTCATATGACCAATTTACCCCGCAGAGCATATTTACCCAGTCTTCATGCTCTAATGTCCATCCGCTTATCCTTTCCGCCATCGTTTTTTCCTCCTTCCGGGTGCTTTTATTCTATTGGACAGAATATTGCTTCTCCCGGTATAATTATGTGTATGCTTCTTTCTTCTCCGAACCCGTTTGCCTTGAAATCTCCTATTTCCGTATACTTTGTTCCGTCTCTGTATACTTCTCTCGCGATCCTCCACAGGCTATCCCCTGGACGCACAAGCATTACCAGGTATCTTTTCCCTGATTTATCCGCGATCTCCTTTTTCTTCTTGTAGTCCTCGATAAGTTCATGCAGCCTTTCCTTGATCTTTTCTGTCTCTGCTTTCCGCCGGATCGGGCCTATCTTCTGTATGATCATCTCTTTTACTCTTTCTGCTTTTCCTTCCGGCTCTCTGTCATGTATCCCCAGATTTATTTTTATATCTTCTATAGTCGGGTTCCACATTGGATCAATGCAGTGTTTCAGTTCGTTCATGTAGTAATCTATCGGCGGTTTTTCTTTTTCCTGTCCGCCCTCTAACTGTATGTAGTAATCCGTCATTGTCCATCCCCCGCGTGAAATTACCGCGGCTATTATCTTTTCTTTGTTCTTCGGTTCTTTGAAGTCTGATACTATTTCCCCTTTTTTATATTTGCTTTCATCCAATTCTTTTATATATTTTTTCGTATCCGTTCCATCGACGATGAAGAAACTTCCCCGTTCCTGCGGTTTTTCCCTTAACACGTATTCTATAAATTCGTTCAGTGAGTATTTCCGTTCCAGTTCAATCCTGTAATTCCATGTACTATCCCCGTTCGGTTCTGTACTTGTGCATATTTCTTTCACTGATCTTCTCTCTCCTCTTCTTTCTTCCACGTCAGTTCTGTTCCTGTATCATTTTGGTACTTCTCTTTTACCGCCTCCACGATATAGGCATTTACTGACATTCCGGTTTCCTTTGCAATCTCCCTGATCCGCGTTTTCATACCCTTCGGGACCGCCAGTTCCATCCTGTCATAGTTCTTGTCCCTGTATTTGTTCTTTGCGATCGTTGCCGCTTCTCCGCGCGGAGTGGTGTACTTCCCGCCTCCCGCCGTATTTTCTTTCTTTTCTGCTGCCATTCCGGTTTCCTCCTTATTTTCTGTATTATATCACGTTTCTTTTTCTTACGGAAGTATACACTTTGCATAAATATACTTCCGTAAGATTGTATAATCTGCATATTGCTTTTATACTTCCGTAAGTATATAATATAATCATCAAAGGAACGGAGGAAAACAAAGATGAAAGAAACATTCACACTTTTCGATATCCCAAAACTTATGAGCGCCTTTAAGTGTTCAAGCGCTTTAAACGATCTTCTTCCGGGTTTCCTTTCCCGGTATGATCTTGATCGCATTGACGAAACAGAGGACGGTTCCACTGTTTTTGAAACTCTCTGCGGTGGCTATATCAGCATAGAGTTCTTTAATTTCAGCGATCCCCTCTCCCGGTCAGTCTCGATCCTGTATGAAGAGGGCGGGGATTTTAAGATATTTTCACATGAATTTTTAATGAGTATTGCATAACTGAAAAAATCCCGCGGGCATGACACCCGCGGGATTTCCTTTACTCTTCTTTCTCCGGTGCAGACTGGTTAATCTCGACTTTAATGTTGGTTGCGTTCTGTACAGCCTTTTCTTCGGCTTTCTTCGCCTCCTCCTGTGTGATTGCTCCCACCTGCTCCATTTTTTCATTGTATACCTTTACCATGCCGTTTTCATCCGGTTCGGTTGCCCCTTCCGGCACGTCGTCCGTGGCAATGATTTCCGTCTCCTCTTCCTCTTCTTTTTCTGCGGAAGACATATTATTGTAAATTGCCACTGTAGGCGCTGGCGTGGTCTGCGCTGCTGCTGTCTGCGCTGCTACTGCTGCGTTTACCTGTGCTTCTCCGGCTTTCATTGCTTCATAGGCGTTCTGAACGATCGCTTTCAGCTGTTCGTCCGTCACTTCGATTTCTGCTTCATCCGCGATCTCTTTCATAAGTTCAACAACCTTGTCCATTTTCTCTTCCCCGGTGCTGTCCTTCATAAATTCCCGCGCCCATACGACGAACTGTTCCGCCCACCCGGACAGTTCTTCCAGTTTTTCAGAAGCGCTGGGCGGAATGTTGGGAAGTACATACTTCCCGACCAAAAAAGCCCCTACTGTAACTGCAAGCTGAATTACAAGAAAAATAATCTCTCCCATGTTGTTTCTTCTCCTTTCATTTTATGCGTTCGGAAGTTTCAGTGTCTGGCCTGCATGGATCACGTCGCTTTTCAGGCCGTTCAGTGTTTTGATCTCATTGTACCGGCTGCCATCTCCCAGCTGCTTGTCTGCGATTCCCCATAAGGTGTCGCCGCTCTTCACGGTATATGTCCTTGTCCCGGTTCCCGGAATCCTGATAACCTGTCCGACATTAATGTTGTTCGGGTTCGCGATCCCGTTATACGTTGCCAACTTCTGATATGTGGTCCCGTACTTCGCAGCGATACCGGAAAGGGTATCGCCCTTCTTTACGGTGTATGTCTGCTCTCCGCCGGATGTGCTGGCGGAACTTCCAGAAGATGTACTTCCTGCCCCCGGAATCCTGATAACCTGTCCGACATTAATGTTGTTCGGGTTCGCGATCCCGTTATACGTTGCCAACTTCTGATATGTGGTCCCGTACTTCGCAGCGATACCGGAAAGGGTATCGCCCTTCTTTACGGTGTATGTCTGCTCTCCGCTTGAAGTGCTGCCGGAACCGCTGGACGTGCTACCGCTGCCTGCCTTACTTCCGTTCGTGAGGTTTGTTGCAACGTGGCAATCGTCATTTAATATAATATCGCCACGCATGAGATAATCCGGTCCGTTCAGGTATTTTGCGTCTGTCAGAACGGTAAAACCTGCGGATTTCAGCGCCGATCTCATGTTTCCTGTGTACAGGTAAATACTCACATTTTTCAGCTTCTCATTCCCCAGCAGATACCCTGTCGCCTTTACATTTGCCGCCACGCCGCTGCTGCAATCTGCTTCACACGCTATAGTGATCTGTGCCGGGTCGTAATTGCTCGCTTTCAGGTGTTCCCAGTATGTGTATCTCTGACCCTGATCGTAACCGCACAAATTGTTTTTTGCTGCCTTTTCCGCAAGTTCCGCGATTTTCTCCCGCACTTTTGCGTCCGGGTGTCTTAACACGCACTTCCACGGGCGACTATACCAGTTTATGATCTGCCACTCAGTACCGGTCTGATCTCCGGCGGTTCCGCCTGTGTATTTGCTTCTTTCGTCATGTCCACAATTACTGATCATGTTTTTTCCTCCTTTATTTTCGTTGTTGGTTTCCGTCTGAAACAGCTTTTTTGCGGCGTTGTAAGTGCTGTTTCTTCTGGTTGTATATCTACCCATCACGCTATCAGCCAGCGCCGCAGCGTGAAGAATAGCAAGTGTTATTTGGGCGGCTCCTCCGGCTTTCGCCGCTGCCGCCTTTTCCACTCTGGATGAAGCCCCCGCTCCTCCCTGATTTTCAAGATCGCAAAAATATATAAGGCTCTGCGGGTCTTCGATTCCCAGCTTTACGCCGTGTTCAACATATGCTTTTACATCTTCTTCCGCCTGTTCGTCCTGGACCGCCTTTCCCGCAGTCGTTCCCAGTATCTTTGAAATCCTGTTCTTTTCGTCTGCGTCCACGGTCCTTTTTGACCAATCAGAAGACGTTTTTATCTCCTTCCATAAGTCAGCCCCCAGAATAGTTGTTGCTGTCGTCTGGCCCGTCTCCTCAACAATCTTTTTGAGCAAAGATAAAGCGCGGTTCCCGTGCCACTGCACTTTCCCCACGCTTAACGCTCCGTTGTCATTCGCATTTACAGAAGTGTAATTCCCTTCATTTCCGAAAATGATTTCTGCGGCAGCTGATACGATCTGTTTTTTTGTATTACTGTTCATTTCCTACACCTCACTGTGAACTCATACCGGAAAAGTCTGATAAACTGGACATGATTTCCGGGTTGTTCTTTTTGATCTTTTCAAGATTTTCTGCTTTCGACTTCCAGCAGTAGAACGCCACGGCGAACGCTGCTACTCCTCCCGTGAACGTGAGAAGCGCCGACAGCTGGTAAATGTCCCGTGCGATCACTACCCAGACAGCCACAATAAAAGCCACGTAATACGTGACCATGATTGAAAACACTATGACCTTTGTTGCCTGGAACTTCTTATCCGGGTTCTTCTCAACCTCCTGTTTTCTCTTTTTTCTGGCTGCCCGGATCGCTTTTCTGTTCAAAATGACCATAATAATTGCCGCAAGCAGAAAGCCCACGGCAAAACATAAGATTTCTTTCAATTTTTATCCCTCCTATGCTCTGGACTCCATGAGTTCCCTTAATTTTTCTATGTCCTCCATTGCGATTACTTCAAGGTTGTTCATTACCGGTTTTACCTCGCTTTCCATGTAGCCATTTCCTCCCCCTTCTTCATAATCCCCGTACATATCCCAGAACGCTTTTGCCTCCATCTCTGACCATGCCTGCATAGGGTTTTTCTTTGTTGATGAATAGTATCTGTACAGTGTCAACATCTGATTTCTCAGGTCATTCACAGCCCTTCTTTTTAACTCTTCCTGTAGTTCCTTTACGTTCTGTATATTCTTTTCCTGCCGCTCTTTCAGTTCTGCGATATCCTTGTTATATTGCTTCTGGATTTCAAGTGACTGCGCCCGCCATTTTGGGTACTGTTCCACCTGCTGTAAAATCCTTTTCAGCTGTTCTTTTTCCTGCTGTTTCTTTCTATAGGCTTTTATGATCTCCTTCCTGCATTTCAGATACACTGCCCACAAAAACGCGCCTGCTGCAATGGTATAGGCTATTGTTTCCAGTGTGATCCCTCCGAACACTCTTATAAAATGGTCCACTATTCCTTTACCTCCTTGATGTACATTTCATTTAATTTCCTTCGCAGTCCGTAGCTGTTGAAATGTTTTAAAATCCCCCGGTATGAAGCAACGCTTCTTTCAAGCGTCTCTTTGTCGATTTCTCCCACTTTATAAGCATGGAACAAGTATTGCAGTCTCTTTCTTAACTTCTTTGCAGTCTTTCTCCGTAATTTTCTGTGTGTTGACCATACGCGGAAACCGACAAATTCTATTCCCATGCTTGTAGGTCTGATACAGGTTTTTCGGTTCAGCTGCAAATTCAGCTTGTCTCCCAGAAAATCGGCTATTGTTCGTTTTATCCGTTCTAATTCTTTCTTGTCGTGGTGCAATATAATGATATCGTCCATATATCGTATGTAATAATGCAGGTGCAGTCTGTGTTTGCAGAACTGGTCAAGTTCGTTCAGATACAGGTTTGCGAACATCTGTGATGTAAGGTTCCCGATCGGAAGTCCTACATCTGACAGCATTTCATCAAATGCTACGTCTCCTATGTCCGCTCCCATCGGCAGCCCGAACTTTGTGTCTTCACAGTCAATGATCTTTGCCAGAAGGTCCAGAAGTTGATCGTCTTCGATCATGTTCCGTAGTATCTTCTTTAAAATCTCGTGATCAATCCTGTAAAAATACTTCGACACGTCAAGTTTCAGGTAATAATATTTTTTCGGCTTTCTCTCCGTCTGTCTCAGCCAGTATTGCAGGCGGTCAATAGCCTTATGTGTTCCTTTCTTAACCCTGCAAGCGTAACTGTCACTTATGAACCGCTTTTCTATGAGCTGGTTTAACTGCCTGTATATAGCCTGTTGCGCTACTCTGTCTTTAAACAGAAGCGACATGATCAGACGCTTTTTAGGTTCATATACGTAGAAAATGTTATATCTTCCTACGTCGTATGTTCCCCAGATCAGTTCGTTTTGCAGGATAATAAGGTTGTCTTCCAGCCGGTCCGTGAACTTCATCACGTCCGACCGGTATCTTTTCCCCTTTATCGCCGCTTTGTACGCGTGATACAGGTTTTCAAAGTCATAGATCGCGGGAAATAATCCTTTGATTTTCTTCAAGCCTTACCCTCCTGTAGTCTTTATATTCGCCGTGCAAATTTACTCCGGTTCTTCCGTTTCAAACGTGACATATTATTCAGCGTTTCCGCTGACTTTCTCCGCTTTCGCGGGTACTAACTGTCTTCACGGCAATTCAATCTTTTTCCTCCGGGCGGTTTCCGCCTTTCGGAACGGAGAAAAACCCCTTTAACCCAAACGCACGGGACAGGTCCACTTGTGGGCCTGACTTCTGGCAAGTAGGGGTAGAGCGGAGCGGAACGACAAGTTGTTGTTGCTGTTCGACCGCGGGTTGTTCAAGTTCAGCGCGGCGGGACCGCCGTTGCTGTTGTTGTTGAAACTCGAACCGCGGTAAGGCACTGCTAACGTCCTCTATATCGGCTTTTCCCCAATAGAAAAAGCGGGGTATTCCCGCTTATTTCTTCAATGATTTGTAATAGCCTCCGATCATCCGCCCGATCTCATTTATTTTCCGCGATATGTTTTCATATTTTCTTAGCGGCAGACAGGGCTTTCTGCTTCTTGTCAATGCCGGATCGGCGGCAAGCCTTACAAGGTGTCTCAGCACGTCAACTTCATTGTCTAAATCTCCCAGTGTCGTCTTTTTATATCGTTTGTTTTCCAGAGTGACTACCAACCGGAGTATGGATATCATCGTTGTTCTTATCTCCTCTGCAAGCCGCCTCTGTGCGCGCGGGAACTGTTCAAGTTCCGGGTTCGTGTACAGCATGAGATCATAAACTTTGTTTTTTGTCTTGAAGTCACTTTCTGTCGCGTTGTCCTTCGGTTCTTCCAGTTCCGGCATGCTTTCTTCTTTTTCTTCTGCCATTCTTTCCACCTTGTTACTTTATTTTTTTATAAGGGCTTGCTGTCGCAAGCCCTATCAGTTTATCTGTTATCAGTTTTCAGTTTCCCCTTCGTAAGCGGAGCGGAACGAGAAGTGGTAGTGGCTGTACGACCGCGGGTAGCTCAAGAGCAGCGCGGCGGGACCGCCGTAGCTGCTGCCGTAGCAACTCGAACCGCGGTAAGGCAGGCGTTCGCCGTTGTTACGCGCATAGAAGCACCCAGGGGAAGTCATTCCCTCCGGCGGAGCGAAACCGGCTGCAATCAGGATATTTGGAATGTCTACACCTTCTTTTGCTGCAACGTTCTTGAAATACTGATTCCTGAAATAGCTGTTTCCGTCGTCGGTTGTGATAACCTCTCTTGTGGTATTGATCCTCGGGGTTCCCGTTGCGGAAGTTCCGTCAATTTTCAGCGTCCCGGATGTACCCGGCGCAACAAGTGATCCGTCCGGCATAATTGCTTTCCATTCTGTAGAACCTGCTGCCATGCTACAATCATTCTTCATTGCGTTTCCTTCCGGGATGATCTGAATTTCTCCGTCGTTCAGTCTCGCTCCCGATACCCACTCCCAGGTATTTCCACAGAGTCCGTCAATTCCGGCCGCTGTATGATCATCGTACCACGTTACCGGCCCGGAACCTGTCGCCGTCCTTCCGCCGTCATGGTCTCCATCTACGTATGTAGTGATACCGCGCTCCCATGATTTTTCGTAACTCTTGCCCCAGTTTGTATTGCCCCGTGGTATTGTTTCGTTTTTCTCAGCCCTTAAAACAAGTGCTGTATAAACGCCGTTCTGTAACAAATGCCAGCCGTTACCTTTTGCGCGGCAATACTGCAATGCGTTGTCGAAATTTACGTAGCAGTGCGGGTCTTTCAGCGGCAGAGAATATCCGCGGCCGTTGATCACAATGTTTGTGAACTTCGATACCCATATCACTTCTTTTTCTTCTGAATCCACTTTCCACCACGGAAGTACAGAAGTCCCTCCGCCTGTGATAATGTCTCCGTATGTCATTTTTGGTACTCCCACCATGATTGACGGTTTCCCTACATCGTCAAAAATTACTTTATTTCTTCCGCCGTAAGAAGCGACTGCAAGCGCCAGATCGTCAAAACTACTCATTTTCTTATACCTCCAATCCCCATAATACAAGTGTGCAAAGTGATATATCGAAATCAATCGGCATAGGAACCGTTGTCGGATTTCCCATTTCGTCTTCTTCCGCGCTTTCGATCATGTCATATCTTCTAGCCGGGATAATTATTTCTGCCGCGTACTTTTGAGCATTTCCGCCGGTCCCGATCACGATACCGCCGTCAGTGTCAATGCAGATATCAAGCGTAACCTCGTAATCTCTTTCTTTTGCTGCAAGGTTAATGGTCAGTTCATCGTCTCCGAACGTGATCTTGTTTCCTTCCACCACATATGCGATATGGGTTCCCGGCGTTTTTTCAACGACTTTAATTTCTGCTTTTTTTTCCATTACTTTTTCCCTCCTTCTTTCACGATTTCCCGCGTCCTGGCTGCGATCACTTCCGCAGCTTCTCTCTGTTCCGGTGTCCCCCTGCCAGAAACTCCGAAACTTTTCATCACATACGCTTCGTGGCTTTTCCTCGCTTCATTCTTGATGATCACACTTACCATTAGTAGAAGCCTCCTTTCACATATACTTTCAGTTTCACGGTTGTAGCGCTGCCTGTATGCTCAATCTTGAAACCGTTTAACAGTTTGTCGGTTACTACAATGTCTCCGACGAAACCGCCGGAATACTCTGTTATTTCAGGTTCCACGGTATAATCCTTATGGTTTCTCTGGTTTGTGAGACTTACAGTCTTTACAGAATTATTAAACGGGTATTCCTGGCTATTTGTAAGTGTTACTTCGATAGCTTCTCCGCTTAAATCCTCTATTTTCTGCCGCGTGTGGATCGCCTCGACCGCCATAAACGCCCCCAGTTCAGAAGCGTTCGTGATCCCGTCTTCCATATGGTTAAAGTTTTCCGCGTTCTGCGGTGTCCCCTGCTGGATCACTTCCCCTTCTACCGGGGTATGTGTGATAGTCCCGTCTCCGTTGTCCGTCTCTTTGTACCTGTCTTCGTACTCCGTGACGTGGTTTACCCAGTATTTCCATTCGTACATTTTCCCTTACACCTCCTGTTCTACAAATTTGAACACGAAACGATATAGAGCGCCTTCTGTCACGTCTTCTAACTCTATATCCTCCGCCTTGTCCGCCCACAATTCGCCGTTTTTGTTGTACAGCTGTACCTTTTGAATTGTAGCGGTCCCGCTTATCTGCGGTGTGATTTCCATGTACACTGCAACCCGCCCGTCTGAAAGCCGTTCTCTTTTATGTATCGGCAATTTCGTCACTGCCCCGTTTACAGTAACTTTCCCGTATGCAATGATATTGTCAAGAAAGTCCTTGAAATCGTTAATTGCTGTCTGTGTAAGCACTTCTTCCACCTCCTTTACAGTCTTCTTTTGCTCCCACAACGTTTACTTTCGTGCCGGAAAAATTCTGTTTTTACTGTGCCTCCTACATTTCCAGTTTCATTTACGCCTACGACGTTTCTTCCCGGCTCTGTACCCGCTTTTATCTTTCCTGCTGGTATATTTCTATACTTGTATGATTTCATAGCCGTTTCTGCCTTGATCTGCGCGTCACGGCCTTGAAATATAACGCTCCTTCCCGGTATAGTACCTGCTGCTGGAACCCGGAAATAATAATTGTCAGAGTCCGTAATTACATTGATACTCCGCCCGCGTGTTATTCCCTTTGTGTTTCTGTATGGATATGTCCCCGCTTTCAGTCTTCCGGTTATCGGAGTCTTGAAGAAAAAGCAGTCCGTGTGGGTCTGGATCGTGCAGTAAATCCGGCTCTGGTATGTCACTTCCTCCATATGTGACGACAGCCGTTTGTACATCTTCACTGCGTTTACTATCTCTTGATAACTCGCCTGTATCTTCGTTTCCGACACGTCGCAAATTATCCTAAAGTGGTGCGGTTCCCCGCCATACTGGAACCACTCTTCGACTTCGCTTTCCGGGAATAATGCTCCCAGCGCTTTTTTAATAGCGTACTTTGTCCCCATTTTCTTATGGACTTTGATACTGTTTTTAAGTGTTTCCCTTTTTATATCCAGCGGAAAAGAGTAGTCGTACCAGTCAATGTGCAAGTCGTATGCCAGTATGTCCACAAGGTCTTCTGGCAGTTCATCTATTCTTGAATAGATCAGAACAAGATTGATCTTGTCGCTTACTTCAAGCAGCTGATCTGTAACCGCTTCTGCAAGCGCTATAATCTTCGGGTCTTTTTTTAGTGATCCGGGAAGATAATCTGCAAAGTTCGTGCTGTATATGTCCCTCCCCGGCGATCTTATTCTGTTTTTATCAGGCATCTTCGACACCTCCATTCAGCACCTGCATAGTGCTTCTTTTTAGTGTTGCCACCTTTGTTTCTTCGATTTTTGTAAATACCGGTTTCCTTACCTCCACCCTCTTTGCTCCTGCTGCCATAATTTTTTGAATTAAATAGGACGGGTTGATATCCCGTCCCATTTTGCTTGTCTGCCAGCTTATATACTCTTCCACTGCTGCCCGCGTGTCTGCGTCAATGACGCTTGAACTTGCCTGTGAATTTCTCTCTATGTAGAACGTAAGGTCTATTTCAAATTCTACGGTCCCCGGCGCTGAAACTGTCACAACATCTGTCAGCGGTCTTACGTCTTCGGCGTTTAATGCTTCTTCGATCTGTTCCAGAACCGTTTCCGACGGCTGTGTGCTGTCTTGAAGAAGCACTCTGACATCTACTTTCCCCGGTTCCGGGCTTGTCGCCGCCACGTCCGCCACTGCCGCGCTGACCGACTTTGCATGATAGATATAGCTGTTTACCGGACCGGCGGTTGAGAAACTTTCTGTGCTTTCCCTCATTCTCTCGTAATAGTCCGCGTCGCTTTCTTCTTCCGCTCCTCCTGTTGTAGTCGTTGTATTTTCGACTTTCAGGTAATAAGCGTAAACGTCTACGATCTCTTTGACCTGTCCCGGCGCAAGATCATTCCCTACGGTTCCCGGCGTCTGGCACTTCCCTGTAACATCCCCGTATGTATTCCCTGCTTTGATTTCCAGTTCTTCCACTGTTTCAAATGTGATCGTCCCGTCAAACGTGATCCGCGTTCCCTGCGGCACGATCACGCTTTCTTCCTGCGCTTCTGATATGTAACATCGGAACGTAGCTACCGCCGGGGTTGCCGGAAGTCTTTCTATGTCCTTAAACAATTCCGCCAAGCTGTCCAGGTATTCCCCTTCTGCATACCGCGGTACGTTTTTCTTTGCCGTGTCCTCAATCAAAATGCGCTGCTGTATTACTATAGCCGCCATCCATGATATAAACATCCTTTCCGGCGATCCAGGATAGCATTTATAATTTTTCCTGTCCGTATTTTCCTTTACCAGATATTCATACAGTGCGATCATATTGCTTTCTATGATTTCTGTATCTGTTTCAAGGAATTTAATATCGGGATATGTTCTTTCACTCAATTTCTCGTACCCCCTGTAATTCAATGATCGGAATGATCTTTCCGGTTATATTGTCCACTTCAAAGGTAACGTTTCCCAGAAGCGCCCGCGGTTCGTATTGTTCGATCTGGTCATAGATATACCCCACCAGTATATTTCCCACTACCGGAAGTGGCCTTCCGTATACTTCCCCCGGTATTCCTATTTCCCTTGCCATCGGCGCTTCTTTCTGGATCGTGTCCAGGATCACTGCTATGTTCTGCAATACTTCCTGATATTCATTTTTTGGTGCAAGGTCAATGTCTTCCAGAAGCGTCCCGTCTCCTCTTATAATTTCCATGCTACCGCCTACCTTTTCGGATATTCTTTCATTGTTACTTTTACCTGTGCCGCCCACACATTCCCTTTTCCGTCTATCCTTTGCATTTCGACGCTGATTTTCTGGATTACCCACTTGTAATCGCCGTATACTTTCCCGCCCAGGATCAGCCGTTCTGTCCTCCCGTTTTTGACGTATGATCTCAGCTTTTTTATTTCAGTAAGCGGATTTACTCCCAGAAATACTGACAGTACCATAGAAAATGAAATGTCTTCCGGTTCCGGCCCTAAGAACTCTTGCAGGTCATCCTTTAAATGCCTGTCGTGTGTGGAGTATTTCGCGGAAATGTTCCAACTCATTCCGTCGAACGTCCTTACCGTGTTTTCCGATACGGTAAAAGCGATATCTCCGAAACTCCCGATTTTTGCCACTACTGAACACCCCCTAAGATGTACCCTTCCCCGTCTCCGTCCGGTATCATCAGGCACAGCACCATACTTCCGACTGTCGGTGTCCAGTTTGTAATATATGCCGTGTGCCTGTGCGACTCTGTAACCGCAGAGTCATGCCTGTCGTATGTCAGGCTTGTCGCTGCCGTTTTATTTCCTGAATTGTCGTTTCCTCCCGGTACGACCGCCCGCGGCCTTACCAATATGTGTAAATCCCCTGATATGATACCGCCTTTATCCGGGAACTTTACGCGCGCTTTCATTGCTCCGGCGTTCACACTTTGCACAATTCCTTTCCGCACTATGTTTTTCAGTTCTGTAAGGTCTGCCATCAATACCCCTCCAATACCTGTTTAAGCGACAGATCGACCGTGTATCCGCTGCCTACCAGACTGTGTTTTGCCTGTGTGACTTTGTATTTTTTGTCAAAAATCTGAAATCCTTTCAGTTTCACTGTCACTCCCGCCACGAGCGATACATCCCCGACCAGCTTAAAACTTGCCGTGTATTCCTGCGTGTTTTTTTCCCGCAGTCTCTTTTTTGCAAGTTCTTTCGCTTCTTCCGTACTTGTCACTTTTTCATTTACTTCAAGCGTCTGTCCTGTCCCCGTGTTGCTGTCCGGCGTGTATGTATATTCTATTGTTTCCTTTGTGTCCGGGTCTGTGTATGACACATGACAGCTTGTATAAGCCGTATCTGTCAGGCTTGTCCCCAGCTTGTAGGAAATAATATCGCTGCTGCCGTATTCAATCGTTCTTATCGCCGGTTTGTCGTCATATTCGGCAGCGTCGTATATGACGATCATCATTGCAGTTACTTTCAGCGCCATTCCTGCCGCCTTGCACAGCTTTTGCAGGAATTTAATGTCTGATTGCTGTACCTGTTCTTTCCTTCTGTACGTCGGGTTGTTTGTTCCCTCGTACATTAGTTCAAGCCCCGCCTCTTTTGCGATCTGCTGACCGATCGCTTTCAGGTTGATCTTTTCCCACGCTCTCGACTTCTTTTCTATCCTCAGTGCGGACGTGTAAGGAATCGACGTGCTTTTGACAGATACTTTCGTCGGCGGCCCAGAAGCGTCTATGCTGTCTATTTCAAACGTCCCGCAGTCAAGCGTCACGTCTTTGCCCGTGTCGTTCCAGTTTTTCTGCACCAATACGGCTGACACAAGTTTCGGGTTCCTTACCCGTTCCGTCACTTCTACTGTTTCCGTGACGTTTTCTGTGACTGTTTCCGTCTTTTTCCCTATCGTTATTCTAAAAACCTGCCCCGGATAAATCAGATTCGGGTTCGGTATATTGTTTTCCTGCGCTATCTGCGGATATTTTGTTCCTGATCCCAGATATCTTGTTGCGATCGCCCATAAGGTATCGCCCCTTTTTACAACGTAATTGACCACGTTTTCTGTTGATATGGTCTTCTTTACCTGTTTCGTAACCTGTTTTGTCGTCTTTACGAATGTCGGTTTTATTACAAGCCAGTCCCCCAGCAGGTTTCTTTCCCTGTCGTCGTATGACAGCTGGAAATCATCTGTGCTGTCTTCTTCTTCATCTGTGTAGCTTGCACTTACTAAATGCAAATTCAGGTCTTCCGGCACGTCAACATTTTTAAATGTCAGTCTTAACTCCACACGCCTTGCAAGATTCTTGTCGCTCATATCAGCAGCCCTCTTTTCCACGGCGGAAGTTCCATGTTTTCTTCTTCTTCCAGTTCCGGGATAGTAATTTCTATCCCGGAAGGAAGAATGAAGAGGGCGGCATATTCGATATTCGCTTCTATCAGTTTGTCGGTGTAAAGGACTGAACCCATTTGTTCATATGCGATCTTGTCCCACATATCCCCCGATACTGTTTTATATGTTTTACTCATACCGCGACCGCCTTTCATCGTCGTCTTTCTTGTCCAGAAGGTCTTCTACCTCCTGTAACAATTTTCTATTGTTTGCCTCCAACTTTTCTTCCAGATCGTCCGGCTGATCTCCGTTCACAACAATCGTTGGATTATTGTTAATGATGATCTGTGTTGTTCCTCCACCCTGTCCGCCTGTACCTATTACCTCCGGCGGCCCTTCTTTCTTCGGCGGCTTCACTGTGCTGTTATATGTGTTCAGCACTTCCGGTCCGTTCTGGTTTGTTTCATTTGTGGTAATATTTGTGATATTCGCCGCCTTTGCTGCTTCTGCTGCTGTTTCAGCTGCTTTCTGCCTGCGGAAAATATCTCTTGTCTGCTGCGCCGTATATACCACTCTTCCCGGCGCGTTTGTGATCAACTCCGGTCCCTTTTCTCCTGCAATGAACGTGTCCGGCGTATTTTTCGTTCCCTTTGCAAATGTCGGAAGTGTCGGTATATTTATTCCTTTTCCGCCGACTACAGGAACCCAGTCAGGTATCTTGATACTGTTCAGCGCTGAAATCGCGCCATTCACTACCCCGATGATCCCGTTAATTACTCCTTTCGCTATGGAAACCAGCCCGTCCCAAGCGCCCTGGAAAATATTTTTTATTCCGTTCCAGGCAGCCGACCAATTCCCAGAGAAAACGCCCTGTATAAACTGGATCAATCCCGAGAATATCTGTGTGATAGACTGCACCAGTGAACCGATCGTTGAGAATACGGTTTGGAAAATCGAAAGTACGTGCGGCAATACTGCCTGTACCGTCGATAAAATCTGCTGCAAAATCGGCTGAATTATGCTCCATATGGTCTGAAATACAGTTTGTACAATCGGTAAGACGGCCTGCAAAACCGTAGTGATTATAGAACCGACCTGCTGTATCCCCTGTGCTATGAATGGTAGAACAGTAGAGACTATGAAGTTGAATATCTGGCTAATGATCGGCAGTACATACGTTTGCAGGAACGTGATTACCTGACTTATGATCGGCATGATCCCCGCTATAAAATTTCCGATAATCGGGATAATTCCGCCGATAAAATCCGCTATTGACTGGAAAATTTGCATGACTACCGGCGCTGCCGCCTGCAATCCGCTTATGATCCCCGGAATAATCGTCGTTACAAGCAAGTTCAATACCTGCTCGACTACCGGCACGATATTAGCCGTTACAAAGTTTACAAATTCGCCCGCTGCGCTTACAACTTTCTGGAACACGCCAGCGAACGTGTCAAAGACTGCTACCCCTCTTTCTCCGAAAATTTCATTGATCTTGTCTCTTGCTGCTCCCAGATTTCCATCGGAAAATACGTTCTTTATCGTCTCTCCGACATTCGTAACAACCTGTACGATCTTGTCAAAAATCGCCAGTCCTGTTTCTCCGAAAATATTTCCTATCGCATTTCTGACCTGATCAAAATTCTGCCTAAGAAGCTGTACCGCCGTAATGACTGCGGTTATTACTCCTACGACCGGAAGGAACTTTCCGGCGATCCCTCCCAGCGGCCCCAGCAGGGTTGTTCCCAGTTTCCCTAGCGGTCCCAGTGCTGTTGTCAGCAGTTTTCCGATCGGCGCAAAGAGCGTCCCGATCTTGCTGAACCCAGAAGCGATAATCGTACCAATCGTTCCGAGCGGCGATCTCGCTATTACTCCCGCCAGACTTGAAAGCAGCCCCGAAAGTCTGCCCCCTACACTTGTAAACGGAGACAAAAATAATGAGACAAGTTTTGAACCTGCCCCCGTGACCGTTCCCGCCAGTTTCCCGGCAAGGCTGCTGAAACCTGTTGATAGTGTTCCCGCTACCGAACTTACGAAACCTGTAACCTTTGATACGATCACATTTCCCGACAGCGCGTTTCCGACTGCTGCGACAACGCCTTTCATAGCGCCGCCAACATTCTTGAAGTAAGTCAGTATTCCGCTACCGACCGACCGCAGTTTCGTTCCGAGTCCTACGCTTGTGGCCGCCGCTGCCGCTGATTTTCCCTGAAACAGCGTAAGTATAGACTGTACTGTTTTTACTCCGCTTTGTATTTCAAGGAATCCCAGTTTTCCGACAAGCCCCGCTGTCTTTAACAGCATTAAAGCCGCTACTACTTTTGTTACCGTCTTTACAAGTTCCGGGTTCTCTCGCGCGAAATCCGCTATCTTCGTGATAATCTCTGTCAGCTTTTCTGCCGCTTCTCCTACGACCGGAAGGAATACATCTCCCAGAGTGATCACAAGGTTCTGTATTGCGTTTTTCGCAAGCTGTACTTTATTTTCTGTCGTGTCCGCCCTTGCTGCATATTCTCCCTGCATACTTCCGGCGTACAATGACGCGTCCCCGACCTTTCGGAACTGTTCTTCCAGATACGGAAGATTTGTAAGAAGCGGTGCTATTGCCGCTACTGCTTCTTCTCCGAAATAGTTTTTCAGCGCCGCTGCCTGTTCTGCCTCTGGCAGACGCTGTACCGCTTTCAGGAAATCAAGTATTGCTCCCTGCGCGTCCGTCTGCATACGCTGTGCAAGTTCCGTGGCGGATATTCCCAGGCTGTCCAGTACCGCTTTTTGTCGCTCCGTCACAGCGGAACCCGCTGTCATTGTCGTCATTACCTTTTTAATTCCGGTTGCAGCGACATCTTCATTTACTCCTACAGCTACAAGACTTGCTCCCAGCGCTGCTATTTCCCCGGAACATAGGCCGGCGACTTCTCCAAGCGGTCCTATCTTCGTCACGATTGCTGATATTTCCGACGCTCCCGCAGCAGACGTGTTTCCCAGATAGTTGATCTGATCTGCAAGGGTAATGACTTCATCCTGCGACATCTTAAAGGACGTTCGCCATTTTGCCATCCATTCCCCGGCCTGCTCCGCTGATATATCAAAGGCGATCCCCATTTTTGCCGCGTCTTCGGTAAACTTCACAAGTTCCGCGTTCGTTGCCGCGACGTTACTTTGTCCGGCAGCGGCCATGATCTGCGAAATCTCCTGCGCGGTCATTGGTATTTTGGTACTCAGGTCAAGAATTTCGTTCTTTAACTCTGTATACTCTTTTGTGATCGCCCCTGTATCGTCTTTCAGCCAGTCAACAACTTTCGCGACCTCCGCCATGTTGCTTTCAAAACTCATAGCGGCCTTTACCGGTCCTGCGTAGATCGCCGCTCCCATTGCGGCTATCGTTCCTACGGTCCCCGTAAGTTGTGACTTCGTGTTCGATATGCTTTCTCTGATTTTATTTTGTTCAGTGTTCAGCCTTGCTAGTTGTTCCTGTGAGCTTTTCAGCTGGTCATAGGATTTCTTTAATCTGTCGTTCGATTCTCCCAGATTGTCTGTGTCAATCCCTGACTGCCTCAGTTCTGCCCCCAGGCTTTCCAGCTTTGCTTCTTGATCTGATATTCTGGCAGTGGTCTGTCGTATCTGGCTTTCATTCTTTTTCAGCTTTTCGGTGGTATTATCAACTTCGTTTTCTTCTCTGATCAGCTGCGCCGTCAACTCCCCAGAAGCGTCCCCGGTTTCTTCTATCTTCTTTCTCAGCTGTTCGGCGTTGTTCTGGTGTTTCTGGATTTTCTGCGACAGTTCTTCATGTGTTGTTTGCAGTCTTTCTAGTTTCTGTCTCTGCTGATCAATCGCATTTGAAGTCTTTGTGTAACCATCCACTTTAGACTGTAAGGAATTTACGTTTTTTACACTTTCTTGAAGCTGTTTCTGTGTCTCTATTGCCTTTTTGAACGTGCTGTTAAAATTCGGCCCGAGTGACGCTTTCAGCTGAAAAAGTAACTCAAATTCCTTTCGCGACCCTGCCAAGTTCTCCCACCTCCCTATTTTTTCTTAACCAGCTTCTTTCTTTCCTCTTCATCCTCTTTTTCAACCTCATTCGCCGCGTTTATCCAGCGAAAGAAGCTGCGAATCGGAAGTTGCAGCCAGTATGGAACAGGTGTATGTGAAGCCCTTGCCATTCTGTAAGCCTGTTTTCTTATGTATTGCGCGGGATTTATTTTTAATAGCCCGCAGCCATTAAAAAATCCCTTGCCTTATTCTTGATCTTCATGTAGTCTCTCAGCGGCAGTCTTCTAATTTCATCGGCCGCCACTCCTGCTGCTCTGGCAGCCATCATACACTGGAAAGTAGAAGAAATTTCCGGTGTAAGAACGTACTTGTTCTGGTCCTGTAATTCCGCCTCGATCTTCTCCATGTCTTCCCCTGTCAGTTTTTCAAAATAGAATGTCAGGGATTTATACTGTTTCCCTTCAATCTCTACTGGTTTCTTGAAGTAGTGCGTATAATTCAGACTCTTTGTTTCTTCTTTCTTCTCTCCCATGTCGATTACTCCGCTTTCCTGCGCTTTTACGATTTCTTCCTGTGCTGCCGCCTGTACTACTTCCTGTTCTGTCTCCTGTACTACTTCCTGTGCTGCTTTATTTGTGTTTTCCATCATCTTTCCTCCTGATCTGATATGATTTTCTTAAAAAGCCAGCGGAGTTTCCCGCTGGCCTGCTACCTTTTTTCTATTTTCCCAGTGCTTTTCTTACGTCGGCCAAGTAGTCTTTACCGTTTACATAGAAGATGTAATTCAACTGGTCAATTTCCAGCGTTTTCTTTCCGTCTATGTAGATCGCGTAATAGGTTACGGCATATTCTCCGTTCGCGTCGGACGCGGACGCTGCCGCAAGTTTTCCCGGTGCAAGTTTCTTCGGTCTTACTTTCAGGATGTGTTTGACCGATCTTATTTCTGTCTGACCTGTCCTTGTGTTCTGTTCCTGCTGCGCTGCCCTTAAATCCAGCTTGTGTACTCTGGGTTCTGCAAGTTTGATCGTATTTGCAGTGACCGTCCTGAAATTCAACGTCAGTGTCATAGCCTCAATGTGTCCCATGATCACTGCTTCGACGTTTCCGGCAATACCTGCCCCGCTGATTTCTTCCGCAAGGTTCGTGATCTCCGGCAGCGTTACTTCCGACGTACCCAGATACTCTGTCGCGTCCTCGTATACGGCATAATTTGTAATGATTTCGTCAATCTTCGGCATTTCCTATCCCTCCTTTATTCTGCCAGTAAGTTTTGCAGGTAAGATACATCATATTCAAGCACGTACTCCATCTGTACGAGTGGGGAAGGTGGTGTCAGATAGATGTGAAATTTTGCTTTTCCTGCCATCAGCGCTGTCGTCGTGTTTTCATCCGATCTCAGTTCTACTCTTCCTCCTATGATGATTTCTTCTGCCGTCAGGCTGTTCAGCCAGTCATTCAGTCCCTGTAATACCGTGTCGATCAGTCTTCTTGTCAGTTTCCGGTCCGTGTAGTTCCAGTAAGACAGTGTGACCGTTTTTGCTACCCACTTGAACATTCTTGAAATGCAATAGAAGTAGTCTACCGGATCAGTGTTTGCAGGATAGCAGGCAGTCCAGTTCCCCCAGCTTACAAAACCGTTATAGAAGTTCAGCGCCGTAATTACTCCGTTTTCATTCAGGTAATTTGCGCCCTGGATATCCAGCACAACTTCTGTCCCGTCTTCCAGCGCCATGCTGTCAGCCTGTAACGTCTTGTTTGACGCACTTTCGCAGGGCGTTCCGCCTCCCAGTGCTTCTGTGTTGTCCGTCTGTGCAATCAGTCCGGCAAGCTGTGTGGAGTAGTTGAACATCCTGTCTGCAAGTTTCAGCTTCGGGAAACATAACAGTTCGTTCGCTTTCATAATGTTCTTTGATTTTTTCCATGCCGGAACGTCAGTATAGTACGTGGCTCCGCTGCTGCCTGTATCAACGTCAATGATTGCGTCTCCCTCAAACAGCCCGTTGATATTCTCTGCCTTTGCCGACATTACAGCTGCAACCTCACTGTCTTTTGACCAATTCGGACAAATAATAAGGTCCGGCGCTTCTGTGTATTTTGCGAATACATCGTCAATGAGTTCCAGCCCTTTATTTTTGTGCGTGGAAACATCATATCCCCCGATCACGTCCGTTTTTGCTACTTTCGATATGTCGATTTCGTCAAATGTCACGGAAGTTTCCTCGGAAACGTCCTCTGTAAACTCGATCACGCAAGCGGTATCGTCGTAGAACACTTCGTAGTCTTCCCCTGCCGTTTTGCTTGCAATGTTCACGCTGCTTGCGATCGCTTCAAGCGGCAATCTGATCTGGTTATTTTCCGGTGTGTAGCTTTCTGTCGTCTCCTTTTTATGCTTCGCCGGATCAAGGACATTTACAAAAAATACCGGGTACTGCTTATAAAGCTGGAACATCGTATAAATTACCTCGCACAGTCCATACTTCGCCCAATCGTCGGAATATCCCAGCGCCGCCACCGCCTCTTCATATGAGTTCGCCATAATGACCTCGTTTGTCTTTCCTCCTACTGTCTGGATCGGCGCGGTTCCTACGGCGAACACAATCCCGCTGGCTGCCACATTCGGCGTGGATACGCTTGTGGCCTGTTTTGATGTGCTTATTCCGTGTGTTACTGTTGCCATTTCCTTATACCTCCTTTGCTTCGTTCGCCGCGATACTTGCCGTAATATCCGCGTAATACTTGTTCAGGATATTTCCCGGCGTTTTTACCCGGTCTTTCTTTTCTGCTAACTGTTCAACCGGGAAGATCATCTTTCCTACAAGCGGATATTCTGCGATCACGTCCGCCAGTGTTTCTCTGATCTCTTTTTCTGTCCCGATCATCACTCTGTTTCTTTTCAACTTTCCTTTCGGCAGCTGCGGACCGATATAAACGAACGTCTTTTTTTCTTCCGTCTCAGGCTTCGTATTTTCCTTATTCTCGGTCTTTTCTTCTTTTGCGGTATTCTCTTCTACCTTTGCTTTTTCTTCCGCTTCTGCGGCTTTCTGTGCGCTCTTTACAGCCATATTTCTTCTACCTCCCTTTTAATCGTTGGTATCGACCAGTTTGTGATCATCTCTCCCAGATAGTAGGGTTCTGTACTGTCCGGGTATACGATGTATTCCAGCGGCTTTTGTAGTACGAACTGTCCGCCGATTATTCCGGCCTTTTCAAGTTCTGATCTGATCCGTAAAATGACATTCAGCACGTCATACGCTCCCTGCCCTGCGTCCTCTGAATACGTCGCTACCACTACCCTTACAGTACATATGCTCTCTTCCGGTTCCTTCTCTTTCTTGTCGTCTTTCCCGTTCAGAATCTGTAAGAGGATATACGGTATCTGCTGCACCTGGTCTTCTTTCTTCGGCAGCCGCATTTTATAGACGTTTGCCGTCCTCTCTTTTTCTTCTTCCGGGTTTATGTTCCTGACTTTTACTTGCAGGCGTATGTCCTTTGTCGCTTCTTTTACAAATTCTTCCAGCCGGTCCAGTAAAATAATAGGTGTCATTGTTTACCCTCCGTAACCGCTTAACAGTCTGTTGATCTCATGTTCAATGCGCTGATTTACTACTTCCTGTGCTTCGTCCTCCAACATTTCGATGATCCGTTCATTTCCCACCATTTGAGCGGCGGAAAGCCCCATTTTTTCTTCGATCGGGAATCTCTTTTCCGTTTCCCTCTCAAATACTCCAATATGTCCGCTCCTCATTTGTGCGATAAAAGCGTCCTCAAACTGTGTCCCTCCGCCTTTCATTACCGCCGCGTGTACCTTTTTTCGTATTCCCGGCGCTGTAGGCGATACTTTGAACTTATAAAGCGGTATCTTGTAACCCCCGAAAGAAACAAAACCAACAAGGTTTCCCGTGCTGGCTTTGTTTACTCGTATTCTTGACGCTTCGTTAAAAGCGCTGGTCTGTACCGTGTATACCTCTTTTACTTTTTTTACTGCTCCTGTCCTTACCTTCGACAGTCCCCGGTTGATCGCATTTGACAACGCCCGCTCTGCCCCTTTTGGAACTCCTGCCAGAATCGCTTCAACGCGTTCTACCGTTTCCGCTGTAATTTCGATCATTCAGCATACGCCCCCAGTTCAAGTATGATCTCTCCGTCTTCATAATCGCTTTTCTGGATCAGATACGTGTTCACGGCCCCCGCTTCTTCTATCTCTATTTCCATCCCCCTTTTTGGGATAAATCCAAGATCATCCTGTGAGATATACACCAGTGTTTCTATGCTGCTTATCCCCTCTGCGTTGTCCCCCTGAAGCCGTTTCCTCTCCTCTGCCGCCGTGTGGTCAATGATTGCCGGAACCGTGTATGTTTTCCCGTCATACCATATATTGACTACCTCCGCGAACTCAGCCGGATTATTGAAAACTTTAAGGTCTTTTAAAATCTGCGCTTTGAAATCCATCACAGCACCTTTGCAGTAAACCAGCTGTCAACATCATGCGGCACGGAAAGCGGCGCGGACTGTAACTGTAAAAATCTTCTCGCCGGTTTTCTCTTTACCCATGTGTCAGGTACGTATTTTCCTTCTACGGTCTTGAACTCCTTTGATACGTCGTCGATCAGCGTGATCGCTCCGTAATACATGGAGTAATTTGCATTTGTGCTTAACAACGCCAGCATACCATCTGGTACAAGCGGTTTCTCTTCCGGTGCGTCCGGTGTTGTCCAGTCGTCAAGATACCATTCGTTGTATACGTAAATATCCATTCCTAACTCATGGATTGTTCCTACGTATGTAACTCCGTTTGGCAACTGTTTTGGCTGAATTACTGCAAGGTTGTAATTTCTCACGTCAAGCACTTTCTGTACTTTCTCGTGATTTACAAATGCTGTGGCCACATCGTCTGCCATTACACATGCATTACAGTTTGTAAAACCTGTTTTTTGTACCTGCTTGTGCCATCGTTTCAGGTCCCCGATAGGATCAGAAGCCGCATTGCTCCATTTTTTTGTTGAAGTTGAAATGATTTCCGTGTTTGTGAACTCAAAATCAATCTCTTCGTTCAGCCCTTCTCCGATGATCGGGATTTTTCCAGTGAAGATTGACTGTACGCACATGAGTTCTTCCCTTCTGGCGATCATCTCTCTAAGTTCCCGGAAATCATCGGACATTTTAAGTACGGCGCGTTCAGCCGGACTTCTTCCCGACACAATACTTTCTCCCGGTCTTCTTGTCAGCAGATCGTCTACCGTAGTGATCTTGTCAGGCGCTACCAGTGGCGGTGTGTATGTTTTGGTTTCGTACCCTGTGTTCGGCACTGTTTTCCCGCCGATCACTCTGTGTACGAAAGGCGCTACTTTTCTGGTTCCTTTCACGAAATCAACGTCCACCGACTTTGTATTGAACGTCTCTTCATGTCTGAAAAATGTGTCTCTGAAAAAGGTTCTGACAGGGGGAAGTTTTTCAACGATCCTTCCCATTGTCCGCGGTTCATAAATACTTACTTCGTTTGGCATTATCCTTTATCCTCCTTACTTCAAAAAGATTGAAATTTTTCTAAGCGGGTCCTTAATGTCGTCGATTTCTACTCCGGACGGAAGATTGAGCGCGTCTGCGAAAAATTCTCCCGTAAGGTAATACACAACCGGGCCGTCTTTCTCTGCTGCTGCCGCTGTGATACCGATCACGTTTCCTGTAGTTGCTGCCGGTGTTCCTTCTTCTCCTGCGGGCGCGACTGCGATGATTTTTCCGTTTGTATCTTTCGTGACCGGCGTAAACTCTGCGACTGCTGCCGCCGCCACTCCTTTTTCTGTTACCGTCGGGAAATCTCCGGCAAAGAAGTTTACCGGTTCATGGGTACTTGTTTTGATTTCATACATCGTTTTTTTCCTCCTTCCTTTATTTCTCCGGGAACAGCTTGTCAATCGCAGCGTTGAACGGGTCTTCTGTTTCCGCTCCCGTGACTGCTGCTGCCGCTCCAACCTCGTTTACATTACCGTTTTCAATATCTTCGTTTCTGTTGGTAAGATACTGTCCGCCCTGCTTTTTCTGCTCTGCGATGATCTTTACCGCTACTGCTTCTGCTGTGGCCGGATTTTCAAACATTGCGTCTTCTACAATGTCTTCATATCCTGCCGGGGCCATTTCTTTAATGTCCCTGATTCTCTTTCTTTCTTCTGCTTTCGCCGCATTTACGATATTTGCCACAAGATCAGGGTATGCGGCTTTCAATGCGTCTTCTGTAGTGATCGCAGGATTGCTGTTTTTCGGTTCCATGTGCTTTTCCTCCTTTTCTTCTGGCTTTTTATTTGTTATACATCCCGTATTGTTTGGGCTGTTTAACAACGCTTTTGGCACTGTTTTGTATTCTGACAGGTCAATAGGCACTGTGTTTACTACAATTCTGTTCGCGTTTTCAATCACTGTTTTGCTCTCTTCAAACATGATTTCGTCGCAGAATCCGTTTTCAACTGCCGTGTCCCCTGTCCACCATTTTTCTTCTGCCATCAGGTCTGCAATTTCCTGTTCTGGCTTACCTGTTTTCATTGCATATGTGTTTACAATCGACTGTTTAATGACCTTTAATTCTTCTGCCATTTTCTCAAAGTCTTCTGCCCGGAATGTGTCCCATACTGTCATAGCCGGGTCATGGATCATAAATACCCCGTTCCTCGCTATTTTGATCGTGTCCCCGGCCATTGCGATAATAGTAGCGGCAGAAGCGGCCCATCCATCAATCTTGACTGTTACTCTCGCTTCATGGTCTTTCAGCCTTGTATAGATCGCGTTTGCCGCGAAAACATCTCCGCCGCCGGAGTTGATCCTTACCACGATTTCCGGCACGTCTCCCAGTTCCGCAAGTTCCCTGTTGAACGCTGCCGGTGTCACTCGGTCTTCCCACCAACTTTCGCGGCTGCTTATCGCTCCGTACAACAGCAGTTCCGGCGGCTTTGTTTCTGTAGCCGGAATGAAGTTCCAGAATCTATCTTCCTTCACTCCGAACGGGTTCCCCGCCTGCTGCCCCGCTGTCCGGTTCCTGCCCTGTTCTCTTCTCTGTGCTGGCAATGTCCTTTACCTCCTTTAATGCAGCTTCTTCCTGTCTCAGCTGATCGCAATTTGTGAAGAAGTCTCCTCCTGCCATTTCCATTGTTTCATTGCTCCGTGTGGAAAATCCGTTCTGCACTCTTGTTGCCGCTGCATTTACTTCCTGTACCGGGTTCAGCAGTCCTCTGGCCGGTCCGTTCCACTGTGCGCGGCAGTATGCCTTTCTCCTAAGCGGATCGGAGAAGAAGCCGGGTGCAGAAATTCTTCCTTTTGCCACTGCCTCTGACAGCCATTCTTCGTATATCGGCTGGCAAAAGTCTGTCGCAAGCCACGTCCGGTACATCCGAAACATTTTCCACGCTTCTTCTAGCGCTCCCCTGCTTGCCGTATAACTGCTTGTGAACCTCTTGACCAGTAATTCATACGGTATTTCAAGTGCCGCCCCGATCTGCTGGCATATCGCTTCTACAAAACCGCTAAAATTCGCATTCGGCCTCCCTGGGTTGATAGCGTTCGCCTTTTCTCCTTCTCCCAGGTCAAGTATTGCCCCCGGTGCAAGTTCAAGCGTGGTTTCGTCTTCCGCGTCTACCTGTACTTCTTCCGGTATAGCGCTGCCTATCGGTTCTTCGTCGCTGGCGTTCTCCTTTTCGATGAACACCGTGAACATCCCCGACACGACCGCTGCCACAAGTTCCGCGTCCGTGTATCTTCCCATCTGTTTTAGAGATTCTATGACCGGCGCAAGCAGCGGAACTCCCCGTCTCTGATCAATCCTTTCCCGGTTCATCAAGTGCAGGACGTTTCTTCTTCCCGTCCTTTTTCCGTATGCTTCGACTCTTACCCACTCATATTCTTCGCCAGCGTATGAAAGCGGGTGGTGTTTTGAGAAATGATAAGCGATCACTTCTCCTTCTTTGTCCACCTCTACGCCTCCTACAATCTGGTTATTATAAGTGTCGTAATTATACGGGCTTGATAACCTGTCTGCTTCGATCAGCTGTATTCTCAGATCATACGGCTGATTGATCCGTGGCTTTACTGGCAGCACTGCCAGACAGTCCCCGGACGCAAGCCAGTTCAAAAACGCCAGCTGCTGTAATTCATAAAAATTATCAAGCCTTGCCATGTCGCAATCAGGGCTTTCCGCCCAGATCGCCCATTCTTTCGATATCTGTTTTTCAAGCGCTCTTGCTTCTTCCGGTGTAATTCCCAGCGTTTCTGCGTCTACTGTCGGTTTTAACAGTAACCCGCGCCCCACAACGTTTGTCCGCATTGTCTTGACCGCTCCCGTTGCGATCGGAACTCCCATATATAGATCACGCGATCTCTGCCGCAGGACGGAAAGATTGTCGCTTATATCCTCCCTGGCTGAACCTCCCGCGTAATTCCACCCGATCAGTGATTTTTTATATGTGCTTGCCCCGTAGTGGCTATAACCACTGTTCAGTATTTCCATTTTTTGACGGGCTGCGGTCCTTTTCAGCGCGACTTGCGGCGCTACCGTCGCTATCGCCTTGTCAATCACTTTCGCAATTCCGTTCAACCTTTCGCCTCCTTCCTGCTTTCGGCTACAAAAAAAGCACCCTTTCAGGCGCTTCTTTCTACTTTTCGCAGTATATATATTACCATTGATTTTCGGGCAATAGGGGGAAGTAAAACCGTAAATCGGGCAATATCGGGCAATCTTTTTATAAATCCCTCGGCACTACCCGCCTTACTTTGTTCCTCCCTCCGTTTTTTTCTATGTTTTCCAGCTTTTTTACTTTATTGTCCCAGTATGTGATTGCGTTTCTCACTTCGGTTACATTTGCCCTTGTCAGAACCCTGCTGCCGATCGTGTAACTTTGCCCTGTCGTGATCGCCATTTCCGCTTCAAGCCATGCGTCAAGGTGCTTCTGTGCTGTTTCTTTGTCAATTCCTGCCATTATATAACGCCTCCTCTGTTAATTCTTCTTTTTCTTTTCCTTGTAACCGTTGGTTTCTTGTCTTCTGTCTCCGGCTTTTTAAGCGGCAGTCCTGTAATCTCAATAGCCGCCGTCGCATAATTCCGGCAGTCCAGCGCTTCATTTCGTTTATGTTTTCCCTGATCCCGCAATCTCCATTCAAAAACCGGTCTGCCTCTTTTGTATGTTAATACCTGCCGTTCCGACGTAATCCCGCTGAAAAATTTTTCGTCATATCCCCGCGGGGAATATGGTTTTCCCTCTTCATCTTTCGGAAAATGACAATATCCCGGTCCTTCTTCCTCTATTTTCAGTCTTTGAAGCAGAAGTGACTTTCCCGTGTCAACTCCCAGTGTAAAAAGATATGCCTGTTCCCTGTTGTTCTTTGTTGGCTTCTGGATGTATGCGGCCGTGCTGTCGTTTGAACCCTTGATTGCAAATACTTTTCTGTTGAACCTCTTCTTGCAGAACTTATATACCTGATTTGCTCTGTGTCCTCCACTGTCAATGCAGGTGCAGGCTATTTTTAGCTTTGTTCCGTCTGGCTTCTCAAATGTCTGTAGCAGGAATGTGTCCAGGTCTTTCCACACCTGTTTCCCCAAATCGCTGTTATCTCCGTACAGTACGGCGTATTTTATGCCCCAGCTTTCATATTCCGGTCCCCATCCCACTACTTCTATTTCAAAACGATCGTCTTGTGTGTCTACTCCTGCCGTAAGGTATAGGACTTCTTCCGGCACTTCGCAGTTATATTTTTCTCTTCTCTTGATCAGTTCATCTTCTTCTACCTGTTCTCCGTCTTCTTCCCACGTCTCCCCCAGTTCTGTATTTGTCCATACTTTCAGGAGTTCTATATTTCCCTTCTTTTTTTCTTCGTTCGCGACAAGGAACTTTTCCACGACTTCACGCCATGTTGCAAGCGTTGAAGCAAGCGTGTTAAGGTGGAACCCTTTTACTGGGTTTTCCGGGTCCTCGTGAATGAATTTTCCGTCCTTGAACCCCTCTTTCCATTCCACTTCGCTTGATATTGCCCCGCATTTTTCGCAAACGTATCTTATTTCGTTCAGATTTTCTTTGTCGAAAATTACGTTCGCCCATTTAAGCGGCTGTAATTCCCCGCAGCACGGGCAAGGCGCGTTCCATTCTCCCCGGCTACTGTTTTTATACTCAACCTCTATCCTTGACAGTCCTTTAATTGTTGGGGTTGATACGTCTACTTCTTTCCTGTTCCAGAAAGTTGTAAGACGTTTCGCCGCCAGAAACAGCGGGTCCCCCTCCGATCCTGCCGTAGCCGGGTATCTGTCTATTTCATCCGCAAGAAGAATCCTGATCGGACGTGAAGCCAGTGAGGACGGGCTGTTTGCCCCTACCATCGTTACGTGTCCTCCCGGAAATATCTTCTGCAATATCGTATTTCCGCTTGTCCTGCTTTTGTCGTTTATTCTTTCTGCTATTACCGGCGTGTCCCGGATCATCGGGGAAAGCCGGTCTTTGCTGAAAGCCTCTGCCATCTGTATTGTCGGCTGTAATACCATGATAGGCGACGGCTCATAGTGAATATAATATCCTATCGGATTTAATATCATTGCGTCCGTTTTCCCTACCTGCGCCGCTGACATCACTACTACTTTTTTAACCGTCATGTCTGTGATCGCGTCCATGATTTCTTTTTGATACGGCGCTTTTGACGTTCTCCATCTTCCCGGCTCTGCGGACGCTTCGGAAGACAATCTTCTGTATTCGTCCGCCCATTCTGACAATTTCAGATCGGGCGGCGGCTGTAATACTCTGAAAATTTTTTCAAACAGTGCTTTTGTGTTCTCTCTCATTTTTCTGTCCATCCTCTCCAAACACTGTGTCAAAATCTGAAAGTTCTTCCAGTGCTTCATCAATAGCCGTTTTCATCGTCTTGAAAATCTCTGTCTGGTCCGTCTTTTTTGACATGATCGGGCTTAATTTTGCCGGAATAGCCATCAGTCTTGTCTTGAAGCGAATAAGCATATCTGACATTACCTGCTCTACATCCTCAGACGTGTGTACCTCATTTTTCCTCATTTGCAATTCAAGTTCCTGTGCTTCTCTCTTCGCTCTTACCAGCTTTGCCCGCTCCGTGTTGTAGTCCACCTTTTCTTCTGCTTCTGGGTTCTTTTTCCGTAAAAAATTTATGTACTGCCTCGTTGCTTCGTCTATGTTATACAGCCCCGGCCTGTATTCCGTCAGAACCCCTTTATCCCGCAACAGTCTTACGTTGCGTTCCGTCATGTCCAGCCTCTTTGCAACGGCAGCCGACGTGTATAATTTCAAAAATACACCCCCTCTGAATAATTTTGCCGGGGAATCGGAACCGAAAAATTTCATTTTGTGGCTAGGCAAGCGTCGGGCGTCGCCGTACCCGCAAAGGCGCAAAAAGCGTCAAAGAACCTACCCCCGGCGGCTATAAAATTAGTCGCCGTCAATGATTTCGTCAATGATTTCTCCCGTTTCATCGTCAATCTCAAATTGACCTGTCAGCTTCTGTTTTGCTAAGTTATACTTTCTTTCTTCAAGTTTCAATCTTCTGTTTTCCATTTCATAGGACTTCATGCTGTCGATCTGCTTTATAATGCGTCCGTGAAGCCTGCTCAACTCCGCCTCTATCTTCATAGCCCTGTCAAACGCACTGGACTTGATCACTGTTTTCATTGCGGTTTTCATCCGCTCTCCCCCGCCCTCTGGATCATCCGCTTTCTGTTCCTCAATCCCTGCGTCCTGCTCCTGTATGATCTCTTCTGTGGCTTTTGGTACTATCATGTGTACTACCTTGTCTATGTAGTAGCGTTCCTGTGCTTCTTCTGCTGTGTATAATTTCAGCTGTCCTTCAAGATATTCCTTCCTTACCATGAGACTTTGAAGTTCTTCTACCATGAGCCGGTCCGCTCCGTTCTCTGTCTCTTTCTCTCCCAGTCTTTTTATTTCTTCCGCTTTATCCGGCGGGATATCGGAGTACCCCGCCTTTGCGTATGCCCCATGTGTGACAGCGTTCTTATTTCCGTCCTTTGCCGGTGTTCTCCCCCCTGCGTTATTATTTCCGGGCTGCCCCCCTTTTTTTCTTGGTCTGTCCCTTAACTTCTCTTCCCATTTGTCTTCGGATTTCCATTTACTTATTCTTGTCTTCGGAACCCCTGCCGCTGCTGCCAGATCGTCCAGGCTGATCCGTCCGCCGCTTTCAAGGTATCTTTGCAGCGACCGGTCCCGTTCCGGGTTTCTCGCTCTTCCCATGCCTCCGCCTCTCTTCGTTTGTTTTCTATCTTTCGACTTCCGATTTTTGCGGAAGTTTAAAAAATGCGCGTATTTTCGTTTTTGCTTATTTATTATAGCAGTAATGAAAGTGCAATACCGTGCATATTATTTATTCCTTTATTTCGTACTCTGTCAGTATCGTATTTTTCTTGAATAAAAACAGTAGTTTTTCTATAGCCGCGTCCCTGATATTCTTGCATTGCCTTTCACTGTAATGTGTTTTACTTGCCACCTTTTCCCATTTCATAGTATGGAAATAGAAGCCGAAAACAACGTTCTTCTGTTTCATCGAAAGCCTTGATACTTCCTTTAGGATTTCCACTTTCACTTTTTGCAGTTCTGCTATTTCATTCATATATCTCCTTATTTCGCCGCTTACGTAATCCGGGATATTAAGCGCCGTTTTTTCTGTCGGGTTTGAAATGTGGTTTGTCCCGTGTGGCATACCATCATAGTTGATCGCCCCGCTTGTATCGTAATATCCTTCAAGGTCATTTAGAATATTTCTCCTTACCGATATTTCCGTGTCGATCTCCGGGAACATCCGCAGCAGCTTTACAACCTTATCTTTGTTCATTTCTCCCATTTTCGCTTCTTCTCCCTTCTTTTGGTTTTCCCTCATTTTTGCCCCCTGCACCCCTTTCTTTTTCCTCTCCTCTACGCACTGCAAGGGCAAGCACCATTTCCGGCGTTGCCCTTTCTGTTTCCGTTTTCTCTTTTTCCAATATATCTACGATCTCTGCCATCACTCCCACGCCTGCGCCTCCTAATCTGCTTTTGTGACCTTTATTCCTAGTATGCAGTACCCTTCCGTCAATCCCGTGTAGTCTTCAAGCATATACACGATATCCGCGGATATAGTCCTTCCTGTGTGCCTGCCGTCCTTAAATTCAAGCATATGCAGTTTGTCCCCCTCCCGGTACTTCCTGTCATTCTTCCTCAGTTCAAAAGTCTTTTTCCCGCTTTTTACATCCTCGTAGTACATAGCGGCAAGTTTTATTTCATGTACCTTTTCTCTTGTCTCCGTCCGATCGGAAGGAAGTGTGTTCATCTTCTCTTCCTGCTCCATTTCCCGCATTTTCTTTGCCGTTTGCCTGTCTATTTTGTCCTGCTCCTCGCTGTACCTCTCTTCCGGCGTTTTCTGCGCTTCTCTCCGGTTTTTGTATGCGTTGCACTCCCTGACCGTCGCTTTCTTCTCGTGGCACGTCTCATAGTTTATGCAGGAATAGCACAGGGACGTGATTTCTTCCGGTTGCGGGTCTATGTATTCTTCTGTCTGCCCGTCTTCTTCCTCCTGCTGCCCTTCCGGTTCTTCCTGCTGCCCGTTCTCTTTTCCTTCTTCCGGCGGGTTCATGCAGGTGTCCAATTCCATCTGTCCGGGAACCTGTCTGCTTTCTTCTTCCTGCCGTTTCAACTGTTTTGCGTCCGCAAGAGAAATCTTCTCCCCCTCCCTTACCTTTTCTGCCGCTTTCTCTTGCCACTCTTCCGGCAGTCCGCAGAGTTCTACTGCGACGGAAATAATGATATCGTCATTCTTGAACGCTTCTAAAAGTTCCGGGATCAGGTTGTTATATATCGCTTTATACCTTCCCAGCTGCGCTTCTGTAACTCCCGTCACTTCCGAAAGCATTTCCCGCGTGTTTCCCTTGATCTTGTTTTCTTTTTTCAATTCCAGCACCAGGCGTTCTGTTTCGACTGTTTCCAACATCTTTTCCCAGTCCGTCTTATCCCTGAATCCATTTGCCATGATAAGCGCCAGCCTGTCCACTACGCTTTCCTGCTTGAACACACACGGGGCCTGCCTGAACTCTTCTTTCCCTTCTTCCACAAGCGCAATGAGCGCCAGCCTCCTTCTATGCCCTGCGATCACTTCATATTTTCCGCCTACAGGCTTTTTGACGAGGATCGGCTGCAACAGCCCCATGATCTCTATGTTTTTCTTTAATCTTTCGTCTACGTGATAGAAATTCTCCTTTGACGGTATGAGGTCATAAACGTCAACATATTCTATTTCCATCTTCTCTTCCGGTTTTCCGGTTTCCTGCTCCGTCTCTTTTTCCTTTGACCTCTGGTTCAACAGTTCTGTCAGATTGAATTTTCCTGCCATCGTCTTTTCCCTCCTTATCTGTCCGAATCGGTCAGTTTTTTCAGGTATTCTTCTACCAGTCTTTTGTAGTCCTGTGCCGCCCCACATCGGACTGAATAAAGTATGATCGGTGTCCGCGCAAATGTGCTGGGCTTCATTTTCGGTGTCCGCCTGATATGCGTTTCAAATACCGGATATTCTTTTATACTCCGCAGATATTCTTCCCCCTGCCGGTCCGCTTCGTTTGAACTGTCAAACTGTGTCACGAAACATCCCCGTAACGTCAGTTCCGGGTTCAGGTCTTCCCTCGTGTTGTCAATCTGTTCTTTCAATTCCGCCAGCCCGTCAAGCGCGAAATCGTCTATCGTGACCGGTATCATAACATCATCAGAAGCTACCAGAGCATTTATCGTGCTGATATTGATATCCGGCGCATTGTCAATAATGCAGAAGTCGTATTCCCCTGCTACCTGCCCCAGCGCCTTTTTAAATCTGATCTGCTGCGGCCGCTGCTGATCCAGAAGGACTTCTAAGTTTGCTTTCAGCAGTGTCATGTTTGCCGTGATAATGTCCAGCCCCTTGTAATCTGTCTGCTGGATCACTTTTTTCATGTCAACGTTTCTGTCTGTCATTACCTCTGCCACTCCCGGCCTGCTGTAACTGTGTCGGTTCAGCAGTTTGCTTGCGTTCCCCTGCTTGTCGTTGTCGATCAGCAGGACTTTGTACCCGTGTACCTCTGCCAGTATGTGAGCCATGTTCACGCTTGAAATTGTCTTTGCTACCCCGCCTTTTAAGTTGATAATTGATAATGTCTTCATGGTTTCTCCTCCTTGTATCTGGTATGAATCTTATTTTCCCAGTAATGCACCGGGCGGGAGTTGAACCCGCCCCGCAGGTTTTCCTCCTGCTGCCCCGTCCGGCTCCCGGTGTCCTTCCTATTTCCCTTTCGGGAACTCTGTTTTGTTTCCGTCAATCATAATGTACGGCACTTTTAAACATCCGTTATCTTCCCATACCGGAAGATCTGTTTCATGCCCCATGTCCCTTAATACCTGCATGAGCGCCGTTGCTTCTCCGTAGTTTACATGGTTTCTTTCCGCGTCTCCTTCTTCTGCTTGATTGTTCAGCAGTGTTACCGCCAGCATAATTCTTTTCTTTAATTTTACGAAATATGTTTCTTTCATTTCCCTTGCCTCCGTCTGTATTTCTTTATGCTTTTATTATATACTTACGGAAGTATATATTCAACTGGCGTTTTCACTAATCTTACGGAAGTATATTTGTTTATTTTGTATACTTCCGTAAGTATTGTTCATCTCCCCTGCCGTTCCAGTTCGTCTGCCATCTGTCTTATCGGAATTTTTACCATGAGGTCTTCATAATTTCCGCTGCCGTTCAGTTCGTAAAGGAACTTTACCCGTCCACTCTTGAAGTAATGCTGTGTCATAATATCAGTTACCCTCTGTACCGCGACTTCCCCGTTTATTTCTAACATCATTCCTTCCGGTATGTAGTAAGCGACCTTACGGTCCCCGCTTCTCGCTATTGCAACTAGGTCCCCTACTTCCAACGGGCATACCGCTTTAAACATCCTTCTTTCCATCGTCCTTCTTCTCCTCTTCCAGTTTTTTTCTTATCTCTTCTTTTGTCAGCGTCCTTACGTACCATGCAAGTTCGCGCAACAGGACAAACAATATCCCTAAAATTCCCAGAAACGCGAACACTCCTACCAGGACGAAAATAAATTTTACTGCGATCCATAAACAGGATACGATTTCCACGATCGCTGCAATCAGGTTATTCAATATCATGTTTGCTCTCCCTTCTGTTCTTTTCCTGCATTTGTTTCCTTGCTTTCTCTATCGCCGGTCTGACCTGGTTAATCGTCCTTAATTGTCTTTTTGCCGGGTTCTCCTGCTGCCCTTTTCTCTTTTCCCATACCATCCGCAATACTTCCTGTTTGCTCTGGCAATGTCTGTTCTTACGCTTTCCCATAATTTCTTCTTTTCTCCCTTCTCCTCTTTCGTTCTACTCTCTGCCGTCTCCTTCTCTGGAACCCTTCTTCCTTTGCCTGCTGTACCTTTTTCCTTACTTCCTCCTTGTCAATATTGTTTTCCTCTTCCTGCAACACTTCCAGAACTTCCGCCGTGCATAACGGAAAGATAAAAGAACATCCGGGATCATATTCCCCCGCTTTCCAGTCTTCTTTGAATTTTTCAAATTTCCCTTTGTATCTCTGCAACGGGTGTTCCTGTTCCGCTTCATAAATCGCCATCATTATTTTTTCGTCGTCTTCCTTCTTCCAGTTCCACAAATGCCATGCGCTTTTCCCGTCGTAGTCCCATAGGGAAAGAAAGACTTCCAGCCCGTCAAATTGTTCGTTTGCCTTTTTTATGTATGCGCTTTCCGGCAATCCGCCCTCCTGTCCTCCTCTTTCCTTTGTGTGGAGCCTTGCCCTCACTACCATCGGTTTGTATGCGTTCACTCTTTTTCTTCCTTTCCAGCCTGTCTGCTATCCTCAGTACCGCCTCCATACAGCGCCTTATGTTTCCATCTGTGTTCGCTGTAATGCTCAGTACGTCCGCTATGTCCCTTAATTCCTCTGCTGCCTGCGCGTCTTCTTCTGTCTCTGTGTACTTTTCCATGCACAGCGGGCAGATTTGCGTTCCCTCCGGTATCGGTTCTCCGCAGAGTAAACATCTTTCCGGTCCCATGTGTCCGCCCCTTTCTATTCCCAACCTTCCAGTTTTTCAATTCTCCTTACAAGGTTCCGTTCTCTCTCCAATAACGTCCTGATCTCCTGCGCTGTCAATCCGGTTTCCTCGTACTCATACAGCTTTCTTGCCGCCCTTGCGACTCCTACGCCCTGGCACAGTACCGGCTTTCCCGTCCCCCTGCTGATCTCTGTAAGTCTTGTCGGTTTCCTCCTGTTGCCTGTCTGCTTCTTCTCTCTGTTCATTTGTGCAGCTTTCTTGATCTGTGTGTAACTCGGAATGTGTTTTCTCATTTCCCAGTCTATACTTTTCATGCCTTGTCCTCTCTCAACATATCATCACGACTTCTTTTCCCGTCTCTGTTTCTTTGCCGGAATATACCTTTATGTTCTTCTCCTGCCGGTTCAGTACGATCGCACCCGGCGGAAGGTCCAGAAGAATCTTGATTAGGTCTTTCACTGTGACTTCTCTTTCGCTCTCATACTCTTTCAGGCTCATAGTTTCTCTAATTCTCCTTTCAATCTTTCTATTTCCTCCTGTACACAATCGCATATTTTTTCTTGCAGGCGTTCCGGTATTTCATATTCACTGGATCGCAGCCCGCCTATCCATGCTCTTTTCAGCACTATAATTCTTGTCGGCAGCTTTCTTTCTCCTTCTTTCTTCCCTGAACACCAAAACATAAAGTCTTCAAGGTTTTTAATCTCTCTCCTTATCTGCTCTGCCCGTTTGAAAGCCTCTTCTGTCAATCCGGTTCCCTCCATCCTATGTACTCTTTAATAACTCTCCTTGCTTCTTCTGCCTCGTAGCATACCGCCGTTTTATACCCGTACTGACTCAGCCTTTTCAGCCATTCTTCCTGATCCTTTGTCGTCTTATTCTTCCCGAACTTCATTTCAATGTATAACCCGTGATAACCGTTTTTCGGGACCGGCAGGCATAAGTCCGGCACTCCCGCCTTTACCCCCTGCCGTTTCAGGTTTGCCGCTTCAATCCGGTTCCTGCTGCCGCCGTTCGGTACGTGGTATATCATTTCCAGTTCTGGGTATCTGCTCTCAAATATCCTGCACCACGTTATCAGTGCTTCTTGCTCCGTCGCTTCGCTCCTTCTTCGGTACTGCTGCCGCGTGTAGTAACCCATTGTCAGTCCTCCCGTTCATCAAAATGTGTAGCCTCCATGTCTGCTATGTGGAGCATGACCGCAAGGCGGCTCTGATTAAACGTGTTTCCCAGATCGTAGCTGCCTCCCTTCGCGCAAAAGTCGTATGCCCCCATATGCCACCGTATCGCCAGTATTTCTTCTTCTGACAGGTCCATGAACGGTAGGATCATAAATACTGACTTTTCCCCATGTCCTGCCGGGAAATGTCTGCTCGGCCGGTACGTTCCGTCCTCCTGCTTTATGTATGCGTCTGTCTTGCAGAGATCATGAAGCAGGCTTACTATTGCCAGTGTTTCAAGGCTGTATTGATTTGATTTCTGTTCATTCTCTTTGACCTTCAATATTCTTCGGAACACATTTATTGAATGAATCGCAAGCCCTCCCTCGTATGCCCCGTGGTGTCTTGCGCTTGCCGGTGCTTCAAAGAATCCCTTCTTCTCGATCCATTCCAAAAGGTCTTTTGCTCCTTTTCTCCCTATGAATCCGAAATAATCCTTGTATATCTCTTTTGCTTCTTCTGGTGTCATTGCTTTTCCTCCTGAACTTCTCCTTTTATTATTTTTCTGAAAATACTTTCAAATATTGGAACTGCTATACTATTCCCGGCCTGATTGTACAGTGCTGTGTAATATCTCCCCTTCCTTCGCTGAACACTCTTTGCGCGTTCAAAATCTTCGTCTGTGTAACCTTGCAATCTCCAACATTCCCGCTCCGTCAAATACCTGTATCGCCCGTTCCCGCAGTCTATTACCTGCGCCGGTGTCCGGTCCTGCCTTGTTGTGATCGTAAAAGCAAACTCCTTTATGACTGTTGCCCTTTTTATTCCCGTCTTTCCTATTACGTTTCTTACGGACGGCTGTGTTACGTCGTATACTTCCGGTACAGCTTCGTTATTTTCAAGAAATTCTTTAATGTCTCTCATTGGTGTTCTTATCAGTTCGTTAAAATTGAACTTTTCCCCATTCATACAGCTTATTGTAAAAACTCTTTCCCTTGCCTGCGGAAGTCCGAAATCCCTTGCGTCAAGAACGTCATAACTGTTTGTATATCCCATTCCTTCCATTTCTTTCTGGTATCTGATAAAATTCGCTATCATGTGTTTGCTTTTTACGTTCTTTACGTTTTCCCATATTACATACCGCGGTTTCCACTCTCCCATCTGTTCTATTATGTGTATCGTCTCCCACATCAAACTACTTCTTGTTTCGCTACCTTCGTCCGCTCCTTTCTGGTGTCCTGCTATGCTGAAATCTTGACACGGGCTACCGTGTATCAAAATATCTGGTTTTAAATTCCATCCTACAACTGTCTGCGTTTTGTATTTCAGTTCTTCCCTGAACATACTGTTGTATGATCTGACTGCCTTTTCGTCGATTTCAACGTAGTCTATCGCCTTTGTATCTATTCCTAAGTTTCTTAATGCACAGCGCGGACTTCCTATTCCTCCGAACAGTTCAAGTATTTGAACCGGCTTCTTTCCTTCTTCCTCCACTTTTTAATCCTCCCAGTCTATTTCTTCTTCCTTTCTGTTGCCTGGTTTCGCTTTCCATTCGTCCAGGTCAAGGCGTGTTCCGCACTTACTGCAATAGTTCCAGTCCGGCGCGACCTGGAACTTATAATCTTTTCGTTTCAGATCGCCGTCGTAGAATGAAAACAGGTGTTTTCCGCATACCGGACAATATAAGCTGTTCAGGTACATAAGCGGTGGATTTCCTGAAAGCGTCGGTTTATCGCTTTTCATCCTCTTCGGTTTCCGCGCTTTCCTCATGGTTTCTCGCCTCCTTGTCCAGTTCCCGTACTGTGTAATCTACAATCCTTCTGAACTTCCTTTCCTCTTTCACTGTCAGTTGATTGTTTACCCGGAAGTAATTTATGTTTTTCATCATCTGTATTCTGAACCATGTCTTCCAGTTTTCGTTGTTGATCTTCGCCGCTTCTATCCTCTTTCTGTTTCTCTCTTCGATCTGCCTTGCTTTTTCTTCCTCTTCTTCCTTTTCTTTCTCTCTGTGCCACATAATGACCGCAGACGCAAGCATAATTACCGCCGTGAAATATCCGTCTATCCTCAGATAGTCCGGCATGATCACGACTTTTCCCATCCATTCAAGTACTGTCAGACATGTAATGAATACCATGTTTAGAACAACGTTCATTACCGCTACTCCGTAGAATATGTATATCAGTGCTTTTCCTGCTGTCATGACTGCTTTTTTCATCATCCGCAGTATGTCCGATTTGGTCAGCTTTTTCAGTCTCTTTCTGATTTTCTTTATCATCTTTTTCAATCCTCCTCGTAACTTCCGATCATTGCCCGCGGTGGCTTTCTCTTGTCCATCATAAGCGACATGAGTGACGCTTTCTTTGCTATCCTCATTTCTTCGTATGTAGGTTCTCTTCTTTCCGTTCCTTCCTGTTCCTCCGGTTTCTTGTCCCTATACAGGTGGTTTCCGTGTATAAACGCCGCCATAAACACTTCAAGTTCCCTTTTCATTTCGTTTCTGTAAAACTCAAATAGAAGTTTTATTTCCGCCGCCTCGATCTCCGTACAATCGCAGCCCCTTTTCTTTCTCCGGCTGTATTGCTTTGTGTACGTGTAATATTTCCTGCTGCCGGTTACTTTGCTGAATATTTGCAGAAGCAACCTTTCTTCAAGTTCTGTGCTGTACCCGAACCAGTGTGTTTCTGCCTTTTCGGAAAGGATTTCTTCTTCCCTGATCTCGTATTTTTCCATAAATTCCCGGTACAGCTTTTCCGCAGTAGTTTTCTCCCCGCCCACTCCCCTTTCCGCAAGGGCTTTCAGCTTTTTCAGCTTTTCTTGTGCCTGTTCTCTTGTCAAATGATTTCGCCTCCTGTTGTATCTGGTTTATCTTCAAACGAAAAGTTCTCCACAACATTTTTTAAAAGTCTTTCCGCGCGTCTTCCGGCGCACGATCTCATAAATTTTAAATCTTCTTTTGTGAACTTCTCTGCTATTTCTCCTATGAAGTCGGTTGCAAACAGAAGTTCGTTCGGTGTTGCTTTCTTCATTCCTTCTGCAAAGTATTTCCTGTCTTGCTTTGTCATTTTTATTTTATTTTCTTTCATTCCTTCATTCCCCATCCCGGAACCGGAAACCCTGAATGTTTCCACTTTCTGTAAGGTTCGTAATTCCCGAAATCAGGACATATCTTAATTACCGACCTTGAAGAACTCCATCTTTGCATATGCTGACACGTTTTGAAGTGTATCATCTGTTCCCGTGTGTATTTCTGTTCAATTCCTTTCCGCCATTTCCCGTATTGATTTACGTATTTCTGTTTATCGTAAATCATCACGTATGGTACGAAACCCATTTCCCGTAGCGTGTACACCCGGTGCAGGTCTTCTTCAATCGAACTCCAATAATTTGTCAGTACATATACACTTGTTCGATCTTGGTTCTTTATTCCGCTTTCTTTGAACATCCTGAATTTTTCTTTGAGTTCTTCTTTTGGGTTGTCCCATGCAAAGTGAAAATCTTTTACTTTTATCCCCCGTAATTCCTCTATCAGCGATCCGTTTAAGAACCTGATATCTGTTCCGCCCTGGAAATCTATTCTTGCCCCTGCCTCTCTTAACTGCCCCAGTAAATCCGTTCTGTCTTTGCAGGCAAGCAAATTCTGATCAAGCAGGATAACATTTCTTTGTCCGTTCCAGAACTCTTTTAAATCAGCGCTTTTCCTGCTTATGCAGCCGTCTTTCTCCGGTGTTATGCAGAAGCCGTGATCTTTTCTCGGGCAGCCTCTTGTCAACATTCCATAAGCGGTATCTTTTGTCAGTTCCTGGTATATCCCGTAATCTGGATAAGTATGTTCGACCTCCTCCGGCAGCTTGTTTCTCAGATCATATCCACTCCCGCCCCGTATGATCTCTTCTGCTTTCATCCCCTGCGGTTCCTGGCTTTCTGTAAAAATTTTGCTCATATACAATCGATCGTACACTGTCCCTGTTTTTGCGAACTCTACATTGTCTCCCTTTTTCTTGTGATACGCTGACAGTTTCATAAGCGGAATATTCGGGAAATTGTGTGAATCTACGTCAATAAGCCCTATTTTCATTTCCGCTCCTTCAATTCCCTAAAATTATCCTCGTGTAAATTATGTGGCTCAGTTCCGTCGTGCTGAACTCCTCTATCTGTTCAATAGGAACCTGCCTGGGAAGTTCTCTGATATTCTGCCAGTCAAACATCCTTTCTGCCTTTTTGTATGTCTCCATTCCCAGCCCGAACGATCTGACCGGTCTTTCGCCGCTTATGCCTGTATTCTCAAAGTTTGCCGCAAACCCTCTGTATACTACCTGCCCCGCAGCGTTTAAAATCATCACTCTGTCGCTGGGTGTGATAGACCGCATAAACTGTCCTAATCTGATTTCCATTCCCACTCTTACGCCTCCCTGTCTCTGATCCTGTCTGCGATCTCCATAACCGTTTCTGCATATTCGCTCGATTCTTTCCCGCTACTGAAATACTCCTGCTCCGCTCCGTACTCCCCGTATTTATAGGCTGTCAGGGCTTTTGTGTAACTCCATTCGTATTTCCATACCAATTCTGCGAAATAATCAATTCCGACACGGATATTTCCGTAAGGTTGCATAATGTCTGTTACGTTCATTCGCTTTATTCTCTCTTCGTGATACTCCGGTACTATCTGCATATATCCGTATGCCATCCCGCTTTCCGCGTCCCATCTATACCCGCTTTCGACCTCGATCATTGCAATGATCACGTTGTAGTCTATCTCGTATTCCCGGCACAGGCAGTAGGTGTATACCTGTACTACCTGCGGCAGTTTCCCTCCGGTCCGTTCGTACTCTTCCGGTATCTCATATAGTGTCAGGCCGTCCGTGTCTCCCTCTCCCCAGTCGCATGACATGAGATTGTACGGGTAAACGAAATTGTCCGGGTCCATCATTGCAGTGTCCCCGCCCTCTGCCGGATCAATCACGATATCTTCCGCCTTTACTTCCTCTGCCTGCTCCGTCTGCTCCTCCTGCTGCGGTTCTTCCTGTTTTCCGCAGGCGAAAACTCCTGTTATCACTGCCACTACTGCAATGATCAGTGCGACCGCAATCAATATTGTTCTTCTGTACGCTCTCCATATTGCCCGTGCAATCTTACGTCTTCTTCTCTTTCTTTCTTCTTCTGCCCTCATTCTTCCTTCCTCCTCGTTTTTGTTTCGGTTTCTTCTTTTTCCACATTTTCAGGTATATGTGCCATCCTGTTTCTTCGTAATACTCCGGCTTTACCTCTGTTATGTGATATCCCGGAAAACGCTTCTCAAAAAATTCCTTTCCGTGATCATCCGACTTTGCCAGCCGTTCCACCTGAACACGGCTGTACTTGTGATCCGCTGGCGGCTGTTCTATAGGCCGTTCAAGGTTCCGACTACTTGACCATCGTTTCTTCCCCTGCGGGTCCTTTGTAATGTACTTGCAGAGTCCTTCTATCCCGTTTTCGTTGAGTTGCAGCCTGTCCGCGTTCGCATATCCCAGGCGGCTTACCTTGTATTCCGGTTCCTTTTCCACTTTCCGCCAGTTTATCCGCTCGTTTGTCCACATCATTTCTACTTCGTCACGGGACAGCCCGCCGTTCATAATAATGTGGTGGTGTATTCTCCTGATCTGCTCTCCGTCCTTTGCAAATTTATACTCTGTCACGAGTATGTATTTCAGCGGGGAAATCCCCAGTTTGTTTCTTCTGTATGCAATTCTCCTCAGATAGTTCCCTACTATCCTTTCCGCCTCTTCGACGCTATCCGGTAAGTTCTCTGCGCTATATGTACAGGAAACGTGCAGATCGCCTATTCCGAAATTCCCATTCCCCAACTGCACAAGGTATCTTCTGGCGTTCTTGTCGTTCAGGTCCTTCTGCTTCGGTTCTGTGGCTCTCCTTCTCTTTCCTCTCCTGCCTTTGACCGCTCTTTCTGCATTGTCTGTCCTCGGTATTATGTCTGCCTCCCGGTAAGCGCCGCAGTCTGTTTTTTTCTCTCTGTAGAACATCTGCGCTCCCGTCCTACCTGTTGAAGCGTATAAGGGTACTCCGGCATGGGTGTTCTATCCCCTCCCTCTCTGTCTCTATACCATGTACGGCCATATCCTATGATCTATATATTTTTCATATTTCGTAGGAATGTTAATACCCCATACAAGCCCGTATTCCGGGATCAACCCGGCCCGTTTTTTGCAGGTAAAATCCCTGCTTTTGCTTGCTTTTACGCCGTCAACATGGTATAATATTTATGTGTATTTATATATGTTGACGAATGAAAAGCCCTTTGTATTCCAGTGCAAAGGGCTTTTCGCTTTTCCCTTTTACCGGACCGCTCACGCGTTCCGATCCAGTATTTCAGTTATCAGTTTCCAGTCGTCCAGCCATAAAGCGGAGCGGAACGACAAGTAGTTGTAGCTGTTCGACCGCGGGTTGTTCAAGCTCAGCGCGCCGGGACCGCCGTTGCCGTCGTTGCCGAAACTCGAACCGCGGTAAGGCACTGCTTCTTCTATTCCGCTGTCTACGAATATTCCGTCTTTCCTTTCCTTCCAGTCCCGCGGAAGAATCCCCAACCTGTAAATGATCTCCGGTACTTCTTCCAGTCCTTCCAGTTTAACTTCTGACATATGACATCCCGCCCAGTCGTCGCTTACTTCGATTTTTTCCGCCGTCAGCTTAACCACTTCGTCTTCTGCGATCAGTTCCAGCTGCTTTCCTTCGTGTGTTGCCTCTTTCCACGCCGGGGCGCCCGGTCTTAAATCGCAGATCGCAGCGTCATTTTCAGGTATGTACTCGATCCGTCCGTATACTGCCCTTAATCCCGCTACGAACTCCCAGAAGTTCCCTTTCAGCCCGAAAACTCCTTCTGGTGTCCCGTCGTGGCTCCATTCCATCGGCTCCGTTCCTGTCAGGACTCTGTAAGGATCATATTTCAAGCCTTTCTGTTCCGGGTGGTCTGCGTCGCTCCCGCATTTCGTATTCCCTCCGATCGTATGCCCCAGCCGGTCCGCTTCTTCTGTCAGGTAATTCCATTCCGTGTTAGTCAGTAAATGCCAGTTTTCTCCTTTTCTTTCGCAAGCCTCTATTGCCGTATTGAAGTCAGTATTTTCAACCGGCATTTGGTACGGAAGTGAAACCGGAATACCGTTGATCATTGCGTTTGTGTACTGTGAGATCAGTACTGCAAGCCTGACCTTCCCGCCGATCTTGAACATATCCGGTGCGTTCTCCGGATCGCCCTGGCGCTCTTCCGGTGTCATGTAAAACATGGTCATGTAGTTCGGAAATCCTGCACTGTCCTTTACAACGACTGCTTTCTTTTTGATCTGCATTTGTTTTCCTCCTTGTATCTGGTATGTTCTTTATTTTCCTGAATACTTTTCAATCGCTTCAAACGCCCCACTGTACGGGTTTTTCTCCTCCCGCCTGATCTTTGGCCGCTCCGCGAACTGAACCCAGTCTAAAGGGATTTTTCCTCCGTTGTCGCGTATGACCCTTTCTATCCCCTCTGCCGCTTCTTCCAGCGTCATTTCCTGTTCATATGTGAACACGGGCGATATGATGAAGCGTTTTGCCTCCCGGACATCATCTATATCCGGGATCGGATTTTTAAATCCCACTTCTGCTGCTCCCCCTCCTTCCTCCTCCCGGCATGATATTTATTTAAACAGCCTCTTTCTGCTGCTGTTCTCTCTGTTCTTCCGGCAGGTTCGTTACCCTGACCGTGATTTCTGCGTTCTCCCGGCGCGACAGGATCAGCGCCAGTGTGTTAAAAAACCGCTGTGCCGGGAATGTCCCGGTTACTGTTGTATTTGTCTCTCTGTTCATGCGTCTTCCCTTTCTTAAAGCAATGCACCCGCGCGGGGCGGGTGCTTACTATGCAAGTTTCGCCGCCTCAGCCTTTTTCTTTGCGTTCGCAAGGTTCAGCCCGTATCTTACGCCCTGCAAGAACTGAAAAAAATCGTTCTGGTTTTCTTCCTCAAGCGTCTGCACAAAGCAAAGGATTTCGGCCGCTTCTTCCGTGTTCTTTTTGTCGATTACGGTTTCCATTCTCTCTGACATGGTACTTTCCTCCTTTCCGCACTGCGGTTCCCTTTTCTCCTTAAAAAGTGGTAAAACCTGTTGAACATCATCACGCTTTATAGCTGGCGTGTCCGCTGCCCCGTTTCGCAGTGCTTATTTCTGTGGGTGTGGCTTTCCCTGATCCGACCGGGCAGGAGTTGAACCCGCCCCGCAGGTTTTATGCCTGCTGCCCCGTCCGGCTCCCGGTCTGCTGTGCGCTGCCGTTCCCAGCGGCGGCGCGTCTGGTATGATATTTCTTTCTTTTATCCCGTCTGTTTGCCGTCTGGCACGTCTTCCGTAGGCGTGTATACTGCAAATTGAGTCTTCAAGGCTTTCGGATCATATTTAATTTCGATCCGTAGTCCCCCGTCCTTTATAAATTCTCTTTGCAAGGTTGTTATCCATCCCCACAAAAGGATCACGGTTTTTTCAAAGCCGTCAGTGTCCACCGTTTCAAAGTTCTGTTCTTTCAGTTCTTCTCCCGGAAGCGCTGCTTTCTGTGCCTCCTGTAGCCGTTCGCTGTACGGTTTGAGTTCCCTTACCGCGGGTTCCCCTTTTCCGTATATGCTTATGATCTTCTGGAACTCTTCTTCTGTCATTTCCAGCGCCGCACAGGTTTCTTTGTCACTTTCCCTTTGGATGATCTTTGTTCTTATGATCTGGTTTTCCACTATTCATCCTCCCTGTTCAGGATCGCTTTTACCTTTTCCGCGAACTTCTCTACCTCCTGTTTGATCAGTTCCATTTCGTCCGGCGTAATGATCATGTCTCTTGCATTTGCCAGAATCTGAAAATCCATTTTCCTTTTTTCTATTTTCATCGTCGAACTGCAAGCGATAAAATCTATCAGTGTTTTCTTCTCTTCCTGTTCGTTTCCGCCTGTCCCCGTGTTCAGGATCGCTTCTATCCTTTCTGCTGCCTTTTCCGTTTCCTGTTTGATCGGCCCGATCTCTTCTTGTAGGAAGTCTGCGTGTACTCCCTGTGCTGCCACCATAAATACTCCGCCTCTATTCTTCGGCTTTATTTCTGCCTGAAATCCGATTAGGTCAATTTTTGCTCTTTCCATTCTCTGTCCTCCTCTTTCTTTCCCTCTTCTCCCCTGCTATACTGGACTTGTTGGTTGGCAGGCTGATAGTCCAGTATGAAAGGGGGTGTGAGTATGTCTGTTGGGGAATGTGTCCCGATTTTTGATAAAGACGGTAATCCGACCGTCCTTCATTACGGCCGCTGGTTCTGCTACAAATGCAGTAGGGAACGTATCTTTATTCCTTACCCCCGCACAGGTGTTTTAAAAACCTGCTGCCCTAATTGCGGTTCTTCTATGGTTTTTCGCCCTGAATAACATTTATCTTCATTCACGACCGCTTAAGTTTTTTGCCCCGGTTTTTACTGGGGCTTTTCTCTTTTTAACCATTCCGTACAGTATGCGTATGTGTGGTACAGCCATCTTGTCTGATTTATTCCGTATTCATTGCACGTCTTAACAGAAATCTTGATCAGGCTTTCTACGTATTCAAGCGCTTTTTCTGCTACCCGGTCCATCTCTTCCGGGTTTTCCTCGCTGAAATCTTCTGTGTAGCAGGCTTTTTCAATTCCTGCTATCCCGATCCATGTGCTGATCAGGTCTGCAATCCCGCAGTCCAGTGCTTCTTCCGCTGTCTTGACTTCCATGATCAAATCAATCTGGCTTTCGACCAGTTTCAGAATGTCTTTCTTTTCCACTCTTGCCCTCCTTCCTTATTTCTGAAATAGCTTTTTCCGCTTCTTGTTTTAGTGCTGTAAGCTATCTTGACTTTATAATATAGCTGTAAACACTATTTGTCAATAGTTTTTTAGAAATTCTATTGACTTTTTTAGCGTTTACCGCTATTCTATAATTACATTGAGGGAAGGAGGCGAAAAGAATTGAATATCAATGAGCGCATTAAGTATTTCAGAAAAGACATTCTTCATATGAATCAAACAGACTTTGCCGAATCTATCGGCATGAAGCAGCGCGGCGCAAGCGGTATGGAGCAGGACGGAGCCACCGTCACTGATCGCGCTATAAAATCTATCTGTCTTGTTTATAATCTCAATGAGGACTGGCTGCGGACCGGCGCGGAACCTATGTACATAGAAGAACCGACTTTTATACTTGACGACTTTTTGAGGAACCGCGGTGCAACCGATCTGGAACTTAATATTGTAAAAGCGTATTTTGAACTGGAACCGGACGTAAGAAAACAGCTGGTTGAGCATTTCAAGAAACATCTTGCCGCCAGCGGTACTGAATCTGCGGAACCTTCCGCGGTTGAAGAAGCAGAGGCGGCATATATAAAAAGTCGCTCCGGTTCTGCACAGAACGCGGGCTTATCTGCCTTGAATACTACCGGAGACGATCCGGCGGAAGATACCGGCAGTGATAAAGCCGTGAATAACTGAAAAACCCGGCAGGGTTCTTCTCTGCCGGGTGTATTTTAAAAGAATAATGAATTGCGGCGGCCGTACTGGGAATACTGCCGCCGCTGTGCAAAGATATATCATACCAGATACAACATACCGTCTGCATTGTCATTATATCAAATGCGGGCGGGAAATTAAAGGAAATTGCAGGTGTTGACTATGAAAAATAAAGAGGTTTCCCGCCAGCTTATCCGTGTCGCGCTTTATGTGCGTGTCTCCGGGGAAGAACAGAAAATAAAAGGTCTCTCCGTCACGGCACAGCTGGAACGTTTAAAGGCGTATGCTCTTGAACGCGGCTGGGTAATCGTCGGGATATACATAGATGAAGCGAAAACCGCCCGTAAGAACCTTCATAAGCGGACGGAATTTCTGCGGATGATCGAATCTGTGAAGCGGGATGAAGTGGACGTGCTTCTTTTCTGCCGCCTGGACCGCTGGTTTCGGTCCGTGGCTGACTTTTATAAGGTCACGGAAATTCTGAAAGAACATAACTGTGAATGGATGTGTACAGATGAAGAATATGACACTACGACAGCGAACGGCAGGCTGTACATCAATATTAAACTTTCGATCGCTCAGAATGAAGCTGATATCGACGGAGAAAGGATCGCTGTTGTGTTTGACAGTAAGATTGCTCATGGAACCGTTGTTTCCGGCAGCTGCCCGTTCTGGTGCAGAGTAAATGAGGAAAAGCGCCTGGAACTCGTACCGGAAAAAGTGGCGATCTTACAGGACGCTTTTGATTATTATGAATCAAGCGTTTCCCAGCGGGCGACGATCAAATATATCCGTGAGAAATACGGCGTGAACTGGTGTGACGCTACTTTCCGCCGTATGCTCCATGATACACTGGCTATCGGCGTATATGACAGGAACGGACGGTATAACGAAAACTTCTGCCCTGCTGCGATCAGTAAAGAACAGTTTGACCGTGTGCAGGTCCTTACAAGCAGGAACTCCCGTTCCGCTCCGTCCGGCAAGGTCTATATATTTACTTCTATTTTGACCTGCCACGAGTGCGGACATAAACTTGTAGGCTATATGACGCGTGATTATTACTATTACCGCTGCAATCAGTATTTCCAGCGCGGCCGGTGTGATCATAACGGTTCTGTCCGGGAAGATCGCGTGGAACAGTGGCTATTTGATCATCTCGCAGAAGAGATCGACCGCTGTAAACTTGAATGGGAAGTAAAAGCGTCCCGGAAGAAGCGCCGTTCCGACCGGACGGACCTTGCAGCCATCAAAGGCAAGCTGACACGTCTGAAAGAACTGTATGTGAACAATCTGATTGACCTGGAAGAGTATAAAAAGGACTTTGAAATATATACTGCTGCCTTACAGCAGATACCTGATCCGGTTGAAGAAACGCCGCCTGATCTGTCCGGCGTTGAAAGATTTTTGCAGTCAGATTTCAAAGATATTTATAATTCGCTTACCCGTGAAGAAAAGCGTACTCTCTGGCGATCCGCTATTAAAGAAATCAGGGTTGATAAAGAGAAAAATATCACGGGTATTTCTTTCGGGTAATGTTGTACTAACGTAACATTGCCCGTTGGCTCGTCTGCAAGAACAACTGCCGGTTTGGAAAGCAATGCTCTTGCTATGGCAGCCCTCTGCTGCTGCCCCCCTGACAACGTCTCCGGCATCTGATGAAGTTTGTCTCTTATTCCTAAAACCTTCATCATTTCCCGCAAAAATACATCATCTATCCGGCCTCCATCCAAACGGAGGGGAAGTGTAATATTCTCATATACGTCCAACATAGGAACCAGATTGTACTGCTGAAAAATAAAACCAATATTTCTCCTTCGGAACACGGTGCGTTCTTCTGCCGTCATATCTTTCAGACTGATTCCCTGTATCCATACCCCGCCTTCTGTAGGCTCCTCCAAAGCGCCAAGAAGATTTAAGAGTGTGGTTTTCCCACTGCCGGATGTCCCTACAACAGCAAGAAATTCTCCTTCTTCCACCGATAGATTGATTCCATCTAAGGCGTGCACTTCGTAATCTCCTGTGACAAAATATTTTTTCAGCCCCACAGCCTTTACCATTTCCATCTTTTGTCCCTCCAGTTATTGATTGATATATCATGATCCGGCTTTCATAAAACGATGATACTATATAAATCTTACAATCTTATGACAAAAAGGCGGAGGGAGAATTTTATATCCCCTCCGTCTCTTTTCTGTACTCTGTCATTCTGTTTTCGAGAAAAAAATCTCCACATTCAGACCTTTTTTTTGTCTCTTCACCCGGATAAATCCTCCCTGTGCCAGAATGATCTGTCTGGCAAGATAAAGACCAACTCCGAACCCGTCCTGTGTGCTGACTCTTTTTCCCCTGTAAAATTTTTGAAATATTCTTCCCTCTTCCCCTTTTTCAATTCCTATTCCATCGTCTTTCACAGAAATTTTGAAAAACATTTCATTCTCCAAAGTTCTGACTTCCACTTTTCCCTTTTCTTCACTATACTTTACTGCATTATCCAGCACATTAAATAGAGCTTCGCCCACCCAATTGGGATCGTGCCAAAATTCCAGGCCATAAGGAAGTTCAACCTGAACTTCCAACTGCTTTTCCTCTGCTTTTCTTTGGATCTGTCCAAGAGCATTCAGTAAAGTACTGCGGATATCATTTGTTTCTTTACGTATCTGTATTACACCATTTTCCAGGCGGGACATCTTTATAAAGCTCTCTGTTAAAAATTGCAGCTTCTGTCCTGCCTCCTGAGCTGCCTGAATATAACCGTACATTTCAGAATCTTTTTCATGTATTTCTCCCCTGGCAAGTTCTAAATAATTTAAGACATTCGATAACGGATTTCTAAGCTGATGTGCAATTTCAGTAATCAGCTGTAAAAGGTTCTCTCTGCTTTTTTCGGCTTCATCGCGCCGTCCTTTCGCCATCCTCCAGATCCGGATCAGGCGTTCCTCAATCTTTGCATAAAGCGTTTCTTCTCCTGCCGTTTTGTTGATCATCTCTTTCTCTTCCAAAATACATTCCGTAAGGTCAAGCAGTTCTTTTAATTCCCGCCTTCTTTGTCTTCTGACTATACAGACAGCTGCCATAGCTCCAGCAGCGCCGCCGGCCAGCGCTGCTATCATTATCCAAATCCACATTTCCTTCCCCTACTCTCCAAAGCGATAACCAAGTCCAAAAATATTTTTGATCAGACTTTCTTTCTCATCTTCTATTTTCCTCCGCAGTCTGCCGATAGTGACACTCAATGTATTTTCCTCTACAAACTGCCCGTCAATTCCCCACACATTTTCCAGTATCACTTCTTTTGTCAATACCTGTCCCTGGTTATTCATAAAAAATGCAAGAAGCTGATATTCTTTGGATGTCAGCCTGATCTCTTCTCCTTTGAGGAAGACTCTCCTCTTATCCGGCCAAATCTCAAGCTCTCCAAAAATAAGAACTTTGCTCTTGCCTTTTCTTCTTAATACAACTTCAATACGTTTCAGCAAAACTTTGAGTTGGAATGGCTTTACTACATAATCATCCGCTCCGGCATCAAATGCCGACAACATCTCCTTTTCCTCATCGCAAGCTGTCAAAAAAATTGCCGGAACTTCTCTTCCTTTTACAATTTCTTCATAAAGACGGATCCCATTTCCATCTGGCAACGTCACATCTATAAGCAGCAACTCTTCCTTGGCATTTTCTTGTCTCATCTCCCTGGCTCCCCTGAATGTAAATGCTTGGGATACTTCAAAACCTTCTTTTTCCAGAGCCTTCTTAAGAGCATGATTTAACATTCTGTCATCTTCAATTATACCTATCCTCATGTCCCGGTCTCCTTTCCCCCGCCAGCGGCATCGTCCTCAGCAATCATTGCTATCATAGCACATTGTGCCTGCAGTGTAAAAATTTCAATATTCTTCTTAATTATGAACGCCCTTGTACATTCTTGTCAAAAAAAGATATAATTTTTTGTAACAAAACATAATGTTTATGCGTCTAATATGCAAAGAGGGGAGGGAGTACAAAATGAATGCTGATTTTGAAGAACTTTATGAACGTTTTTTTAATGACGTATACTTATTTATTCTGGCCATGAGCAGAGATTCCCACACAGCTGAAGAAATCACACAGGAAACATTCTTCAAGGCATTAAAAGAAATCCGGCATTTTAAAGGAGATTGTTCCGTGAAATCCTGGCTTTGTCAGATTGCAAAAAATTTATATATCAGCCAGAAGCGGAAAAAAACTCCCCTTTCTACAGAAGAAATTTCTACCATGGATATGGGGAACAGTCCAAGTGCAGAAGATCTCTATATACAAAACCAGCAGACCCTTTCTCTCTATAAAATCCTCCACTACCTGGAGGAACCTTACAAAGAAGTTTTTACACTGCGAACTCTGGGAAATCTCTCTTTCCGGGAAATTGGCGAGATTTTTGAAAAACAGGAAAGTTGGGCCAGGGTAACCTATCACCGGGCACGTTTAAAACTTCAGGAAAAAATCCGGGAATAAATGATAAGGAGTGTGAGCTTATGAAAATATCTTGTAATGTAATCCGTGATCTTCTTCCCCTCTATCTGGATCAGGTATGCAGCGAAGAGAGCAAAGACATGATAGAAAACCATCTGGCAGAATGTGAAGACTGCCGGGAATACTATGACAAAATGTCCACAGATATTCCCGATATAAATACCACTTTGTCTGAATCTTCCCAGTCTTTGGAAGATGCCGATCTATTGAAAAAAATAGGACGCCGTATTACATTCCGTCAGATCATGGCCGGAGGCATCGGACTGGCTGTGGCTCTTACACTTTACTGTATTCCTCAATCTCTTAATTCCTCCGCCTCACCTTATTCTTCCTTTTGGGGAGAGGTAAAAGAAACAATCACGGAAGCAGTACCTATACTTGACAGAAGAATTCCCACTGACAAGATCTCTGCCGGCGAAAAATATCAATTGGATGATGGATCTATTTACTGTTCGTTTTCTGTCCATGATTCTTTTTCTTCCTGGAATGAGTATTGCGTAACAGGCAGTTCCCAAAAGCCAAAATCCACTCTATACCAACCTGGCAACAACTTTAATGCTATGTCTTTGAAGCAATCCATTGATGATATCTTCCGCTCTGATGAAGATGTTGTAACCTTTTATATGATCGTTCCCCCAAAGATGAAAGAAGCGCCGAAAAATACCTTAGAAAATTCTTCCGATACTCCTATAACCCTTCAGGATACTACCGGAGTATATTACGTAGGAAAAGGCGGTGAACTCCTTACTTTCTGGGAAAAAGGGGAGACTCTTGAGAATGCTCCGCAAGAAATAGAAACACAAGTAGCCCAGGACCGGGCACAGATGGAAGAAGATGCTGTCGAGTATGGCATGATAGAGGAAGGCAGCACCTATGATGCGCGCAGCAATTTTTGGAATATTATTTCTGTTCCAGAAGAATAAAAAACTGGCGGTACAGCAATACCGCCAGTTTTCTATTACCAGAATCATCAATCAAAAAGAAATTTTCTCAGCAATTCCAATTCTTCTTCATAAATACAGTTTTTCAATGTACCTTTTTTCACAGCCTTCCTGCAAGCCTCAAAATCCATCCACATCACTTCTTCCACTTCCGATTCCTGCAGGTTCAACAAACTCTCATCTACTTCTTTTTCATAGAGATAAACCGCACTGATTTCATAATCTCGAAATGGTCTGCCGTAAAATTCATCCTCAAAAGAGCAGCGCCTCATACCTACAAACTGAAGCTCTTGTTCCTTAGCATCTATTCCCAGTTCTTCCTTTAATTCCCTCAACGCTGATGGAAGATACTCATCCCCCGCTGTCACATGTCCAGCTGAAGAAACATCATAACATCCCGGATTCGAATCTTTGCAGGCGCTTCTTTTCTGAAGAAGCAAATCGTATCCACTCTCCTTATTTTTACGTATGATCCAGATATGAACAGTAGGGTGGAGACTGCCTTCCAGATGAGCTACTCCCCGTTCTCTCACAATTCCGCTTTTAGAACCATCTTCATTTAAAATATCAAATAGTTCCATAGGATGCCCATCCAAAGCTGCCATGAGAAGGGTATCCGTCTCATCATATACCAGTTTCAAAGAGAAAAACGGATAATCCTCGTTCATTAGCCGAAAGAAAATTTTATCGCCTTCCCAGATATTCAATTCTAATACTTTTTCCTTTTCAATCCATTCCAACTCGCCTTCATCGCATGGATGCGGGGCTCCTTCAAATCCGTCTGCCGTATAAAGAGACATATATTCTGTAACCGAATCACCATATACAAAAGTCACAATTCCCCGGTATTTCCAGGAAGTCAGTGTATATCCTGTTTCCTCCCATACTTCCCGAATCAGACATTCTTCCGGGCTTTCATTCTCCTCAAAGTGCCCTCCTACTCCGATCCATTTGTCTTTATTTACATCATTTTTCTTTACTGTACGATGAAGCATTAAATATTTCCCGTCTTTTTCCATATAACATAATGTACTTAACTTTGTCATGCTTCTTCTCCTTTATATTACCTTTTGTTCTGAATCCACTGCTATATCATTTTTATCATATCCTATCTTCTGGATTGCGACAATAGGTTTTCGTAGCTTCCTTCTGGTATCTAAACCGGAATACTGTCTTTTACACAAAGTGCCCCGTATCCAACCTGATTATTAGGATAAACAGAAAAACCTGGCAGCTCTGAGGCCCCTTTTCTCAAGTAAGCTTTTATTTTTTCACCATAGAGATATGGATCATTGCCTCGAACGATTCCCCACTCCATCAGAAGAGCTGCCGCTCCTGTTACAAAAGGCGCAGCAAAGGATGTTCCTGTCACTGAAACAATTCCCCCTCCCGGCGCACGAGTGGATACATTTACTCCTGGAGCTGCCAGATCTGGTTTTGTTCGGTATCCGTCCCCTTCTGACCCTCGTCCTGAAAAGTCAGCATAATTAAAGGTTAATGCATTATAAGCTCCTACGGTAATAACTCGCGGAGCCGTAGAAGGAATCGTGAACGTTGTTTCCTCAGTAGGAAAAAGAAATCCCGTGCCCCGATTTAAAACTTCCTCTGCAGGAAGCCACATCTGATAAGTTCCATCCACAATCTTCCCGGCTGTAAGAACTATCGTCCACACTCCCGAAGCAATGTAACTGTCCACGGGAAGAAGATCAATAAAAATTTCCTGCAGCAGACTATAAGGGCTGGGTTCCCCATAATACACCAAAATTTCCGTAGGACCTATTTTCATTCTCTGAGTACCCATTACCTGTCGAATTGGTTCTGTCTGTATACCTGATGGAGTAATCAAAGAAAACTTCACCTCATCGGCATAAGTTTTCCAAATCTGAATATTTAACGTAGGCTGCATCTCCTGAACTGCCAGTTGTACCTTCACTTCCTCTCCACTTCTAATCTTCCCCGATGTATGTCCGGCACTATTTCCCTCGTTTCCTGCCCCTACACAAATACTGGTGCGTCCAAAATTCGCAATGTCATCCATGTATCTTTCCAGAAGTGAACTCCCATCATGTGATCCATATAACTAAGGGAAAATCCATAAAAAAATGACGCCATAAATGCGCCACTTTTTCTATCTTTCTCTAATATGTTTCATCGGTTCCATTTCTTTCCACCGTAAATAACTGAATCCTTGTCTGGGAACTATAACTTATCGTACTTTTCAAATGATAGACTGCACTGCTGATCACATATTCTCCATCATTAATGTACACTTCAATTAAATTCGGATCAACTAATACTTCCACCAAATAACCGTCTTTTATCTTAGGTGTTTCCGCTATAACATGTGCACCCTCAAACTCCGGATATACTGCTGTACGATCTGTACAGATACAACCTTCTTTTCTGGAAATAAGATAACCTCCAATATTAATGGTTTCTCCTTCCATCAATTCAAACACTGCCATATAATTTTGTTCCACAGCCTCATCTACATTAATTATTTCTTTCCGAAAAACATTTTTAATATTGGGATGCATATGGAAATAAATATGGCCGTTTTTGCATTCTACAACACGTGGGCTGCAGAACATACCTATCCATCCTTGTTCCGTTACGTTTGGCATACGCACCCATGCAACCACAGTTCTCCTGCCTTCTGCATCCAGCGTTGTCTGTGGAGCATACAAATCCAAACCATAATCAAGAAATTGATACTGGTCAGGTATTTGCATTGTGCATGAATCTTCCTCAAATGTAACTGGAAAGCAGATGGTTTGATTCTTTTCTTTCATATCGCCTGTAAGAAGCCCCATAGCTGATAAAATAAGAACGTCTCCTCCCTCTGTAGGAAAATAATCCGGACACTCCCACATCCAGCCATACTCTGGTCCTTTCCAGGACTTTCCTGCATAAGTCCAATTATGAAGATCTTTGCTCTGATAGAAAAGTACTTCTCCATATTCTGTTCCAATTGTACTTCCAATAATAAGGTTCCACCCGTCTTTTCCTTTCCAGACTTTTGGATCTCTTGTATGGGTACGATCTCCAATAGAGGAATCTGTAACTGGCGGAATAATAATTTCTTTTCCCTTTTCATTATCAAAAGTAAAACCGTCCTCGGAAGAAATCATTAACTGCGTGGATTCGAACTGTTCGTTCAAACAGGTATGCGGATCTTGAGGATTTACAACTTCATAGCGTACTCCTGTATAGGCAAGATATAATTTGCCTTCAGCCTCAACAGCGCTCCCTGAAAAACAGCCATTTTGATCTGCACGGATGGAAGGATAAAGAGCAATCCCTTTGTGTTCCCAGGATACCAGATCTTTGCTCACTGCATGTCCCCAGTGCATCGTTCCCCAGCGGGCCCCATACGGGAAATATTGATAAAACAGATGATAGTATCCTTTGTAGTAAATAAAGCCGTTGGGATCGTTCACCCAGTTGTCCGGCGCCTTTAAATGTATTGTCTGATGCTTTTTCATACTGCCTCCATTTTGAAAATCTCCTTCAGCCTCTGAAAGAACTATCTCCTTCGGAGGCTGAATATCTCTATCCTATAATTCTGTATAATTAATTCCGGTATTTTTATCAAAGAAATGCATTTTTGACGGCATAAACACGAAATCGATCTGATCTCCAATCTGGCTAATCTCATACTTGGATACACGGGCAACTGCCTGACATCCACCAAAGTCAAAATAGAGATTATTTTCATTTCCCATAACTTCTGTCTCTGTAATAACCGCATGTTGAGCATTATCACCATTGAGATCCATATTTTGGGCATCCATCTTAATGTCTTCTCCACGAATACCAAGGATCATTTCTCCTTGTCGTCCATTCAGTTTTCTGTACATTCCTTCTGACAGTGTAATTTCATTTCCATCACTGAATCTGACCCTGTCTCCTTCTACAATGACATCAAAGAAGTTCATCTGTGGAGAACCGATAAATCCTGCCACAAACTGATTCTTTGGATGATCATAAAGCTCCATTGGTTTTCCAACTTGCTGAATAATTCCATCTTTCATAATTACAATACGGTCAGCCATCGTCATTGCCTCTACCTGATCATGTGTAACATAAATGGTAGTTGCTCCAAGTTCTCTGTGAAGCTTACTGATTTCAGTCCTCATGCTGACACGTAGTTTCGCATCCAGATTTGACAGCGGCTCATCCATAAGGAACAATTTCTGATTTTTAACAATTGCACGTCCCAATGCAACTCTCTGTCTCTGCCCTCCGGAAAGATTTTTTGGTTTACGGTAACGGTATTCTTCCAGCCCGAGAATATCAATTGCCCAGTCTACTTTCTTCTTGATCTGCTCTGCCGGCATCTTCATATTTTTCAGTCCGTATCCAATATTTTTTTCAACTGTCATGTGCGGATACAATGCATAGTTCTGGAAAACCATAGCAATTCCACGGTCTCTTGGAGCCATCTCATTCACTTTCTTTCCGTCTATGTAAAGCTCTCCTCCTGTAATCTCTTCAAACCCAGCAATCATACGTAATGTGGTAGACTTTCCACATCCGGAAGGTCCGACAAAAGCAATGAATTCTTTCTCTTCAATATTCAAATTAAAATTTTCTACTGTATTTTTATTTGATCCTGGATACATTTTACATATATTTTTAAATTCTATAAAGCTCATTTTTTTATCCTTCCTTTGAACCTGTTGATGTAACACCCTCTACAATCTGCTTTGAGAACAACGAATAAATAATAATAACCGGTATCGTAACAAGAGTAATAACTGCCAGCGTCTGTCCCATTGTTGTATTTTCATTCGATGTAATTGAATTAAGACCAATCTGTGCTGTCAAAAGATCGCTTGACGTAAATACAAGTGATGGCCACAGATAGTCATTCCATACATTCAGAAACGTAAATACACTGACTGTTGCCACAACTGTTTTTGACATGGGCAAGACCATAGTAAAAAAGTATTTCACCGGCCCGCAGAAATCAAGTTGTGCCGCTTCATAAATGTCATCCGGCAAACTGACGAATACCTGGCGGAAAAGAAAAATATTAAATGGATTCACAATCAACGGCAAAATATATCCCACGATTGTATTAAGAAGTCCCGCCTTTGCAATAATCAGGAAATGAATCGTTATAACTGTCTCTGTAGGTATAATCAGCAGCATGATAATAATAAGAAGCCACTGCTCACGAAATGGAAAATCTATTTTTGCCAGAGCATAACCAGCAAGACCGTTTACTACAATACTCAATATAATAAGAATTGCCGCATACAGAAGTGTATTTCCCATGTATCTTAGAAAATTTGTGTCCGTGATAATAGAAACATAGTTGTCAAAGAAATTCCCATCCAACGCTGGTGGAATAAATGCCGCTATGGAATTCATGTCCGCTGTAATAGCCGCATCTCCTTTAAAAGAGTTGGCAAGCATCCAGATGACCGGAAACAGAAAAAAGATGGAAAGAATCAGCAATATTGCTACAAGAATCCAATTAAACCGTTTTTGCTTTTTTGTGAACATTTTTTCTTTCCTCCTTATCCTTTGTCAACTTATTCTGTATGATCGTAAGAATAACGACAAATACGGTAAATACAATAGCCATAGTAGATGCAAGTCCCATTTCCCAGTTAACCGTACCTGTTTCATAAATATCATATACGATCGTGTAAGTGGAATGATCCGGACCTCCTCCGGTCATGACCATTGGCTGTACCAACATACGGAACGCCCCAATCGTAACGGTAATAAATACAAAGACACACAACGGCTTCAATTCCGGAAGCGTAATATCTTTAAACTTCTGCCAGCCACTTGCATGATCCATCTCCGCCGCCTCATAAAGGGCCGGATTAATATTCTGCAAACCGCCCAGGAAAATAATCATCTGATATCCTACTCCCTGCCATACACTCATAATCGCAATAGATGGCAGTGCCTGATCAGCACTGTGAATAAATGGCTGCGCATCTATGCCAATATTTGCAAGTATAGTGTTCAGTATACCCTCCGGACTATAGATCTGCATCCACAAGGTGGATACAACTGCCAGAGACATAACTACAGGTACAAAAAAAGCAACTTTAAAATACTTTTTACAATGTGCCGCCTTATTGATCGCTAATGCCAACAAAAGCGCTCCTCCACACTGCAGCGGAACAATGATAATCACAAATTTGACTGTATTTAAAAACGACTGTACAAAAAGATCGTCTTTAAATATATTAATATAATTTTCCAGCCCTACAAAATGTGTCAACTCTGGATTCAATGCAAAATAATCTGTAAAGCTGAATCCAAATGTCAACAGCATGGGCAGAAACAAAAACAGAGTAAGCAAGATAAGGGCCGGTCCAAAAAATGCCATACCCATAATTGAATTTTTCTTTTTCATCTTTTATTCCCTCGTATAACGTTCCAGTTTCAAATTGATTCGTTCTACAGCTTTGTCAAGTTCCTCATTGACGTCCTTTCCACTTAGCGCCGTACTTTCCAATACTTCTTGAAAACTGGTACTTACCTGTGGATAGACCGGTGTTTTCGGTCTGGGATGTCCATATGTACTTAACTGGTTATAGAGAAAGCTGTAATTTTCATCTGTCTGAAAGACATCAATATTTTCAAATGCCTCATATGTTGATGGAAAGTTCTTTGTCATCTCCCAGATTCTAATACCACTTTCCACCCCGCTCATCCATTTGACTAATTCTGTAGCTCCTTCAATATCTTCGGTTTCCGTAGAAGCCGCAAATGCCCAGGAACCTGTCGGTGTATAAGTATCCCCGTCCCAGTTATCATTTACAATGTACGGAGCCACTCCAAGATTGAGGTCTGGGTAGCTTGTATACACGGTGTTAACCTCCCAGGCTCCATCAAACTTAAAGGCTGCTCTGCCACTTTCAAACAAATGATCAATGGGGGCCTCTGACATATAACCATCCTCTACAATCGTTCGAAAATATTCCATGGCTTCTTCTGTCTGTTCTGAATTAAAATATCCATCAACAGCTAATCCATCTTCGCTGACAAGCTCACCTCCCCCAGACCAGACAAAGGGTGCATAATAATAGATGCTTGATTCGCCAACCGGAAAGGTCATATCTAGTGGATAGCCATTCTTTTCTTCCATAAGAGGTTTCAGTTTTTCCAAAATTTGCAAAAATTCTGACCAGGTCCATGGATGATCCGCATCCGGGATCTCAATCCCGGCCTCCTCTATGATATCTTTATTGTAGTAAAATCCAACGCTTGACTCCATGACTCCAAGGGCATACAGATCCCCGTTTACTGTCCCCTGTTCTATAATAGAAGGCAAGTACTCTGCCTCTTCTTCCTCCGTCAGATCTGCAAGCGGCTGGATGATACCGTTTGCAGCATAAGCAGATATATTAGGGCCATCAACCGTAAGCACATCCGGCAGCCCCCCTGCCATGACAGATGCATTTACCTTATCGGAATATCCACCTCCACTGTCGTTTCGCGGCACAAACTCAATATCTGCAAAATACTGCCCGTCATAAGCTTCATTAAAACTTTCCACTGATTGTTTGTATGCCTGTCCTTCCTCCGTATCCTCAATCGAATGTACCCAGATGGAAAGATATTTCTCTCCTTCATCATATCCTGCAATATCCCCCGGAGCCGGATCTTTCTGCTGGCATCCTGCAAGGCTGATAGCTACCAGAAGCGTTCCTGTCAGGCACAGCAAGCGTTTTCTCATATTGTCTCCTCCTTTTTATAGTTAGACTTCTATATATCCCCGTCGAGTTACCGGTTAAGTAACCGGTTCCTTTAATGCAATCATAGTCTTTTACAGGCATATTGTCAACAAAAAAAAATACTTTCAGCATATGTAATATGATTCGCCTTTAAAATCTGTGCACCTTTCACAAAACCGGTTTTGTTACCGGTTACTTTATTGATTATCTTCCGACAAGTCTGCTATACTATATTCGTATTTACATTTAATAAATACTAGTAATTCCACAAGAAAAGGAAGACTTATATGAAATCTAAAAAAGTAACTTTTGCAGATATCGCTGCATATACAAATTTTTCAAAAACTACAATTTCAAGATATTTCAATAATCCAGATTCCCTTACTCTTGAAAATCAGCAAAAAATTGCTGATGCTCTTGTTGCACTTGATTACAAAGAGAATAAAGTAGGAAGAATTCTTGCCAGCGGAAAGACAGAATTTGTGGGAATCATTATTCCTAATCTTTATATGCACTATTACTCTGAAATGCTCAATCAGATTCTTGCCACTTATGAAACATACGGTTACAAATTTCTAGTATTTGCAGGAAATGCCAAGGCTGATGTAGAACGTCGATATATAGAAGAGCTTCTTTCTTACAATATTGAAGGTATGATTATTTTAAGCCCTACGATCCCCTCGGAAGAGCTTGCCTCCTATCAGGTGCCAGTTGTGGGAATTGAGCGGGAAGACAAATATATTTCAAGTGTAAATACGGACAACTATATGGGGGGAGTTCAGGCAGCCAGCCTATTGAAAAAAAGTGGCTGTGATCTTCTTGTTCATGTGAATTCTAAAATGGCTGATTACGTCCCTGCCTTCGGTCGAATTCGTGGGTTTTTGGATGTTTGCAAAGAATCAAAAATGCCTTATGAAATGATCTATGATAATCTTGGAAATACCTTTGAAGAAAATAGAGCGCGAATCCTAAAACTGGCCGATTACTTGGAAGAAAAGTATCCAGATCAGAAAAAAGGAATTTTTATGCCCAATGATACGCATGCCAATGTTCTTCTCAATATTCTGTTTCAGAGATATGGAAAACTTCCAGACACCTATCAAATCGTAGGATTCGATAATTCTCCTATCTCACGTGAAGCCGTAATTCCCACAAGTACGGTTGGGCAGCAGATTCCTGTCATCGCAAATGAAGCGATGGAGATTCTTTCCATACAAATGAATGAACGTAAAAAACGCAAACCAGAACTTCCAACAGCCCCCATTCATAAAGTTATTCCTCCGATTTTAATCCGTCGGGAAACTACAGCCTAGATTTTTCTTATACCAACCAATATAAAATCGAAAGATAAGTATCCAAGTGTAAAAAGGGTGAAAAGGTTATAAACTACATACCTTTTCGCCCCTTTCTTTTTTATAATAAATAAGGAAAGTGATACTTAAATCTGATTTCAATGTCGTTATTCCTATACACTATAATCTTATCAATCAGTTCTGTCACTAATTCTCTTGTTATCTCTGATAATGTCCCATGAGTTGCCAGGCTTTCGATCCAACTTTGACTGGTTTCTTTTTTTTCTAGTAACCCTGCTTTTTTCTCCTCTGCTTCTTCAAGTTTCTTGCGGATCAGTTGAGCCTGTTTTTCGTATTCTGCTTTATAATTAAAATATTCTTTCTTATCCAGGATCCCATCCATATAATTTTCATAGGTTTTCTTTTGGTAGTTTTGAATTCCCTGAAGCTCTTTCTCCCATTGATTCATCCTGCGGATGGTTTCTTCTTGCTGACTTTTCCATCTCTGTTTACAGTCTGCAGCCTTTCGTAATTCCTGCCTTTCATTTTCATCTAATCCAAATTTTACTTGTCTTTCTACCTCACTTTTCACAATAGTATCCAGAATTTTCTTTTTGAGAAAATGGGAGCAACAAACGGTATTCCCTTTTTTGTGATAAGAACCACACTCATACCCTTGTCTTCCTGTAACCTTCTGAAAATTGTATCCGCAGTCGCCACAAACAAGAACACCTGCATAGGGGTTTACTTTTTTTGCTCCGCCATAAAATCCTGGTGATCGAGATCTTTTTTCCATAATTCTCTGTGCCAGATCAAACGTATCTTCTGAAATAAGGGGATCATGCATTCCTTCCACGATATACTGTTGTGCTTCCGGTATATAGTGATACTTTTGGATTTTATAGGAAATTTTCTCAGATTTATGCTGTACCATTGCTCCCGTATAAACTCGATTTCTTAAAATTGTATGAATGGTAGAATAAGACCATCCTTTTGTGCCAGCTTTTTCCTGGGCATTGAAATAATTCAGCCCCTGAATTTCTCTTTTGTATTCTGAAGGAGTAAGTACCCCTTCTTCATTCAGTTTTTTTGCAATCCCCCCTTTGGAATATCCTTCCAAATACATGTAAAAAATTTTGCGTACTATCTTTGCTGATTCTTGATCTATAAGAAAATGATGCTTATCCTTCGGATCTTTCATATATCCATATGGAGCAAAAGCGGACATAAATTGTCCCCTCTTTTTCTGCGCCGAAAGCGCTCCTTTGATCTTCTTTGAAATATCACGGCTGTACATATCATTAAACAGTGTCTTAAATTGAGCCAATTCTTCATTGCTATGAGAATCAGAATCCACACCATCCAAAATTGCAACGTACCGAATACCAAGGGAGGGAAAAACCCGTTCTATATAATTGCTGGTTTCGATGTGTTCACGTCCAAGCCGGGAAATATCTTTTGTAATTACTCCCTGGATTTTCCCCTTGTAAATATCTTCCATCATTCTCTGAAATTCCGGCCGATTTGCAAAATAAAGGCCAGAATATCCATCATCAATATAGATATCCCCTATTTCCATATCTTCCGCCTTATTCACATACTCCCGGATCAGCTTTATCTGATTTTCAATGCTCTCACTGATTTTATTTTCTCCATCCTCCTTCGATAAACGGCAATAAGCTGCCATATAGTACATCTTATTCCCCCTTTTCTAATTAATCAGATAGTTCTCTCTTATTTACCCTTACTGAACTTTCCATGGATTTTTCATTTACTCGCTCTGTCAGATTTTTTAAACATTGAAACAAAGTCTTATTTTCGGAAAAATGTAACCGTATCTGGTATCCCTTATACTCGTAACTGATCTCTGCACTTTTACAATCGTATTCTTGTAAATCCAAATCATCTATATTTAAATTTTCTTCTATTCTTCCCCCATGCTCCTGCGAAACAGATGACATATCTATTTATGAATCCTTCCCCTTAGCTTCCTTTCTACATTCTATGCTGCAGGATTGTCCAAAAATTGCTTTCACATAAATTTTTCTTCCCCTTATTTACATGTTTCATGTGCTCCGTATGTATTGCCAAAGCACCCCCATTGCAACGGCTCTTAAAACTTTAAAAACCTGGAATAAGCGAGCCTTATACGCAAGCCGGAACCCTCTGCAAATCATCAATAACAGAATAGCTCTTTTACATATTCATCATTTTATTTTCCATCCCCTACAGCGCCTTGCAGAATCTGAACAATATCATTTACTCTATTCTTCCATCGAAGATATCCCTGCCATTGCAGACAAGCTGCGCTATATAAGACACATGAAATGTTTAGGCCAAAAAGCTATGAAAATCCTGATTTTGAACAATTCCCTGTTAAAGATTTAGAAAAACTCGCTGATTTTTATCACTTGAAAATACCCGAACTATTAGATACCTATCATCTCTTTTTATATCAACACCAAATTTCCTCGCTAAAATCTTTTCGCAAAGACAATTCACTGACTCAGCAACAACTTGCAAACATTTTAGGTATATCAAGAACTACTTTACAATGTTGGGAAAACGGCTATCGAAATCTCCCAAAATATATTTATAAAAAACTTCTTGAATCCGGTATGAAAATCATTTGATTTCCTATTCATTTAATTATTTTTAACACAACGGACAAATGTTTCTTCTTGTCCTCTCCTGCCCTTTTCCCTTTTTTAGCGAAGCCGGGTTAGCGGAACAGTTTCTTTTGTCTTATTTTTCAAATAAAGGCTTCTGAAAGATAAGTCTATTTCTCTTACAACAAAAGACTGGCAGTATGTGATACCGCCAGCCTTCTACTCGCCTCTAAGTCAGCATTTCATCAATTCTTTTTATAATCATCTTCTTTTGTTCCTGTGAACACTGAAGTCTTTCTATATAGGAATATATGTATTCACTATGAGTTTCTGCTACTGCTTTTCTCAAAGCACTGATGTCCTGCTTATCTTTCGGATAATGCACGACAATCTTCATATAAACCTACCTCTTCTAACTATTTATCATATTGTATTCTATTTTTCTTCCAATATGTCTGATACTTGATTACTTAACATATCCTTTTGAACTTCCTTGTACGTCTTTTTAAATTCATCTGTCATAGAGTTAAACTGATTCCATCTATCTTACTCTTTACTGCTCACTATTTTCATTATCTAAAATACGCTTTACACAGGCATACCCTTTTCTGCACATATAACTTAATCTATCCTTTGGTATAAATAACCTTTTTCCACTTTTGTCCTTAATCAAAACATGCACATGCCACACCCCTTTTTCAGTAGGTTCATAGATTACTATATATTCACATGTCGGATAAGCATATTTTAATCTCTTCCAAAAGGCTTTAAAATCTGCAGACACATTCTCACGCCTTTTCATCTCCTCTCCATAAGTTAATGTAATATGTAATTCCGATTCACTTCCAGTAAAATTATAATTGATAAGTCTTCTTAAAGTAGTATATGCCTTATTCATGTTCTTCCTCTGATTTTTTACTGAATGACGAAATTCACATACCTCTCCGGTTCTCAGATTCACATAATGGTCTTTATCCAATCTCTTAATTCCACACTTACGTTGAATTGATTTTTCCATCACAGTCATTTCAACAATATGATTTGTAACACATGTAGTTGAAATAGAATCATCCAGAGGAATCCTACCAACCACCTCCTCCCTTGAAATATAAATATTTTTGCTATGGTTTGTTCGTTGAGTCATAGCAAGACCTACTTTTATCATATTTCCAAGTTTAGCTTAAGTCCTACTTCTATAAAATGAAAAGAGAGACTCCATTTCTGAAATCTCTCTCTTCATCTTTATAAAATTGTCAAACTTGTATTTGTCCTTTTAAGAGCAAATCACCAATTAAGCCAAGCGCGCTACCAAAAAATATCTAGGAAATCTGTAAATATCACTAGGTACTCTTCACAATACTGATTTAACTTCTCAACCTTTAGCAATCAATAATATGAAATTTCATTGTAAACTAAATTCACACCGTCCGGACTGCTTACTGTACAATCCAAATGTCTTGCTCCTCCTGTCCCCGTCACACTTGGACCTTCAAAAGTAATCGTGTACATTTGATTATAAGGTGTTAGTCCATTAGCCAAAATATCATCGTTCATCACTCGTAATTCTAATATCATATACACATTATTAACATCTCCAAAATAGTCCGAAAGAGAAATTGCATTTTTTATTGCAGTCTCTACCATACCTTGATATTGATTCACATGAGAGCCGAACTCTCCCCAAGTACCCTCAAAAAATTTTAAATTTTCAAAAGTTTCAAGTACTGTGTTTTTCTGTGCTTGCAATTCTTGTTCTTCTGCCTTTTTGTCTTGTACTATCTGCTCGAATTCCTCTAATTTATTTATATTTGTTACCAACTCTTTTTGAGAATCTGATAATTGATTATACTTATCTCTTAAAACTTTTAAAGATGTATCCGAAGCTGTAAGGGTGTTTTTGTCAATTTTTTCTATAGCAGAAACAATTTCATTTGCTATTTTCTGATCCTTTGCTGTTTCTACTTTCTTATATGCATTTGCTAACACAAAATAGTTAGAAACCAAATCTTTTTGTTCTTTAGTTAACGAATCATATTCTAATCTGATTTTATCTAAATCACTTTCTGAATCAGCAGTAATTTTCTTATCCTCCAAAGAGTCAATCAAATTCATTACCCTTTGCGCTTCCTTTTGATTTTCCTTATCGTGCAAATAGTCCATAACCTTAGGATAAATAACAAAATATCCCAATATACCTATTGCAATCACCAATACAACCACACTAAGAACCACCACTTGCTTCTTCTTTTCCCTACCGTTATCGCTTATTACTTCTTGTTTATCACCTATAATAGATTTTTCACTACATTTAGCTCCACATTCCGAACAGAATCTCTCATCGTCCTGTAATTTTGCTCCGCATTCTTCACAATATTTCATATTTATGTCCTATTCCAAATTTAGAAAAATTAGTTTTTTCTTTTTTCAATAATTCCACATATTCCAGTTAATAAAAATCCTGCTCCTGCAACACAAGAAATATATGACCAATCCCATCCCCCTGTTATTAAGCCAAACAATATCAATATTCCCCCTACAACTGTCTGCCCAATTGGAACAAGATATTTAGGAACACCTGCTTTCTTTGCCATATATGGTTGATAATGACCTGTTTCCGAGTGGTTAGGCTGTTGATATGCCTGCCCGTCTCCCTTTCTTTCCTGTCTGCAACTACACACCTCTCCCTCCTGTAAGGGTCTTCCACAATAACTACAAAATTTTGCCATGTTTTTTCCTCCTATATCTTTTTATTATTTATTAATATAAAGCTACATACCCTTCATAACATCATATTCCAGAATTAAAGTAGCTCCGTCAACAAAACAATCTTCAAAACATACCGTTTTCATCCAATTTACTGCACAACGCTATTTTCTATATATAACAATACATCTCTATTAGTCATAGCATACCGTCTGATATGCAAATCATAAATTCCTATTACTGCCCCAAGAACTCCACCTAACACAAGATTTAGTACAATGAAAATCACATCCATTGTCAATGCCTCTTCGTAATGCTTATATATCCCTACCGGATACCGAATTAGTTGTTGACAAAATTTATATGCCTGGTAACAGGCAAAACTATTCCACAAAGCGAATCCCCATGCTGAAAATAAAACAAATCCTATAAGTACTTGATAACAAATAACCGCTATCCAAATATAAAATCCCACTTTTTCTTTTCTATACAATTCATTGATTACCTGCATCCCTTCATCTTGCATTCGCTTATTCTGATTATGGTAATCCACATTTGTGGTATCTACTCTACTTCCACAACACGCACAAAATCTCGCCTGTTCATCCAAAACTTCCCCGCACTTATCACAAAACATTTTATCTCTCCTTTCTTTTTTATTATAGGTCAATTACACCCTAATGGTCAATAGGTCATCGTGACATAATTTAAAATATATCCAAAGCCCCAAAAAGGAGGTGCAATGCCTATTGTCACGCTTAAAAGACTTACGTAAAGAACGTGGCTATACCCAAATCAAAATGCAACATCTGACTGGTATAGACCAAAGTGATTATTCCAAGATAGAAAACGGCAAACGTTACTATACCTTTGAACAATGCCGGAAGATAGCCCTCGCCCTTGGCACAAGCATGGACTATCTTTCCGGACTGACGGATGAAAAGAAACCTTACCCCCGTTCCAATTCATCCAAATAGCAGAAAAACTGCCTATCATCATTATAATGACAGGCAGTTCTTTTGTACTATGCACACTGCTTAGTAATACAATTTATTTAGTTTTTCTTTCACTTCCATTACATCCTTGTAACGTTTACTTGGATTCACCATGATACATTTTTCTATTATATTTCCGATTTTCCCGGTTGCCATTTCATTCACAGGGTGTTTTCCGGTCAGCATGACATTCATCATAATTCCTAATCCATAGATATCCGTTCTTTCATCCGATTGTGCTTCTCCATATTGTTCCGGTGCGGCATACCCAATCGTTCCGACCGTTCTCGTATCTTTTTCTGAATAGATTTTATGAATTTTAGCAGCATCAAAATCAATAATCTTCACTTTTCTGTTTTTCATAACCATGATATTTTCCGGCTTTATATCTCTGTGAATAATCTGATTCAAGTGCAATGCATATAATCCGTCACACACCTGACTTATGATTTCTTTCACATAACTTTCTGATAATGTTTCCTGTTCCAGCCGTTCTGCAATCGTAATACCCGGTATAAATTCTTCCAAAATAATGGTTTCCTCTTCATTATGGCATACTTCATAAATTAAGGGGAGAGATTTTTGCTTCACCCCAAGCAGTCTTTCATACGCAGGATAAACCCCTTTTAGTTCCTTAACTACCACATAGTTTCCCAACTGCTTATGCTTATATAAAAGCACTTCCCCACTATCTTTTTTCTTTAATACTTTTACAAAAGTATAATACTCTTTCAAGTTCTCTACTAACCACTCATACATAACTTTCTCCCATTGCCAACCTGATTTCCCCATGATATACTCTCTACGAGGTGATACCGATGATTAAAAAACCAACTGATGAACTGATGGACGCATTAAATCAATGTTCATCTGTCGAAGAATATATTAACAATGAACAGGACTATTTGATTGATTCTGCTGTTTCCGACTATTTGAACCAACTATTAGAAGAAAAATCCTTGAAAAAATCTATGGTTATTAAAAATTCTGAACTCAATGAAATTTATGGATATCAGATTTTTTCAGGAAAACGCATTCCATCACGTGACAAGCTTATTTCTATTTCTTTTGGAATGAACCTTCCACTTGACGAAACACAGGCTCTTTTAAAATATGCAGGATTTGCTCCTTTATATCCAAAACAAAAACGGGATAGTCTGCTTATATGGGGAAAAACTCATCAATTTTCTATTTATCAGATAAATGAACTGCTTTATACGGAAAATGAAGACACTCTGTAATTATTGCACATAATAATATTCCAACTGTTCCACCATACCGTCAGCAGAAAAAGTGATAGTTAACTCTGGACTAAACTCTCTGTCAAACCGATAGCAGAGTTCGTTTTCATACTCCTGATCCGGTATCCCCAATATTTCTTTTACGCTTCCGATATCCGATGTTCCATCAATCCCGTAGATTCCATATTCCTCTTTATTTTCTCCGGCTGTATAATCAATCAGGATATCCTGTATAACCGCTTCTTGATTTACCGCAACAGTCAGCATTCCAAATGTATAGATATCCATTCCATTTTCACGATACATTTCATCCGTTTCTTCACCTAATGTTGATTTAATGTCAACAACCTCACTTCCAAGCACATCTCTTAAATCCTTTTCCACTTCTGAATTATAGACAATATTCTCACCTGTCCTGAATTTTTCATTAATGATATTTTGAATCTCTGATTCCTCTAAGTGATTCTTATTTACACCACTTTGTATTCCATGTCTTACCAAAGAAATCACAATCAACATTCCGATGATTAAAACACTTCCCAATACCCAGAATAAAATATGTTTTTTATGAGTGTCTTTTATCTGTATTTCCTGTTTCTCATATTGAAACATACACCTCGGACAATAATGTGCTTCCTCCGGCAATTCCATACTACAATTTGGGCACTTTTTCATTTTACTACCTCTTTGCCGTCATGAAAACAACTTTGTATATTCTGTCTGTGTGTCCGCAATATGATACACATAAACTGTATTTCCTATCTGTCGATAGATAGAAACATACCTTTCGGATATGACCTTTCGATACCCCTGCTTATTCAGCCATTTATCCGGTGTCAGAGAACCCGAGTCTGGAAAACTCTCTAATCGCTCAATACTGTCCAAAATCTGTTCTGTGACTTTCATCGCAGATTCCACGCCAAATTGAAGTAAATAATAATCTTCAATCTTTTTTAAATCTTCCCACGCAACGGGAAGAATCTCAACTTTATATCGTTCCTGCACGTTCTCTCAATTCCTTTCTTGCTTCGGAAATACTTCTTGTCTTTGCTCCGCTTAACCGTTCCTCTTCTGCCTTCATAATTTTTGCACGAAGTTCTAATGCCTGCTCTCTTTTCTCAAAGGCATCGATACTCATAAATACTCCGTCGCCCTCCCCATTTTTTGTTATATAAACCGGTTCACCTGTTTTTTTCGCAAGCTTAGAAATAGAAGCATAATCGTTCCGTAGTGTTGCTGAAGCCTTAATTATCATTTTCTTCATCCTTTCCTTTCGCCCTATATATCATTTTACAGATATAATTATATCTTATTTTTTGTATATCATCAATATTTTTCACAAACTGTTTTTACCCTTCCCATATTGTGCATTAATAATTAGTTTCAAAAATAAAATAGCTATGGGGTGCAGATATGGAATCGAAAGATACAAGAAAATATGCTATTTATTCAAGAAAATCCAAGTTTACTGGCAAAGGTGAAAGTATCGAGAATCAGATTACCAAATGCAAGGAATACTTAAAATTTCATTATGATGAAGATAATGAAGATTCTATTATTATTTTTGAAGACGAAGGCTACTCTGGCAAAAATACCAATCGTCCTCAGTTTCAAATTATGTTAGATGCCTGCAAACGAAAAGAAATAAAAGTTATCATCTGCTATCAATTAGACCGTATTTCCCGGAATGTGAAAGATTTCTCCATATTATCTGATCAGCTTGCCGAATGGGGTATCAATTTCGTATCAGTCAAAGAATCTTTTGACACCTCAACACCTATGGGAAAAGCTATGATGATGATTACTTCCGTTTTTGCACAGATGGAACGAGAGAATCTTGCCGAACGTCTGAAAGACAACTTCCAAATTCTAGCAAAAAGTGGACATTGGCTCGGCGGTACAACGCCCACTGGATATAAAAGCACTGTCACCACCGGAAGTATTGCTTCAAATGGCAAAACCAGAAAAGCATATATGCTTGAACCCATTCCCGAAGAATCTCGAATAATTCAGAAAATTTTTTCTACTTATCTGGAAACAAATTCTCTCACAATGGTAGAAAAATTATTACAAGAAGAGCATATCTACACCCGCAACAATATACCTTTTAAATGTTTTGCCATTAAAAATATTTTAAAAAATCCCGTCTATGCCAGCGCAAATGAAACTGTATGGGATTATTTTCACAGATTGAATGCGAATCTCTGCTTTGAAAGGTCGGAGTGTAGCAGTGAATATGGAATTATGGCATTTAATAAGAGTAATCAAACTAGTGGTATCTCTCACGACATGAAAGAATATGAAGCCTGGATTATCGCAATCGGAAAGCATACTCCTCTTGTTTCCGGAAAAGACTGGGTAAAGGTACAAAATATGCTTGCATTAAATGCTTCTAAAACATTCCGCAAACCACGAAGTAATCAGGCACTTTTGTCTGGTCTGATCTTCTGTGGGCATTGCGGAAATAAAATGCGTCCAAAAATGGGGCATTATTCCAAACCGGATGGCTCACGTTCTTTCAACTATCTTTGTGAAACGAAAGAAAAAAGCCGACAAAAGAATTGTGCTATGAAAAACGCTCCCGGTAACCTTCTTGATGAGATGGTCTGTAATGAAATAAAAAAACTAGCAGAAGGTGATTCTGTCTTTCTGAAACAATGGAGAGAAATAAAAAAGGCTTTACTCGCTAAAGGGGACACTCATTTTGTAGAATTAAAGTCTTTAAAAGCCAGTCTTTCTGAAAAGGAAAAGCAAATCAATAATCTGCTTATATCTCTCGCTGAAAGTGCTGATTCTCCTGCCCATGCCTACATCCAGGAACGAATCAATTCAATTCATGAGGAAAAAATACAACTTGAAAAACGCATCAAAGAATTATCAGAAATCTCAGAAAATCAATCTGTCATACTGGAAGCGAAGTTAGAATTTGTTCCAAAGATGCTTGCTTCTTTCAGCCAGTCTTTTGATTCTATGAGTGTAGAAAAAAAGCGTTCTGCTCTGGGACTATTTATAGATAAAGTGGTATGGAATGGTGAAACTGTAGATTTATATTTGATGGGTTCTTCTGATACTTCCTTATCCAAAGTGTCAGAGCCGCTACAAAGGGGTAGCCAAAACTAATATTAATGGCTGCCGGCAGCTGATATTCCAGTGACTTTCTCACTGCATAATCAATTCCCATCATCAATTCTGTGGTTCTTGGAAAACCATCTGCTTTTGGAGAGGCAAGTTTTACAATCAATAAACTGGTTTCAGGTGCAACCCCTGCATACCTGGAACCTTCCGCTCCTCCACCTCCCGCTGCAATAGCTGCAACTGCTGTTCCGTGTCCAGAAATGTCTTCTTCCGATACAAGATTTCTTCTTTCTTCCAATGAGTCTGCTCTAATCGCCTGATTAATCTGTTCTTCTGTATATTCCACACCCATCTGATAGCCTTCCGGAGGACGCTCTTCCTGCGTTTTCGGAATAGCGGACTGATCCCACATAGCAAGAATACGGGTAGACCCATCCTCCTTTCTGAAATCTGGCAACATATAGTCAATACCGGAATCAATAACTGCTGTCATTGTACCTTTTCCACTCAAAGAAAAAGGTGTATCCTGTACCGTATTAATACAGGATACACGCTTTCCATCGTATACTTGAAAAAACAGCCTCTTAGGCTTTTCCACATATTCAATTTCTGGTAATGCAGCCAGCTCATCCAGCCGGGATTCCAGCACTGTAATTACTGCAAATTCATTGAGAAGTTCTGTTACTTGAACCGCTATGGCTTTTGCATTCTCAAGACTGCCAGAATACTTCACAATCACATCCCATTCCCTGTCTATCGGATTGTATCCCACATCCAGTTCAAGAGATTTTTCCCTTTCCTCTTCTGTTGTATCCAGGGCAAGATTTAAAAGATTTTCAACTTTTTGGCTCCCCATCCGACACCTCATTTTCCGAGCCACTTCACCATTTAGTGACGCAGCTTTTTTTACATCCTATGCCGGAAGTATGAGGATATACATGCAACCTCTAGATTCTTCGTCCATCTTGAAATACTGCAGACACTTTCTTTAAAGCATCAATGTCTTCCAGTGGATTTCCCTCCAAAGCTACAAGATCTGCTGCAAGTCCTTTTGTGATAGATCCTGTGGCTGCGTCTACCCCACAAATACGTGCTGCATTAACTGTAATACCTGCCAGCACATTTTTATTGGACGCTCCAAGTTCTGCAATATATTTTGCCTCCTGTGCAAGTCCTTGATGGATACCATCTGTTCCAATACCAAATTTAAGTCCACCTTCAATTGCACCTTCCAGACATTTACAGATAATCTCCTTTTCTTTCAGGCTTCCTTCCCTATCCTTAGGTGAAAATTTGAAAAGAAGTTCATCATTTAGCGCATAACCCAAAGTCTATTCTTGCAGGTTACACGCCTTGTTTCATATTTTAAAAAATTTTAACATGGCACAATTCCACAATCTGTATAAGGTGCAATAGTAAGAGGAATAAAGTACCCTTTCTCATGCCGACATAAAGGACAGATTTCCGGGACCTTGGTCCCCCGGAAAATGTGTCCGCAATTTAAACACATCCATGCCCCCTCTTCTGCAAGTTCAAAATAACTGTCATTCTCTAAAAGTTCCTTAATCGCCCCAAATCTTTTCGCATGTATTTTTTCCACTTCTGCAATCTGAAAAAATGCGGAAGCCGCCTCTAAAAATCCCTCTTCTTTAGCCTGATTTCCAAATGACTGATACACATCTTTATATTCTTCTGTCTCATTATGCTCGGCAGCGGTTAAAACCTCTGACAGCGAATCATACGTATCTACCGGAAAACTTCCGCATATTTCTATTGTCTTACCTGTAGCCTCTTTTAAAAGTTCATAATAACGCTGGGCATGTGCTCTCTCCTGGTCTGCTGTAAAGAGAAAAATCTGACTAACCGCATACAGATGATTTTTTCGAGCCATTTCCGCTGCTATTGTATATCGGTTTCTGGCCTGACTCTCTCCTGCAAATGCCTTCATTAAATTTTCTTTTGTCTTACTACTTTGAAAATCAACTGCCATGATACATACTCCTTTCATTTTGTTGCTATAAGTATGCACCATGGCAGCTGCAGATTATTCATGCTTTTATTGAAATCCGATCAGTCTTTTCGCTACAACATAAGCAAGGGAAGAAATTTTCCGTCCGGATTTTCCCGGCAAATTCATGGTCTGTCCTAAAATTCCATAACGGATCTTTACATACGTTTTTGCATCTTTTTTTCTTAAATAGACCCAGAGTTCTTTCTTTTTGTCAAGATTTTCCCGTTCTTTGGAACGAATACATAATATAGAAGAAACAGTCATCATAATCGCCAGATAATTAATCATATATTTCTTCAGCTTCTTATTAGGTATCTCTTTCATTTGATACATATCAATCATTTTCTTTGTGACAAAAATCTGCTGATCCACACGTTTTATCATAACTTTTTCATTAACAGACTGATCTTCCCGCCCAATATAGTAACGATAAAAATCTTCATCCATATAGTACATTTTCCTCACATGAGGTAATGGATAATACACATAGATATTATCTACATAAAAGGTATGTTTCGGCAAACGCAACTGACAAAGCTGTAATAATTCTGTACGGTAAATGACAGAATGCATCAGTATATATTGGTCCAAATGAAAATGTCCGATATCAGACCAATGGAAAATTTCATCTTGTGGCAGTACATTTCGATAATGGATACATTTTTTATTTGCCATACCTTCTTTTTCATAGACATAGTTGGCAATCAGCATATCCACTTGCTGTCCTTCTTCTTCAAATCCTCGCAACACCTGAAGAATACGATGCAAAGATTCTTCATTTACCCAGTCATCACTGTCCACCACTTTGAAATATTTCCCTGTAGCGCTTGCCAGTCCACTGTTAACGGCATCTCCATGTCCGCCATTTTCTTTATCAATTACCTTAATAATATCCGGATACTTATCGGCGTATTCATGTCCTATTTTTGATGTGTTATCCTTTGATCCATCATTTACAATGATAATCTCTACATCTTCTCCCCCGGGAAGAATGCTTTCAATTGCATGAGACATATATTCCTCCGAGTTATAACAAGGGATTGCAAATGAAATGTATTTCATAACTTTTTCCTCCTCAATCTGTTTAGTATTATATAGTATTCCTGCCTTTTTTCCAACTTAAACTTTGCAAAATCTTCTTTGTGTGATTGTAAAAAAAGTTTTTTTCCGTTATATTTATTTATATAACTATGCACATCATTGGAGGTAAAAAGGCATGAAAAAAAATATCATTGTGGGACAATCCGGAGGTCCGACCGCTGTCATTAACGGAAGCTTATACGGAGTTGCTTCAGAAGGGGTAAAAAAGACAGAGGATATCGGAACCGTATACGGTATGATTAATGGAATCGAAGGATTTCTCCACGGTAATTATATGGATCTGGGTGCTCTTGACAAAACAAATGAACTGGAACTTATACGCACAACTCCCGGAGCATATCTTGGCTCCTGTCGATATAAACTGCCAGAGGATCTTCACGATCCTGTTTATCCGGAACTTTTCCGCCGCTTCGAAGAACTTAATATTGGCTATTTCTTTTACATCGGAGGAAATGATTCCATGGATACAGTAAGCAAACTGTCTCGCTATGCAGGCTTTATGAACAGCAGTATCCGTTTTATCGGCGTCCCCAAGACAATTGATAATGATCTTGTAGAAACAGACCATACTCCCGGGTATGGAAGTGCCGCAAAATATGTCGCAACAACGGTTCGGGAAATCGCGATTGACGCCTCTGTATATGACAATAAAAAATCCGTCACTATCGTAGAAATTATGGGCCGCCATGCCGGCTGGCTGACAGCTGCAAGCATGCTGGCAAGGAAATTCAAAGGAGACAATCCGGTTCTGATTTATCTTCCTGAAGTAGCCTTTGACCCTGATGCATTCATTGAAAAAGTACGTACTTCTCTCGAAAAAACTCCTAACCTTGTAGTATGTATTTCCGAAGGGATCAACGATGGAAATGGTACTTTTATCTGTGAATATGCAAGTGAAGTCGGAACAGATAATTTTGGTCATAAAATGCTGACCGGTTCCGGAAAATATCTGGAAAATTTAGTTAAAGAAAAGCTGGGCGTCAAAGTGCGTTCTGTAGAGTTAAATGTATGTCAGCGCTGCTCCTGTGCTCATCTATCCCGAGTAGATTTAGATGAGGCAGTAAATGCAGGGATTTATGCCGTACAGGCTGCTCTTGCAGGAGAAAGCGGAAAAATGATTACATTTATCCGAAATAAAAGCGTTCCTTATGAATTATCTTATGGCACGGCAGATGTCAATATCATTTGCAATAAAGAAAAACCAGTTCCGGCACAGTGGATAATTGGTGAAGGTTCCGATATCAGTGAAGATTTTATAGATTATGTTCGTCCTCTTACTCAGGGACATGTCGAACTTCCCACCAAGAACGGAATTCCGCTCTTTGCCTACAGAAAAGAAAATTAGCAGACAAAAAAAGCAGGTGGTACATTAAGCGTACCTCCTGCTTTTCCTTTTTCATTGACCTGCAGTGTCTCTGTTTTCTGAAGATTATCTTTTATACATAATCTAAAATTCCACGGATATCACGAACAACTGCATCTGCTCCTGCTTCTTTGTATTTCTTCTCAGCCAAACTCAGTTTTTCGTCTTTCTCCTCTTCTGAAAGTGCATCAAATTCTTCTCGTGAAAGCCCTACAAGAGAACTACCTTCCAAAATTCCGATCGTAAATACACCTGCATTTTTTCCTTCTTTAATATCGGAAATAGTATCTCCGACTTTAATGACCTTATCAACAGAAGTGACCTTTAACTGTTCCATATTTTTAAAGATCATATATGGATAAGGACGTCCCATATTCCCAGTAGAATCCGGACTATACCAGCAATCCGGAGTATATCCCAGCTCTGCTGCTTTTGAAACAACAATTTTCATCATCACATCTGTGTATCCTGTTGTCGATCCGATTTTAATTCCTCTATTTCTAAGCTCTTTTACGACCTCCAGTACATAGGGTTTGGGATCTGAATACTGATCCAATATGTTTAAAAGTGCCGGCTCATAGCTCTCATACATTTTATTGGCATCGGCATCTTCCGGATCTCTCCCGTATTTTTCTTTCCAAGCTGCTTTAATTCTTGGCATTTCCAGCATCGTGCGAATATGCGCCCATTTCAGCATTCCCATTGGCTCACGCACCTCTTCCATCGTAGGTTCTACTCCGGCATTTCTAAATACTTCTGTAAAGACCTGAACTGGTGCAAAACATCCATAATCTACTGTCGTTCCTGCCCAGTCAAAGATTACTGCTTCCATTTTATTCATAATGATTGTATCCTTCTTTCTGCTATTTTAGCTCACCTTTTTTTCTTCCATACGTGAGAAAAATTGAGCAAATATATCGCTTAACTGTTCAATATCTTCTTTGTAAATTTCACCGATATTTCCAATGCGGAATGTATCGGCATCTGTTACCTTACCTGGATAAATCGCATATCCTCTTTCTTTAATAAATTCATACATTTCTTCGAAAGAAAAATCATGATGTTCTGGATAGAAGAAAGTTGTGATAATTGGACCTTGATGTTCTTCTCCAATGTAAGATTGGATTCCCATCTCTTTCATTCTCTCAATAAGCAAACGATTATTATCATAGTAACGTTGAGAGCGGGCTGTAATTCCGCCTTCTTCTTTCAACTCTTCTATCGCTTTTGCAAACGCAAGCACAGTATGAGTAGGTGAAGTGAATCTCCATTTTCCATCCTTTTCCATTGTTTTCCACTGATCATATAAATCCAATGCAAGACTCCTTGCCTTTCCTGCACTTTCCATTAACTTTTCCCGGTTGCAGATAATAAATGAAAAGCCCGGAACACCTTGTATACATTTATTTGCACTGCTGATGATAAAGTCTATACCCAATTCACCTACAGGAATATCTACCCCGCCAAAACTGGACATTGCATCAACAATCATTGTTTTTCCTGCTTCTTTGACTACCTTCGTTACAGAGGCAATATCATTGAGTATTCCAGAAGTTGTTTCACTATGTACCATGGCCACATGGGTAATGGCAGCATCTCCCTCAAGAATGGCGCTTACTTCTTCTGCTGACGGAATTTGATCGTAATTCACACGGTAAATGGTATAATTTATTTTTGCATGTTTGCAAATATCTGCCATTCTTTCCCCATATGCTCCGTTAGCAATAATCAGAAGTTTCTCTTCTTCTCCCACTGTACTTGTAATGACAGACTCAACGCCAAAGCTTCCACTTCCCTGCATCAGTACTACTGTATAATCTTTTTCTGATACATGAGCCAGTTCAAGAAGTTCTCGGCGGATCTTCTGTGTAATCTGTTTATAATCATCATCCCATGTACAATGATCAAACATCATTTCTTTTTTTACAGTCTCCGTTGTAGTCAACGGTCCCGGAGTAAGCAGCTTATAACTTTTCATTTCTTAATTTCCTCGCTTTATACCTGATTTAACTATTTCTTTGTAATTTTGTCTCTATTTGCATTCCTCTGACAGTGCCTGGTGTTTTTCCAGAAGATCTACTGTCAGCGGTTCTGGAAATACTTTTGGGTTTGCGGATAGATTTTCTGCATCTGTCTTTTCCCCTTCATAAAGAGCCAGCGGATAGTAGGACTGCAGTTCTTCTCTTCCATTCTCAATAATACACTGAGCCATTTCCATTGCTTTCGCATTTGTTTCGTCACCTTTATCAACTACCGCTACAGATTCTGTTAAACTAAAGTTCCCTTCTGCCGGATCAATATAGTCAATTGGAAGTCCATCTGCCTTATCGGCCACTGCCTGTTGGCGAAGTCCAAACCCTATCGCTACTTCTCCTGCACGTACCTTAGTCAACGGAGCTGATCCGGAATCCTCAATATGATCTCCCGCATTTTCATAAATACCTGTAAGAGCTTCCTTGGCACCATCCTCTCCATACTCTGATATCAGCGCCTGAATCAAAAGCCATGCTGTAGAAGAAGACGCAATATCTGTCACAGAAATAAAACCTTTGTATTCGGGATTTGCAAGATCTTTTAATGATTCTGGTGCAGGAAGGTTGTTTTCTTCCATCATTTCTGTATTTACAATAATGGTACCTTCCTGTGCAGTAATAGGTGCACAGTAAGATGGAAATTCATCAATCGTATTTACATCAAACTCCAGATCTTTAAACATACTGTTCTGTTCTTGTGCACTGTCCACATAAAATGTACTCATTGTTACCATATCTGCCTCAATATCTGTACCTTCCGCCAGTAGTTTTCCTCCAAGTTCAGAGGTACCGAACGTCTGGAATGTATACTGTCCTTCGTATCCATTGTCATCCAATGCATGTTTCATAGATTCAATGGCCTCTTCGTCTGCGTTAGAATAAATAATCACCTGATCTTCATCAGAACTGCTTCCACATGCAGTCATCCCCAGTGCACTTACTCCTACAACACCTGCCATTGCAATTGAAGCTACTCTTTTTAATCCCATTTTTCTAATTTTTTTCATATCTACCTTATTCTCCTTTTTTTGACTTCTGTCTGCCAGTTTTTGAAAAATAAATTTACCGGCAGCATTTGTAAATAGAATCAGTAATGACAACACGAATATTTCGTTGAATTTGTTGAAATACTGTAATTCTTTGATTTTTGTCGTAATAACCATGGTTCTTGTCCCTGCCAGGAAAATCAATGCACTAATCGTTACCATAGCGTTTACGAAATAATAACTGAATACTTCCAGCAACGTAGACACTGCATTGGGAGTTACCACCCGAATAATTGTCTTCGTCCAGTTATCTCCCATCAACATTGCTGTTGTCTCCCAGGATGCATTCATCTTGGAAAGTGAATTTTTCATCATTAAATATGGTGTAGAAAAGAAATGTACCATATTGCAGATGATTAAGATTGCAAATGTATTTTGAAGGGATGTACCGGAAAAGCAGAACAAATATGCCAGACCGATCACCATACCCGGAATTGTATTGGTCACAAGGGCAATACTGTCAATCACTCCTTTGAGTTTCTGGCTCACACTGCTTCTTGCTGTCACAAGCGCAGCCCCGTATGCCATCAATGTCCCAATAAAAGCTGTTACAAGAGCTACCATTAAAGAGTTGGTATAAACACCATAGAGCGTACTGTCCTCAAATACCGTCTGAAAATGTTCCAGTGTAAAAGAAATTCGATAAGGCCATTCCTCTACAAATGGGACAATAAATATTACTGCAAATATACACAGAACTCCTATCATAATCACTGCACTTCCCACAGCGCAAGCTACATCCCTTTTCCTGCTTTTCTTCAGCTCAATCGGTGATATTTTATTGTAACGTACATTATACTTCTCCAAAATATTCAGCACAGTAATGCTGACAATAGAAGGAATCAACATAATAATAGCTACAACAGCTCCATTTCCAAAATCTGGAACACTCCCCAGCATTTCCTCATACAAAACACTTGCTACTACTTCAAATTTTCCTCCTATAGAAGCTGGAATACCAAAATCTGTAAAACACAGGAAAAAAGTCTGTATGAAGGAAGCAGCCAATGTTCCCAGAAGTGGCCGGATAATTGTTATTTTAAAGGTTTGGAATGGGGTATCTCCCATCAGCCGGGATACGATCATAAATCGTTTATCGATATATCCCATGGTATTATTAATCAGCATAAAAGAAATCGGCAAGGTATAAATAACATATCCAAGTAAAAGGCCGTTAAATCCGTAAATATCGAATAACTGGTGCCCAAACAGCTTTGTCAAAAGGCCTTGCTTACCAAAAGAATAAATAATAGCAAAGCCGTATGTAATCGTAGGCAGCAACATTGGAAGCACCGCGGCTTTTGTAATAAATCCTTTATAGCGTTTTCCCAGATTTGTATAATGCACCGTATAAGCAAGGATAAAAGCAAGAATTGTAGTTACCACTGCACTGCATCCCGCCACAAGGAAACTGTTTCCTACTGCCTGCAGAAAGCCTTTACTGGTAAGAACTTCCTTATAATTTCCAAGTCCTATTGCCGCTGTATCCTGCGTAAGTGATTTCGCTATTACCTGTATCATTGGTACTGCCAGAAACGCCAGGAAAAATATAGCCAATATACTAAAAATAAGTTTAATCTCTTTGTTTTTTCTTCTTCCCATGGTTATTCCTCTTCCTATGACACCTGCACGGCAACCTGTGGCTGTGCTTCAAAAAGTGTAAAAATATTATTCTTTTTAATTTCTAATTGATTCAGAATAAATTTCTGTACAAAATTGTTTTCTGGAGTTTTAATAATCTCTTCAGGTCTCGCAAACTGTGCGATCTTTCCTTCATTAATAATCATAACTCTGTCTGAAAGATGTAGGACGGATTTTGCGGACATTCAAAATAAAAAAGAATGTGGAGGTA
>JAHZAV010000070.1 GCA_019423745.1 Lachnospiraceae bacterium
GATACTTTGTGAACTTTATCCTGATACAATGATTATGCTGATGAAAGAAGGCATCGCCTGGAGATGAAGGCGAAAGCTGAAATAGAAGATACCAAAAATCTATATGACTATTGGGGTGAAAGATTATATCGTTCAGTGCTTGATGACAGCAGGATTATCATTAATCTTGCATCAAAAGAATACTCGAAATGTATAGAAAAATATTTATCAGATAAAGACAAATATATTACGGTTACGTTTTGTGAACAATCAGGGGATAAACTGGTAACAAAAGGTACATATGCTAAGATGGCTCGTGGTGAGATGGTCAGATATATGGCAGAAAAAGAAATTGAAAATCCTGCAGACGTACAAACGTTTGACAGACTTGGATACAATTTTAGAAGAGATTTATCATCTGAAATAGAATATGTTTTTGAACGAAAAATTATGGAATAAGATTGTGCGAAAAAGGGACATTTACAAAGTGCTATTATTTCAATAATAGTGATTATTACTAATTTTATATTGACATTTTAAACTTCTGATATATACTTCTAATTAAGAATAAATCCTAATAAGGAGGGCAAATGACTAACAGAAGAAATACAATTCAGAAAGATCTTGTGAAAAATGCTGTATATGAAATGAAAAGGCATGTTACAGCAAATGAAGTATATGAATTTCTAAAAAAAGAATATCCTACCATTGGAAAAGGAACAGTATATAGAAATCTTGATATACTGTCAGAAGAAGGTGCTCTGAGAAAGGTTGAAGTGCCAGATGGAGCAAATCGGTTCGATATCACATTGAAAAATCATTATCATGTGAGATGTATAAAATGTGGTGAGGTATCGGATGTAGATATGGAGGAAATACCGGATTTAATGAAAAGAATTCATGATACGCATGGAATTGATTTTTTGGAATATGATATTTCCTTTAAAGGCATTTGTCCGAGATGCAGGGAGAAGATGAAGGAGGAGCAGAATGGATAAAAAAGCGATGTATAAGCTGAGTTACGGATTATTTGTACTGACTGCAGAGAAGCCCAAGAGGATAATGGCTGTATCATTAACACTGCAATCCAGGCGGCATCAGAACCTAATCAATTAAGTATCTGTGTAAATAAAGCAAATTATACACATGAAATGATCCAAAGAACCGGAAAATTCACAGTGTCAGTATTAAGCCAGAGTGCCCAGTTTGAATTATTTAAACATTTTGGTTTTCAATCCGGGCGGGATATGAATAAGTTTGAAACATTTGAAAAATGTGCAAGGGGCGAAAATGGAATTTACTATATCACAGAAGGAACAAATGCGTATATTTCTGTAAGTGTTAATAAAACAGAAGATTTGGGTTCCCATACGATGTTTATTGGTGAAATAACAGACATGGAAGTCTTAAGTGATATCCCTTCTGTAACATACGAGTACTATCAGAATCACATAAAACCTAAGCCACAGGCAGTAGGAAAAACAGAAGATGGTCAGACAATATGGCGTTGCAGGATCTGTGGATATGAGTATGTAGGAGAAGAATTACCGGATGATTTTGTATGTCCTTTGTGCAAACATCCGGCATCAGATTTTGAAAAAGTGATAAAGAAAGCGGAGGTAAGGAAGGATGTCAAGTATGTGATATAACGGATGACCTTCTTTTTTTACAGAATAAAAAATGCACAAATTGTAGGGAGATGAATACTATGAGAGGTCTTAGCCGAAAATTATATCTTGATCTTTCTGTTCCAACCGAAGAGGATCAGCGTTCAGACCAGCAGCGCATTCTGGAAGCTTTATCCGCGGAGGGCGTGAAAGAGGAGGTTCATATTCCGGTTCGCATGTTGAGACAACTATATCCATTACTTGATCGTGCAGGTTGGAAAATAACCGTTTCGCTTTCCTGGAATGGAGAAAAATGGGAGCTGGTTGATATAGAAAGCGGAGATACAGCCAGACAGCATTATGGGCTGGCTGTGGATCTTGGAAGTACAACGGTAGTGGTGAGACTTTTAGATTGTAATAGTGGTGAGATATTGGGAGAAGAGAGCTGCTTTAATAAACAGATTCAGTGGGGAACCGATATTTTATCACGTATTTTTTTCTGCAAAGATGACAGGAAAAAACTGGAAGAGATACGGCTTGCTACAGTTGAGTCTATTATAGAGTGCATGGATAAGCTGGATGTAAAGCATCCGGTGTCACGAAAATGTCTGTCTATGGTAGTAGCAGGCAATACCACCATGATCCACTTTCTTTTGGGAATAGATGCTTTCTGTGTCTTTTATACGCCACATGCTGTTCATGCAGACCGTCCGGGATTCCAGCCGGCAAAAGATCTGGACATTCCGCTGAATGGTTATGTATATTGTTATCCGGCGAAGTCTAATTATCTGGGTGGTGACATCATCAGTGGAATGATTGAAACGGAATTATATAAAAAGGATGGAATCAGTGTTTTCTTTGACATTGGAACCAACGGTGAACTTGTGATAGGAAATAAAGATTTTCTTCTTTGCGGCGCCGGTGCGGCGGGGCCTGCATTGGAAGGCGGTGTAGTACACACCGGGATGAGGGCAGATGCCGGAGCAGTGGACAGCGTGAGGATAAGAGGTGGAAAAATCCATGTTCATGTAATTGGTAACTCTTCAGGAAAAATTAGCCCTAAGGGTATCTGCGGTTCCGGTATTGTCGATCTGATTGCGGAACTTTTTTTAGAAGGCTGGATAGATATTCGTGGTAAGTTTTCTCCTGAAAAAACGAATCTTATTCAGAAACGAGAAGGTCAGCTTTGCATAGAATATGCTCCGGGTCTGTATTTTTATCAGAAAGATATCGACGAATTTATTCTTACCAAAGCCGCAGCACATATAATGGTTGAGATCATGCTCCGGGAATCTGGACTTGAACTGAATCAGGCAGATCGATTTTATGTAGCCGGCTCTTTTGGAAAATATGTATCTGTGGAATCAGCCATTACCATTGGGATGTATCCTGACATGGAACGGGAGAAGATGATCAATGCTGGAAATTCTTCGCTGGAAGGAGCACAAAAGCTTTTGCTGAACAAAGAACTTCTTGCAGATATTGATCAGATACTGGAAGAAATGACTTATATACAATTTGCGGAAGTGGATGATTTTCTGGAACAGATGGTAGCTGCCCAGGCCTTACCTCACACAGATTATAAAAAATATCCAACGGTCATGGAAAAATTAAAGAAAAGACAAAACATATGCTTTTATTGATCCGAGGTTGAGAAATCTGTCATGGTAAGCATATTCCAGATTTCTCAGAAAACAGAACAAAGGAGGAGACAAGATCAAAAATGAAATTTGATGTGCTGGGGTTATTAGCAGCCTGCTCATATGCATTGGACTGTGTAGAGGCAGAGCTGATTAAAGTAACAAACAATCATTCTAAACGTGTGGCATATATGGCGGTTTGTACTGCTGAAAAAAATGGGTATACAGGGTCAAAGCCTGCAGGATCTGGCAGAGTGTGCATTGCTGCACGACAATGCAGTGGCACAATATATTCAGGAAGAGCTTCAAAATGACGCTTTACGTAACGGGGTGACGAAGCTGGGAAGGCATTGTACCATAGGAGAAAAAATTCTGAAAAATATACCGTTTCATAATGATGTATCTAATGTCATACTGTACCCCCCCATGAAAACGCTGATGGAAGTGAACCTTTTGGAAAACAATGGAATGAAGTACCGTTTTTTGCAAGGATTATCCATATGTGTGATACGATAGATATATTTTGCCGATCTATGAAATCAGCTTCGGATGAGTGGAAAAGAACAGAAGAATTTGTAATAAAGTCAAAAGATAAATTGTTTGATTCCTTCTGCGTGGAAGTTTTTTTTAATGCTTTTTCAGATGAAAAAATTCATATGATTGATAATGAAACCCTGGATACGATGTTGTGGAAGAAAGTACCCAGAATAAAGCTGGAACTTAATTTTGCACAGATTAAAGCTATTGCAGATCTTTTTGCCCATATTGTGGACTATAAATCACCCTTTACAAGTAACCACTCAATGGGTGTTGCGGAAGGTGCGGAAAAAATATCAAGGTTCATGGGATTTGATGAGGATATCTGTCAGAAAATGTATATTGCCGGAGCTTTACATGACATAGGAAAGGTCGCAATCGGGAATGAGATTCTGGAAAAACCAGAAAAATTAACCGATGAAGAATTTAAAACGATGAAACATCATGCAGTATTATGACTGCCAGAATGGAAAGCCAGAAATAATCCATTCGGATTTGATAATATCGCTTTTCTTTCTTCATATTTTTGATGCTCTCCCCTAATAATAAAATATAGAGTACTTAAAACAAGTTCATTTAAACCATTTTACCATGTTTTGTACTTAAAATGTACTTGTATTATGAACTTATTTTGTACTTATCAAATGGAGAGGAAGCCATATGGAAAAAGATAAACATCTTGGTCTTCGGATTGATTCTGAGACGCACGGAAAACTGAAAAGTCTTGCTGAATTTGAGGGGCGTTCTATCAATGGAGAAGTGCTGTATCTGATTCGTCAGGCAATTGCTCAACATGAGAAAGATCATGGCACATTAAATAAATAGAAAGATCATACATCGGGCTGGTGAGTTCCGGTGTATTTTTATGTCAATTTAAAAAGTATCAAATGATGATACTTTTATAGGAATCAGTGATACTTTACGGCAGGTATTTGAGATACCCCTGATACTTTGAACTGTTATACTGATTATGCTGGAAATAAAAGAACAGCAGGAAAACTTCATATGATTATTAGAAAAGCTCTTTCGGGTTAGCACCCCGGAGGGGCTTTTTTTGTTGCCCTGAAATTTTGATTTCCGGCCAATAAGCCACAGGTCTGCCTGATCTGGTGGCCTGAAAGGAAATCAGTACGTATGATCAGAGGCATCAGAAGGAGCCGGTCCCCTCCGCTCTTGAATTTGGAACACGAAACAGATTTCAAATTCAGGAGGAACGGACGATGTATGTAGAGCATCCATATAAATTCAATGACAAATTTTATGCAAAAGTTGATGGGAAATTTTATGAAATAACCAGAGAGGTAGCCAAGGCAATGCTTTCCGCTTACCGTAATGAAGTTTACAGAAGTAAAAAGTGGCAGCCAGAAGATCCGGAAACCATGACAAGAAAAACAAAGTGGACGGAGCTGTTGGATTGTGTTTTCAGTGAGAATACAGATGGAATTGGAGTGCAGGACTTACCAGATGAGGGACAGCGGAGCGTAGAAGATCTGGTAATTCTGCAGGCTGAATCAGCAGAACTGCATCAGAATATCGCAAAGCTGTCAGAACATGAGCAGTTTATTATCAAATCCATCTACTTTGAGGGCATGAAGCAGGTAGAACTGGCGAAAATACTGGGAATTTCAAAGGTTCGGATGTCTCAGAAGGTCAGCGCAATCTTAAAGAAAATGCGGAAAATGTATGAAATGGGTTAAAGAGTGGGAACGGCACTCTTAACTTTTTCACGAGTTTTGTATTTAGAAATAAAATCAAAACAGATAGAAAGAGAGTGAAAATATGGCAGAAAAAAGATGTTATACGGTGAAAGATTTACAGGAAATGCTGGATGTAAGCAGATCAACGGTCTATAAATTGTTGAGACAAAATGAGTTCCGTTGGATTCAGTTAGAAGGCGGTGGATACCGTATTTCCAAGAAGAGTTTTG
>JAHZAV010000071.1 GCA_019423745.1 Lachnospiraceae bacterium
TTTAGCGCTTGCTGAACTGCGGAGCGCGACGGGCAGCCTTGAGGCCGTACTTCTTACGCTCTTTCATACGTGGGTCACGTGTCAGATATCCTGCTTTTTTCAGGATCGGTCTGTAATCAGCATCTGCTTCCAGAAGTGCTCTGGAGATTCCATGGCGGATTGCTCCTGCCTGTCCTGTGTAACCGCCACCCTTTACGTTAACAATTACATCAAATTTTCCTTCTGTCTCTGTCGCAACGAGCGGCTGACGAACGATAACTTTCAGTGTTTCCAGACCAAGATATTCATCGATATCTCTTTTATTTATTGTAATCTTACCTGTTCCAGGTACTAAATATACTCTTGCGATTGATTTTTTTCTTCTTCCTGTTCCGTAGAATTTTCCGTTAGCCATTTCTTAATATCCTCCTTTCGACCTCTGATTAAAATTTCAGTTCTTCTGGTTTCTGTGCCTGATGTGCATGCTCAGATCCAGCATATACATGAAGTTTCTTAATCATGCTTCTTCCTAAAGGTCCCTTTGGAAGCATTCCTTTTACAGCCAGCTCAATTACTTTTTCTGGTTTTTTATCCATCATCTCTGCCAATGTAGTCTCTTTCATTCCTCCTACATAATCAGAGTGATTATAATAAACTTTCTGAAGCATTTTCTTTCCAGTTACTTTAACATCTTTTGCATTGATTACGATTACGTAATCACCTGTATCGATATGCGGTGTAAATTCCGGTTTATTCTTTCCTCTTAAAACCTTAGCTACTTCTGATGCTAAACGTCCTAATGTATATTCTGCAGCGTCAACTACATACCATTTTCTTTCAATCTTGTCTGGACTAGCCATATAAGTTTTCATTGGTTTACCTCCTATGAATCGTTGCATTAATATGCGTTTACTTATAGATATTATATCGAAATCAGCCAGGTTCCGGGGCTTTGGTGCCTGCTGTTTCTCCTTTTGTCATACTGCATTATTATATTATACGGTTCCTTGTGTGTCAACCATTTTTGCAGATTTTTTCCTTCATTTCTATAGAATATTATCCTCCAATTTCCATTAATGTAAGACCTTCTTTAAATTTCTGTTTTTCTATAAACATTGCGTTTATTGTCTTGTCCTATTTTATATGGAAAGGGTATAATATTTTCACATCCGGTTTTCATGATTTTGATTTCATGATGCGGGAATACTTTGGAGGAATTACTTATGAAAAAGAATATTGATCTTGTAAATGGGTCAGTGTTAAAATCTCTGACACAGCTTGCGCTTCCTATTATGGCTACTTCATTAATACAAACTGCCTACAATCTTACTGATATGCTCTGGATTGGTCGGGTGGGCAGTAATGCCGTGGCTGCCGTAGGCGCTGCTGGTATGTATATGTGGCTCTCTAACGGTCTTGCCGCGCTTTCAAAAATGGGTGGACAGGTTAACACTGGCCACGCACTAGGCGCCGGACATTCTCAGGAAGCTGCCCGATACGGAGCTGCTGCCCTGCAGCTGTCCGCTGCTTTGGGTCTTATTTTCGGATTAATCTGCATCGTTTTTTCTAAATCCTTAATTGGTTTTTTCAATCTAACCAGTCCACTTGTCATTGAAGATGCACGTATATACCTTAAAATCACTTGTGGATGTGTTATTTTTTCATTTTTAAATCAAACGCTTACTGGTATTTTTACCGCCGCCGGAAATAGCCGCTCATCTTTTATGGCTACTTTAACAGGACTTCTTATCAACATGTTGCTCGATCCAGTCCTTATTTTTGGACTCGGTCCTTTCCCCTCTTTGGGCGTCACAGGCGCTGCAATCGCCACTGTATTTGCACAGGCAACGGTTACGTTAATCTTTTTTATTTTTACACGAAAGGACAAGACCGTCTTCTGTTATATGAAGCCTCTTCATATAACAGATAAACGCTACTTTAAATCTGTTGTTAAAATCGGATTTCCAACTTGTGTTCAAAATATGCTCTTCACTGGTATTTCCATGATTATCGCCCGTCTCGTAGCCGGATATGGAGATGCAGCTGTAGCAGTACAAAAGGTTGGTTCACAAATTGAATCTATCTCCTGGATGACCGCGGACGGATTTGCCGCCGCTGTCAATTCCTTTCTTGCTCAAAACCATGGTGCCGGGAAATACAGCCGCATTCCAAAAGGGTATTATAGCGCTATGAAAGTAGTACTCGTATGGGGGCTTTTCTGTACACTCCTTTTAACTCTCTTTCCTGCTCCTGTATTCCGCCTATTTATCACAGAAGCAGATATACTACCAATGGGTGTTGATTATCTGATGATTCTGGGTGTATCTCAGCTTTTTATGAGCGTCGAAATCACGACTGCAGGAGCCTTTGCAGGACTTGGACAGACTTTACCTCCCTCCATTACCAGTATCGTTTTAACAGCTTTACGTATTCCACTTGCTATGGCTTTGATCCGCACTCCCCTCGGCCTTAATGGAATCTGGTGGAGCATCACTATTTCCAGTGTGCTCAAGGGCATCATTTTATTTTTATGGTTCCGGCATCTCTTGTCTCGAAATAAAAAATATTTGCCCCCAAGGTCAGTACAAAGCAAACCAGAGAATGTATACAGAAACAATGAAATGTAGTAAAATAAAAAGCAAATAAATAAAGCGAGGTTAATGAGTATGTGGGCTTACAACAGTATTTTTTATCAAATATATCCTATTGGTTTCTGCGGCGCTCCCGTGCACAATGACGGGGAATGTGTTCCGCGCATACGAAAGATTATGGAATGGAGTGAATATCTGGAACATCTGGGGGTAGACTCCATCTTACTGAATCCTATTTTTGAATCTGACAATCACGGATATGACACCCGAGATTTCAAAACGATTGACTGTCGTCTGGGAACAAACGAGGATTTTGCTGACGTATGCCAGGATCTTCATGCACATCATGTAAAGATTGTTCTGGATGGTGTATTTAATCATGTGGGCAGAGGATTCTGGGCTTTTAAAGATGTTTGTGAAAAAAAGTGGGATTCTCCTTATAAAGACTGGTTTTGCATCAATTTTGACGGAAACAGTTGCTACAATGACGGATTTTGGTATGAGGGATGGGAAGGCCATTTTGAGCTGGTAAAATTAAACTTGAAAAATCCTGCAGTTACAGACTATTTGTTGGAATGCGTAAAATTCTGGATTGATACCTTTGACATTGATGGCTTACGTCTGGATGTTGCCTATTGTCTGGATCCTGATTTTATGCGCCGGCTTCGCTCTTACACGCAGGAACTAAAAAAAGACTTTGTCCTGATCGGAGAAGTCCTTTTCGGCGACTACAATCGAATTGTCAATGACGAGATGCTTCACAGCTGTACCAATTATGAATGTTACAAAGGAATCTACTCCAGTTTTAATTGCATGAATATGTTCGAGATTGCTCATTCACTTCAGCGTCAATATGGTTCTGAACAATGGTGCCTGTATCGCGGCAAACATCTGATGACCTTTGTCGACAATCACGATGTTACCAGAATTGCAAGCATTCTCACAAATAAAAATCACCTGCCATTAACTTATGGCATTCTCCTTGGCATGCCAGGAATTCCCTGCATTTACTACGGAAGTGAATGGGGTACACTGGGCGAAAAAGCTCCGGATAATGATTACGCACTTCGTCCATGTTTTGACTCCCCTGCTCCTAATGATCTTACTGAGTTGATTAAAAAATTAATTCAGATCCGTCAGCAAAGTGATGCCCTGTGCAACGGTTCTTATCGTAATGTAGTACTCACAAACCATCAGATCATTTTTGAACGTGCATCCGAAAAAGAGCGCATGTTAGTAGCTATCAATGCCTCTGATAACGATTATACAGCATATCACGGCGATCTCCAGGGCACGGCAAAAGAACTCATACACGATACAACTGTGAGCCTTGATGGTAAACTGGATATGCCGGCCTATAGCATACAATATCTTGTAGTTTAGACAAAATTATACAGGGTGTTTCACAAAAATACACACGGTATATTGCAGATGGGGACGTAACACTTTTAAAGTTTGTTACGTCCCCATCTGCAGGAAGGAGTTATATGAATAATCCTGCTTTTATTATTGCTGGTGCTGCTATTCTGGATATTCTTGCACGCCCGGTGAACTCATCGGTCTTTCAGATCGGTTCTATACCTGCCGAAGGGATTACTATGCACACTGGCGGCGATGCTATGAATGAAGCCAAAGTTCTCTCTTCTCTTAACAATCCGGTTCGCCTTATTAGTAAGCTTGGTACAGACACTGCAGGTGACACAATAATGGCGGAATGTTCCCTTTCTCACATTGACACAAGTCATATCTGCCGTTCTGCAGATATTCCTACCAGTATCAATATCGTTTTAGTGGATGATATGGGAGAACGGCATTTTATTACTTCGCCGCAGGGGACTCTAAGGAACTTGTACCCCGATGATATTTCTGACAATGCTTTGGATGGTGGTGCATTTTTTTGTTTTGCCAGTATTTTTGTATCGCCTTCTTTTGATAATGGTGCTCTTGCAGATCTGTTTCGGCGAGTCAAGAGAAAGGGAATGACTTTGTGCGCTGATATGACAAAGTGTAAAAATAATGAGACTTTGTCTGACATGAAAGACTGTCTCTCTTTTGTGGATTATCTCTTTCCCAATTATGAGGAATCCGTTCTTCTTACCGGTAAAACTGATCTTGATGATATTGCAGATGCCTTTCTTCAATGCGGCGTCAGACACATAATTATTAAAAACGGTGCCCACGGCTGTTTTATCAAAACTAACAAAGAACGTTTTGAAATTCCCGCCTATGGAAAAGCCAGGTGTATTGACACAACTGGTGCCGGAGATACGTTTACCGCCTGCTTTCTTCATGCATTAGGCAAAGGACTTTCTCTTCCTGATTGTGGGCGTTTTGCAAATGCCGGTGCTTCCATTTGTATCGAAAAACTAGGCGCCTGCGGTGCAGGAAATGATGAAAAAGCGATTCTTAAAAGAGCAGGGCTTGAGGAATAATCCTCAGGCCCTGCTTTTGATTTCTATTCTCTCACAAGCACTTTTTCGATTTCTGCCATATACATGACATGATAGTCTTTCTGTGGATACCACGTCTCCTGACTTTGCTGATCTGTAAAACATTCCGGAAGCATTTCCTGTACATAAAGCTTTCTGCACACAAAAATCATTTCAGCTTCTGAAACCGCTGCCACTTCTTTACTGTCTGTTTGAATGAAAAAAGGTTTCAGTCCGGCTGTCTCCCATTTATCCGCTACATCTTTTCCAGAAATAGAACCGCAGATTTTGAGCGCTTCTCTTTTTTCTTCCGGCAGGAAGGATAATGTAAACCGTTCATTCGCATCCGTAAATACTTTTGTATACTTGAGTTTCCGCAGAATTATCCTCATAAGACAAATCTGCTGCGTTTATTATCCA
>JAHZAV010000072.1 GCA_019423745.1 Lachnospiraceae bacterium
GCCGCACGTACGGATCTGTGAGGGGCTAAGATTGAGAGGTCTTAGTCTACTCGAAAAAAAAAATTGAGAAAATCGGAGTTTGAGGAGCATCACCGTTATGATTAGAGAATTACGGAAAGTGGATATAAATAAAGTTGCAGAAATATGGTTAGATACAAATATAAAGACACATTATTTTATCTCTGCTCAATATTGGAAAAGTAATTTTGAGTTAGTAAAAGAACTTCTATTACAGGCAACTGTCTATGTTTACGAGGATAAACAGGAAATACAGGGTTTTATAGGGTTAAGTAACGAATACATTGAAGGTATTTTTGTTTCTGCCGAAATGCAATCTCAAGGTATAGGTAAAATTTTGCTAAACTATGTAAAGGGAAAAAGAAACAAATTAATCTTAAATGTATATCAAAAAAATACACGGGCAATATCCTTTTATCAAAGAGAAGGATTTGAGATTCAGTATAGCGGTTTGGATGAAGCTACTGGAGAAAAAGACTATGTAATGGCATGGCAGCAGAAATAGAAATTCAAGTTTTAGTGTTTGGAAAATTATGACTTAGTGTGCAAGTTGGGAGAAAATATGGTAACGGAAAAAGAGAAAAAAGCATGTCGATTTATTGCCGAATGGCTATAAGATTGTGAGACAGTCTCTGGTAGATGATCTGGAGGGCGAAAAAAAGGTATGTTGGGAGACAGAAATTTTGCAGGATGATGATAGTGGATTTACTTATGAAATCAGCAGGTGTCTGTATTTCGATACCTGTAAGGAACATGGCTATGCAGAGTTCTGCAAAGTATTTTGCAACCATGACTGGTATGCTTATGGAGTATTAAAGCATCATTCGAGATTTATCAGAAAATCGACGATTGCCGAAGATGGAACTGTATGTCATGATACAATCGAGAAAGTAACAGAGAAACATTTTTTATAAAACCGAAAAATTGATTATGGGAGGAAATTGAAAATGGCGAAAGAAGAGAGATTTGAAAAAATATATTCTCAGGGAGCATTAACTACTACTGAGATATGGGTGGATAAGGAAACTGGTGTGAATTATTTATATCATGCATGTGGGTATTCAGGTGGACTGACTCCATTGTTGGACAGAGATGGGAAACCAGTTATTTCTCAGGCTATAAATAGATGACCTTAGAAACAGCAACTGTTATGGTAAGTAACAGCATCGTCACAATATGTATATGGTCGATTGGTGTGTGCGGTAATATACTATATTCAGAAAAACAATTCAGGAGATTTTTATGAGAAGATCAGGTTGGACAAAATGGTTGATCGTGATTCCGGCAATGCTAGGCATTGTGTTGGTGACCTATGTGCGGTATACAACGGATATCTGGGGATTTGGTGCATTTATCTGCCAGCTGATTGCAATTTTGGAATTGGCTTATGGTCTGCGAATTGCGATGCTGGCACAGAATAGAAAGAAGTCCTATCGGTTAACACCGGAAGAACGACATGAGTATGCACGGTATTTATATGAGAAGCAATATCACCGTTACCCTGCTGTAGCGAATCAGATGCTTTTGGTTATGGCACGGATGAGTGTACTCCTTAACAATTATGAACGGGCTGCACAGGAGCTGGCAGATATTCGTATAGATAAATTCAATCCAGCACAGTTGAAGTTGTATTATTACCTGAAAGTGGTTACAGCAATGGCAGCAGGAGATGCGACAGGGATTCAAGAGAGCCAGATGTGTTACGCAGGGATTCCGGATACTAAATGCACATATCCGTCAAAAGCAGAGCTTGCTATGTGGATAGAGCAGAGAGCGGCAGCGCAGATGGCAGAGGCACTGAAGAAGGCAGTGCCGGATAAAAAAGAGCATCCGATACGGATCAGTATCATTACTTTGGTTCTTGCGTATAGTACCTTCTTCTATGGATTGTGGTATGGTATAAAACGTGATATGGGATATGAAGTGAGATATCGTTTCGCAGAAATATCGATTACTGTTATTACAATCAGTCTGGCGGTTCTTTTGATCTGGGGGATCGTGAGTTTATACAGACACAATTGCCAGGCATTATCCATACAATTCGGTAAAAACAAAGTGGCATTGATAATTGTCTATGGAGCTGCTGCGATATTTGCACTTTTGATTATTGGAATGAGTGGTCTGAGTGTAGTGTTCGGAATGGATGGAACAGAAACGGTGACTGGTTGTGACAGCAAATATACGTATATAACTGTGCAGGAAGATTATGGTGGTGAACGGAGATACAGAACCAATAATCCATTTGTTATGCAGAGTATGGATGGTCTGTGGTGGTCTTCGGATACAATAGATGAAGAAGATAATCAAGAAGAGGATACTACAGAATTACCGGATTTGGATACAGAGAATTCAACAGATTCAGAGGATATTCAGAGTGGAAATACCATAGAAGATTACGAGACAGAAGGGCAGCATGATGGTCTGACAATTCAAAATGCAATGCTGGCAGTTTATAATTACCTTCAGGAGCAGAATACACTTCAAAATATGGCGTTCAGTTACACGGCGAATGCAAAGGGAGAAGTCTATGCTGTCGTCAGCGAAACGCAGGAAACAAAGAACGGTAATACGGTAAATGTGAGATACTGTCTGTACGATAATGGTTCCAAGACAGATGCAGATGGTAATTCCTGCGAAGAACTGGTGTTAGAAAAAGTATATCCGGATGGCAATTACGAGACCGAATTGGTAGATTTTTATCTGGTAAATGCAGATACGATGCAGGTGACAGACGAACAGAAGAATACGTGGTAAAATAAATTCTGGGGAAGTAGGTGCATTGTATGACAATGAGAGAAAAAATAAAACTATTATCGTAAATGTTTCAAGCGGACTGGGTTCTTTTGGAAGTATGCAAAAGGACTCCAAGACATAAGAGGTGAACTGCGCTGATCCAGGTGCCACGGCAACAGATTTGAATGTCGACGGAGGAAAGCAAACAGTACAGGCGCAATCGTAAAACTTGCAATGATTGATAAAACCGGACTAACAGTAACTTTTATTAGTCGATTTGGAAATATGCCTTGGTAATCAACAATTCCGGTTTTACTGACTAAGAAAATGAGGAGGATTCATAATGAGTGAGAAAACAGAGATTACTTTTATGCAAACAAGACTAATCCGGCTTGCTTCAGAAGAGTGGCATTTACCTGTTGAACAGATTATCCACTTGTTTAAAGAAGCCGATGTTCTTGGATATATAGAAAAATGCTATGGGATTTTTCATTGTGAAGGCGATGAAGCTGTGCTTGAAGATATTACTGAATTTTTGCAAAGAAAGGGGATAGAGATTAGTGCTTGAGTTAAAAGATGGATTTGTTCTCTATCATGGAAGTTATTGTGAAGTAAAAGAGCCAGATCTTGCCAAATGTGCAAAGAGAAAAGATTTTGGACAGGGATTTTATTTAACCACATCAAAGGAACAGGAAGAAAGTTTTCTGAGAACCTCAATAGCCAAAGCCATCGCAACCGGAACAATTGAAGAGGGGCAGAAGTTTGGATATATTTCAACTTTTGAATTCAAACTTTCAGAAAATCTTGAAACGCATATTTTTGAAAATGCAGATGTGGACTGGTTACATTGTATCGCCGCTCACCGAAAGAAAAAAATGTTTATTGAGGTTGAACGTGAAATGGCAAAATATGATATCATTGCAGGAAAGATTGCGGATGATGCAACAAACGCTACTCTTACCGCTTATCTTGCGGGTGCTTTTGGGACTGCAGGTGATAAAGTAGCAGACGATTTCTGTATCAGACAGTTGCTGCCGAATAAATTGAAAGATCAATACTGCTTTAAAACTGAGGCAGCTATTGAGTGTCTGAAATTTGTGAAAGGTGAGAAGATATGGCTGAAGTAACAATTCCAAAGGAAAAAATGAATTATACAATCGACCTTCTGATCACTATGGTGACAGATGAAATCGCAGAAGAGACAGGCAAGGACAGAAACGAGGTATTGACAGATTTTTTGTGTTCAAAGACAGGAAAAGCACTGTATGATGAGAAGACAAAGCTGTGGTGCACTGGTCCGGCATATATAGCTGAACTGTATATGGAAGAATTAAAGAAATCCTGATATGGGATGTGAGTTTAAATTTATACGACAATGGTGACAAAGACTTTCATTCCAAGGAGCAACAATTAAATATTTCAAAAACGCTGAGGTCAGCATTTCCTAATCACAGGACAACGACCTCAGTTTTTTATACCCAGGAATCGGCATTCATGAATAAGCCGGTTCTTTTTGTTTACAGAAAAAAGAAGGAGTACAAGAAAATGAGCAGAGCAAAAAATCCAAAGTATGAATCCATGTCATTGGAGGAACTGAAGGCCAACATGGAAAAGAGCAGACAGGAACTGGAGGCAGCAATTCACCACAAAAACATTCTGGAGCAGCGGAAGAAGCTGGTAGAACGCAGGGAACGTTCCCACCGGCTGATTGTCAAAGGGGCAGAGTTTGAGAAAGTATTTCCGCTGTCCAGAGATCTGGAACAGGAAGACGTCCAGGACATGATGAATCAACTGCAGAACAGCAGTTACAACAAGAGTATTGTGCGGCAGGCTCATATAGCCGCCTTACACAAAGATCAACAGCAGATTGCAGAAGCAGTAAAAAAGACAGAGAAGGGAGATGACAGTTAATGGCACTGTATCATTTTTCAGTAAGGAATGTATCCAGAGGGAAAGGGCAGATGGTGGTCGCTTCCGCAGCCTATATTTCCGGGCAGAGGATTTTTGACAGTTATTACAACAAGATACACGATTATACGAGCAAGTCAGGTGTGATATTTACAGAAATCCTGACACCGGAGTATGTGCCAGAGCGTCTGACTGACAGGGAAACACTCTGGAACGAGGTGGAGCATGTGGAACGGAACAACAAGGCACAGCTTGCCTATTCGTTTGACATTGCACTGCAGAATGAATTGACACTTGAGGAAAATATCAGACTGGCAAAAGAGTTCTGCCAGGAGCAGTTTGTGGCACGTGGCATGATCGTGGATCTGGCAGTCCATGAGGGAAAAGCGGAAAATGAAGAAGAACCGGATAATCCCCATTTCCATGTGCTTGTCCCAATCCGTCCTTTTACAGAGGAAGGAAT
>JAHZAV010000073.1 GCA_019423745.1 Lachnospiraceae bacterium
CTTGCCCCGAGCATTTAAAACATCCCAGGATTCCATAAAAAATAACCACACCTAATGGTGTGGTTATTTTTTATGGAACATCGAAACAGTATAGATGCCACAATACTTCCATATAACCTAAGAGTCTAAACGTTCTAGTATTATCTATAAAAGTCTTTTAATGTCTATAGTTAAATTAGTTCATCAAGAATTCGGTTAACATTATCTTGGATACTTGCTACCGCATCCAGAAAAACAATTTTCTCTTGAGGAAAATATTCTTGTAAATGCTTATAATGCTCAACAGCCATTTGCAAAAATGCTTTTTTTTCAAATATGTCTTCTCTTTTCCCCCGTGTAATAATCCGCTCTAATAAAATTTCTACATCTGAAGGAATTAAAACATATACTATGTCTGGTACAAGGCATTGACGGCTTATTTTTAGTAAATGATCTATGTTTACACCCTGAATCTGCTGATACACTAGAGCAGAATACTTATATCGGTCACAAACAACAACTTTTCCACTTTCTAGTGCAGGAACTATCAATTTCTCAAGATGTACCTTTCGATCTTCAACAAATAAATTTGCAAAGCTATATACATCACCAACATTTCCAGTGCTCATCATATTTCGCAATCTTTTCCCGTATTCAGAAAGTCTCGTTGGCTCATAAGTATAAATAGCAGGAACATTTACTTGTTTTAGTTGAGAAGTTAATTCCTTAGCTAATGTAGTTTTTCCACTACCATCTGGCCCTTCAATCACTATAAACACCAAAAAACTCCTTACAGAATGTCATCTCCAAATATTCCAGACAAAATTGGATCATGATATTTTTTTATGTTTCTATATATATATATCAAATTCGAGCCCAAAATAAGCAGAAAAATTCCTTGAGGGATCCAATAAAAATCAAAGTTTACACATAATAAACTATTAACAAAATCTACGATCCGAAATCCAACTGAGTTAAAACACAATGTTTTAATACGTTGACTCTGATCAAGGCAGAATACAACAATTATCCACCCCAACGCAAAGAGAATATTCCATTTTCTCCACCCGATATATTTGCGATAGCTAGTTTCTTCAATGTTGCGAGGAGGGCGGATAAGCAAATTTAACGATAAGACTATAATTAACACCAACCACCAAGTATCTGCCACTAACCAATCCTTCAAGGGGAAATATTTTTCTGCGCCCTGCAGTCTAGTCTTATCAATACCAAATGCTAAAGCAAAGGATATGAAGATACCTAACACATATTGCCGATTCCCTCTGTTGTGCTCATCTGATGTATCTATAAATATATTTAATTCTCGAATATCATCTATTAATTCTGGACGTGGCAATATATTTCTTGCTGCAATACGGTACTTTTGGCGATAACTGATCATCTCATCATCTACCCATCTACGAAAATTCACAGTAGTTTTGTTTGCCACAGGATTAATCGCATTGTCGTACCGTTTTGATGTGTATTGAGTTGTAGCATCAGGTTTTATAGGACATTGACACTTGTCATGTCTTTCACATACCTGCTGGTCCTTCCTTTTCCAACTGGCCTCTACACTTGATGACTCGTGGTTAATATATGACTTTACAGGTGGTGAAAAATACCATGTAAAATCTGGTGCCATAAAAAATGTATTATTATCTGGCTCTTTTTTAATACAAAAATTTAAATTTGGATCATTTAATCGATGCTTAAATACAATAGTTGTCTTAACCCAATTTAACAGCTCAACACCCCGGCAACACTCTTGTTCCTCAGGTATAGCTATGTAATAAAAAGCCTTCTCGCTCCCCTCATCTACCATATCGCTTTTAGGGGCCTTCCGCTGATTTTTTGGGGGTGAAGTATAATCTTCTGACCAGCATTTGCCTGGTATTGCAATTGAGTTCATAAGGCCTTCATTCGAATCCTTATTAGTATCCTCTATCCAGAGAATCCGGTTTCGAGCCATTTTAGCTAGAATTTCCTTGTTTTTTTCTTGCTCTTCTGTGCTGTATTTATCTTGATGGCCTAGTAGCTTCTGAAGATGTTCTTGTAAGTCACCTTGATCTCCAAAAATAATCTTACATTGTTTTCCCCAAACCCGCTGAATGCAATCGATCTGCTCTAAAAAGCCGCATTCTCCTTCAGTTGTATCTTCGTTTTTAATCGATAAAACATCATTATTATCGTTTCCTGTTACAATAAAACCAAACTGAAGACAGAATTTCTTGAAACTATCCAGAGAACTTATAAACTCTTTCGTATCCACTTCGTCGATGCGTTTTTGGATCCCACCTAAAACTGTTGCAGTATAGATATGAAGAGATCTACGATCATTTCCTACAAAAACCATCTGAAAAAATTTGCGCAACATTACCGTATTTTCCGTGCCATTTGTCACATTGCGGATATTAAATGTAACAGTCATAAATTATCATCCTTTTGGCTGCTTTCCCAATATTTAAGTATCTCTTCTAACTGGGCATATGCTGCTGGCGAATTCTGTCTTCTTAAAATGCCAATGAACGGAATATTAAAGTTATTGCACACCAGTTTTTCTTCGAGCAGTTGAAAAAAAATTCCTTTCCGCTTTAATGTACCACGGTTAGAATATATATGCTTCGCTGCACAGGACGGGGAATTTTCCACTCCTAAAATACATAGGAACTGATACCCGCCTATTCTCATTTGTACAAGCTGCTTTACAACATGTTCGGCTAATTCATTGCAATGCTCTACATACCCATCAAGAGTATCATAATACTTAATGCCATGAGGCTTACGGCATAATCCAACATCCAGTCCACCGAATGTAGACTCTGCACAAGGTAATGGGAAAATATCAACTCCATATTTTATTAATAATGAAAGGAACGGATATCCCCAATGCCTTCCCGACTTTTGACTTGCTTGAAGCCCTGGGGCCAAAATACATGGGGCCAATAATACAGCAAAACTTGCCATTGTATGTATCCTTAAGTACTAAAACTTTACTGTAATCCCTTGGCGTTAGGATTTCTTGATACGCTTAACTTTTTTACTGAAGCATCAATTAAAAATGACAATTGGGGAGCTATTTCATTATCATAATATGCTGATAAACTCTGAATTTCATCAGGATTTAACTCGGCACCTAAAGGATATCCTAGCCAGCATTGAGGTTCTGTTGTTTTAGGAATAAAACCGTAATCTGCCAGCTCCAGCTTTCTCTCCCAATCATCTACCAAATCATATACAGGAAGCAAAAGTTCAATTCCGTTTTGATGTGCAAGCTCTCTATAACGTTGCACCATGTCTGGGAGTTCTACAAAGAAACTCTGCGATTCTCTTGCACCTTCAGCCATTTTAGAAATTCCATGTGTTTTGCAATATGCGATCGATTCTATATACATCCCAGTATGACAGGCTAAACATGGCATCTGTGCTGGCCGCAAATGTGGATAGTGCTCTCCGCTATCTTGGATTTGTTTATATAAATATGGTTTTTGAAGTCGATACAAATTCGATGTAATCCCATATATTCCGGCAAAACACGCATGTTCTTTCCCATATGTTGAAATAATACGCTCCGCTACTGCCTGCGCATGTTCCACATTTGAGATACAACCATTATCATATGTGATCATATGAACATACCATCCATCTTCGATTAAACGGCAAGCAGATAAGAAGGAATCGCGACCTCCAGATAGCATAAGCAGCACCGCATTTTCGTTTTGTGGAATTCCTCCCGAGTATTCCATACACCTAACCCCCTATGCCTGTTCCAAAATAAATTCTATCAATAAATAGGTACTACAAATATATTACTAACATGCCGCATAGCAAAGCTCCTTTTATTATTCACATTTTCGGCTGAAGCTCATTAAGCTACTACATTTTCTACAACATGTTAATCGTATTATTATACCATAATCAAAATATTTTTCAATTAGTTAGGAAAAATTTTTTGTGTAGCCATTTAATGCACTCTATAATCCTTAAGATGCCTAAGCGAATTGTACATCATTATACACCAAACCTGCTTGATATGGGATTATTGATTAATATCTAATCAATAATAAATGAGATATTTAGAGCATTTAATCTCTATCTTAACATCTTATCTTTCTTCGAACATTCTAATATCTTTTTAAATAAGATTACATCAGAAATATAGGCTACTTGAGATATATGAACTGGATAGGTTGTCTGTTCCTCTCTTAGTCTCACTCGGACTTATTAGTATGCAGAGTCCTGTCTTCTTTCTATTAGTAATTTAAGAAGTCCTTGGCACCCATCTAGCGCGTCCCGCCAAGTTGCATCGAAATCATCCGTGTACCATGGATCAGCCACTTCTCCGGGGTGGTCCGTGAAGTCCATTAGCAGATGCATTTTGTCAGCAAAATCGCCGCCGCAGATCCGATACATATCCCGTAGATTGGCGCAATCCATCCCGATCAGCAAATCATATTTCTCGTAGTCGCTGTTCTGAAGCTGGCGGGCTCTCTTGCCAGAGCAGTCGATCCCATGCTCGGCCAGTTTGCGGCGGGCCGGTGGATAGACAGGATTTCCAATCTCTTCGGTGCTGGTAGCTACCGATTCGATAATAATTTCCCGTTTCAAACCTGCCTTCTTCACCAAATCTTTCATAATAAACTCGGCCATCGGACTTCTGCAAATATTTCCATGACAGAGAAAAAGTATCTTGATCATACTCTGTACGCTCCAAATCATTACGATTGAACTCAGTATAACACTGAATCTCAAGCTCGTCGAGTTGGATTTCCAGATGAGCATTAGAGTCTATCTTCCTTTGAAGTTCTGCCTTTGACCAGCCAAACCGGCCGACAGCACGCAGGTACCATC
>JAHZAV010000074.1 GCA_019423745.1 Lachnospiraceae bacterium
GGTCTAAAAATAACTTTTCTTTATTATTTTTGACAAATAAAAATACAGCCATCAGAAGGTCGTGTTTCTTAATGGCTGTATCAAATCATTCTCTCTTTTCTGTCACTTAAATTTTAATTCCAGTTTATTATTCTATTCGAACATTAACTGGCCTCATTGTAAGGTCTCCTGCACCTTCGACGCTGTACCATTTATTTCGTTCAAGTTGAATCGTTTCTCCTTTTCCAGGCGTAATGTAATCTATTACATAAGTTTCTCCGCTTTCAATATCTATAAATACAACATCCGTATCTGTAGTACCAGTGACCTTTACCTTCCCGCCAACGGGCTGTATCTGTTCGCTTTTCATTTTATCATCACCTGAAAGAGTAAAGGTATGCATTTTAACATAACTAATATAACTTATAACGATTATAAGAATAGCAAGCGGGATTATAACGCTTAACGTCCGTTTCAGTCGTTTCTTATCCATATAGTACTCCTCGCCTTTCTCTCATTTTTCCTTTTCTGTATAAATAAAGGTATCCCCGGAATCCAGAAACAGATTCCTGCTGCCACAGCTAATCCACTCTCTCAAAATACATCGCCAGTCGTTCCATATCCGGTTGATTATTATTATCCGTCCAGAGAATAAGTGTGTCACAAACACGTCCCGAGCCGTTCATAATATTATTTTGTCCCTCTGTATACGAGACTAATCCATTGTTTAAATTATTAATCAACACGCCTGGAAGATAGTCTGAACCAGAAGGTTTGTCAGTTACCAGTACAAAAGGACCTGCACCTCTGTATTTAATGCCGCTTAAGTCCGCGTCTGGAAGATGGTGAATCAGAAAATCAAAGTTGCTCATTCCATTGCCGCCATATACATCTTTAACGGAAAAAAAGTCGATCAGATCTGCAACGGTTGTCCTGGCAAGATTGTTAATATAAACCTGAGGAACGACAAGCGTTTCCTGATCAATATTTGTCATATACATATCATCATCCGGATCTGTCTCCTGAACTGTCATAAAACTTTTTTTCACAATTGTATCCGTCGCAGGCAGTGCATGATCCATCAGATATATCTCTTTGCCATTATTATTACTGATCATCCTGAATATCTGATACTCACCTTTTCCAGAAACAGAAAGGCTTCCGACAACGGTTTTATAGCTTTCTTCCTGCGGGATCATAGAAGACTGCTTTTCCAGATATCCTTTTACTTTCTCCAATAGCTTATCGTTCTGCTCTTTATAATATGCGGCGTTGTCAGGATCATTTTTCTGCTGATAGTTGCAAAACGCCGTGTGAAGCACAGTCCCCATTGTCTCTATCCCGGAAATATGCTCATAAAAGATTCTTGTCAGCTCGCCGGATTCATGTTTAAACGGATGCACTTTTTCCAAAAAGCCATTATACAATTCAAGAATGGGATTCTGGATTCCCCCATTGTTGTCAGTCAGTTCCGCGTGGATATATTTAATCATTGTGGGAATACCCGCCTCCTCAATTTTTTCTGCCAGCTTTACAGAATAGCTTTTGCGAAGGGCAGCATCGTCTGCGTTTGCCAGATCAAGATATTCTTCATACAAGGTGTTGATTTTACTAATATGCTGATTGATAGTAGACATTCTGCTGTTTAACTCTGTGCGATCGGCCGCAGTCAGCATTTCACGCTCTATTGCATTGAGCTTATTTTCAATCCGTTCTGTCTGTTCATTCAGTTTGGTCAGCTCATCTCGCACTTTTTCCAGTTCTTCCGTATACCGGGGATCAAGCTGGTCTCCGAATCCCAACTCGGACATGATCGTATTGGCCAGTACAGATCCGAACGAGCTGCCGCAGCTTTTCAGAATCGTCATACCGGCATCTTTTATAAGACCAGCAGCAAGAGTTTCCACCCCCTGTCTGCTCTCCCATGTTACAGGTACCTGATCCGGATTCCACTGAGCCGCCCAAAACATACTTTGGTCTGCGCCCGCCTCACATTCAATACTGAGTTTATCGCATCCGGCAAAAACATTACTCCCAACATAACATACAGTTTCCGGAATCATAGCAACCGTAAGCTCAGAACAGTTTTTAAAAGCCTCATCTCCGACCGTCGTAATACTCGGCGGAAACCAAATCTGCGTCAGAGTATCATTATCAGTAAACGCGCCGTCGCCGACAGAAATAACAGGCTCATCCATGTATTCCTCCGGAATGTTTGGCGTCGGATTATCCCCGGTATATTCTTTCAGTTCATATCCACCGTTAATTTTCTCAAATACAAATGCCGAATCTGTGCTCTCCTTTGAATCAACTGATTGGGCATTCTCTTTCGTTTGTGAAGAACAGCCGGGCATAACGAAAGCAGATAAAGACACCGTCACCGCCAGAACAGCTGCAGTTAATTGCTTTTTCCTCAAAATTAATTTCCCCTCTTTCAATAAGTTTTTTACAAAAAAATCTCTCATCTTTTATGAATCATCAGAAGAGCCTTGAGATTCATACACATTTTCTCCATCTTAACATGTCTCCTCATCTAAAACCAGTGAAATTTGATCTGTTTCTCCGGTTTATTCAGGAGCTTATTGTTTTTTTCATTTTTCTATAATGTATTGAAAAAGAATAATAAGGGAGAAGTTACTATGAGAAAAACGTTACGCAAGAAGATCCGTCCCTTCAGACGGCAGTCCGTATGTGACATTCCTGAAGACTGTTCCTGTCCCCGCTGTCAGGCTCCAATGCCGTATCTTTACAAAATACAATGGTTCCAAAGGACAGCTCTCCTGCAAAGTGTGTGACGCAAAGTTCTCCCGGCAGGAAAACCGCTTCTTTCATCATGTAAGCATACGCTTTTTCACTGATACTGTCTTTGAGCTGTCTCATTTTCCCATCATCTTTCACCTGAAACGGATGTTAGCAGAAATATCATTCATTTGTATACTGTAATTTGTTCAGAAAATGAAAAGAGCGGGAACTGTTTCAGCATTTCTGCTAACAATTCCCGCCTTTATAAATACGTCCCGTGCGGGAATCGAACCCACAGCTAGCGCTTAGGAGAATCGAACATATGTTCCTATCTCCGCTAATATTTGTTAATCCAAGTTCAGCAGAATCAAGGATTAAAAGCACTTTCGAATCAATTTCCGTCAATCAAAATATCATCTCCGTCAGCCTTAATCAACCCTGAAATATTAGTAAAATGTTTGCAACTGCTAACAATAGGGTTGAAGGTCATTGTGAATGGCCCGGCATAAGATCGGCTATCATGCCCGACATACGGGAATGATAAACAATATTCGATTGATCAGATATACTACTTATAATATACTGTGAAATAGTCAGTTTGTCTACGAAAATTTGACTACACAATGCAATTCATAACTATGCTGATTGATCAGCTTTTCAACTGTCGCAAATTTTGCGACAATTGAATCGTACAGTTTATCTACATTTACTGATTCTATTATATGCCTATATTGAAAACACTATCTCTGTCACCCCTTCTGAATATCAACAAATTTATATTTCCCCTTCCCATATCCCTTTACTGCTGTAATCAACTCAGCTTTTTTCAGATGGTTTAATAGATTTCCGGCTGCCGTGATAGATATGTTGAAAATTTCCATAATATCTTTTCTTCCAAAAATTCTGTCGTCCTCCATCTTTTCATATAAAACAACGATTTTTTCTTTAGTTCCTGCTGACACATTTAACCTTTCAATGATATCTTGAATTAAAAGGTTTTTAGATTCAATTAACACTTTTTCGCCATCAACTGCAACCTTTTTCGGATCAATTAACATGTTATCTGCCAACACACTATAATTCAGGTTAGGCATTACTACAGTAAACTGATATCTGTCAGAACGGAATGACGGTTTTTTGGTATCCGCATAATTTATCTGAAACTCGTATCCGCTGATAATTTTTCCAAATCCGCTGCCTTTTCGTTCCATATAACCCAGCCGGTTCAAAACATCTGCAAGAACCGGATTTCTTCGGGTAGATGGAACCATTAGCGGATCTCTTTCCTGAATCAGAGAACCGTCTGGCATCCCACCCGGAGAATAAATCTCTAATCTGTCATCATAAATGTCAATGTGAACTTCACTGCCATTAACCAGATAATCACGATGAGCCAGCGCATTGACGAGTGCCTCGTGATAACTTCGCTCTACATACTCCGGCATTTCTTCTCTGGAATTGTTTGTTTTTCTCCACATTACCTTATTATTCCGTTTGATAAACGCTTCCCCATTTTCAATTAAAGAAATAATACTGCCTGAATACTCTGCATCATCGAAAGCATCTACGGTACCACCGCTTTTATTTAATCCATTCCATCGCGTACAAAATATTCTCGAATATAGGACCGGACTGTCATCTGCAAGCAGTGCTCCTGCATTTGTTAAATATCCCTGTTCATTTACCAGCCCGAATGAAAGCAGGTCTTTTTCATCCAGGCTGTTTCCTGTCCATTTCTTATATCTTTCTTTCAGTTTTGAAAATGAATAATCGTCTGCTTTATAAGTTGAATTCTGTGAATCATATGAAGTATTTTTCCCTCTGAGCACCAGACGTTTCAATTCTGTAGCCGTCGCTTTCACGCTTTGATTTCCAACACGGACATACGCTTCTAAAACTCCATGCATCAATGTTTCTGCTGTCCAGATCTCTCTTTTCTTCGATTTGTGTTTTGGAACAGTAGCATAGATGCATGGATTTTTTTCTATCAGTTCCC
>JAHZAV010000075.1 GCA_019423745.1 Lachnospiraceae bacterium
AGAAGAATTTGAGATTCAGCATAGTGGCTTAGATGAGGCTACCGGAGAAAAAGATTATGTAATGACATGGCAACACAAATAGAAATTCCAGTTTGTCTGATTGAGAATGAGATTTCACAAAATAAGTTTTAGGGGGAAAGGAATATTGAATATAGATTATCAGAAATTTTATATTCCTAAATTATTTTATCTTCATAAGGAATATATTAGGGATGGAAAAAGGTGTTTATATGACAAATGCCGGAAAAAATATATTGCAAAGACTCCTGAAGAGGTGGTACGGCAATCTGTTATTCGGTATTTCAGATGGATATTACATACTCCGTTGAGAAATATTCAAACGGAAGTTTCTTTGAAACGATATGGTCATTTGGGTAGAAAAGATCGGGCAGATATACTGTTGCTACGTCCGGATTGCCATACGATTCTTGCAGTCATTGAATGCAAGGCGGTTGGAATTCCTATAGATGAAAAAGTGATTGATCAATTATTGAGATATGCAAACGCATTAAATACAGAGTATGCCTTTGCAACAAATGGTACAGTATTAAAAGTATATAGATTTAACAAGAAAGACGGATATATCGAAACGGAATGTCCCACTTCGTATAAAGAAATGTGTCAGTCCTATTGCAATGAAACGCCACAGGTGATGACTCTATACTCTCGTGCAGATTTGGAACAACTTCATAATCTGAAATATATTCGTATGAATTATGATAACTACTTAGGAAGACAGAGTAACAATCAATACCTTCCATTTTTTGCAAATTTATGTGATGGCCTTAGAGATATCAGTGTATTTTTAAATTCTGCCCAGTATCAATTATTTTCTTTAGAAAAAGATTATGGTATCAGAACAATGAAAATTGTTGTTCCTGCAGGGGGGGAATTTAATAATGACAATTACCGTGTATTTGAAATAAAGGATAAAGAGAATCATTTTTATAAATGTGGATTTGCTGTATCAGTGTACGGGGGAGCTTCAGAAGAAAAAACGATGTTAGCGGTCGCTGTCGATGACGGAAACAGATGTCATCATGCGTTGCAGTTAATTTTAGATACAAACATAGAAATTTCCAAATCTGATGAAAAACAATGTTATAAAATATATCACAGTGGAAAAATAAATGTTGGTAGAAAAGGAAGAGCTAAAGTAAAAGAAGTCTTGGATTATGTAAAAGAAAAGATGCCATCGCTCATTGATAAAAAGACTGACCGAATCTATTTGGGTAAATTCCATGATTATGAATTGATTTATGTTACTTCAAAGGAATTTATTTCTTTTTTTGAAAACCTAATCAGCTATGTTCTTGTACTTGAAGAATTTCGAAGGATAAAAACTCAATAGAGATATAAGGACTTTCTAAAATGCAGTTGTCGGGATAAAAACTGATGGCTGTATTTTTATTTGTCAAAAATAATAAAGAAAAGTTATTTTTAGACCATGTGAAAAATACTCCCCTAGTTACGTTAAGTGAAGGGGTGTTAACGTCGGGTTAAATTGACCAAATACTGTCAGGCGAAAATCGCCAAAATTAGTCAAACGGAATCCACCAATCAAAAAAGTCATTGCTTTTCTTTATGTTTCATTTACACTGATGTATGCCAATGCAACAGTCAAATCAAAACATGGAGAATAAAAACAATGACTTAACTGAAATAATAACACAAGCTTTAAATGAAATGAAGATGGAACTTGGTGAAAGTTTCAATATCGATAAGGTTAACCTGGCAGAACTTGAACGCCGCACAGGAATTACACGGGCCAAGTTAAGGCGCTTAAAATCCAACGGGTTTATTGACAAACCACATGGTCTTACCGGTCGTAAAGCTGAACATACGGTTCTTAGTGGATATACAGCCGTTATCGATAACCTTCTTGGTAAATCCATTACAAATGCTTCTCTGATACATGAAAGGATCGGGGAATTGGGATATTCCGGTGGTCTGACATCCATAAAGGATTATATTGCACAGCACAGAGATCTCATTCCTGCGAAACGTCAGTTAGTTGCCCCTCAGGGCAGCCGTGGCACACGTTATCAGTCTGAGCCGGGAGAATCCTACCAGATGGACTGGGGATTTGTAACGGTTGAAGATGACAAAGGCAATGAATATAAGGTTGCCTGCTTTGCCATGATCTGTCACTGCTGTGGTCAGAGATATATTGAATTCTTTCCGAATGCCAAGCAGGAGAATCTGTTTATCGGAATGATTCATGCTTTTCTGTTCATGGGTGTTCCCAGACATGTTCTTACCGATAACATGAAGAGTGTTGTTACCGGAAGAGATGCACAGGGACATCCGATCTGGCAGAAGGACTACGAAATATTTATGGGTAACCTCTGCTTTGAGACAAAGCTGTGTAAGCCAAGGCACCCATTTACCAAGGGAGCCGTAGAACGGCTGGTACGTTTTGTTAAAGAGAATTTCCTGCCGGGCCGTATTTTCAACGAACTCACGGATCTTAATTATGAAGCCATACGCTGGTGTAATACACAGAACAACGTTTATCATAGAGCAGTTGACTGTGTTCCGAACGAAAGGCATATGTCAGAGTGCATGATCCATGCGTCAGTACTTGAAAACACCCATGAGCTTTCTTACTATTTATGCCCTGAGAGAACGATATCCTTCGATGGGTTCGTAAGCTATGAAGGAAGGCGTTTTGGTGTTCCTTACTGGTATACAGAAAAAACCTGCCGTGTATTGCGTGATGGATATATTCTTTATATATATGACTCGAGAGCCTCACGTGTACTTGTTACACATAACGTTACCTGGAGCCGGAAAGACAGCTTCTGCAAGGATCAGTATGCCACCACTCAGCCGGAAGAACATCCAACGTCACCGGTAAATATCAGAATAAAGCAGATAAATCCTCCTGAGTATGATTCAGGATTTAGCAGATTCAACTTTGAGGAGGGCTTGTATCATGGATAATTCATTATTTAGCAGAATACAAGGTTCCTCCGAATATCTGGGCTTTTGTTTTGAAGAGCAGGAAATGGCCAGTCTTGCAACGTCAGCTAACTACACAGAAGACCAGCTCCGGGCAATCGCTAAGACTCTAGACTATTTCAAGGACAAAAAGAAGGAAGCGAATATCTCAACGCTGCTTCGTTTAAGCAGGCTTCCGTTGAAAGAACCCAAGTCATTTGACAACTTCGATTTTGACATTCTGCGTGGAAAGAATACGGATTCTATCAGGAATCTTCCGGCATTATCAGCTCTGCATGCCCACAAAAATCTGGCATTTATTGGCCCACAGGGTGTAGGTAAAACCCATCTGGCAATGGCTTATGGACGGGAATGCTGTATGAACTGTTATAAAACATACTTTCTAAAAGCGACGGAACTGAATCAACGATTAACCGATGCAAGAAAATATGGTCGTGAAAGTTCTGTAATCAATGGTCTGGTCAAACCTTCCTGTCTCATTATAGATGAGGTAGGACGCTGTGTATTCGATAAAGAGAATACCAGGATGTTCTTTGATGTGATTGATCGTAGGTATAATAAAGAAGGACCAAACACCATGATCTTCACAAGCAATAAGAGTCCGGATAAATGGGGTGAATTCTTCGGTGAAGATTCCTCGCTTCTTTGTGCTCTTGACAGAATTTTCGACGATGCCCTTGTCTTCATGATCAAGGGAAACAGCTATAGAGGTAAAAAGTGTCAGACTGTGGCATTATCAGCCGGTGATCCCTCGCCGCTACCTAAAACAAAAGCTTAAAGGAAAGGAGTAAAGGTCTGTTGCATTGGCTATTTCTGATTGACCGAAAATGGTTATTTCTTTTCGGCTCAACGTGGCTAATTCAACCCGACGCTAACAGGGGAAAATATTTCCTTTCAAATTTGATTAGAAAAGAGGAATATATCATGGCAGAAAAAAGATGTTATACCGTACAGGAATTACAGGAAATACTTGGAGTCAGCCGTCCGACAGTCTATAACCTTCTGAAGAGAAATGAGTTCCGATGGATCCAGCTGGATGGAGGAAAATACAGAATTTCCAAAAAGAGTTTTGATGACTGGCTGGATAAACAGCCCGAATAAAAGATTCGCTTTCATAATGTAATATTCGTCTGGCGACATAGTAAAAAGAAAATGAAAATTGTTGTATGGTAAAAAAGAGGAAGGAGGAAAATGGGATGACGGAAGTTATAAGTCCAGATAAGGAGCCGGTTAAAAAGTGGATGACAGTAACGGA
>JAHZAV010000076.1 GCA_019423745.1 Lachnospiraceae bacterium
CGGAAATCTCCAGATATTTCCCAGTCCTACTGCAGAACCTGCAACTGCCAGCACATAACCAATCCTTCCGGAAAAGCTTCCTCTGTTATGGTTATGTGCAGAATTGTTTTCTTTTTTCATTATACACCTCACCTCGTTACAAAAACCTCCCATAGGATTTCTCCCATGGGAGGTCTGCTAGTTTTTTACTGATTCTATAGTATCAAAAAAATGCGGGAATGTCAAAGATTAATAATAATCACAGACTTAATTGTAACATATTTGTTACTGTTCACACACAATGTCATTAACTTAAGCAATTTGCCAATACTGCATTGATGAAAATATCAGCAGAAGGATTTGATTATGATAAAAAATGGGATATTGATGGATCAAGATACAACGTCTTACTAAAATTTAGGTATAACAAAAAGACAAAATCAATATTTAACATTGAAATTTGTCTAAAGATGAAATATAGTAATATATGAGTTAATGCTAATGTCTATAACAAAAACTCATCGGAAGTTTAAACCTATGCTGGCGGGCAAAGGTTCTTCCAGGTCTGATCGGCTCAATATTTTGAGCGATCAGACTTTCTACATTTATCTTTGTTATCCCATCGTGAATCCTTAAGAAATCCCTGCATGTTTTAAGTGCGGATGAATAATTCGCCTGATATTCATAAGCACGATCTTCCCGATCAACAGTTACATTTATGATTATGCTGGAACTGAAATTATATAGAATAACTCTTGCCCATACTTCCTGCACAATATAATCATATTTTTTTGAGTGAAACGCTTTCAGACACAGGGAATATTTTAAATCCCGGAAAGAGTTTTCCTCCTGCCATCTCAGATGATAAAGAGCTTTGAAATCTTCAGCTTTAAACTCTTCTTCTGGAAGATTCGTAGCAATGTTTTCATAAGAGCCATCATCAAGCTGTACGCGTAACAAACGTAAAGTAAGGTCATATTCCGTTCTTTGATCATTGAGATAATCCATCGGAGCATTCTGATAAATGTACCGGTATGAAGAGAATAGTTCAGGCCTGGAATATTTGCTTACAGCTTTAGACCTCGTCAGTATAAGAGAGATATCTTCATCAAAAGCTGGCAGGGTATCAACCGGGTATCCCATCATTCCGGAAGCTCTTTTATCGTTACATCGGATAAGGAAGTACTGCCCCTTTTCAATCACATGGGCAAAGTTGTTGTAAGAAGTATAACCTCTGTCCCCAAAGAAAATGACTTTGGAGTGTTCAGGGATATCTGCAGAATCAACCATGGAACAAAAAGCAGAATACTCATTCCGCTTTCGGGCAGGCTGGACTAAAATATCAGTAAAACGCTTATCAAGTAAAGAAAACATAGCATTGATATGGATCTGGTTAAATCCTCTGGTAGATTTACCATTTGGTTCAAAATAGGTATCCTTATCTTCAGAGTTAAGAAAAATATCACAGGAAGAACCATCACAGGCCCAGAATTCATATTTACCGTTATATAGTTTTTTAGGAAGTTTCCTGTTAAAAGCAAGAAGAAGATTCCGAAAAGCATCTTCCCTGATCTTTTTACGCTGTCTGTAAAAAGCCGCTTTGGAAGGTGCATCGATAGTACGTCCGAAAAAACGGTATAGTTCTTCCCTGATACAGTCAGCTTCCATAGTCAGAAACATCAGCATATAATCTTTAAAACCGAGTTTTCTGTTTCTGATAAAATCAACTCCGGGTTTGACAGCATATTTTTCGGGTGTTTTGGAAAGATCATTGATAGCAGCAAGTAAAATAGCTTTGATAGAATCTGAATAGTTCATAAATAAATACTCCTTTGATTAAGTAATTAAAAATAACAGTGCCTAATCAAAGGGCGTTATTACTGATTGATCAGTAATAACGCCGCATATTGAGGAGTATTTGTCAAGTAATATTTTAGAAAATATCAAGTAGGTATCAGAGAGATCATTGCCTGTTTAACAAGCAACAATCTCTTAAGTTAATGACATTGGTTCACACACCACTATCCCAGTATATATTTCAAGTATAGTCTTTCTGTACGCATTGTTCTATGATATAATAGTTGAGCTACCACCCCTAGACAGGTGCAGAAAGGGGGTGTGTTGTAAATGGATATGATCTTATCATTTATGCTTTCTATCTTGGCAAGTGTAATCGCCTACTACATTTGCAAATGGTTGGATAGAAAATAACAGCTGGTAGCCAGCCTGGGGGAATAAGCCACCCTGCCCAAACGGAATAAAAAAGCCTCAGAGGTCGCAACTCTGGGGCTTTTGCTGTGTTATAAATGAATTTAACCTTATCATTTTGCCTACTGGCATTATATCATATGCATTTTTTGTTTGCAATATACTCAATATACTTTTTCGAATCAAGTCAATATTCGCTCGTACATGGGTTATGTACCTGTTGTGCTGTCTATTCGATTGTCAACGAATCATGAAAGCTTATCTCAGCCTATAATGAAAATAGGATACTGACTCCACTACTTTTTTCACTTCTCTTTTTGCCTTACAATAGTCTTAGGCAGGATTAAGTTTGATTGCACCTTGGAGGATTTGCACCCCGTTTGTCAACGTAAATGATTTGCCCTTGAGCACAGCATATTGTCGCACCTTTTATGAATAGCACGAGTAGCAAAGTCCGTATTATCTCGGGCAAATCTCCTGCCAATTCTATAGTAAAGGAGTTGTTCTGTATGAAAGACCTTCTGGAAATTTCCTGTGGACTGGATGTCCACAAAGAAAAAATTGTTGCATGTATCCTGACTGGTCCTCTGGGCAAGCCAACCCGTTCTGAAATCCGTGAGTTTTCTACATTGATTCCGGATATGATAGCATTACGGAATTGGATCGTTTCTAAAAACTGCCATCATGTAGCTATGGAAAGCACCGGTATCTATTGGATGCCGATTTATGAAATACTGGAGGATGCTTTCTCTGGTGACATTACCCTGCTTGTTGTAAATGCACGCCATATGAAAAATGTTCCTGGCAAAAAGACCGATATGCGGGATTCCGAATGGATTTCCACCTTGCTTCGCGCCGGACTTTTGAACGGAAGTTTTATTCCCGAAAAAAGAATTCGGGAATTCCGCGATCTAAATCGTTACCGTAAGAGTGTCATCCGCGATATTACATCACAGAAGAACAGGATTGAGAAATTTTTACAAAGTTCCGGCTTCCGTCTATCATCCTTTATTTCTGATATTTTTGGCGCTTCGGGTAGAAACATCATTCTGCATTTAATTGAACATGGGCAGATTGATAAAACTGCTTTAGATTCTTGTCTCAAAACCAAGACCAGAAACCGTATTGATGAAATTCTCATGTCCGTGAACGGAACACTGTCAGAACACCAAAAGGCATTTTTAAGGATTCTCATGACTCATTATGATTCTTTAAAGAAACATCTTGCTGAAATTGAAACAAGTCTCGAGGAAGATATGGCTCCATTTGCCCTGCAGGTTGAGCAGTTGAATAGCATCTATGGAATAAGCACAACTGCTTCCTGTGCAATTATTGCTGAAATCGGTATTGATATGAAGCCGTTTAAAACTGCGGAACACATCTGCTCATGGGCCGGTCTGTGCCCAGGTAATAACGAAAGTGCAGGAAAACGAAAAAGCACCTCTGTCACAAAAGGCAATCCTTACATAAAAAGTATGCTCTGCGAAATTGCCTGGGTGATTGCAGGGAAACGCAACACTTATCTTTCGGCATGGTACTGGAGAATCAAACAGAAAAAAGGAGCCAAAAAAGCGATTGTCGCACTTGCCCGAAAACTTCTTGTCATCATCTACACAATGTTAAAACAAGGAACTCTATTTGACGAATCCTGTTTTGAAACAAGACGTAAGCACTGTGAACAAAAACAGCTTTCTCGTTATATACGGGAATTGGAAAAGCATGGTTATCATGTGGAAGCTCAAAGCTAGCCTTTCTTAAATACGATCAATCTCTCACTACAGGCAGCCAATACTGTGACTGCTTTATAGTGATGCTTTCATAATTGTTGAAAACATTTGTTGTCAAGGTTCAGTTTTTGGCTACGAGTTTTATTTTCGTAGCAAGGTTCAGTTTTTGGCTACGAGTTTTATTTTCGTAGCAAAGAGCTGTGGTGAAAGCGTGTTGCTTTCATATAAAAGCAGGTGGCAGAGCA
>JAHZAV010000077.1:0-305 GCA_019423745.1 Lachnospiraceae bacterium
TACCCTTGTCATCCTTGGCCTTTCCATACTCGATAAGGTCTATCTCCCCAGCCTGGCAGTTTTTGTTGGTTGAATCATAAGAGATGTAAATCCTCTGTTTATGATCCCTGCGGCTATTCCAATCGTTCAGGAACCCAAAAGTCTGTTCTTTTGTAACGGACTTGAGAAACCGGCATACCTTACTGTCACTGTAGATTCTCATCCCATCGGAAAACAGGGGATGGCAAAAGGCAAAATCGGGATAATACTGTCCCGCATTGTCTTCATTCACAATCAGATACGCTACAAGATCCATGAGGAGACCA
>JAHZAV010000077.1:315-2186 GCA_019423745.1 Lachnospiraceae bacterium
TCGAGCCAGAAGCTGAGACAGCTTATATTCATTCAATACATAACGGATGATTGCATAGGCCCCAATTCTTAAACAACAGCTACGGTATGCCTCTGGTAATTCTTCTGGAAGAACAGCGTCAGGAAAATATTCCTGATATTTCTCATTCGGATACATCAGGGTGTTATCCGATGGATGTGCTTTTCCGATGATAGTTCTTAGTGGCACAGCATACTTCTTTTCAGGATTGTAGTTTTGGCCATACTGAAAAAAGAATGTAGGTTGATCTCCCTTTTTTTCGGGTGATGATCTTACCTTTTTCAGCAGGTATCCGGACCGTAAAATCGTAATACATTTGATCTCCTCCATTTTAGTGCGACTATTATACTAAAATTGTGCTACGAAAACCGTTATCTGGCAAGCCCAAAACGCCTATCCTATGTGGATTTTAGCGTTTTTTTCAAAGGGGCATCCTATTTTAGTGTAACTCAAATGCAAAGTTAACATTTACTTATTTTCATTACCGAGAAAAATATCTAAAAAAAGCCTCTGTCTGAACAAATAGTTTTAACTCATCTATTCATTCAGTCAAAGACCTTGATTCTTTCATCTACACTTATACAGAATTTCCTTTGATCAATGTAACTGGCTGTTTCACATCCAGTCCACTTTTTAATCGATTTTCAAGAATATCTATCATTATTTTTACAGCTGTTTTTCCTTTTTCTGTCACATCCTGATATACCGTTGTCAGTCTTGGATAGCAATATTTTCCTAATATATTTCCATCAAACCCTGCAATTCCAAGCTCATCTGGAATTATAACACCTTGCTTTTGAAAATAATGGATTGCTTCAACTGCAAACATATCTGACAAGAAAAATAACGCTGTCTTTTTTCCGATAAATTTCATCATCATCTGATAATTTTTATTTCTATCTTGTTCAGTTTCATTAAGTGAAATAAAATCATTTGTCAGATAGCTTTTCCCTGCTTCCTCCCATGCCTTTCGATATCCAATCCAGCGTTCATGATCCACACCGGCATTCTTTCTTGCGCAGACATAAATTTTCTCATATCCTTTTTCTAAAAGATATTTGGTCATTATATAACCACCATTTTCATCTTGAAGACCTACATTAACATAATCTTCTGCCTCTTTATCAATTAAATCAATTGCAACTATCGGTTTGTTTATCAATGTTTTCAATTTAATATAGTTATGATATTTAAATGTAATCGCAATCAATCCGTCTACATTCCAAGCTAATGACATATGAAAGATTTCTTCCAAATCTTCCGCCGCATATAGCATCATGTAATATCCTTCTTTTCTAAGAGATTCTTCCAACGCACCAATAACATGACTGTAAAAAGTATCTGAAATAACTGTATTCTCATAATAACGAGATGTATGAATTACCACTCCAATAATCTTAGAACTGTTATTTTTCAAAGCTCTCAGTCCCATTTTCGGTACATAGTGATATTCATCTAGCAAAGCCTGTATTTTTTCCATATTCGCTTTCGATACTTTTTTTACATTTCCATGAAGTACATTATAGACTGTTGTCATACTAACTCCAGCCATCTCTGCAATTTCTTTTATGGTAGTCATAATAAATATCCATTTCTTTCTCACTGTTTTAATACAACTTTACTCAAAATCCAAACTACTGTCAAGTGCCACACTAATAACTCCACATCAGATTTAAATAGTGGGTTACTGTTCAGAGGTTAACTGGACTTAAGAAAACCGATGGTGTAGACTGATAACAGTCAAAGCCATCGATTTTCTTTATCCAAATATCTTGGACACTCTGTCAAATATATTTGCCGATTCTTCCAAGCGCATCAAAACAAGCATGCTCATGCATTGGCAGAGATAATCG
>JAHZAV010000077.1:2196-4096 GCA_019423745.1 Lachnospiraceae bacterium
AAGGAGGGCGATGCCAATGTGTGTTACATATACTGATCTGATTCAGTTGTTAATATTCATTGTTGCCCTTGTTAGTCTTTGTTATGAGATTTTCAAGGATAAACGAAAATAGCCGCCATTACTGCGAATAATGACGGCTGTTTGTAAAAACAGTTTCTAAATTTTCGGGGTAAGCCGCTTGCGGTCTCCCTTTTTATATCTTCAATATAGCACATCTGTATCAATTCTGCAAGATAATAGGTTACATTTTACAGTCCCTAACCCGGATAAACCGGAAAAGTTATTTTTATTTTCTACCCCTTGTGTTATTCTAAAGAAAAAGGGGGTTTTTATATGTTACTCACTGATAAATACGCTGATAAAATTCATGGCATCATTACCTGTTATGACCGCATGATCATTCAGGGATATATCCCAAACTGGAGCCATGCGGAAGCAATGACTGCCTATATGAAACTCAACGGTATCCGTATTTTTGATTATCCCACCAGTTTCTCCCAGCCCCTTACGGAACAGGTCCGTCAGAATGCGGAAAAGATTGCTCACGAAAATGGAATGGAAATTGAGTTCATCCGAAAACTCCATGCTTTTCGAAAAGATGACCGCATCCAGAACATCATTGCCGAAACCGGAAAAACGGAAGGTCTGATCCATATCTTTTCTGCTATGGAATGCTGTAATACCTACAGGCCCTGGCATGATAAAACAACTGGGAAGACCTTCCTGAAGTTTGACCAGAGCAAGTGTCTTCATTACTATTTCTATTTTATCGACAGGGAACTTGGCCTTTGCTATCTTCGTGTCCCTACATGGCCGCCTTTCCGTCTTCAGTTTTACATGAACGGTCATAACCTGCTCGCCTATAAGCTTGACAAAAAACAGCTTTCTTACCGAATGCAGGACAACGCGTTCCTTGAAATCTCCGATATTGAAACTGCTCAGAAACTTTCTGACCGTATCAACCCGCAAGGGCTCCATAAAGTTCTCGATGTCTTTGCCAGACGCTACAGTCCCGTTCCGGAATCTCTCGGGCTGGGTTATACCTGGACGGTTCAGCAGATCGAATGTGCCACGGATATCATGTTCCGTAAGCCGGAATACCTGGCACCAATCTATGATGAAATCATCCACACTGCGATATATACTGTGAAGCCTGACAACATCGCCACTTTCCTTGGACAGCGAATCACTTATAACTGTACCAAAGAGATTGGCACAAACTATAATCAGCGCATCCTCGGAACGAGGATCAAGCACCACATGGGTGATGTGTCCATAAAAATGTATGACAAGTTTGGCTGTGTACTGCGAATTGAAAGCACCTGCAATGATATCAGTACGTTCCGTGTGGAGCGGGAAGTTCAGCATAGGGATGGAACATCCGATATTCGGAAAGCCCCTTTAAAAAAGAGTATTTACAGCTTATATCAGTTATTCACAATCCTGAAATCTGCGAATTACAGATACCTTGAATTTATCTCATCCTTTGATGATCACAGCAGCGGCAGGAAGAAATTGGATGAAGTCAGTCATTCCCGGAGGGAAAAGGAACGAACCTATCGCGGATTCAACTTTTTTGATTCCCGTGATCTGTCTGTACTGGAAGCCATCAGCAAAGGGGAATACATGACATTCGGGATACAAGGAAAACAGATCCGCCAGCATCTTCCGAAAATCACTCCGTCTGCCATGACAAGGATCTTTAAACGTCTGAAAGTCCATGGACTGATTGAAAAAATCCCAGGATCCTATAAATATTTGATAACGGCTCTTGGAAAAGAGATCATAGCTGCTGGTTTATCGATAAAAAACCTTATCCTTGTTCCGGCGCTTACATCTTGATTTTCCTGATGCCGAAATTTTGCCATTTTGCGTAGAAAATCATTTATAAGTGGCCTAA
>JAHZAV010000078.1 GCA_019423745.1 Lachnospiraceae bacterium
AAGCTGAACTAACGAGGAGAGACGAGTATGGATAAGAATGCGATTAAAAAATTTGCTGTCTGGGCAAGAACAGAGCTGATCGCCCGTGTTTCCCTAAAAGGTGTGGAATACGGTATCACAGAGGATAACATTGAGGATGCCAATGCGGACAGTGTTGGCGGCAAAGTCCTCACTGCCGATGAAAAGAAACAGCGTCAGGCTCTGATTGCCGAGATTAACGATAAAGGATATAAGCAGGTCATGGAAGAGGTTGCCTATACTTGGTTCAATCGCTTCTCTGCTCTGCGATTCATGGAAGTCAACGGCTATCTTCCTTCTCATGTGCGTGTATTTACGGACGAGGAAAACAACTTTAAGCCGCAGATTATAACCGAAGCCATTCATCTGGATTTGGATGGACTCGATATGGAAAAGGTCTATGAACTGAAAGATGCAGAAAAGAGCGAAGAACTGTATAAATACCTACTGACTGTGCAGTGCAACGCTCTGAATAAAATTTTGCCGGGAATGTTCCAAAAGATTGCCGACTACACAGAGCTTCTTCTGCCGGACAATCTGCTCCGTGAAGGCAGTGTCATTCAGCAGATGATTGAGCTGATACCGGAGGATGATTGGAAGGATGCTGTCCAGATTATCGGTTGGTTGTATCAGTATTATAACAGCGAGAAAAAGGACGATGTTTTTGCAGCACTGAAAAAGAATGTGAAAATCACAAAAGAAAACATCCCTGCAGCAACTCAGCTTTTCACACCAGACTGGATTGTTCGCTACATGGTAGAGAACAGTCTTGGTCGTTTATGGCTGGAGGGACATCCGGATGTGAAAGAGCAGCTTCTTCCTACCGAGGAAGAACAGTCTGCCTATGCTGCCGGAAACCGTGACCCGGAAGATACCAAATGGCATTACTATCTGGAAGAAGCTGAGCAGGAGCCGGAAGTGCAGGCACAGCTTGCCGAGATTCGCAAGGAATACGCCGCGCTGACACCGGATCAGCTGAAAGTCATTGACCCATGCTCCGGTTCCGGTCATATCCTTGCGTATATGTTTGATGTGTTGATGAAGATTTATGAATCCTACGGCTATACTACCCGTGAAGCAGTAGCAAGTATTGTGGAGAATAATCTTTACGGTCTGGATATTGATGACCGTGCGGCACAGCTGGCTTATTTTGCGGTAATGATGAAAGCCCGCCAGTATGACCGCCGTTTCTTTAGCCGTGGCATTCAGCCCCATGTGTATGCCATCGTGGAGAGCAATCATGTAGATAAATTCGCAGTGGACTATTTCTGTAATGGCGATGCGAAGCTCACAGCCGCTATGGATACCATTATCAGTGAACTGCATGATGCAAAGGAATATGGTTCTATTCTGACGATTACACCGCAGGATTGGTCAGCTTTGTATGACCGTTTTGCTGAGATTACGGAAGATATAAATATGTCCCGTGATACGGCATTAAGAGAATTATTGCCGTTGGTGCAGGTGGCGGAAGCATTGGCACAGAAGTATGATGTTGTAGTGACGAATCCACCGTATATGGGCGTGTCAGGAATGGATGATAAGTTAGTGGATTATATAAAAGATAGATTTTCAGACACAAAATCTGACATGTTTGCAGTTTTTGTTGATAGGTGCAGAGCGTATTGTGTTAAAAACGGATACTATGCTCTTATTACACAACCTTCTTTGATTACACTGTCATCATTTGAAAAACTAAGAAGAAGAATAAATAGCGAACAACATTTACACTCACTTATTCATATGGGAAGAGGAATATTTGGAATTGATTTTGGGTCGGCAACTTTTGTAATTCAAAACACTTCAGACAGAAAAAAAGATAGTTCACTTTTTTATAGATTGCATGAAAAGACATTTCAATTTATTGATCCGAACGATATTCGGAAACTATTTTTATATGCTAAAAAAAATAATAATATTTGTTGTGATTATAACCTATATAATATTGAAAAAGGAATAGTTGCGGAAATGTTTTCATTAAACAGAGGAAGACGAATGCAATTTTGCGTAAATACCTTGCGATTTAATGATATTCCAGGAACACCATGGATTTATGAGGCGAATGAAGAGTTATTTCATGCATTTAAAGGTAGTACACTCCGTGATTTAGCTACTCCAAAAGTTGGATTACAAACTGGAGAGAATAATAAATTTATACGATTATGGCATGAGGTATCATATCAAAAAATTTATTTTTTAGCACATTCCATTGATGATGCGAAAAAAAGCGGATTTAAATGGTTCCCCTATAATAAAGGGGGAGATTACAGAAAATGGTATGGGAATAATGATTATATAGTAAATTGGGAAAATGATGGTTTTGATATTAAACATTTTAAAAATGATAAGGGAAAGCTTAGATCAAGACCTCAGAATACAGAATATTATTTTAGACATTGTGTAAGTTGGTCGAAAATATCTGCGGGAAGTATTTCCTTTAGGTTCAAAGAAGATGGTTTCATCTTTGATGTAGCGGGAACTAGTTTTTTCGCCAACGATAGTTTGCTATATTATTTGGCAGGTTTTTGCAATTCTTCTGTAGCATTAAGAATTGTGAAAATGATTTCTCCAACTATGAATTATGAGGTTGGACATATAGCATCTTTTCCTATAATTGTCGATAAGAATAGAGTAGATGAAGTATCCGAGTTAGTAAAAAAATGTATCGAAATTTCAAAAGAAGATTGGAACTTATATGAAATTTCCTGGGATTTTGCTAAGCATCCGTTAGTGTTTGGAAATATGATGAATGCAACAATGAAAAAAGCATATGAAGAATTTGAGAAAACGTCAAATTTAAGATTCACGTGTTTAAAAAATTTAGAGAAAAAAATAAGTATTATTTTTGAAGAAATCTACTCATTCGAAGGTGATGAAACTGCATTCGAAGATAGTTCTATTTCCGTAAGAAAAGCAAATGTTGAAAGGGAAATAAAAAGCTTTATTTCCTATGCAGTAGGTTGTATGTTCGGTCGTTACTCTCTGGATGTGGATGGACTTGCTTATGCTGGTGGCGAATGGGATGCCAGTAAATATGCGTCTTTCCCTGCGGATAAGGATAACATTATCCCGATTTGTGATGACGAATATTTTGAGGATGATATTGTCGGTTTGTTTGTAGAGTTTGTGAAAACCGTTTACGGTGCAGATACGCTGGATGAAAACCTGAAGTTTATTGCCGACGCTCTGGGTGGCAAAGGTCAGCCGAAGGATGTGATTCGGAATTATTTCCTGAGTGATTTCTATTCTGACCATTGCAAGATTTATCAGAAACGCCCGATTTACTGGCTGTTTGACAGTGGTAAGAAAAACGGCTTTAAGGCTTTGATCTATATGCACCGTTATCAGCCAGACACAATTGCCCGTATTCGTACCGATTATGTGCATGAACAGCAGGCTCGTTATCGCACTGCTATTGCTGATCTGGAGCAGCGGATTGCCAATGCATCCACTGGCGAGCGTGTGAAGTTGAACAAAAAGCTGACCACCTTACAGGCACAGGATACTGAAATCAGAACCTATGAGGAAAAGGTTCATCACCTTGCCGATCAGATGATTTCTATTGATCTGGATGATGGTGTGAAGAAGAATTATGCAATTTTCCAGGATGTTTTGGCTAAAATAAAGTAAGGAAAGGCTTGCATATGATGACTGAAGAAAAAATCAAAAATCCGACTATGACAGCAAACCTGATTTTGCTTCAGAAAAAATATGCTCGTGTCATTGAGTGTTTTGCTAAACAGCAGGGACTTTCACTGGATACGGCATTGGGATTATTTTATCATTCTGAAGTCTATCAGTTAATGCGTGACGGTGTTTCTGATATGCACTGCATGAGCGATTTGTATCTTGCAGAGGAATTAAGACTGGAATATCAGATGAAATAATAAAAAGGCTATGCACTGTGTAGCAAATTGAGAGCGAGGTGTTACAATGACCATAGAAGAAATTCTTGCAGGAGAATCGAAGAATGTGGAGTTCAAAGAGA
>JAHZAV010000079.1 GCA_019423745.1 Lachnospiraceae bacterium
ATCCACTGGTGTTTGAGACCAGCGCGTCTACCGATTCCGCCATCTGGGCATGTTGATTTCTCAAATGCGGTGCAAAGATACAGCTTTTTTTGAAAACTACAATACTTTCCTTAAAAAAAGGCGAAAAAAACGAGAAAATATTCTCCAAGCATTCCGCGTTTATAAAATATACAGTACTTTAGCAGAAACTTTTAAAACATTTAATATGATAACCAATAAGGATAATTTCTGTGTAATCATGGGTGGCGGTATCGGTAGCCGTTTCTGGCCTTTCAGCCGCAAAACTCTTCCGAAACAATTTCTGGATTTTTTCGGCACAGGGCGTTCATTATTGCAACAAACATTCGATCGGTTCAAGCAAGTAATCCCTACAGAAAACATACTGGTTGTAACCAATGACCTATATGCCGACTTGGTGAAAGAACAGCTTCCTGAATTAAACTCCGAACAGATTTTATTAGAACCTACACGCAGAAACACTGCCCCGTGCATTGCATGGGCTGCTTACCATATCCGTGCATTAAACCCAAATGCCAATATCGTAGTAGCTCCTTCGGATCATCTTATCCTAAAAGAAAGCGAATTTCTTTCAGCCATAGAGAAAGGGCTGGCATTCGTTGCAAAATCTGATAAGCTTCTAACTCTTGGCATTAAGCCTAATCGCCCGGAAACAGGATATGGTTATATACAGGTAGCCGAACATATAGACAGCAGCTTCTATAAAGTAAAAACCTTTACAGAAAAGCCCGAATTGGAATTGGCCAAAGTCTTTATAGAAAGCGGAGAATTTTATTGGAATGCCGGTCTCTTCATGTGGAATGTAAACAGTATCATCAAAGCCGGTGAATTACTTTTACCGGAATTGGCCACTAAATTGGCAGCCGGAAAAGATGTGTACGGAACACCGGAAGAAAAGAAATTCATAGATGAGAACTTTCCTGCATGCCCTAACGTATCCATCGACTTCGGCATTATGGAAAAAGCAGACAATGTATATGTATCATTGGGCGACTTCGGATGGTCTGATTTAGGTACATGGGGCTCCCTGTACGATCTTTCTCAAAAAGACGAATCGGAGAATGTCACTCTGAAATGCAGGTCGTTATTATACAATAGTAAAAACAATATTGTCGTACTTCCGCAAAACAAACTTGCTGTCATCGACGGGCTGGAAGGATACCTCATTGCCGAATCCGACAATGTCCTGCTGATTTGTAAAAAAGATGAAGAGCATTCCATACGTAAGTATGTGAATGATGCTCAAATTAAATTGGGAGAGGAGTATATATAAATAGTTTTTTCAACGACAAAAAAGTAAAATAAAATCGGCAGTTGCTATTTCCAACTGCCGATTTTTTATAATGGGAGGAAATAAAATCTTTTAGAACGCCATGGTGATAGCTTTGGCTATCGCCTTAAATTCTTCATCTGTCAATTTCAGCTTTGGATTGGAAAAAAGCATATCCTTTTCATTCTGCATAGGAATCAAATGAATATGTGCATGAGGAACTTCCAAACCTAAAACTGCTTCACCCACTTTCCTACAAGGAAAAGCCTTGCCAATAGCCAATGCCACTTTCTTTGCAAAAACATGCATTGCAGCCAAATCCTCATCACTTAAATCGAAGATATAGTCCACTTCCTGTTTAGGAATGACCAGCGTATGCCCTTTCGCTAATGGATTAATATCAAGAAAAGCAAAGAACTTATCATTCTCCGCCACTTTGTAGCAAGGTATTTCACCCGCGATAATTTTGCTGAATATTGTTGCCATAATTTTACTTATATAAAATGAGGCAAGCCCGCATGCAGACCTGCCCCTCCTCTAAAATGATATGTTCACTACTTCCAGATTGATGATACCCTGCGGTACTTTAATCTCAGCAACATCACCCACTTTCTTGCCAAGCAAACCTTGTGCAATCGGAGTATTTACAGAAATCTTTCCCTCTTTCAGGTTAGCTTCACTTTCAGAAACAATGGTATAAGTCATCTTCATACCGTTTTTCACATTTTTCAGTTCCACTTTATTCAATATCTGTACACTGTCGGTTTTCAATTTAGATTCATCAATAATCTTTGCATCCGCAATAACCTGTTTCAGTTTATTGATTTTCATTTCAAGAAGACCTTGAGCTTCTTTTGCAGCATCATATTCTGCATTTTCCGACAAGTCACCTTTATCGCGTGCCTCAGCGATAGCTGCCACAATCTTCGGGCGTTCTATCGTTTCCAACTGTTTCAAATCGGCCAACAACTTATTGTAGCCTTCTTCTGACATATAAGCCATAGTTTTTCCTCCTTATTATTTATAATGTTTTTTAATGGTACTATAAACAAAAAAGAATTCCAACATGGTCAGCATGCTGGAACCCTCTTCCTATTTTTTCCTTTGCAAAGATAGACTTTTAAATAATGCGTGTCAAGCAAAAAGCAGTGCTTTGTAACATATTTAAATGAAATCTTCTAATTTATAACATGTTACAGCAAGGCTTTCACCGCTGCATCCAAATCTTTAATTGTTTCGCCACGGGCACTCAACTCGCTCTTTTTATTGATTAGGAAGACAGCAGGAAGCGACTGTACATTATAAGCGGCAGCTATGCTGGAATATACCCCATTGGCGTCACGTACACATATCCACGGCAGATTATCGGCTGTTGTTTTCCAATAGTGCTCATCAGCATCCAAAGAAACCTGGTAAATCTCCAAGCCCTGACCGGCATACTTGTCGTATAAATCACGCAGCATATAATTATGTGTAGGAGAAACCGCACTCTGATAGATTGTGAAATCCAAAATAACAGCTTTCCCCTTCAAATCACTCAACTTGTGCATATTGCCTTTCATGTCGCGCAAGTTAATATCAATGATACCTGTTTCCGACACAGCCTCCGTAGGAAGTTCCACGACCTTCTGCTGCGGGGCACGGGTATTCTTCATTCCCTTTATTACTATATTATAAAGATTCTTCGAACGGTCAGCATGCGGATAATAATTGTTCAGGCTGGTTGCCACTGCAGCAAAGCACTTCACATCATCTTTATTATTCAACGGATCGAATATGAGATAATTATTTAATTTCTGAAATAAAGCAAAATAAGCAGCTGCCGTATTAGGAGCGGCAAAAATATAATTAATCTTCACTTCATCCTTATAGTCCTTCATCAGTGTAGCCAGACTATCCTCAAACACATCCGTACCGATTTTATGGGCTTGCATACTTTGAATCAACGCATTTACATTGGTTTGAAGCTGCATTTGCTTCAATGTAAGTTCTTTTATCTTCACACTGTTTGCCGAACCTTCTACTGTATAAGCCGTAGAAAAATCCGTATACGGTGCATTAAACCGAACCGTTTCCGCAGAATCTATGGAAAAGTTGATAACCTTATCATCTACACGCAAACGATAAAATTCAGGTGATACAGGGCATGCCTGCTTAAAAGCAAACGTACCGTCACTCTTCAACTTAACGGAGTCCAAAGGAACAATACCCTCTAAAGCCGAAGCTTCCAGGTAAAGCATTTTACCGTCAGCACCGGATATTTCACCTTCCACTTTAAATTCCGGTCCGGAATTACATGCGCTTAACCCCAAAACAGCCAATGCTACAAAAAGAATCTTTTTCATATTTCATGTATTTTTCTAAAAAGAACGTGCAAATATACTCCTTTTCACGGTTAGTCAAAGCATTTTCCCACTTCTTACACTTATAAAAGTGCAAAAAACAACTAAATACAAACTTTTTATCTCATTCCCACCGTATTACACGAATAAAATATGTATCTTTGCAAGCATTTTGAAAGAAAAATAGATATAAAACATTTTTTATGATTAACCCAATTGTTAAGACGATCGAGCTTCC
>JAHZAV010000008.1 GCA_019423745.1 Lachnospiraceae bacterium
CCGAGGCTCAAAAAAGCCCGGAATATCAAGGAAAATCATCGCTCAGACGATTGAAATACGGACTCAAAGCAGCTCGTAGAGCTCCACAGTTCTCAAAACGATAATCTTAATTATCAAAGAGATAATCAAAAGAGAATATCGAAATGTTTACAAACCCTGGAAACTCCTTATGTTTCCGGGGTTTTTCACTTCTCCGGAAACATCGTGGAATGTCGTGAAACGGGGTGAAAAAGAATTCAGAGAATATAGTATTCAGGCGGGGCAAAGGCCATGGAGAACTATCGCAGCAGGAAATTCCCCCTGACATTTCTCCGGTTATGGAAGAATATATGAAATTCCTGCAGAAGATGAAGAAAACGGAGCAGAAAATCTATGCCATGGAGCAGACAAAAATTCATGAGCGCATAGAAGAAAAGAAACGAGAAGCGGCACAGCAACATTCATTGCAGTTATCAAGGAATAGCAGATATTTTGCTTGATATCGAATACTTGTTCTGGTAAAATACAATCAGGCACTGCCAGAGAACGGTAGGCGGTTAGTCCTTCGACAGAGGGACTGAACCCTCTGATTACATAGAAATCTCTGTGAAGGGAAATCTGGGAAAGGAGGGCGAACATATGAGCGATTATGAAATGCTCTCCATCGTTTTGATGATACTTAGTATTGTCGTTACGATCTTAATAGCATATATCAATCATACGAAAAAGTAACCGCCCCTCGACCAAAGGATTGCGGTTACTTTTCGTAACTAATATGAATTTGGACTAACCGTTTATCGGTAGTGCCTATTTCTATAATTATATTAGCAAAGATAGTAAGGATTGTCAAATTGAACTAAAAATAGAATAGTAGATAACTGTTCTAAAATTCTTCGTTGGAGATGTCAGGACATTGAGAAACATTGAATTCCCATAGTGCTTCTTCGATAGCTTGAATACATTCATCCGTGTGATAAATGATGTCTTGTCTCCAAGTCAGGAAGTTTTTACAGCTTATACTGACAAAATAGAATATAACATATTTGGTCAGACTATAACGGTTTATATTATGAATAGCATATTCAATGCTATTGTTAGTGAAATCGACGATGTGGAAGATAAGTCAAAAAAAGGTATATTTTCCCGATACGGATGCCAAGCCTATGTATAGGGTCTATTCAGGCTTCCTTCCTCAAGAGGCTGCAATTGAAGAGCAAAATAATATTAGGATTAAAATTCAGGAGTATAAACAGGCAAAGAAAATTGATGAATATTTAAAAATGTTAATTGATGATAGTATAGGAGCGGGCGAGGTAAAATGTTAGAAAAGCAACTTGAGGCACTGACAACGATTTTGAAGGATAAAGACATTCATGAATATGCAGGGGATGCATTTTTGGGCATTATTAAAGCTGTTTCTCTAGGAGATGTAGGCGCATTGATTGACTCTGGCGGCGATATAAAGGATCTACTTTTTCATACACCAACAATTTTGTTTTGGGACAAAATGCAGAGATATATGTTTGGTACCTTTAGGGATTATGCTGAACAAGTAAAGATGGCGGGAAAATTCAGTGAGGATAACAAGGATTATGAGCGATTTGTAAAAAGACAGATTCATCTCATTAATGAAATTGATGATGATAAAAAAGTTGATTATTTTGCTCAACTTACAAGGTGTTATCTGTTGACTGAAATGGATAATGCTTTGTATTATAAACTCGCAAAGTTTCTAAATAATGTGTACACCTGAAGAATTAGATTATATCGCTTCTTTTGACTATGAAGGTACAACGCAGCTAACTGCTATGATTTCATCATTGTATCAATATGGCTTGTTTGAACAGCAAGAAAAGCAGCATGGCGGTGTGAGTTATGCGCTTTCTGGATTTGCAAAAGCATTAAAATATAATGGATTGAATTTCAATGAAGGAACTAGTGGAGAAAAGTGGATAGGCTCATATTCTCAAATAGCTCCGCTTAGCATTTCGGAACCAATAACATGGGAAGATATTAATAATGTAGTTAGTGAAAATGAAACTGTAATTAATGAAAATAGATTCCCGAAATAAGCTAAAAGCTAAGGCGGGAAAATTGATACTTGATGAGTAAATTTTTGTGGATTAACAGAAAAAGAATAAACTCAGAAATTCGAGATGTATCGAGGAGATGTAAAGATAAAAAGATGGAAAATTTGGAAAAGATGATTACTGTTCGTATTATGCAAGAAGATGCGGAATCTATTTTTTCTCTTATGAAGACCGAAAGGGATTCTGTATTTGCAATGGAGATTATCCCGTATTATGCATTGTTTATTCAATCTTGCCAAGAATATATGGGAGAAATTTTTATCGAGGGAACTTCTGCGGAAAAAGTAAAAGATATACGTAATTTTATTAAAGTATACGGAGAAAACTTTGGAAAATCAAGGAAAAGAATAGAATTGGTAGATATCGAGCAAGATGAACAGTATAGAGCACAATTAAGATTTGATTTTATGAAAAGTTGGAATATCCATTTGAATCTTGGTACCTATTGGACAGAAGATTATCATGTTATAGGAAACACTCAGATGCTTGCTGATTTTTTAGGAATTGATGATATATTTAATCCGAAAACAGGAAAATTGCAATTCGAATTAGGGCGGCAAATGGGGTCATTTGTGGCATCGATAAGAGAAGGATTTTCGCAAGTTATTGATCCACCAGAGGTAAAAAGATTGCATACAGGGGTATCAATAGATTATTTTTATGACTTGAATACAAATAAGAATGATGAGTTGTTCGTTGATAATTCATCGAAGGTCTTAAATTTGTTTTTTCTTGATTTAGTTTGTAATATGAATTTTGTGAAACATATTTTGAGACCGTTATTTGATGATAGCAATATGTGGGTTTTTCGAGTGGAATATATTGTAACATATTATACTTATCGAGCAATTCAACGGTTAAAAAATTATTGTGACAATAATATTGATCTGTGTATTGATTTGGGAGGGTTTACAGAGACGCTTAGTTCAGCAAATAATTTATTCCAGTCTAAGTTTCGTAATTGTATGATGCATTATGGGATTGAAAATCAGGGAGTAATTTCTATAGAAAATATTGAAAAGCCGTTTTATGGCATTGTTGAAACTTGTTATAATGGAATGGATTACTATTCTTTTTTGGGGACATTAAGAAGATTATCAGATGAGATGATTGATTTGTTAGAAAAGCGTTTTAATATAGAAAAAATTACATTACGACGCTTATAAAGGAAGCGGTAATGACAACGTTTTTCTTAATAAAAGAAGAGGCGTAATCAATCGTGCTAAGACTGCATTTTTGCTGTCATGGGCAACTTATATCAGCGCACCCACAGCTATGCCAATATTCAAAGAGAAAAATGATTTTGTATTAATTTTCCCCCGATAAGCTACTATGACAAGCTTATGCACAAGGGTATGAATTAAGATATGGAAAGGACGGATTTATGATGCTTGTGCCTGCACCGCAAGACCTGATCCCCGGCGAGTTTCTCAAAGTCTGGGAGCTGGTTTTGAATATTGAAAATTATGGAGTTTGGAGAAGCGACCTAAGTAAAACAGAAGTTCTCAACGATAACCAATTCATTGAATATACCAAAGACGACTACCCTACGACATTTACCGTGACGCTTGTTGAACCATACAGACGATGGGAATTTGATATGGAAAACAGCAATTTGAGAAAGCAGCAGGCACAGTTTGTTGCAGATATAATGAAAAACTTTTCTTAAAGACTCATACATAGAAAGGTGGTTGGTTATGAAGAAGTAGGAATATATGACAGTTGATTTAAGCGCAGAGCCATCGTTTAATGTTCGTATTAAACTGGAACGGTATATTGAGAAACTCAATGAATACGGAAAACCGGGCTGGCGTTTGATTTCAGGAACGGATGACTGGAAGTATTCCATCTTTGAGCGTGAAATTGATGATGAAGAATAACAGACAGGAGATGTATAACTTATGAAAGATATGATCGGATACTGCGGACTGAATTGCGAAAAATGCGACGCATATCTTGCGACTATCAATGACGATCAAAACTTGCGTGAGAAAACAGCAAAATTATGGGCAGAGTTGAATAACGCCCCTATTCTGCCAGAACATATTAACTGTGGGGGCTGCCGTATGAATGGAGCAAAAACGGTATTTTGTGATAGCCTGTGCGGGATTCGGAAGTGTGCAATAAATAAAGGTGTTTCTACCTGCGGTGACTGTTCTGAATTAGAAACCTGCCCCATTGTTCGGGTGATCCTTGAAAATAATCCGTCTGCTTTGGAAAACTTGAAAGGATAAATACATAGAAGAATAAATTGAAATTTGTGCGCTTTATTTGCTGGTGTTTCCAGTGTCATTTCAACACTTTTATATTTTATAAAAGCAAATGTAGGTACAGTAATAATTGCATTTTTAATATATTCTATAATTGTAATAATAATTATTGTTAGTCTATGATAATTTGGAGGGGAATATGGACTTCATAATAAGGGAAATGCAAAAAGATGAATATTATCTGTTAAGTGATTTTTTATACGAAGCAATTTATATTCCGGATGGTACGGCTGCGCCGCCTAAATCAGTGATAACTTGTCCCGAATTGCGAGTATATATTGCAGACTTTGGAAAAAGCAAACACGATAAGGCTTTGATTGCAGAAGTTGACGGAAATATTGTAGGAGCAATATGGGCAAGAATTATGAACGACTACGGACATATTGATGAGAATACTCCATCGCTTGCAATGTCTGTTCTTAAAGCATACAGGGGTATGGGGATCGGAACTTCATTGCTCACGCATATGCTGTCAACGGAAAAAACTGCTGGTTATGCAAAGCTTTCTTTATCTGTTCAAAAAGACAATTATGCAGTGAAGCTATATCAAAAAGTGGGATTTACAACAGTTAGCGAGACGGACGAGGAATATATTATGGTTGTCAATCTAAAGATTGTATTTTACATGTTACATTAGAGGAATCCATTGATCTCTCGGATGGAAGTCTTCTGATCAAGGAAATAAAGAGTATCTCAAACAAATTGCTGATGTTCGTTGAAACATTATCACTTTTTTTGTTTCTTGTATCATTTATGGAATCAAGAGTTAAATACATTATTTTAATTTACAGGAGAAAATAAGAATGACTATTATAGAAATAGTAAATGACAAATCATTAAAACGCTTAGAGAAGAGAAAGTCTATTGTTACAGCAATTGTCAGTAAGGAAGTTGATTGTTCAATAATTTTAGAAACGTGCGAATCTTTGCCCGAAAAAAAGCGTTCGCTTTTGCTTGAAGCTATTGAAGAAGTAAGTCGATCCAAAGAGTTTACTTTGGAAGCAGATTATCTGGATTTAGCCAAAAAATATATTTTATCTTCTGATAATTCCTGTAAAAGAGAAGCTTCCAGAATTGTCGGGAATCTGGCAGACAAATTTCCGACTAAACTTGATGATGCAATAATAGCTTTATTACAAAATACAGATAATGAGGGGACAGTAATTAGATGGGCAAGTGCTTATGCATTATCACGTATTATAGTTATTCCTCAATATGCAAAGAGTTCCCTGTTTGAACAGATTTCTGATTTATGTGTAAGAGAAGAAGAAAATGGGGTGAAAAATCAGTACATTAAGGCATTAAAAAAGGCAGAGAAGCTTAGATGATTTGAATATTATATGGAGTATAAGAGAGGTGTTCTGAATCGTGCTAAGTCGTCCGTGGTTAATAACGCGTCTGCAACAAATCTCCGGATAACCCCTGATTTTCCCGCTGTTTTCAGTTATCCAAACGTTAATCAAATACGGTTGTATACGATTCAAAGCGCGGCAAGGTACTACATGGTCTCCCGGGACATTTGTCCTGGGAGGTTTTGGTTATACTAAATAGAAAAATTGGATCGTAGCTAAAATACTATAAAAATGATTTGATGATTTTAGAAGCAGAAAATCAAAAGTATGATTCTAAATTTTTTACCATGTAGGAGGTTTCAGTCGAAAGAAAATGATAGACAGCCTTGCTTTTTCTCATTATAATTAAAGAAATGAGGTAACCAGTTAAAACCGCATAAAATGAGAGCCTGCAGAGAATATCGTACATGGACATTTTTTGCATTCGATTAAGCAGAATAAGTTTATTCATAAGCACTATTATATCTGATTTTAGGTGTAATGATGCTTTTTGTGTTTTCTGGTATTTTTTGTCAAGATATTTTATCTAGGATAGGAGAAAAATGAAGATGAAACTAAAAAATTTAGGAAAGAAAATATGCGCATGCTTGTTGACATTTGCAATGATAATGCCAATGTTTTCGCAGATGAGTTTGGAAGTCCATGCGAATAAATTACCAACGGACACAGAATCAAATCAAGGAAATGAAATACAGTATTATGCTGAAAATAATGCAGGAGATTTTAATGTTATAGGTGGAACAGCAGGGAATGAATGGGCGTATGACAATGTGGAAAATACCTTAACATTTAATACAAGTGGCGATTACACGATTACCGGAAATGGAGCAGTAACAACGGAAAGAATTATAATAGCCTCTAATTTTAAAGGTAACATTACCGTAGAAAATGTCAAAATTGAAATATCTAAGGACGATACTTGTGCATTTGAAGTGAAAGATAATGCAGCCCTTATATTGACTTTGAAGGATACAAACTATTTTAAGTCAGGAGACGGTATAGCAGGATTAAGAATTATTGATTCTTCTGTGACAATCAATGGAACAGGTTCATTAGAAACTAGAGTGTCTAGTTGGGGCGATGGAATTGGAATTTTTAACGGTACCCTTGTAATTGACAGTGGAACGATTAACGCTTATGGTGGAGATGGTAAAGCAGGAATTGGCGGTGATAATGCTACGATTATTATTAACGACGGTAATATCACAGCAAATGGACACATAGGTGGTGCTGGAATTGGACAGGGCAACAATAGCTCATCTAAAATAGATATTATTATCTGTGGAGGAACGATTAACGCAACTGCAAGTACACATTGGTCAGCTCCTGATGAAATAGGGCAAAGTATAGGTTACGGTTTTAATGGTAGCGGCAATGTAACAATAACTATCGAGGATGGGCAAATTGAAGCACCACAAGGAATATCTCCTGCTCCCAAACTACCTGCGCCTCAATTTGACGCAAGTACAACCGCTGCTTCGGTTACAGTGAATTTGAAAAACTATCAAAATATTTTCGGCAAAGTACAATACAAACTTGACAATGGCGAATGGCAGGATAGTTCCGTTTTTACAGGATTGCAGGCAGATACATTTTATACGGTTTCTGTAAAATATGTAGATTCAGCTGAAATAAGTGAAACAAGCATGAATGTAAAAACGTTGAAAGACGGAAATGAAGTTATAAAAGATCCACAGGGATTAACAGCAACTTACGGACAAAAGCTTTCTGATGTTGTGTTGCCTGCTGGCTGGTTGTGGGAAGATTCCAACACTTCTTTAGACACTATTGGTATACAAAGTTGTTCGGCTGTTTTTGATACAACAGCTTATGAAACAGAATATGATTTTTCAATGATAGCAGGATATAATGCCGATACAAAAAGTGTAAAGAGAAATCTTTCGGTTACAGTTTCTAAAGCTGACAGTCACATCGCTATTACAACAGACAGTATGGATAAAACATATGACGCAAATGTTGTCAGTAATCCAGATGTTGAGAAAACAGGTAGTTCAAAAGATGTAGTTTTCACATGGTATCAAAATGTAAATGACAGATGGGAAAAAATTGCTTCTGCTCCGAGTGATGCAGGAAACTATAAGGTGGTTGCAAGTGTAGAAGCTGATGCTAACTATAATGGTACTTTTACGGAAAAAGAATTTACAATTAGTTTAGCAACCAATAAATGGGAAACGCCGCTTTCTATAAACGGATGGACATACAATGAAGAACCAAATTCTCCAACAGCAACGGCGAAGTTTGGAGATGTTGTATTTACATACAGCATGGAAGAAAATGGCATATATAAAGAAGAAATGCCAACGAACGCTGGAACATATTATGTCAAAGCTACGGTTGTGGGTAATGATAACTATACAGGTTTAGAAGAAAAGGTTGCATTTGATATTAAGAAAGCAATACCTACACCTGAAACAATCACTGGTCTTGTCCTTGGACAGGGGCAGGCATTGGAAATGTTACGACTTCCAAATGGTTTTGCTTGGGAAGATGAAAAGACCGTTGCAGACGAATGTGGACATCAGCAGTTTAAAGCAATTTATACACCAGCAGATACAGCGAACTATGAAGTTATAGAAGTAATGGTTGATGTAGAGGTTTTACCTAAAACGATGCCACTTAATCATGTTCCGACAATTACAGCCAAAGATATTACTTTGACGGCAGGCGATAAATTTAATGACACGATTGCATTACAAGATGTTACAGCTACAGATAAAGAAGATGGTGATATTACAAAAGATATTAAAGTTATTGAGAACACCGTTGATACTTCAAAAGTCGGAACATACGAAGTTTCTTATCAAGTAACAGACAGTCAAGGTGCTTCTGTAACAAAGACGATTAAGGTTGTAGTAAAAGCAAAACCTGTTACACCAGATAAAGAAAATTCTACAGGAACAATCGACAGTGCTGTTAAGACAGGTGATCAGACAAATTTAGGCGTATACGCTTTACTACTTACAATGAGTGGATTGTTGCTTACAATTCTTTGGCTGTTAAAGAAAAAGGAAATCTCGCAGAACAGATAACAGTATGTATTTTAAGTGACTGATTATGTTATGAAAGTAATTATTAAAGAATGATTAAAAGCTGAGGAATATTGAAAGAATTTCCGGAATTTTGGAAGGAGATATATTATGGCGGGGAAATTAAGAAAAATCGCAGATCAATATGCGACTATATTTTGGATTTTATGCGTACTATTTTACATTATTGGCTACAAATTGGTGAGTGTAAATATTCTGGGGAAAACCTCATATAGTTATGATGTCGCTTTTTTAAAACTTTCACTTAGTTTTTTGGCTATCATCATGATGAAAGAGATGTACAAGGGGGAATTTTCTTTTCACCTGCGTACCGAAAAAATGATGAAAGGATTGTTGCTACTTTGGCCAGGGCTCTTGTTTTTAGTATTTAATATTTTAAAAACAAATATACAGGCAGACAAAATTGTAACAGAGACGTTGCTTATGGTTGTGATAACCAATATGATAACAGGTTTTTATGAAGAAATCATTATGCGCGGCATGCTTTTGGGACACATGATGAAGCACTGGAAGAATGATGAAAAGAAAGTGTTGAAATCTGTAGTTGTGACATCGATTCTTTTTGGAGCTGTTCATCTTGGAAATCTGGTATATGGAAATATACTGGATACAATATTTCAAGTTTTTTATGCGACGACATTGGGATTGGTATTCGGGGCTTCGTATCTACGTACGAAAAATTTGTGGGCATGTATATTTATTCATGGAATCATAGATGTTTCATCTGCCGTGTATACAATTAATTATGCACCTGGTGAAGAGGTCGTGGATATGGGAAGTGGAAATGGATTAATGGGAAGCGGAATCGGATTTTTGTTAGTTTTGGCAGCTAATCTGCTATCTGTTGTTGTGTTTCTGTATGAGCTCAGAAAGAAGAAACGAGCAGAGATTGCTGAATTATGGGCAGACGAATTGTGTTAGGATTGGAATTTGGGTGTGTAAGTATCACATAGTTTTTACGCCTAAATACAAGAGAAAATTATATAGAATCTATATAAAGAAAGCCAGCGTTTTTAGGCGCTGGCCGATAGCAGAGGTTTATTGTCCCCTTCCTTTAAGACAGGGTGCGATTTGTTTTTTACCTTCTGTTTTTTAATTCAATCATATCGCCGAAGACCGGAGTTGGCATACCAAAACCTCCCGATACTTCCATGATTTGTCCTGTTGTGTAGGACGATTCATCACTTGCAAAATATAATACTGCTTGTGCAATGTTTTCTGGAGTTCCCATTCGCTTGATCGGGGTATGCTTTAAGAAGAAATTCTGGAAATCCTGGGTCAGATTCTTCATAACTGCGTCGGTTGCAGTCATGCCGGGCAGCACAGCATTACAGCGAATATTATCACGAGCCGCTTGCGTTGCTATTAGTTTGGTAAGGTAGTTTATAGCGGCTTTGCTTGTTCCATAGCCGATCTGTGAGATATCCGGAACAGAGCCACCTACGGAGGAAATGTTAACAATACTTCCGCCTCCGTTTTTAGCCATATGTGTAATGGCAGCTTGTGAAGCAAGGAATACGCTTCCAATATTTGCGTCTAGAGTTTTTAGGAATTCATCGTATTTTGTCGATTTGATATCCAGATCTTTTCTGGGATCGGAAGTGCCGAAATTATTAACAAGGATATCTATTCTCCCTTCTTTCTGTACAGTTTCCTCAATCATACTTTTATAAGTTTCTTGTTTGGTTGCATCGTTATATACATAGGAAACAGAGCAGCCTTCAGCGGACAGGCGGTCAATCATGGCCTGGGCGCGTTCGGGGTTTCGGGCTGCCAGATAAACTGTTGCACCTTCTCGTGCAAAAGTTTCTGCAATGGCTGCTCCAATTCCTCTGGTACTTGCTGTTACAATAGCTACTTTGTCTTTTAATCTCATAAGTAAATCTCCTTTCCAATATTTTCTGTTATTTTGTATTATAGTCAACTAGGAAATCTATTACCAGTGATTTAGTCACATTTCTATTTGTTTCTATAGGAAATTATGATACAATTTGCTTACAAAATCTTATAAAAAGAGAAATGGATAGGCATTTCTCTCTTATTTTTAATATATTATGGCTGGAAAGGCAGGCAAGCTATGGAATATGAATTATTAAAAAAATTACCGAAGGTGGAACTTCATTGTCATCTGGACGGATCATTGTCTCTGGATTTTCTGAAAGAACGTCTGAAGCAGGATATTTCTTTATCTCAGATCCAGGCAGGGTGGCAATGCAAAAACCTGGGGGAATATTTGGAAAAATTTGATCTGCCTCTTTTGGCACTTCAAGATAAGGAGGGCTTAAAAGGAGCAGGGTATGATTTAATCCGCTCTGTTGCTGATGAAAATGTAAGATATATAGAAGTACGTTTTGCTCCTCTTCTTTCAGTGCATGAAAATTTGGGGACAGAACAGGTTATTGATAGTGTACTTCAAGGGTTAGAACAGGGAAAGAAAGAATTTCATGTGGAGTATAATGTCATTGTCTGTGCTATGAGACATCACAGTCTGACAGCTAATTTAGATATGATCCGGAAAGCAAGACAATTTTTGGGAAAAGGAGTCTGTGCCGCTGATTTGGCAGGGAATGAGGAGGCGTATCCCATGTCTGATTTTCTGGAGCTTTTTTCCGAAGTGAAAAAATTAGACATGCCTTTTACCATTCATGCCGGGGAGTGCGGAAGTGTAAAGAATATTGCAGATGCGGTGGAGGCAGGTGCTTCAAGAATTGGTCATGGAATTGCGATGAAAAGAGATCCTGGTGTGCGACGGCTATGCCAAGAAAAGGGAATTGGAATTGAAATGTGTCCTATTAGTAATTTGCAGACAAAAGCAGTAAAGGATATTAAAGAATATCCAATGAACTTATTTCTTGAAGAGGGACTTTTTGTAACAGTTAATACAGATAACAGAACAGTGAGTGGAACAACCATCACGAATGAATTAATGTTTGTTCAAAAGAATTATGGAATTAATGATATTAATATTTTAGAGATGATGAAAAATGCAGTCAGGGTGTCTTTCGCTGATGACAGATTAAAGGAGCAGTTGCTTCATCTGTATGATATATATCAGGATTTATAAAAGGAGGAGAAAAGAGTGCGTCCGTATGAAAAATTATTGAAGTGCAAAGAAGAAATACGTAAAATAACAGATTTTCGGCCGAAAGCAGGCCTTATTCTTGGATCCGGGCTGGGAGACTATGCCCGGAATATGAAGGTTATCTGTGAAATTCCATATCAAGAGATTCCTGGATTTCCAGTTTCTACTGTACAGGGGCATGATGGAAAATTTTTATTTGGTTATGTGAAAGATATTCCGGTTGTTTTAATGAAAGGAAGAGTTCATTATTATGAAGGATATCCTATGGAAGATGTAGTACTTCCAGTACGTCTTATGGGACTTTTGGGAGCAGGTACATTGATTCTTACTAATGCGGCAGGAGGGATCAACCGTGCTTTTCAGCCGGGAGATCTGATGTTGATTACAGATCATATTTCCATTGCTGTACCTAATCCTCTTCGGGGAGAAAATATAGATGAATTAGGTGTGCGTTTTCCTGATATGAGCCAGATCTACGATTTGAAGCTTCAAAAGCTGGCAAAAGAAACAGCTGCACAGCAGGGAATTTCTCTGAAGGAAGGTATATATGTACAATGTTCGGGCCCAAGTTATGAAACACCTGCAGAGATAAAAATGTTTGAACGATTGGGAGCAGATGCGGTGGGCATGAGTACAGTATGTGAGGCGATTGCCGCACGACATATGGGGATGCAGGTGTGTGGAATTTCCTGTATTACAAATATGGCAGCAGGAATTTTGAATCAGCCATTAGATCATAAAGAGGTTCAGGAAAGTGCAGACAGAGTAAAAGTAACATTTGAAAAGTTGATTACAGGGGTAGTGCAAAGAGTTTGAAAAGGAAAATGAGGATGCACTCTTTTGTTGACAGTCAAAAAAGAGAAAAAAGCACAGTTCTTTGTTTTTGTATGGAACTGTATTTTTTTGTGAGAAAATATTACGTAATTTAGATAAATAATTGACTTTTTTATTTTTGTTGGATAAAATAATTACAGTGATACTGTAATTATTTTATTATTATTTAATTATTACTGATTTACAGATTAGATTTTCGAGATCCCAAAATGGGATAGTGAAAAAGAAAGGATATATATGGAGTCAATAAGTAAGAAAATCCGTCGGATTCGGCGTGAACAGAATATAACGTTAAAGGAATTGAGTGACGAGACAGAATTATCTATTAGTTTTTTATCACAGTTTGAAAGAGAGGCGTCCTCTATAACACTTGTTTCACTAAAAAAGATTGCAGGGGCATTGAATATTTCTATGAAAGAGTTGTTTGATGATGGGGAAGATAAACATGGGCGTTTTGTACATCGAGAAAGTGACGGGTCAGGATTGATGGGGCTGGAGAAGAAGTATGCCAGCTATGAGAGGCTAAGTGGACAGTTTGAGGGCAGGAAGATAGAAAGTTTATTGCTTCGAATGGAACCTTTGCGGTCTGATTTTGAACCTTGTACTCACGAGGGAGAAGAATTTATTTATATTTTACAGGGGCGTGCCAAGTTTACAGTAGATGGTCAGGAATATGAAGTAGGAGAGGGAGAATCCATACATTATCCATCTACTCTTCTGCATAGTATTGTGAACATAGAAGACAGGGAACTTGTCTTTTTATGTATAGTAACACCAACGATTTTCTAAAAAAAGAAAATCCGAAGGAAACAGTTATGTCGGTTAAGAAAGGTGGGAGAAGAATTGAGAGTTGCTACAGATATTGGAGGTACATTTACAGATTTAGTTGCTGTGAATGACCAGGGAAGAACAATCATGACGAAAAGCCATACAACGCCTCCAAACTTTGAGGAGGGAGTGATACAGGTTATTCAAAAAAGCGGGATTAGACCGCAAGAAATCGCTGACTTTATTCATGGTACCACAACCATTATTAATGCCCTGACCGAAAGGAAAGGAGCGAAGACTGGACTGATCACTACGAGAGGATTTCGAGATGTGCTGGAAATTGCCAGGTGTAATCGTCCGGATTTGTTTAATATGGTATTTGCAAAACCAAGACCCTTTATTCCAAGATACCTGCGCAAAGAAGTGACAGAAAGGATAACCTATGACGGAAAAATCGCAACACCGCTTGCGGAAGAAGAATTACCGGAGCTTGTGAAATTTTTTCAAAAAGAAGGTGTGGAAGCAGTTGCAGTGTGCTTCATCAATTCTTATGCAAATGATACCCACGAAAGGAGAACGGTAGAGGAAATTCGAAAATTATGGCCGGATGTCTTTGTGACGTCTTCTGCAGAGGTGACGAAAGAATGGAGAGAATATGAACGGACTTCCACGGTGACGTTAAATTCGTATGTTATGCCGGTTGCGTCTTCCTATATTGATAATCTGGATCGGCGGTTGAATGAAATCGGGTGCCATTCGAAGGAATATATTATGCAGTCGAATGGTGGAACAACTACCTTTGAGCAGGCAAAACAGACCCCTATCAATATGGTGGAGTCAGGACCAGTGGCAGGGGTTTATGGTGCGGCTATCTTAGGGCAGATGATTGGAGAGAAAAATATTATTGCATTTGACGTAGGAGGTACGACTGCCAAATGTTCTTTGATCGATGATGGAGAGGTGAAGGTGACCACGGAATATCGGATCGAGCGTACGGAAAGTTACTCAGGGTATCCTATCATGGCTCCAGTAGTTGATATTGTGGAAATTGGTAATGGAGGCGGTTCTATCGCATGGATCGATGAAGCGGGATCATTAAAGGTCGGACCACAGTCAGCGGGAGCACTTCCTGGACCGGTAGCTTATGGAATTGGAGGTACAGAACCTACAACTACAGATGCTTGTTTGGTTACCGGAAGATTATCACCAGATAATTTTGATAATGATGTAGATATGGAAGCGGTTAAAAGTGCCATACAGGAAAAAGTTGGAGATGCATTTGGTATGGAAACGGATGAAGCAGCGATGAGTATCCTGCGAGTTGCAGAAGCAAATATGTACAATGCTTTGAAATTAATTTCTGTTCGTCGAGGATATGATCCAAGAGATTTTTCAATGGTAGCATTTGGTGGAGGGGGACCGATGCATTGTGCATACCTGGCAAAAGAATTAAACATCCGAAAGGTAATTGTACCTGTAGCAGCCCCAGTATTTTCGGCGTGGGGAATGTTGATGACTGATGTACGACATGATTATATCCAGACGAATATCCGCCGCATGAACGAAGTAGAAACGGGTGAATTGAATGAGATGTGGAATCATCTCTTGCAGCAGGCACAAGAACAGTTTGTTAGAGAGGGGGTCAGGAAGGAAAATATGGTCTGCAACTTTATTGCGGATATGAGATACATGGGGCAAGAGCATACGGTAAAAGTCAAAGTGCCGCCTATACCATGGGATGAAGAAACAAAAGCAGAAATTGTACGACGGTTTCATGAAACACATGAGCATTTTTATACATTCCGTCTCCCAGATACGCCAACTGAGATTGTGAATCTGCATCTGGTGGCCTATGGACGTCTGGCAAAGCCAGAACTTGCCCAGCTTCCGCCACAGACAAAGCCTTTGGAAAGTGCACAAAAAGAGGTACGCAATGTATATTTTGCTGATGAAGGCTGGGAAAAGACACCAGTATACAGAAGAGAATTGCTTGGAAGCGGAGCAGTGCTGGATGGTCCGGTAATTGTAGAAGAAGAGGCGGCATCCACTGTCGTTGCCAAGGGACAGCGCCTGACAGTAGATGTTTATGGTAATCTGATTATTGAAACGGAGGTGCAGAAATAATGGCAGAGCTGAAAATGAATCCCGTAACGCTTGATATTGTAAAAGATTCTCTGATAGCAATCAGTAATGAAGTTTTTTATGCATTTGCCAGAACATCTATGAGTCCAATTATCTATGAAACGCTGGATTATGCAAGCGGTATTGCAGATGTGGAAGGACGTCTGCTGACACAGGGAAATGGAGCGTGTGGATTTATCGGACTGATTGCACCTATGATTCAGGAAATTATTCATAAGTATGGAAAAGAACAAATGCAGCCGGGAGATGTGTATTTAATTAATGATCCATATCTTGGCGGAGGTACACACTTATCCGACATTGGGATGGTAATGCCGGTATTTTATAAAGATGAACTGATTGCTTTTGTTGGGAATAAGGCACATTGGTCAGACGTTGGAGGAATGGCGGCAGGATCGTTTACGACAGATTCATCTGAAGTTTTTCAGGAAGGACTTCGGTTTTCTGGCGTAAAACTACTGGAAAAAGGAGAAATCTGCAATCCTCTTCTGGAGACAATCAAAAGTAATGTGCGTTTCCCGGAAACTTCAGAAGGAGATATGTGGGGACAGATTGCTTCCTTGCGGACAGGCTATCGAAGGATTGGAGAATTGTGTGATAAATATTCGGTAGATATTGTGAAGGAATCTATGAAAAGACTGTTGGATCAGGGAGCTAATATTGCCTATAGCCGTCTTAAAGAACTGCCGAAAGGAAGCTGGGAGATGGAAGAATATATGGACGATGATGGTTATGGAAATCCGGTAAAACTGAAAGTGAAGATTACGATAAAAGAGGATTCCTTTATAGCGGATTTTACAGGCAGCAGTCCACAGGTTGCCAGTCCCATCAATACAGGCTACAGTTCCTTGTGTGCCGGGGTTAAAGTCATCTATATGTCCATCCTTGGGCCAGAACTAGCCGTCAATGATGGTGTTTTTGAACCAATGCAAGTGATTGCAGAGGACGGTTCAGTGTTGCGCTGTCATGCACCAGCACCTACTTCTTGTTATTTTGAAAGTATGATTTATTCTTCGGATGTAGTATGGCGGGCGTTAGCGCCAGTATTTCCAGAAGCTTTAGGGGCAGGGCATATGTTGTCCGTATGTTCTGTTGTACTGGCAGGAACCAAACAGGGAAGCGGGGAGCCTTTCTTAATTGTAGAACCTACCGGAGGCGGTTGGGGGGCAAGTGCCGGAAAAGACGGCGAGGTTGGACAGTTTTGTGTAGGGGACGGAGAGACTTACAATGTGCCTGTAGAAATGGCGGAGAATCGATATGGCATAATGATTGATGAATACAGCTTGCATACAGATGGAGCCGGAGCTGGAAAGTATCGGGGAGGAAGTGGAGCGGTTCGTTCTTACCGGGCAATGACAGACGGGCAGCTGTTTACTGCATCCTTTGGACGAAATAAATTTCCGGCATGGGGAGCTGCAGGAGGTGCGGATGGATCGTACAATTATTTTGAATTTCACAATGCAGATGGTTCCGTAGAAGGACCTATGGGAATTGTTGCCAGAAGGATAATGAACAAAGGTGATGTTGTTCGTATGGTAACCTGTACCGGAGGCGGGTATGGAAATCCTCTTGAGAGAGATCCAGAATCTGTAGCCTGGGATGTGAAAAATGAATATATAACAGTTGATCAGGCAGAAAAAGAATATGGTGTTCTGATCGATCCTGAAACATTCGAGATAAAAGGTAATACGCCCGGACGCAGGCAGGAGGTGGAGAAATGATTATTCGAAAGATAGGGGAAGTATCCGATCATATAAGATCGGATGGCGTTACAATGAGAGATTTTTTTGGAGAAATATGTCCAACTGATGGCAAAGTATCTATGGGGTATGCAGTTTTTCCGGATGGGACGGTTGTTCCTCCGGCCGCACATTCGGCAGATGAGTATTCCTATATCATTTCTGGAAAAGTTAAGTGTGAAAGCAACGGAATTGTTAGGGAGTTGTGTGCAGGTGAAGCATCCTACATTCCTGCAGGAGAAGTACATAAAAGCATGAATGATTCGGGAGAAGAAGCAACTCTGGTATGGCTGTTGATTGAATAATCACAGATGACAGAGAGAAAAACTCTCAATCGACTTATCCCCCTTTTTGTGCTATGATAATACAGTCATTATTACAGCACAAAAAGGGGTTTTTTCATGGAAGGTACATCCAAAAGTAAAGAGAAAAACGGACTCGGTAATCGGGAGAAACATATATGTATCGGCATACTTGCCCATGTGGATGCCGGAAAAACTACTTTGGCGGAGGGAATATTATATCAGACCGGACAGATTCGTAAATGGGGAAGAGTGGATCATAAGGATGCGTTTTTAGATACCCATGTTATGGAGAAGGAAAGAGGCATTACAATCTTTTCTAAGCAGGCGGAGCTGAAGATAGGGGATAAGCAGGTTACGCTTCTTGACACGCCGGGCCATGTGGATTTTTCGGCGGAGATGGAACGTACTTTGCAGGTACTGGATTATGCAATCCTTGTGATTAGCGGGTCTGATGGTGTGCAGGGACATGTGGAAACATTGTGGTATTTGCTGAAGCATTATCACATCCCGGTATTTTTATTTGTAAATAAAATGGATCTGGTAGGGACAGAGCGTGACAGATTAATGGAAGAGCTAAAGCAGCGACTTTCCGATGACTGTGAAGACTTTACTTCTGAGGATCAAGATTTTGGAGAAAGAATTGCTCTTCATGATGAGAGGATTCTGGAAGCCTATCTCGAGGGGATAATGCCTGGAAATGAAGACATTTCCAGCTTAGTTAAAGAAAGGAAGTTATTTCCTTGCTTTTTTGGATCAGCACTTAAGATGGAAGGAGTACAGGACCTGTTGGATGGTCTGAACCGTTATATAGTATCTCCGGTATATTCACAGGAGTTTGGAGCCAGAGTATACAAAATTTCAAGAGATAGTGCAGGTATGAGGCTTACTCATTTGAAAGTTACAGGGGGAACGCTGAAAGTAAAAATGCGTCTGGATGAAGATTCCCAGGATAAGGCAGAACAGATTCGCATTTATTCAGGAACAGGATTTCAAAACGTGACAGAGGCAGGACCGGGAACTATTTGTGCTTTGATCGGACCTAGAAACAGTTTTGCTGGACAGGGGCTTGGAATGGAGAAGGAGTTGGCAGAGCCGGTTTTGGAGCCAGTATTGACTTACCGACTGCAGCCTCAGATAGAATGCGATATGCATAGCCTTTGTCTGAAGCTAAGAGAATTAGAAGAAGAAATACCGGAAATGCATATTGTATGGGAAGAAGTTCATTCGGAAATCCATGTACAGATTATGGGCGAAGTGCAGATGGATATTTTGAAAGAGCTGATAAAAGAGCGGTTTGAAGTCCCGGTTTCCTTTAGTGAGGGAAGTATTGTTTATAAAGAAACAATTGCTGCATCTGTAGAAGGAATAGGACATTTTGAGCCTCTTAGACATTATGCAGAAGTTCATCTTCTTCTGGAACCGGGGCAAAGAGGAGAAGGGTTGCAGTTTGCAGCAGAATGCAGTGAGGATATGTTGGATATAAACTGGCAGAGACTGATCCTGACTCATCTGGAAGAAAAGAAACACAGAGGTGTACTGACAGGTTCTGAAATTACAGACATGAGAATTACACTTATTGCAGGGAGGGCCCATCAAAAACATACAGAAGGGGGAGATTTCCGGCAGGCTACATATCGAGCGGTGAGGCAGGGCCTTAGGAAGGCAGTAACTATTCTTTTAGAACCTGTGTACGAATTCCGTATGGAAGTACCACAGGAATGTATTGGACGGGCTCTTTCAGATGTACAGAGAATGAGTGGTAGCTTTGAACCTCCTGTTTTGGAAGGAGACCATATGGTTCTGACTGGAAGTGCTCCGGTGGTGTGTATGGGCGGCTATCAGACAGAGCTGCTTTCCTATACCGGAGGAAGAGGACGACTTTTCTGTACGTTGAAAGGGTATGAGCCATGTCACAATCAGGAAGAAATTGTAGAAAAAGTCGGGTATGATCCGGAAGCAGATCCGGAAAATCCAACGGGATCGGTATTTTGTGCCCATGGAGCAGGATTTACAGTGAGCTGGGATCAGGTGGAAAACTACATGCATGTGGAAGGAATTCGAAAAAGAGAAGAGACGGAAGAGATATCGGAGCTGGCAGACAGAAAGCATCGTGTTCATACCGCTATGGCCGACGAAGAGGAATTGCAGGCGATTTTCGCTCGGACTTATGGAACTGGTGAAAAAAGAACTACCTGGAAAAGGACAGTGAATTCCCCGAGTAGCAGCACCTATAAAGGAGAAAAAAAGAAAAAGGGAAAAGAATATCTTCTGGTGGATGGTTATAATATTATTTTTGCCTGGGAAGAGCTCAAGGAACTGGCCAAGGATAATATCCAAGCTGCCAGAGGAAAGTTGATGGATATTCTATGTAACTATCAAGGATATCGGAAAATGACATTGATTCTTGTGTTTGATGCGTACAAGGTGCCTGGATATACAGGAGAGGTACAAAAATATCATAATATTTATGTGGTTTACACAAAGGAAGCAGAGACCGCGGATCAATATATTGAAAAGGCGGTCCATGAGATGGCAAAGGAGCATAAAGTGACTGTAGCTACATCAGATGGTCTGGAGCAGATTATCATTATGGGGCAGGGGGCAAGGAGGTTGTCCGCACAAGGACTTCTTAGGGAAATCCAAGAGACGGTAAAAGAAATGCGTATAGAGCATATGGATAAGCCTGTTTCCGGAAAAACATATTTATCTGAAATTATGCCGGAAGAGATTTTGCAAGACGGAAAAAGTAGTCGTTCTTGACTTTTCATGCAGGCCTGTGATATAAGTAAATACAAATAAGAAAAAGGACCCCATCTGCCACCGGGTAGATGGAATATGTGTCCAGTCGTATTCCGGTAGGTCTTAGAAGGAATACGGCTGGATATTTTTGTGTTGCGGTATACAAAAGACCAGCCTTTTGAGCGGTGAAAAACAGGTGAGGAGTATGAAATGAAAAGAGAGTTTGGAAAGTATGTGTCCTTAAATATTTTAGGTATGCTGGGATTGTCCTGTTATATTTTAGCAGATACATTTTTTATTTCGGCAAAGATGGGAGCAGATGGATTAACAGCCCTTAATCTTGCTATTTCTATTTATAGTTTTATCCACGGTATAGGACTGATGATTGGAATTGGAGGCGGAACCAGATATTCTATTTTTCGTTCCAGGGGAGAGGAAAGAAAGGGGAATCGGGTATTTACAGCTGCTTTGCTTATGGGACTTATCGTGGGAGCCTTATTTATCATAATAGGAATTTATGGTGCAAAGACCTTGGCAATGCTTTTAGGGGCAGAAGGCAGAATCATAGGTATGACAACAGTTTATTTGAGGACCATTTTATGCTTTGCGCCTTTTTTTATCTGTAATAATATTTTTCTTGCTTTTGTGAGAAATGATGGGAATCCCAGACTTGCCATGGCAGGGATGCTGGCAGGAAGTTTTTCTAATATTATTTTGGATTATATTTTTATTTTTCCGGCGGATATGGGAATGTTTGGGGCAGCGTTTGCGACTGGTTTTGCTCCCATAATCAGTATGATGATTCTTTCCAGGCATAAATTCTCAGGAAAGAGCAGTCTTCATTTTGAGATCAGCGGCTCTTTGTTACATGATGCAAAAAGTATTCCGGGGTTAGGTATCTCAGCTTTTATTAATGAGGTTTCTTCGGGAATAGTGTTGATTGTTCTGAACCTCCTGATACTTAGAATCAGCGGGAATACAGGGGTTGCGGCTTATGGCGTGATTGCCAATCTGGCTCTGGTTGCGCTTTCTGTTTTTACAGGGATCTCTCAGGGAAGCCAGCCTCTTCTTAGTAAATATTATGGAGAGGGGAAAGGAATCAAAGTAAAAGAAATATATGGCTATATGGTTGTGCTTGCTTTGGCTGTTGGTTTCTTACTGGTAATGACTGCTTTTTTTGCCACAGATTTTTTGATTTCGGTGTTTAACAGTGAAGGAAATAAAGAACTTTCCAGAATTGCCCATGGAGGACTTCGGATTTATTTTGTGGGATTTCTGGCAGCAGGTGTGAATATTGTGACAGCAGCTTGCAAAGGAGCGTTGGAACAGGCAAAGGAATCTTTCCTTATTTCGGTTATGAGAGGGCTGATTTGTATTGTGTTTTATGCGATTGTGTTATCTCATATGTTTGGAATGACCGGTATATGGGCAGCTTTTCCGGTGGCAGAGGGGACAACTTTAGTTTTATCTATATTTTTTATACGACGCGGGAAGAATTTCTTTCACGGGTAAGTATTTTATGCTATAGTGAATACAAAGACCAAAAAATGAAGAGGTGTTGAAATTGCGGGAACAGCTGACAAGGCAGGATGTAGAAAAAATACAGAAAGAGATTGAATATCGGAAGCTGGTCGTGAGGAAAAATGCAATCGAAGCGGTGAAGGAAGCAAGAGCTCACGGAGATTTGAGTGAAAATTTTGAATATCATGCCGCAAAAAAGGATAAAAATCAGAATGAAAGTCGTATTCGATATTTAGAGAGAATGCTGAAGACTGCCAAAATTGTGCTGGATGATTCGGCAGATGATGAAGTGGGAATAGACAAGAAAGTAGAAATCTATTTTGAAGATGATGATGAAACAGAAGTATTTAAATTAGTTACATCTGTAAGAGGAAGTTCCTTAAATGGAAAAATAAGTATTGAATCCCCTATTGGGAAAGCGATTTTAAAGCATAAAGCCGGTGACAGAGTTTATGTCAAGGTCAATGAGAGCGTGGGTTACTATGTTGTGATCCGCTCTGTGGAAAGTACAGAGGGAGAAGAGGAAGACGAAATTCGGCGGTATTAGGGGAAGAGAGGAGAACGAAAGAATGGAACAGAAAATATTTGAGGAAATAGAGCGTAAAGCGGAAATCCTGATTAAGGCACTTCCGTATATCAGAGACTTTAATAGACAGGTAGCAGTCATAGAATATGGATGCCGCAAGTATTTGAGCCCTGTGGCAGAACAGGATTTGATGCAGGATATTGCTCTTTTAAAAACGGTAGGAATGAAGCCGGTTGTGGTTCATGATGCACCAATGGGAGTGGATAAATTCCGTGAGAATAAAAGGATTGCCAAGCTTTTGGAACTGTGTGGTACGAAAGCCATTGGTGTGTGTGGAATTGATTCCCACACGTTGCATATGATGTTAGATAATGATTACATTCCTGTTATTATGCCCAATGATATCGATAATGAAAATGTAATAATTGATTCAAAAGATGCAGCACTTGACACAGCAGTGATTCTTCATGCTGACAAGTTGATTTATCTTTCTTCCCACAGAGGTATATGGAAGGATGAGGAAAGAACGAGTGTTTATCCTCATTTGACAGTGGAACAAATTCAGAAAATGGTAACAGAAGGAAAAGTAACAGAAGGTGTTAAGTCCAGAGTAGAGAGAGGTCTTGTGGCCATAGAAAAAGGGGTAAATCGTGTGCACCTTCTGGATGGAAGAATGCAGCATGCTCTTCTTTTGGAATTTTTTAGTGTGGCAGGAGTGGGAACAGCTATGATTCAGGATGAAAATAAGTTGTATGCGCATGAAAAGGATGAAAATTAAAAAAGAAAAAATTTCCTTTTTTTAAATTTAAACTTGTATTTTTGGGCAATAATGATATATTATATTGTCGGCTTGAAAAATTGTAACATTATAAGACAGACAAGAATATATAGTTTTAAGAAAATTTTAGGAAAAGGGGAAGATGTATGAGCCAGGTAAAAGTACAATTTAAAACAGCGAAAGAAGTTGTAGATTTTACAAATGTTGTTTCAAAGTATGATTACGACATGGATCTAAAAAAAACCAGCAGAAAAGTTGTTGATGCAAAATCTCTGCTTGGAATTCTTGCTCTCGGACTGGAAAATCACCTGGAGCTGTGTATTTATTCCGATGGGGACTGCAGTGAGGTTGTAGATGCAATCGGAAAGTATGTTGTAGCTTAGAAACTTATTTTATTTAAAAAATGAAAAAGCCCGCAAAACCATAATCAGAGATGGTTTTGCGGGCTTTTTGAATAAGTGTTCCTTTAGGCGTGGAAAGCTTTTCCAGAAGAAATTCTGCCATTGAAATGAGGGGGCAGGCTTGCAATGCCGTTCGTAATTTTGACCAGAATATCGCAAGAGCCAATAAAGGCAAGGCTTATACAGAAACAAAGCAAGAGTAATGTTTCTGGGACGGTATTTACATTTTGCAGAATATGGGATCCATATTTAAAACAGGAGTATATGAGGCCATGAAAGATGTAGATTGGCATAGTACGACTTCCCAGGAAAGAAAAGAACGTACTTTTTTCTGTTATGACAAATGCAATCAGGAATGTGAGGGTAAAGCCAACGCCATAACAAATCAGGCGAATCAGGATTCCTTCCAGCGGAGTTTGTCCCAGATAATGATAATTGTATCTTCCATAACATATTTTAGGATCGTACATTTTGTGGATAGGATCCATTACAAGTGCAACACTGCAAAGAAGCAGGAAGACAGCTGATAAGGTTCGTATCTTGCGGGAACGCATTTTTGTGAAGAATTCTCGATTCATGTGGTAGCCGGCCAGAAAATAAGGATAAAAGACTAAAATTCTTGGGATGGAAAGAAAGTTGTCCTTCATTCCCGAAAGCCCGATCAAAAGACCGGCTGCAACAGCAATAATCATGTGACCTGGAAGTTTTTTGAAGTAAGGTGTTATCAATCTCCATACAAAAAGAGCCAAAATATACCAAAGGGAAAATTTTGGATACAAGAGGTAAAGTCCTGTAGGTCTGTGCAGGATAAATGTATACAGGAGATAATAAATACATTCATACACAATATATGGGATGAGAAGTTTTTGTATCAATTCTGCCAGAGAATGCTGACGTTTAGAAAAATAGCCGGAAATATAGATAAAAGCTGGCATATGAAACGAAGAAATCAACCATTTTAATTGATACAGAAATAGATTGTTTTCATAGTTTAAGTCTGTAAAATGTCCAATGATGACCAGAATGATTAATATAGCCTTGTAATTATCAAACAGAAAATCACGTCTTGAGGCTGATGTGTTCATTTTAATCCCTCCTCGATTAATAAGACGAATGTACATGGACAAAGGAGTATATGCACATTCCTCCAATTTCGCCGAAGATATCTTACTCCTTTTTGAAATAGGAGACAAGAGCTTTCTTATAAATATTGCTAATTAATAGTGGAAAGTTATTGGCATTTCTTATATAATGAAAGCAAATGGCATGAAAAGGAGAGATATACATGGAAATGTTATCAATTGAAAAAGAATTACAAGAAAATTCATATCCAGGCAGAGGAATTATTATTGGAAGAAGTGCAGACGGGAAAAAAGCAGTGACTGCATATTTTATTATGGGAAGAAGTGAAAATAGCCGTAACCGTATTTTTGTAGAAGATGGGGATGGGATCCGTACTCAGGCATTTGATCCTTCAAAATTGACGGATCCTAGTCTGATTATTTATGCACCGGTACGAGTGCTGGGGAATAAGACTATCGTTACAAACGGTGATCAGACGGATACGATTTATGAAGGTATGGACAAACAGATGACTTTTGAGCAGTCACTTCGCTGCAGAGAATTCGAACCAGATGCGCCCAATTATACACCTCGTATTTCAGGAATCATGCATGTTGAAGGTGGAAAGTACAGCTATGCCATGTCTATTTTAAAGAGTAATAATGGAAGTGCAGAAAGTTGTAATCGTTTTACATTTGCATATGAAAATGCCACACCGGGAGAGGGACATTTTATTCACACTTATATGCACGATGGCAATCCACTGCCAAGTTTTGAAGGGGAACCCAAATTGATTGCGGTTCCAGACGATATGGACGCTTTTGCAGAAAGCCTTTGGAATAGCTTGAATGAGGAAAACAAAGTCTCTTTATTTGTGCGTTATATTGATATAGAAACTGGGAAATGGGAGACGCGGATTATCAATAAAAATCAATAAAAGTTTCCTGGATTTAGGAAGCAGAACAAAGAGAAGGAAAGGAACAAGATAAAAATGAAAGAATTACAGCTGAAATATGGATGTAACCCCAATCAGAAACCGTCCAGAATTTATGTGTCAGATGGAAGTGAACTTCCTATTGAAGTGTTGAATGGGAAACCAGGTTATATTAATTTTATGGATGCATTGAATGGCTGGCAGCTGGTAAATGAGCTGAAAAAAGCTACCGGTTATCCTGCTGCGACGTCCTTTAAGCATGTATCTCCGGCAGGAGCCGCTATCGGATTGCCTCTTAGTGAAACGCTTGCTAAGATTTATTGGGTGGATGATCTGGGAGAACTTTCTCCCCTTGCCTCTGCATATGCAAGAGCCAGAGGAGCTGACAGAATGTCTTCTTTTGGAGATTTTATTGCTTTATCTGACGTGTGTGATGAAGATACAGCAAGATTGATTAAGCGGGAGGTATCCGATGGAGTGATTGCGCCGGGATATGAGCCGAAAGCGTTGGAAATTCTGAAGCAAAAGAAAAAAGGAAACTACAATATTATTCAGATTGATGAGAGTTATATTCCGGCTGCATTGGAACACAAAGAAGTTTATGGAATTACTTTTGAGCAGGGAAGAAATGAGCTGCATATTGGTGAGGATTTCTTTGATAATATTGTAACAGAGAATAAAGAGCTGACAAAAGAGGCCAAGATTGATCTTGCGATTTCTATGATTACGCTGAAATATACGCAGTCTAATTCTGTATGCTATGTAAAAGGCGGACAGGCAATTGGTATCGGTGCAGGGCAGCAGTCCAGAATTCATTGTACAAGGCTTGCAGGACAGAAAGCGGACAATTGGTATCTTCGTCAGTCACCGAAAGTTATGGGACTGAAATTTTTGCCGACTATAGGAAGAGCTGACCGGGATAATGCTATTGATCTGTATATCGGGGAGGACTATATGGATGTGCTTGCCGAGGGAGAGTGGCAGAAAATTTTTGAAGAGAAACCAGAAGTATTTACAAGAGAAGAAAAAAGAGCATGGCTGGATCAGCTGACAGATGTTGCGCTTGGATCAGATGCTTTCTTCCCATTTGGTGATAATATTGAACGTGCTCATAGAAGTGGCGTGAAATATATTGCACAACCGGGCGGTTCTGTAAGAGATGACAATGTTGTTGAAGTTTGTAATAAATATGGCATGATCATGTCTTTTACTGGCATTCGCCTGTTCCATCATTAAAATTTGTTGTATATTTGAGTGTGAACGATTATAATAGTTTTGTATGAGACTGATTGTGCAAAAAAAACGGATAATCGGTCAAAGAATATACAATAAAAGGAGAATTATTAAAATGGGTAAATATTTCGGCACAGATGGCTTTAGAGGAGAAGCTAATGAGGTATTAACAGTAGAGCATGCTTTTAAAGTGGGCCGGTTTTTAGGTTGGTATTACGGACAGGATCATAAAGCGAGAGTTGTTATCGGTAAAGACACAAGAAGAAGCAGCTATATGTTTGAATACGCATTGGTTGCAGGTCTGACAGCATCAGGTGCGGATGCTTTTCTTCTGCATGTAACGACTACTCCAAGTGTGTCTTATGTGACAAGAACAGAAAATTTTGACTGTGGTATTATGATCTCTGCAAGTCATAATCCATTCTATGATAACGGAATTAAGGTAATTAACGGAAAAGGACATAAACTGGAAGCAGAGGTAGAGGAAAAAATAGAGGCTTATATTGATGGAAAAACAGAAGAGCTTCCTCTTGCAAAGAAAGAAAATATCGGCCGGACAACAGACTATGTGGCAGGAAGAAATCGGTATGTAGGTTATCTGATTTCCCTTGCAACACGTTCTTTTGAAGGGGTTAAAGTAGGTCTTGACTGTTCCAATGGAAGTGCCTTTATGATAGCAAAAAGCGTGTATGATGCACTTGGTGCCAAAACATATGTCATCAATAATGAACCAAACGGTACAAACATTAATTTAAACTGTGGTTCTACACATATTGAAGTGCTGCAGGAGTATGTAAAGGAAAAAGGACTGGATATTGCATTTGCCTATGATGGAGATGCAGATCGTTGTATTGCTGTTGATGAGAATGGAAATGTAGTGGACGGCGATATGATTATGTATGTGTGCGGAAAGTATTTGAAAGAGAACGGAAGACTCAACGGTGATACGATCGTTACTACAATTATGTCTAATCTCGGTCTTTACAAAGCATGTGATAAAGTGGGATTAAAGTATGAAAAAACAGCAGTTGGAGATAAATATGTATATGAAAATATGGTGAAAAATAATTTCTCATTGGGCGGTGAGCAGTCTGGCCATATTATCTTCAGCAAACACGCTACAACCGGAGATGGAATACTTACATCTCTTATGGTTATGGAAGTTATGTTAGAAAAGAAATTAAGTCTTGGTAAATTGACAGAAGAAGTAAAAATCTATCCCCAGCTTCTGAAAAATGTACGCGTGACTGATAAAAAGACTGCAAGAGAAAATCCAGCTGTTGTAAAAGCAGTAGAAGAAGTGGCAGCAGCACTTGGTGACGATGGACGAATTCTGGTAAGAGAAAGTGGTACAGAGCCAGTAATCCGTGTTATGGTAGAGGCAGCTACTGACGAACTGTGCAGTAAATATGTGGATCAGGTTATTGATGTCATGTATAAAGAAAACCTGGCCGCTGAGGCGTAAGCATATATATTAAAAAATCATTGCCCCGCAGGAAACTGCGGGGTATTTTGATGAGGAAAAGGGACATACTAATTTCTGGAGCCGGAAAACGGTTTAAAAAGGAGGAGTCAGTATGTATCAGTATTTACCGATTACAGATGTATACGCAAGAGAAATCATTGATTCCCGTGGAAATCCAACTATAGAGGTGGAAGTGCTTGCAGCAGATGAATTCCTTGGAAGAGCCAGTGTTCCATCCGGTGCATCTACCGGTCAATATGAGGCTGTGGAACTAAGAGACCAGGAAGAACGGTACGGCGGAAAAGGGGTACAGCAGGCGGTGGAAAATGTCAATACAAAGATAGCACCAGAGATGATCGGGAAAAATGTTTTGGATCAAATGGCTTTAGATGATATGCTCATACGGCTGGATGGAACACCCAATAAAAGGAGATTGGGGGCTAACGCTACATTGGGCGTTTCTATGGCAGCGGCCAGATCAGCAGCAAAAGCTTTGAATCTTTCCCTTTATCATTATCTGGGAGGTGTTAATGCAAAAACAATGCCTGTTCCTATGATGAATATTATGAATGGAGGGCAGCATGCAGATAATACAATTGATATTCAGGAGTTTATGATTATGCCCTGTGGAGCCTGCTGCTTTAAGGAAGGACTTCGGATGTGCTGTGAAATTTACCATCATCTGAAAGCACTTCTTAAAAAGCAAGGATACAGTACAGGAGTAGGAGATGAAGGGGGCTTTGCTCCAAATCTAAAGGATGCAAAGGAAGCCCTTTCTTTTATTGTGGAGGCGGTACAAGCAGCTGGATACGAACCGGGAGAGGATATAAGAATTGCGTTGGATGTAGCAGCTTCGGAACTCTATGACAGCAAATTAAAGAAGTACGTGTTTTCAGGCGAGAGCCGTATGCATGGATATAAGGTGACACGTACAGTGGAACAACTTATTGATTATTATGAAGAGCTTGCTTCAGAATTTCCTATTGTTTCAATTGAAGATCCTCTTGATGAAGAAGATTGGGAAGGCTGGGAACTTATGACAGCCAGGCTGGAACGTGATATACAGCTTGTGGGAGATGACCTCTTTGTGACAAATACAAGAAGACTAAGAAAAGGGATTGATCGAAGCGTGGCGAATGCTATTCTTATTAAAGTAAACCAGATAGGAACGCTGACAGAAGCCTTTGATGCGATAGAGACGGCAAAAAGAGCAGGTTATCGAACGATTATTTCTCATCGTTCCGGGGAAACAGAAGATCCAATGATTGCTGATATAGCAGTGGCTTTTAATGCAGGACAGATAAAAACAGGTGCACCCTGCAGAGCAGAGCGCACCTCAAAATACAATCAGCTTCTTCGAATTGAAGAAAAATTGGGTGATACGGCCCGATATGGAGTTTAAAAGTTTTTGTACGGGCAGGATTACCAAATACCAAGGATGTGCTGGAGAACAAGGCTGACTCCAGTGATTCCAATCCAACAGCAAAGACCAAGTATAATAGGTTTTCCACCTGTTTTTACCAGCTTTACAATGTTGGTATTCAGTCCAATTGCGGCCATGGCAATGACAATGAAGAATTTACTCAGTTCTTTGATCGGAGCGAAAAATTCTCCAGATACACCAAACACATTTGTTGCTACCGTTGTAATGATGGAAGCGATGATGAAATAAATGATGAAAAATGGGAAAATCTTTTTCAGGCTGACAGAGCTTCCGGAAGAAGATTTTTCCTTTTTTGTGCGATAAAGTGCAAGTACAAGAGTAATTGGGATAATTGCAAGTGTTCTTGTAAGCTTTACAGTAACTGCTTTATCAAGTGTGGCAGATCCAAGTGCGAACATATTATCCCAGGTGGAAGCTGCAGCTGTGACAGAAGAAGTATCATTGATGGCGGTACCTGCAAAAATACCAAAAGCCTCACCGCTTGTCTGATCGAAGCCCAAAAAATTTCCGAAATGCGGGAAAATAACTGCAGCCAGTACGTTGAAGAAGAAAATAACAGAAATGGCCTGTGCGACCTCTTCATCATCTGCGTCAATAACCGGAGCAGTAGCGGCAATAGCAGATCCACCGCATATGGAAGAACCAACTCCAACTAAGGTAGCGATACGTGATGGAATATGCATTGCTTTACTGAGAATGTAAGCCAGAATTAGTGAGGTGGCAATCGTACAGATAATAATAGGCAGTGACTGCTTGCCAGTATCCAGGATAACGGAAAGATTAAGGCCGAATCCCAGCAGGATAACTGCATATTGCAGAATTTTTTTGGCAGAGTAATTGATTCCATCCTGAAGTGTAGATTTATCTTTGATAAATAATGTGACGATCATACCAAGGATGATAGCTATAACAGGGCCTCCGATAATAGGAAAGGCTGTTCCCAGAAACCATGCAGGAACTGCGATGATAAGACATAGCAGAATCCCTTTTATATTTTTGCTCACAAGTTCCATAATTTACCTCTTTTCTTTTTTATTTACGATTTTCAACGATATTAATCTATCATAGAAAAATAATAATGTAAAATTATAATAAATTATGATATAATAAAAACAGCTTATAGAAATGAGGGACAGATATGCTGGATTTTAGGATGGAGACATTTGTTACAGTATGTAAATATATGAACTATACAAAGGCTGCCGGTGCACTTCATATTACGCAGCCAGCTGTATCCCAGCATATTCGCCATATGGAAGAAGAATATGGGACAAAGTTATTTGAATTTCAGGGAAAGAAAATGTTTCTGACTCAAAGTGGACGTCAGTTGCTTAATATGGCTACAACATGGAAGCATGATGATCAGGCACTACGCCGGACATTTAAAGAGAATGCGACAGGTCAGCATCAGCTTATTTTTGGAGTTACATTGACAATTGGAGAATATGTGATTGGTGATTATCTTGCAGAATATATGAAAAAATATCCTGATACACAAATTAAGCTTACGATTGCAAACACAGAAGGCTTGCTTAAGAAGTTGGATGAAGGAGCAATTGATTTTGCTGTAGTAGAAGGATATTTTGAAAAAAGTGATTATGATTTTCAGCTTTTTCGAAGGGAGAGATACATAGGTGTAGGAAGTCCATCCAATTCTAAAATACATGAAGGCAATTTGGTTTATGAGTGGTCCCAGATATTCGGGGAGACATTGATTGTTCGGGAGCAAGGATCTGGGACCAGAGAGGTGCTTGAGAGGGCTCTGAAGGAAGATGGACGCCAGATTAGTGATTTTGGCAATATAGTGGAAATCAGTAATATGAATGCTATAAAATCTATTGTTATGGGCGGAGGAGGCATTTCGTTTTTATATGAAGCAGCTGTACAAAAAGAACTGAAAGAGGGGACGCTTGTGGAACTTCCTATTCAAGGATTTCCTAAATACCATGATTTTACATTTATATGGAGAAAAAGCAGCATTTTTTCAGAGCAGTACAAAGAATTGTTTTGCCAGATAACAAAAGCTGAATAAAAAATCCTTGCTATACTAGTAACGGTGTGATAAAATATACTTGGTTTATCCACAGGAGGTGTGAAAAAGTGGAAATTTTGAAGATGGTTTTAATGATTATATTTGCTATAGACTGTATCGCATTGACAATTATCGTATTGATGCAGGAAGGAAAACAGGCAGGCCTTGGAACAATCGGAGGTATGGCTGATACTTACTGGGGACAGAATAAGGGGCGTTCTATGGAAGGGGCTCTTGTAAAGATTACCAGAGTTCTTGCTGTGCTTTTCATTGTGCTGGCTGCAGTGTTGAATATGAAAATATTTGCCTGATAATTAAGATAAAAATGTCGAGACACTCTTGTTTGCGGATAAGAGTGTCTTTTTATGTATACAGTATATACTGACTCTGGCAGACAGAAGCTGTAACAACGGCTGTGTCTGTAAATAGCGGATGAGGTGACAGAAATGGATAATAATTTTGAAAAGCGGAAAAAGGTTATATATGACTTTATATGTGATGAATTTTATGTTTCAATGAAATTAAAGGAAATTGCCATAATTCTGCAAGTGCCAAAAGAGCAGCGAAAGGAGCTGAAGGAGGTACTGGACAGTTTGATAGGTGAGGGGAAAGTCCGGCTTACCCAGAAAGGAAAATACATGAAAGGCGAATCTGGAAGAATTGTAGGGGTATATCAGGCTCACCCCAAAGGATTTGGCTTTGTCATGATAGAAGGAGAGCAGGAAGACATTTTCATTGGAGAAGAGGAGAGCGGCGGAGCTTTACAGGGAGATACCGTTGCGGTTGTACTCCTTCGGACTCCTGAAGGGAAAAGAAAAGAGGGGAAAATTGTAGAAATTCTCTCCAGGGGAACCACTCATGTGGTGGGGTTGTATGAAAAAAAGGATAAGAAAAATTTTGGATTTGTACGCCCGGATAATCCCAGATTCTGCCAGGATATTTTTATCGCAAAAGAGAACTCTGCAGGAGCTATGGATGGACATAAGGTTGTGGTCCGTTTGCTCAATTATGGTGATAAAGGAAGAAAACCGGAGGGCAGGATCGAAGAGATTCTTGGTCATAAAAATGATCCGGGGATGGATATTTTGTCTATTGTAAAAGGCTATGATCTTCCAGTGGAATTTCCGGAGAAAGTACTGAATCAGGCTGGCAGAGTGCCGGATGAAATCAGTGAAGCGGACATGCAGGGGAGAAAGGATATTCGAAGTTGGAGCATGGTAACAATTGACGGAGAAGATGCGAAAGATCTGGATGATGCGGTTTCTCTTACATGGACGGAGGATCAGTTTATCCTTGGGGTTCATATTGCAGATGTGTCCAATTATGTTCAGGAGAGAAGTGCGTTGGATCGTGAGGCGCTTAAAAGAGGGACCAGTGTTTATCTTGCGGATCGTGTGATTCCTATGTTGCCTCACCGATTGTCCAATGGGATATGTTCTCTAAATGAAGGAGCGGATCGTCTTGCATTAAGCTGTATCATGACAATAGACAGACTGGGAAATGTGACTGATCATGAGATTGCTGAAACGGTTATCTGTGTAAATAAAAGGATGTCCTATACACAAGTAAAGGAGATTCTTTCCAATCCTTCTGGTGAGGAGGCTAAGAAACAGGAAAGTCTGGTGCCAATGCTGGAACAGATGTCTGTTCTTTCGGGAATTTTAAGAAAAAAACGCCATAAAAGAGGTGCCATAGACTTTGACTTTCCAGAAGCAAAGCTTCGTCTGGATGAGAAAGGGAAACCAATCGAAATTTTGCCCTATGATCGAAATGTGGCTACAAAGATGATAGAGGACTTTATGCTTCTTGCCAATGAAACAGTGGCAGAAGATTATTACTGGCAGGAGCTGCCTTTTGTATACCGTACCCATGAGGCTCCAGATGAAGAAAAAATTAGAAAATTTGCCATCTTTATTAATAATTTTGGGTATTCCATGCATGTTGGACATGGAGAGATACATCCAAAAGAAGTTCAGAAACTATTAGAAAAGCTGGAGGGGAAACCGGAGGAGGATTTGATTAGCCGCCTTGCCTTACGATCAATGAGACAGGCGAAATATTCACCGGAAAATGCAGGACATTTTGGACTTGCTGCTTCTTATTATACTCATTTTACTTCTCCGATTCGTCGTTATCCTGATCTTCAGATCCACCGGATTATTAAGGATAATTTAAGAGGACGGATGAATGAGAAGAAAATAGAGCATTATGCGTCTATTCTTCCGGAAGTGACAAGACAAGCCAGTGAAACGGAAAGGAAAGCAGATGAGGCAGAGCGGGCAACAATAAAACTGAAAAAGGCGGAATTTATGCAAAGTCATATCGGAGAAGTGTATGAAGGCATTATTTCCGGAATGACAAAATGGGGCATGTATGTGGAGCTTGATAATACAGTAGAAGGTTTAATTCATGTGGCATCCATGAGAGAAGATCACTATGAATATTATGAAGAACGCTGCGAAATGGCAGGACTTCATACAGGAAAAGTATATCGCCTGGGACAGAAGGTGTATGTCAAAGTAGTGGCGGCAGATCGCATGACAAGAACAATAGATTTTGAAATTGTAGAAAAAGGAGACTTTGAAAATGGCGAAGACCAGTGAAAAAATGATAGCAAATAATAAAAAGGCATATCATGATTATTTTATACTGGAAAAATATGAGGCAGGCATTTCACTTGCGGGAACAGAAGTGAAATCCTTAAGAATGGGAAAGTGCAGTATTAAAGAATCTTTTGTACGCATAGAAAATGGGGAGGTTTATATTTACGGGATGCATATCAGTCCGTATGAAAAAGGAAATATTTTTAATAAAGATCCATTACGGACAAGAAAACTTCTTCTTCACAAATCAGAGATCAATAAAATGACTGGTAAAATGAAGGAAAAGGGGATTGCAATTGTCCCTCTGAAAGTATATTTTAAAGGGAGCCTTGTTAAGGTTGAGATTGGTCTTGCAAAGGGGAAAAAGTTATATGACAAGCGACAGGATATTGCAAAGAAGGATCAGCAAAGAGAGGCAAGCCGAGAATTTAAAATAAGAAATTTTGGATAAGGAGGAACAAATATGGTTCCGGTAAATAAAAAGCAATTAAGAGAGTTGGTTTCACAGACGACGATAGAAACTTACGAGGAACTGACGCCACAGTTGGTTCAGTTAATACAGGAGACAAATAAAAAGGAAAATTTGACAGAGGCACAGAAACAGGATGAGATATCTCTTCATATGATGGGATATATTAAATCATGTACCAATGAAATTATTATTGAAGTACTGGCAGAAATATTAGGGTTGGAAGATGAAAAACCTCCAGTACACATAGGAGGAAGATAAAATGGCTTACTGCGTAAAATGCGGAGCAAAAGTACAAGATGGAGCAAAATTTTGTCCGGAATGTGGGGCTAAGATTCCAGAATCTCAGACAGATAGCAGAGAAAAGGAACAGTATACCTATACCAATCAGGATACTTGGAATTACAATGATCAAGGATTTCAAAATAATGGATATTATCAGTATGAGGAAGAAAAATTTCATAAAGAAGATGTTCAGAGAAATAAAGTAATGGCAGTACTGTCGTATATAGGAATTTTGGTTCTTATTCCTCTTCTGGCAGGGAATAAGTCGTCAGAATATGTGCGACAGCATTTGAATCAGGGGATTAGTCTGTGGGTTGCTTCTTTGATTGTGGATGTGATTACAGATGGAAGCTTTTTGGGATATCGGTTATTTTATCACCATGGCTGGGGACTTTCAGTGTTAGGCGATATCGTTTCTTTCGTACTTTTGATTCTTGCTATTCTTGGCATTATAAGTGCGTGTAAAGGGACAAAAAAACCGCTGCCGGTCGTAGGCAGTATTTGCATATTCAAATAAGGACGTCAGGATTCCTTGACATTTGGAGAAGCGTTTACTATAATAAATGACACCGATAAAACAAATGTCTGCGAACCGGAAGAGCATGAGTGAGGGCTTGTACTGGTTTCGACGGGGGTTTGGAAGTTGGGGAAGCCATCCGTAGTGGGACACTACGTAAAAAGTTCCAATTAAATATAAACGCAGACAATAGAGAATTAGCGTACGCTGCCTAATTTTGGCGGCAGTCGGCCTTAGGTCATCCGCTGCTTAAGATCCCGGCTTCAACAAGGCGGAGCACTTCATTTCCAAAGCTTTGAGGATATGGAAGAACTTATGAAGCTACTGAAACTGGAAGCCTGTCATTAGGCGTCTGGCAGAGGGAATGATAAAGTAATGACTGTGATGGGAGATGCCCTGATGGAAAGGCTTTCGGACGCGGGTTCGATTCCCGCCAGGTCCATTTAATGAAAAGCTGCATTTTACACTTATTGATAAGTGTAAAATGCAGCTTTTTATTATTATAGACAGAACAATATTTCATAAGTGACCATTTTAAATCTCCTGCATAAATTAATATTGAAATTCAGCAAAAAATGACAGGAGACAGCGAAATATGAGTTTAAATGGCATTGATATCAGTAATCATCAGGCCGGTATCGACCTTACAAAAGTTTCAGCTGATTTTGTAATATGTAAGGCTACGGAAGGAGTTGGGTTTGTAGATCCCTATTGTAACAAATTTATTCAGACAGCGAAAAGACTTGGACGAAAAACAGGTGTTTATCATTATGCATCAGGGAAAAGTACAGGAAAGGCGGAAGCGGATTTCTTTTATAAAAATATACAAGGATATGTGAAGCAGTCAATCCTTGTGCTTGACTGGGAAGGAAAGGCAATAGAAAAAGGGCCTCAATATGCAAAAGAGTTTCTTGACAGATTGTATGAGCTAACTGGGGTTAGACCGCTGATCTATATGAGTAACAGTGTAGTAAACAGCTATGACTGGACAAAGGTTGTGCAGGCGGATTACGGTTTGTGGAATGCAGGTTATTTTGCAGGAGACAAGACGATGGATTATACGCCGGATGCACCGCTTTATGGTGGATTGGGGACTTGGAAGACATGTGCTTTGTATCAGTATACATCGTCAGGAAGACTGGAAGGATGGGGTGGGAATCTCGATTTGAATGTATTTTACGGGACTCGGGATACCTGGGACAAATATGCAGGAGCTGTAACTGTTGTAAATGATCCGGATGGTGCGATAAAACCTGGAGGAGAAGTTCAGGAAGACAAGGCGAAGAAAGGGAAAGTCTCCTACCAGGTTCATGTAAGAAGATTGGGGTGGCTTTCTTGGAAATGTGATGGAGAAATGGCCGGAACTACCGGGCAGAATCGTCGGATGGAAGCCATTCGGATCGCACCGCCGGGAAAAACCAATGTAAAACTTCACATAAAGGGAATTGGTGACCGGCAGTACAAAGATATTACGAAGAATACGATTCTTGGAACGACAGGAGAGAAAAGAAGGATTGAAGCAATAGCTATAGAAGCAGGAGAAGAGCCAGAGAAAGCGCATTATGCTTATCAGGTACATCAGAAAAGATATGGTTGGACAGACTGGAAATTTGATGGAGAATGGGCAGGAAAACAAGGGGAAGCGCTTCAGCTGGAAGCACTCCGAATACGGATTGCCCATCTTGTTCTTGAGGCTCATGTACAAAGGGAAGGATGGCTTCCAAAAGTACCGGATGGTGAAATTACGGGAACAATAGGAAAGTCCCTTCGTTTGGAGGCATTTCGGCTTGATCCTTTTGCATACCAAATTAAGGCAAAAGCGCATATTCAGTCCGATGGATGGGTTGATTATGGTGTAATCAATAAGGATACCGTGATTGGTACGACGAATGAGAAGAAGCGCCTCGAATGCCTGTGTTTTGAGGGTCCCTTTGAATGGCGTGCCCATCTTGCTCATAGTGGCTGGACAGACTGGACTTTGGCAGATGGCATTGCAACTCTTGGTACCGTAGGTCAGGAACTTGCAATAGAAGCGTTTCAGATACGAATGAATAAGTAAAAGATGATAACGTTACAGAAAATAGAAACCAAAAAGTCCTCAAGGATATTTCCTTGAGGACTTCATTTATTTAAATCAGGCTTCATCTAAAATATGATATAAAAAGTTTACGGCCTCATTCATATCTATACCATTATGTCCTTTTTCTGGGTTGAAATGCAGAATTACTTCAATGTCATTGTATTCTTCTATGGATGTCATTGTTTCTGCATTTTTCAAAAACGGGACCAGCTGGGTGGAATTATCTGCTGATGAACATAGATTGATATGCATATAAATTTTAGGGACATAATGATGTTTTTCAAAGGCATCAATAATGTTAAATCGTTCCTTATAGTTTAAAACATCACTGATGTTGTCAAAAGAAAATGTGATGACAGAATTTAAGGCGTCTTTAAAAATCCAGTTTCTCACATCAAGCTGTGCATTGTCAGCCACTACTTTTGCCCCTTTCAAATAGATGCCCATGATAATTGATAAATATCCCCCTGCTGATGTGCCATAGATTACAGTATTTTCTAGCTGAATTCCCATTTTACTAATGATTTTTTTGAGAATCAGGCTGCTGTTTTCAAGATAGTAATTTTCATTTTTGCCGATGCCCCATCCGATTTGCAGAAAACTGTTTAGATATAATGTGGGATCCATACAGAATACAGAGGATGTTTTTAGCATGTTGGCCCAACTGTGTCTTTGAAATACGGGAACCAAGACATTTCCTTCTGCCACAGCACCATTATTAAAGACAACGAGTTTGTCATTATCTTTCCGACGATTGATCAGATATTCGTACGGGACATTGTCTTTTATAACGCGTAGTATATAAAGGCAGTCCGGCTGGATTTGATAGCTGTCCAGTTCATATTCCTGAATGGTAATTTCTGGATAGGGAAGTTTTGTTATCTTCATATTCATATTCTTATTCGTGCGCTGCATTGTCTGCTCTATTAAATTTACTGTTTTTTGAACTTCTGTTTTAATGTCATATTCGTTTCCGATATCAAAATTATTCTTGCAACCACCATATTTGTTCAGATAGCTAAGCAAAATGGAAGCAAGTTCTTTTTTGTCATAGTCTATCAAATTACCGCAGTTGTATTTTTCTATCAACTCTTTTGCCACCCCCACATCTGTTGAAATAATAGGAGTATTCAGCATGACGCTTTCTACCAGAACGAGGCTGAAACCTTCGCTAAGCGAGGTTAAAACAGTGGCAGTACTGTTTTTAATATACGGATACGGATTTTCAATAAAACCAAGTATTTTTACATTTTCTTCAAGATCATTTTCTTTGATATATTTTTCTAGCTTTGGGCGATCTTCGCCATCCCCTAATAAATAAATCATAAAATTATTGTGCCGTTCTTTTACTTCTTTTGCAGCTTCCAATAATAGAATCTGGTTTTTGTTATAATCTAACCTTCCCAGTGTTGTAAACAGCATCTTGTCAGGTACCGGAATTTTTTCCTGACTGAGCAATTCGATTTTTTCACTGTCAACAGAATTTGCGATTTTTACAACATTTTCTGTAATCCCAAATAGCTCTTCTAATGTTTGCTGCACCACATCAGAAATCACGGCAATAGAATCAAAACATTTTAGTACATTGGCCTGCATTTCAAATTCTTGCTTTATCTGTTTATACTGACTTGTATTTTCATCAAATTTTTTATAATCTAATTCACGCATATCTCCTCTGATCCATAGGATTTTTGTACCACTTTTGATATAGGACGCAAAATAAGATGGAGCATTATGGTTGCACGCAATGATGCAATCATATTTTTCGTTAATTCTCTTATTGAAGTTCAGCGGATTGGCGAGCAGATCATAGTAATTGTTGAGTGCTTGCTCTTCATGAAAGTCCTCTTTGGTGTAATCAATGAGAGAATCTAAAATTTTAATATTACTGTTAAAAAGTGTCTGCTGTGAGTTTTTAAATAAAGGCAGAATATGGATCTCATATTTTGTTTGATCCATTCGATTTAAAACATCTGCCAGAGATTTTTCTGTGCCGTATCCATAGGATATACTCCATGTTATAAACAATAATTTTTTCATGCTATCACCCCGTTTTCATTATATGGGGTATCCTTAAGGTGGGTGAAGATTTTATAGAAACAAGAACCGTTGTAGAGGATTGCACATATGATAATATGAGGATTTCTGTTATCTGTAATGAGAACGGTATGAGAAGAGGTATGATTAATGAAACAATTACGCAGAATGTTGAAAGAAATCGTTGTGGATATTTGCATAACGGATTGGTTTTTGCTCCTATTTATGATTGTGTTGTTTTTCTATATGGTATTTTATCTTTTCACCGGAGTGGGAAGTTCAGAGGAAAATAATACAATTAATGTTATTATCAGAACATCCATGGCCTCTATTTTTGGATATTTTATAAGTGCAAATTTTTCAAAAACCAGGGTATCGGGAAAATCTCAGAGAAAAGAAAATGGCGGTAAAGAGAGTCCTTTAAAAACTATAGTCAAAAATGGCAGTCAGACTGTTCAGAATCGAATAGGATTTCAGACAGTGGCTACTTCAAAAGATCAAGAAAGCGGAGGCGCTTCCGTTTCTGAAGATTCTTCGGCTGTTTTGAGACAATGTAGTAATGTACAAGTAGGTATCGTAGCGATTATTGGGATGGCGTCTCTTCTTGTTTTGATTATAACAGGGCGGCTTCAGAATATTACACCAGAACTTACAGCAATGATGTCTCAGCTTCGTGATTTTGTGGCCGCCTCAATTGGCTTTCTCATTAGCTGTGGAAAAAGTACAGCAGATTGAAAATAAAATGGGCTTTTCGAACATTTTTTCGAAAAGCCCATTTTTATAAATTTGTTGTAATAAAATAACGGAGACGGAGGGATTCGAACCCTCGTACCGGCGATAAAACCGATAAACTGATTTCGAGTCAGCCCCGTTACGGCCACTTCGGTACGTCTCCAGATCTATTGCTGTCAAGTCAGAAAACAATAATCTGGCGTAACAGCAGAAATATTATAGCACGTTTAGACAGATTGGAAAAGAGACAAAATTATTTTTTCCTTTTGAAAAAAGAAAAACGTGATCGACGCTCTTCCTCGCCAATAGCCAGAAGTTCATCGTATGCCCGGCGCATTTCCTGCTCTCTTTTTTCACGGACATGTTTAGGGGGGATGTTGGCATATTTGGGATAATGCTCTTCTTCCTCCTCTTTTTCTTGTGTAAACGCGGCGTCTGGAAGACGGAATTTCTTACGGCATGTGTCACAGAGGGCATAGCCTGGGGACTTTTTACTCATTCTTAAGGGATTCCCACATTTTGGACAATTCATTTTAAAAACCTCCTCACGAGAACTAGTATAGCATAAGATGGAAAATTTTTCACAAAAGAAACATAAATTGCTGGTATAATATAAAATAATAATGGAGGAGGTGGCTTTTATGGAACAGATAAAGATTTTGGTAGTAGATGACGAGAGTCGTATGCGTAAACTTGTACGGGACTTCCTGGAAAGGGAAGGGTATAAAGTTATAGAAGCAGGCGACGGTATGGAAGCTATGGATATATTTTATGAGAATAAAGATATTTGCCTCGTTATTTTGGATGTTATGATGCCGAAGATGGATGGATGGCAGGTATGCAGAGAAATACGGCAGTCTTCTAAAGTGCCGATTATTATGCTTACTGCACGCTCAGAAGAAAGAGATGAATTACAGGGGTTTGACTTGGGTGTAGATGAATATATATCAAAACCTTTCAGTCCAAAGATTTTAATGGCGCGTGTGGAGGCAATTCTCAGGCGTACCTGCAGTACAGGAGAAGAAGAGGCCTTGGAGGCAGGAGGAATCCGAGTTGATAAAACAGCTCACATTGTTACGATAGATGGGGAGAATGTTGAATTAAGCTTTAAGGAATTTGAGTTGCTTGCTTATTTTATGGAAAATCAGGGAGTGGCACTTTCAAGAGAAAAGATTTTAAACAATGTTTGGGACTATGATTATTTTGGAGACGCCAGAACCATCGATACACATGTGAAGAAACTTAGAAATAAGCTTGGAAATAAGGGGGATTATATCAAGACTGTGTGGGGTATGGGATATAAATTTGAGGTGGACTAGATGAAATATTCAATACGTAAACAGATGATTGGAATTTTTGTTGGTCTTATTGTCTGTATGATAATCGGACTTTTTATTATCAATGCCTTTTTTCTGCAGCCTTATTATGTTGATAACAAAAAAGAAAGTTTTGTTAAAATGTATGATGATATTGCACAGGTTATGGAGGCGGGTAATATTCAAAATGATTCTGTCAGAAATACTTTGGCCTATACGGCAGAACGATATAATTTTTCCTATATGGTATATAACTTTACTGAGCGTCAGGGATATTCCAATGCCAGGGATACAGAGAAACTTCTGCAGCAGCTGACAGGGCTGCTTTTGAACCAACCGGGAAGTCAGGTACTGGAAAAAACAGATTCTTACCAGATTATTCGTTTCAGTGACAGAGACAGTGGCTCAGAATATCTGGCTCTTTGGGGGTCTGTCGGGAATGGCTATAATATTTTTATTCGAAGTCCGCTGGAGAGTATTCAGGAAAGTATTATGCTTTTTGACAGATTTCTTCTCTTAATAGGGACTGTTGTGATTGTAACAGGCACTTTGTTTGTGTGGTATTTTTCCAGAAGATTGACAGAACCTTTGATGGAGCTTACAGCGTTATCAGTTAGAATGGCCGATCTTGATTTTGAGGCAAAGTATACAAGTGGCGGGAATAACGAGATCGGTGTTCTGGGAGAAAATTTTAATGTAATGTCAAAGAAACTGGAGCAGGCAGTTTCTGAACTGAAAAGTGCCAATTACCGCTTGCAGCAGGATATTGAAAAAAAGGAAAAACTGGAGAAAATGAGAACAGATTTCATGGGAAATGTATCCCATGAGTTAAAAACGCCTATTGCTCTCATTCAAGGGTATGCAGAAGGGCTGCGGGAAGGGGTCAGTGACGATCCGGAGAGTATGCAATTTTACTGCGATGTTATTATAGATGAAGCGGGTAAAATGAACCAGATGGTTAAAAATCTTATGACTTTAAATCAGCTGGAATTTGGTGATCAGGATGTTCAGTTTGAGAGGTTTGATCTGACGGAATTAATTAGAGGTGTTCTGCAGAGTATGGAAATCTTGATTCAACAAAAGAATGCGAATATACAGTTTAGAGCTGATGAGCCGGTTTGTGTATGGGCGGATGAATTTAAGGCAGAACAGGTACTTAGGAATTATGTGAATAATGCTTTGAACCATCTGGACGGAGACAGGGTAATTGACATTAAAATTCTCTGTCATGATGAGAAAGCTAAGGTAACTGTATTTAATACAGGAACTCCGATTCCGGAAGAAGATCTTCCGCATATATGGGAAAAATTTTATAAAGTGGATAAGGCTCATACGAGAGAATATGGGGGCAATGGGATAGGACTTTCCATTGTAAAAGCAATTATGGATTCCTTCCATCAAGAATACGGGGTCAATAATTATGACAATGGTGTAGAATTTTGGTTTGAGTTAGATAGAAAATAACCGGTGCACATCCTGACGTGCTATGGTAAACTGTTTATAGACAGAGCTTTTGATGTCGGCGGAAAGATAGTATAAAGGTAGTATGGCCGGGAAAAAGTACAGGAAGGAAAATACAATGATAGCAATAATTGATTATGATGCAGGGAATATCAGAAGCGTGGAAAAGGCGCTGCACTTTCTTGGACAAGAGGTTATGGTTACAAGAAATCGAGAGGAGATTCTCTGTGCAGATAAGGTTATTTTGCCAGGGGTAGGCTCTTTTGGAGATGCTATGGATAAAATTAGGCAGTATGGTCTGGAAGAAGTGATTTGTGAGGTAACAGAGAAGAAGACCCCTTTTCTTGGAATATGTCTGGGGCTGCAGTTACTTTTTGAAAGCAGTGAAGAAAGTCCGGGTGTGAAAGGTCTTGGTATACTGAAAGGGAGGATTCTGAGGATTCCGGAAACAGAAGGACTGAAAATTCCGCATATGGGCTGGAACACTCTTAAGCTTCAGGGAGAAGGAAGATTGTTTAAGGGGCTTTCACAGGAACCTTATGTCTATTTTGTGCATTCCTATTATTTGCAGGCGGCAGATGAAGCGATCGTGACTGCAGTGACTGATTATGGCACCTGTATCCATGCATCTGTGGAAAAGGATAATGTATTTGCATGTCAGTTCCATCCAGAGAAGAGCAGCAGCACGGGACTTGCCATTTTGAAAAATTTTGTGGAGCTATAAAACGGAGGAAAGAAGCATGCATACAAAACGAATTATTCCCTGTCTGGACGTTCATAACGGGCGGGTGGTTAAGGGTGTAAATTTTGTGGATTTAAAGGATGCCGGAGATCCGGTGGAGATAGGAAAGGCTTATGATCTGGCGGGAGCGGATGAACTTGTTTTCCTCGATATTACAGCATCCTCAGACAAGAGAGTCACGGTAGTGGATATGGTACGTAAGGTGGCGGAAACGGTGTTTATTCCTTTTACCGTGGGCGGCGGAATTCGAACGGTAGAAGATTTTCGTGCACTTCTTAGGGAAGGAGCAGATAAGATATCTATTAATTCTTCTGCAATTCAGACACCGGAACTGATTTCAGCGGCGGCGGATAAATTTGGCAGTCAATGTGTTGTTGTTGCCATTGACGCCAAAAAACGGGCGGATGGCACAGGATGGAATATTTATAAAAACGGTGGACGCATTGATGTGGGAATTGACGCAGTAGAATGGGCAGTAAAGGCAGAAAAACTGGGAGCAGGAGAGATCCTTCTTACCAGCATGGACTGTGACGGTACGAAATCAGGATATGATCTTGAGCTGACAAAAGCGATTGCCGATGCAGTGCGCGTTCCTGTAATTGCATCCGGAGGTGCCGGTACGTTGGAACATTTTAAAGAGGCGTTGACGGAAGGAGGCGCTGATGCAGCGCTTGCGGCATCTCTGTTCCATTATAAAGAGCTGGAGATTAGGGAAGTAAAAGAATACTTGAAAAAAGAAGGGGTTTCCGTTCGCTTGTAAAGCGGGAAACAGACGAAAGAGAAGGAGGAAAAAATGGCTGCAATATCAAACGACTGGCTGGATGCTTTAAAAGGAGAATTTGGTAAAACTTATTACAGACAATTATTTGAAACTGTAAAAAAGGAGTATGCAACCCATCTGATATTCCCTCCATCTGATGATATTTTTAATGCATTTCATTTGACACCGCTTAAAGAAGTGAAGGCGGTTATTTTGGGGCAGGATCCTTATCATAATGTAGGGCAGGCTCATGGACTGTGTTTTTCTGTAAAAAAAGGTGTGGACATTCCACCCTCTCTTGTAAATATTTATCAGGAGCTTCATAATGATCTTGGATGTACCATTCCCAATCATGGATGCCTTGAAAAATGGGCCAAGCAGGGTGTTTTAATGTTGAATACAGTTTTAACTGTGCGTGCCCATCGGGCAAATTCTCACAGAGGAATTGGGTGGGAACAGTTTACGGATGCAGCAATACAAGTGCTGGATAAGGAGGACAGACCTATTGTTTTTATTTTATGGGGGGCTCCGGCACAGAAAAAAAAGGCAATGCTCCATAATCCTAAGCATTTGATTCTGGAGGCACCGCATCCCAGTCCGTTGTCGGCGTATAGAGGATTTTTTGGCAGCAGACCCTTCAGCCAGACGAATGATTTTCTTGAAAAAAATGGAATCAACCCGATCGACTGGCAGATAGAGTAATAGTAAAAATGCCAGAATATTCATGTCTGGCAGAACAGGGGGAAATATGGAAGTGAATAGATATGATCTGGTAATCATCGGAGCAGGTCCGGGAGGATATGTAGCAGCCAAAAAAGCAGCAGAGCTGGGAATGAAGACAGCAGTAATAGACCGGGGACCTGCAGGAGGAACCTGTATGAATAGAGGCTGTATTCCGGCCAAGGCGCTGCTTCATGCTGCAACATTATATCGGGAAATGAGGGAGTGTGAAAAATTTGGACTTCATGCAGAGAATATCGGTTTTGATCTGCAGAAGATATTCGAATACAAAGACTGGGCTTCCGAACAGATGAGATCTGATCTGGAAAAGGATTTTGAAAGACTTGGTATAGATATGATCCATGGAAATGCCATAGTTCAAAAGGATAAAAAGGTGAAGATTACCCAGAATGGCAGTGACGCTTTTTTCCTGGAAGGGGATAAGATTCTTATTGCCGCCGGGGCGAAGGCAAAGCTGGCAGATATTCCAGGCATGGAACTTCCAGGAGTAATGACAAGTGAAGAACTGCTTGTGAGCAAAGCACACAAATATGAAAATATGATGATTCTTGGAGGAGGAGTCATTGGGTTGGAGCTTGCTACTGTATTTCAGGCTCTTGGTACAAAAGTGACAGTAATAGAGATATCTGACAGGCTTCTTCCCAATATGGACCGGGAATTTTCCGATGCACTGGAGCAGATTCTGGTAGGGCGAGGAATTAGGATCTATAAAGAAAGTATACTTGAGAGAATAGAAAAAAGAGGAGAGCATTTGGGCTGTCGATTTGTGCATGATGGAAAGAATAAAGAAGAAGAGGTTGATGTGGTACTTGTATCAGTAGGACGTGCGCCAGCCACAGAAGGACTTTTTGAAGCAGATGTTCCAATTAAATTAGAAAACGGGAGAATTGTGGTAGATGAATTTTACCGTACGAGTATGCCGGGAATTTATGCAGTGGGCGATGTAACCGGAGGCATTCAATTGGCTCATGTAGCATCAGCTGAGGCTACGTATGTCGTGGAGAGAATGAATGACCGCAGGCCATCGGTTATTCTTTCAATGGTTCCAGGAGGACTTTTTACACCTGTTTCAATTGTTCCAAGTTGCCTTTATACAGATCCTGAAATTGCGTCAGTAGGGCTGACAGAGGAAGAGGCTAAGAAAAAAGGAGTACCTGTCAGGTGTGGGAAATATGTTATGGATGAGAATGGTCAGTCTATCATTGCGGGAGGCGAAGGAGGATTTATCAAAGTGCTTTTTGCAGTGGATAGTGATGAATTGCTTGGAGCACAGATGATGTGTTCCAGAGCTACTGATATGATTGGGGAATTGGCTACAGCTATTGCCAATGGATTAACCAGTGCACAGCTTATGTATGCGATGCGTGCACATCCGACTTTTAATGAGGCCATTTCATGTGCTGTGGAAAATAGTCAAAAAGCTGCTGTTACCTGTTAGACAGGTGACAGCAGTTTTTTGCTGAAAATTAGTTTTTCTATTGACAAATATCGTTGGATATGTTTATATTAAAACATGAACATATGAACAATTATTCATGTGTATAAACTGTAGGAGGGAGCCACATGTCAGAAGAAAAATTAGAGGGGCAGCATGTACATTGTCATCATGATCATCATCACGACCATAATCACCAAACAGGGAAGATACATACAGGACATGAATTTGACAATATAGATAAAAAAATAGAGCAAAGAGTGTATATTTTGGAAGGACTTGGATGTGCCAATTGTGCGGCTAAAATGGAAAGGCAGATTTGTGCACTTCCAGAGGTGGAGATGGCTGTTATTACCTATGCAACCAAGCAATTGAAAGTAGCGGCAAATCATCAGGATGATCTGCTTCCTAAATTACAAGAAATCTGTTCATCTATTGAGAGTGAAGTGATTGTTGTTCCTAGAGAAAAAGAAAAGGTGTTACAGAATGAGAAGAAAGGGATTTTTGCAGAACATCGAAAAGAAATTCTGGTAATTGCCATAGGAGCAGTATTGTTTGCGGCAGGAATTATCTGTGATAATTTAGGAATGCGATCTTTGTATTCTACACTAGGGTTCGTAGTAGCCTATGTGTTGCTTGGCCGGGAAATCGTATGGTCCGCGCTAAAGAACTTGACAAAAGGGCATGTGTTTGATGAAAATTTCCTGATGAGTGTAGCTACGCTGGCTGCATTTGCTATAGGAGATTTTGCGGAAGCTGTGGGAGTTATGCTGTTCTATCGTGTAGGGGAAGTGTTTGAAGATATTGCTGTTGCCAGAAGCCGTTCACAGATTATGGAAGCGGTTGATATGAGGCCAGAGGTTGTAAATAGGCTGGATGATGACAAGATTTCTGAGATTCCTGCAAGACTGGCAGAGGTAGGAGATCTTTTACTGATCCGACCAGGGGACCGTATTCCGCTGGATGGGACTGTGGTAGAGGGAATGAGCAGAATTGATACTTCTCCGGTGACAGGAGAGCCTGTTCCAGTATCTGTGTCTCCGGGATCAGCTCTTGTATCCGGATGTGTCAACGAGCAGGGCGTTTTAAAAATGAGAGTAGAGAAAATATTGAGTGAATCTATGGTTTCAAAAATTCTTGATTCTGTAGAAAATGCTGCAGCAAGCAAACCAAAGTTGGATCGGTTTATTACAAGATTTGCAAGGGTTTATACGCCTATTGTTGTTCTGGCGGCTGTTTTGACAGCAATTATTCCATCACTTCTTACAGGAGACTGGAATCACTGGATTTATACAGCTATTACGTTTCTTGTTATCAGTTGTCCCTGTGCTCTTGTGCTAAGTGTTCCATTGGCATTCTTCTCAGGGATTGGAGCAGGATCTAAAAGAGGAATTCTTTTTAAAGGCGGAATTTCTATTGAGGCTTTAAAGAATGTAAAAGCTGTTGTTATGGATAAAACCGGAACCATTACAAAAGGCCAGTTTCAGGTGCAAGAAGTGGTGTCAACCGGAGGCGTTGGAACAGATAAATTGCTGGAAAAGGCAGCTGGGTGTGAGATGAGTTCTACCCATCCTATTGGAACGAGTATTGTAGAAGCGGCAAAAGAAAAAGGGATTTTTTTCGTGCAGCCGGAAACTGTAGAAGAATTTTCAGGAAAAGGCATTCGTGCAGTGATAGATGGAGAAGAAGTGCTTTGCGGAAATCGGGCACTGATGAAAAAATATCAGGTTGATACGACAAGCATAGAAAATGAAGGATATGGAACAGAAGTACTACTTGCAGTAAATGGAAAGCTGGAAGGATATATTGTAATTTCAGATACTTTAAAGGAAGAGGCTGCCAGATCCATTGAGTTATTGAAAAAAGAGAACCTGACAGCTGCAATACTGACTGGAGATGCAAAAGATAGTGCAAAGGCAGTAGCGGATAAAGTGGGAATTAAAGAAGTTTATGCACAGCTTCTTCCACAGGATAAATTGGACCATTTACAGATGATGCGGCAAAAATACGGGGCGGTCATGTTTGTTGGTGATGGCATCAATGATGCACCGGTTTTGGCAGGAGCTGATGTGGGAGCTGCTATGGGAAGTGGAGCGGACGCGGCCATTGAGGCAGCAGATGTAGTATTTATGACTTCTTCCTTGGAAGCAATCCCTGAATCTATTCGTATTGCGCGAACAACTGGAAAGATTGCAATGCAGAATGTGGTATTTGCACTGGCAATCAAAGCCGCGGTTATGCTTTTGGGATTTTTGGGAGTTGCAAATATGTGGATGGCTGTATTTGCCGACACAGGAGTGGCAATGCTTTGTGTGCTTAATTCTATTCGTGTATTGTATAAAAAATTTTAAAAACACATTACAAAAATATTAAGTTCCCCCGGATTTCAGCGAAATAGTTGAAATATCGGGGGTATTTTGGCATAATTAACAAATGAACCAGTATTCACATGATAGCTGTGTAAAGTCAGAAAGGACGATAAAACATGAAAAAAACAGAAGCAGAATGCTGCGACGTTGTGATGACCCACACAGGTACAGTAGAAGAAGTGAAAAAAATGATGCCAGGGGATGGGATGATCCATGATCTGGCAGATTTTTATAAAGTATTTGGAGATGCCACAAGAATTCGAATTTTGTGTGTGCTTCTGCAGGCAGAAGTATGTGTCTGCGATCTGGCAGAGATTCTGGGAATGACTCAGTCGGCAATCTCCCATCAGCTTAGGGTGTTAAAACAAATGAAGCTGGTGAAAAACAGAAGAGAAGGAAAAACCGTTTTTTATTCACTGGCAGATGGACATATTCAGACCATTATCAGTCAGGGTATGGAGCATATCAGCGAATAAAGCTCATATAAATGGGATAAAGAGGACAAAAGGATGGCAAAAGAACTGAAAGTAAGATGGTTAATTCTGGCGGCAGGAATTGTGCTTTATATAGGTGCAGTGACACTGGTGAGAATGACTGCCGTTGATAATGAGGTCAAATTTTTGATATTTCTTGCTATATATCTGGTAGCAGCATTTGAGTCATTTCGAGGATTTCAGGAAAATGTCATACAGAAAAAGATTTTGGATGAGCACTTTTTGATGATTGTAGCTACAGTGGGGGCTCTTGCAGTAGGCCATTACGAGGAAGGGGTGGCAGCTATGCTGCTGTTCCAGATCGGAGGTTCCCTGGAAGCGGTTTCTGTAGACCGAACCAAACGTACAATAGCAAAATATATCGATATTCGTCCCATGTATGCGATGCGTAAAGAAGGGGAGCAGGAAGTGCAGGTAGAACCGTCCAGCCTTCAGATAGGAGATATCATTGTGATTAAACCCGGTGAAAGAGTTCCGGTGGATGCGGTTGTTACAAGCGGTATTACTGGCATGGATACTAAGGCGCTTACCGGGGAAACATTACCTCAAACTGTAGGGGCGGGAGATAAAATTTACAGCGGCAGTATCAATACTACTGGTGTGATAGAAGCAGAAGTAAAAAAAATGTACAAAGATTCTACCGTGTCTCGAGTAATGGAATTAGTAGAGAATGCACAGAAAAGAAAGGCAGATACAGAAAATTTCGTTCAGACTTTTACGAAGTTTTATACACCGGCAGTAACCGTAGCAGCTGTTTTGATTATGGTGGTTCCACCTGTATTTTGGGCTGGAGCACAGTGGAGTACATGGATCTATCGTGCTATGATCGTGTTGATTGCTGCTTGTCCTGCAGGATTGATCTTGTCAGTTCCGGTAGCTTTTCTCGGGGGAATCGCAGCAGCGGCCCGCCAGGGAATTGTGGTTAAAGGCGGAAATTATCTGGAAATGCTGGCTAAGGCAGATACCTTTGTTTTTGATAAGACTGGGACACTTACAGAAGGTGTTTTTGAAGTTCTTGAAGTATGTGGGGAAATGCTGGAGGAAAGCGAGCTTTTGGAGATAACAGCCCATGTAGAGAATTATTCCAACCATCCGATTGCACAATCGCTTATGAATGCTTATGGCGGAGAATATGATGCATCTAAAGTAACACAGGTAGAGGAACAGCCAGGGTATGGAATTAAAGCTAAGTATGAAGGTAAAAATGTCTATATAGGAAATAGCCGAATGGCAGAACTTCATGGTGTAGAAGTAGATGAGATAAGAACTACCGACACGGTTATTTATGTTGTTGTAGAAGAAGAGTACGGTGGTTTTATTATAGTAGGAGATCGGTTGAAGCCAGATGCAAAATGGACCATGAGAACTCTGCGGGAAAAATATCATGCCGTGTTGGTTATGCTGACCGGTGACAGTCAGGAGGCAGGGAATGCTGTTGCAAAAGAGCTTCATATGGATTATGCATATACGGAGTTGATGCCGGAAGATAAATTGGAACAGATGGAAGAGTTTATGCAATGTCAGTATGAGGCAGAACGGGTTGTGTGTGTAGGCGATGGGATCAATGATGCCCCTGTTTTAGCCAGAGCAGATGTAGGAATTGCCATGGGAGGTTTGGGGGCTGATGCAGCGATTGAGGCGGCAGACATTGTATTGATGGAGGACGAACTTCCTAAAATCGTGGATGCAGTAAGAATAGCAAAAGAAACAGTAAGAGTTGTGGGACAGAATATTAATTTTGCACTTGTTATGAAATTTATTGTATTGGTTCTGGCAGCTATTGGGTATATTTCTATGTGGGAGGCTGTATTTACGGATGTGGGTGTAATGATTCTGTCCATTATCAATGCGTCCGGAGTGGTAAAATACTGGCGGTAGAACTGCCTGAAACATAGTGGGAGGATGAAGATTGAAGATGAAACGTTATATGAAAACGCTGGCAGCGTTGGCTTTCGTTGCAGTTATGCTGACAGGGTGTGGGGATAAAACAGTAGAAGAAGGAGTTAAGCTTCTGGAGGAAAACGATTATCAGGGAGCGGCAGATTTGTTTCAGCAGGCTGTTGAAAAAGACGGAGAAGATGCAGAGGCGCAAAGAGGGCTTGGTATTGCAAAATGGGAGCTGGAAGATTATGAAGGTGCGCTTGCTGCTTTTGAAAGTGCGTTGGAAAATGGCGGAGAGAAGACGGCAGAGATTTATAATTTGATGGGAAACTGTTGCATGCAGCTGGAGCAGGGAAAAAAGGCTTTGAATTATTACCGGCTGGGGCTTCAGGATGAGGAGTTAAGTGATGAATTAAAGCAGGAGATGCGGTTTAATGAGATCGCTGCTTATGAAATGTCAGGAGATATGGAAAGCGCCAAGTCAAAACTGGAGTCTTATATTCAGGATTATCCGGACGATGAGAAGGCGGCAAAAGAAGCGGAGTTTTTAGAGACCAGATAAGTGCAGAGAGGAAATGAGCATGTTTGAAACGAAGGAAAGGGAAGAAAGAGTCATTCTGGTAGGAGTGAGTGTTTCGGATTATGACGATGTGTCCGCCTCTTTAGATGAACTGGAGGATCTTGCGAAGACGGCAGGCGCAGTGTGTATTGGACGTGTGATTCAGAAAAGAGAGCAGATTCATCCTACCTCTTATCTGGGAAAAGGAAAGATTATGGAGTTAAAAGATCTGCTGTGGGAGACTAAGGCCGACGGAATTATATGTGATGACGAGTTGTCTCCGGCACAGATCAGTAATTTAAAGACAGAGCTGGATACAAAAATTATGGATCGTACGCTTTTGATTCTTGATATTTTTGCAGCCCGGGCCTCGACAAGTGAAGGCAAGATTCAGGTGGAGCTCGCACAACTTAAATACAGACAGTCCCGGCTTACGGGACTAGGCACTTCATTGTCCCGGCTGGGAGGCGGAATCGGTACGAGAGGACCTGGAGAGAAAAAGCTGGAGATGGATAGAAGGCTCATTAAAAGCAGGATCTCTCGCCTGAATCAGGAGTTAAAGGAAGTAAAGCGTCACAGGGAGATAACAAGGGAGCACAGAAGCAGAGAAAATATTCCGGTTGCAGCTATTGTAGGATATACCAATGCAGGAAAATCTACACTTCTTAACTCGCTTACAAATGCGGGGATTCTGGCTGAGGATAAGCTTTTTGCCACCTTAGATCCTACTACGAGAGTGAAAAAGCTGCCCGGAGGACAGAAAATACTTCTGACCGATACCGTGGGGTTTATACGGAAGCTTCCCCATCATTTGGTGGAAGCGTTTAAAAGTACTCTTGAGGAAGCCAGATATGCAGATATACTGATTCACGTAGCTGATGTGTCCAGTGTACAGCTGGATGAGCAGATGCACGTTGTGTATGAAACTTTAAGAGAGCTTCAGGCTCTCGACAAGCCTGTAATTACAGCTTTTAATAAAATAGATGTAGCACAGTATGATTATACTCCGAGAGATTTTCAGGCTGACAGAACAGTCCTGATTTCTGCAAAAACGGGAGAAGGTACGGAAAAGCTTCTGGAAGCTGTAGAAGAGTGCCTTCGGGAACAAAAAATTGAAATAGAAAAAATTTATTCTTACAGTGAGGCGGGAAAAATTCAAATCATACGTCAGTATGGAGAATTAACATTGGAAGAGTATCGGGAGGAAGGAATTTATGTGAAAGCATATGTGCCGGCTTTTGTATACGGCAGAATATGCTAGATGTACCGGATTTGACCGGATGTAAGAACGGAAAGGGTAAAATATGGCACTGCAGTTTGTTTTTGGGGGTTCCGGTTCAGGGAAGTCCCATTATCTTTATCAAAATATTACAAAAGAGGCGGAAGAGAATCCTTCTAATTTCTATCTGGTATTGGTACCGGAACAATTTACCATGCAGACACAGAAAGATCTTGTTATGCAAGGGGATAGAAAAGGAATTATGAATATAGATGTCCTGAGTTTTGTACGTCTGGCACATCGCATTTTTGAGGAAACGGGAAAAGGAGGCTTTCCGGTTCTGGATGATGAAGGAAAGAATCTGGTGCTTAGAAAGATAGGAGGAGAATTTGAGTCCCGTCTGAAAGTACTGAAGGGGAATATGCGTAAATTGGGCTATATCAGTGAAGTGAAGTCCGTTTTGTCAGAATTCATCCAGTATGATGTAGGAATGGATGAGATTCAGAAAGTTATGAAATCAGCAGGACAAGATTCCTATTTATACTATAAGCTGTCGGATATTGCTCTTTTATATCAAGGATTTCAGGATTACCTCAAAGAAAAGTATATTACAAAAGAAGAGCTATTAGATGTGCTGGCTAACGTAGCGTGGGAGTCTGAAATTTTAAAGAGAAGCACTGTTGTTTTGGATGGATTCACAGGCTTTACCCCTGTTCAGGGACGACTGTTGGGTGAGCTTATGAAAATATGCAAAGACGTGATCGTGACAGTGACCATTGATGAGCGGGAAGATCCTTATACATTCCGTCATCCCTATCAGCTGTTTGCCATGAGTAAACAAACGGTAGCTTCCTTGCTAAAAACAGCTGGTGAACTGCAGATTCCCGTTAAGCAGCCAGTTGTTTTAAAAGAGCAGCCAGCTCCCAGGTTCCGAAACTGTGAACCGATCGGATTTTTGGAAAGAGAAATCTTTCGATATTCCGGGAAAACCTATACCAAGAAGCAAAGTGCAGTAGAAATTCACGTAGCCAGAAACCCCATGGATGAAGCGTGGGCAGCAGCAGCAAAAGTGCGTCGTATGGTACGGACAGAAGGATACCGGTATCGGGAGATAGGGGTTATTGTCAGTGATATGAACACTTATGGAAACTGCCTTGAAAGAGCCTTTGAACGATATCATATTCCTGTTTTTATAGATCAGAAAAGAAGTATTCTGCTAAATTCTTTTGTAGAATATTTGAGAAGTCTGCTTTCTATGGTTGAACAGAATTTCTCATTTGAAAGTGTTTTTCGCTTTCTTCGGACAGGGTATTCCGGATTTCAAGGGGAGGAAATTGATGAGTTGGAAAATTATTGTCTGGCTCTTGGAATACGAGGATTTGCAAAATGGCAGGAACGTTGGCTTCGTCGTTCCAAAGATATGACAGAGGAAGAACTTGAGAGAGTAAACCATTTGAGAGTTATTCTGGTAGAGCTGGTAGACGATCTTGTATTTGTTCTGAAGCAGCGGAAGAAAACGGTAAAGGATATTACGGAAGCACTCTATGATTTTCTTGTCCGGCAAAATATGCAGCTTGTTTTGAAGAGGCAGGAAGAAAGTTTTCAGAAGGAAGGAGAACTGGCACTTGCCAGAGAATATGCTCAGATATATGGTATTGTGCTTGAACTTTTTGATAAGTTTGTACAGTTGCTTGGAGAAGAGACAGTTACTTTGGAAGAATATTGCAGCCTGCTGGATGCAGGGCTTACGGAAGCTAAGGTAGGCGTGATACCACCGGGAATAGATCAGGTTGTAATAGGAGATATGCAAAGAACCAGGCTTAAAGATATTAAGGCACTTCTCTTCCTGGGAGCAAACGACTCGTTCCTTCCGGGCAATTTGATGCAGACAGGACTTTTGTCAGAGGGTGACAGGATAAAATTTGCTGCTGAGAAAATTGTCTTGACACCGGGGGTAAAAGAGCAGGCTTATGTGCAGAAATATTATTTATATTTAAATTTGACAAAGCCTACAGAAAAGCTTTGTGTTTTCTATAGTAAGGTATCGGCGGATGGAAAAAGCATGCGTCCATCTTATTTGATACAGGAAATCATTCATCTTTTTCCTGGAATTTCTCTGGAAGATGAAGAGGGAAAGTCTTTGCGTGAAAAAGAGATGACACCGGAGGCGGGAATTGAAGAGCTTACAGGGGGGATTCGAGGAAGTGACAATAGTTCCGGAAGTGCCTGGATGGAGCTTTATAGTTGGTATAAAAGACAGGAACAATGGAAGGACAAGCTGGCCGATCTTTTGGATGCAGCTTATTATGTCCGACAGACAGACGCAATCAGCGAAAAAGTAGCTGAAAAACTATATGGTCATGAGTTTAGAGCCAGTATTACACGTATGGAACATTTTTCTTCCTGTGCTTTTTCTCACTTCCTGACTTATGGTCTGTCCCTGAGGGAAAGACAGGAGTATGAATTTCGTCCTGTAGATTTGGGGAATGTTTTCCACAGTGCAGTGGAGAAATATGCGGATAAAATTTCGAAGAGCAATAGGAGCTGGACTTCTATTGCTCCGGAAGAGCAAAAGATACTTTCAGATCAGTGCGTGGACGAAGCAGTAACAGATTATGGAAATTCTGTGCTTTACAGCACATCCAGAAATCAGTATATGATAACACGGATGAAACATATGATGAATCGTACCGTGTGGGCTTTGACAGAACAACTGCGCCGGGGTGACTTTCAGCCGGAAGCTTATGAAGTAAGTTTTGGAAGTGGAAAAATAGACAGGGTAGATACCTGCCTGGAGGAAGATACCGTATATGTAAAAGTGGTGGACTATAAGACAGGCCATACTGCCTTTGATTTATCACTTCTCTATCATGGGCTGCAGCTGCAGCTGATGGTTTATATGAATCAGGCAATGGAGATGATGAAGAAAAGGTATCCGGATAAAGAGACGGTGGCTTCGGGAATTTTTTATTATCGAATACAAGATCCGCTTGTAGAGCGGGGAAATGAAAAAGAGACAGTGAAGGAAAAAATTTTAAAGGAACTTCGCCCTGACGGACTCATTAGTCTGGAAAAGAATTCGCTGATTCATTTGGAGCATATAAAAGAAGGAGAATCCTTAGCTGTTCCTGTAAAATTTAAAAAAGATGGAAGCCTTGCTGCTTCGTCAAGAACTGTGACGGGCAAAGATTTTACTGCCCTTTCCCGATATGCTGATGAAAAGGTAAAAGAACTGCATGATAGAATCGCATCAGGAGAAGTAAAAGTTAACCCTTACAGGCAGGGGAACCGGACAGGATGTGATTATTGCGCTTATCGTCATATATGTGGATTTGATACCAAGATTCCCGGCTATTGTTATCATGACATAGAAAAATTTGGAAAGCAGGAAGCTATGGAGCGAATACAAAGAAGTATAGAAGAGGGAGAGAATAATCTGTGAGCGTGAAGTGGACAAAGGAACAACAAGATGTAATCGATCTGCAGAAACGCAATATCCTTGTATCAGCAGCTGCCGGATCAGGGAAAACAGCTGTTCTTGTAGAAAGAATCATTACAATGCTGACAAGAGAAGAAGATCCTGTAGATGTAGATCAACTTCTGATTGTAACATTTACTGAGGCTGCCGCAGCTGAGATGAAGGAGAGAATCCGTGGCGCAATAGAGAAAAAAATGGAAGAGAGGCCAGATGATGAACATTTAATGCAGCAGGCTACACTGATACATAGTGCCAGAATAACTACGATTCATAGTTTCTGTTTATCTGTTATAAGGGAGCATTTCCATAACATTGATCTTGATCCGGCGTTTCGCATTGGCGAAGAGGGTGAGTTGAGGCTTATGCAGCAGGATGTTCTGGAGGATCTGCTTGAAAAAAAATATCAGGAAGGGAATTCTGAATTTTTAGAATTTGCAGAATGCTATGCCAGGGGAAGAGATGATCACAAAATAGAAGAGTTAATTTTGAAGCTCTATGAATTTTCCAGAAGTTATCCAGAACCAGAGGAATGGCTGGACTCCTGTGTAGATCTTTATCAGGTGAGATCTGAAGAAGAGTTAATAAAGACGCCTGCTTTTTCATTGGCAAAAAGAAGAATAGACTGTTATATCCAAAGTGCATTGCTGCTGCAAAAAAGGGCTCAAAAATTGTGCCTGGAACCAGATGGTCCATATATGTATGAAGAAATGTTATGTAGTGACCTTGAAAATATAAAAAAGTTTCAGAAAGCAGCAACTTACTCAGATTATTATAATGCGGTGCTAAATATGAGCTGGAAAAAGCTGGCGCCAAACAGAGATAAAACAGTGTCCAAGGAAAAGGCAGAGCAGGTTAAAGCGCTGCGGGAGGAAATGAAAGGAATCATTAAAACAGCGGCTGGGCATTATTTTAAAGATGATATTAATGAAGTGATTCGACAGGCAGGGGCATGTTTCCCTATGATGAAAGTGCTTGCAGAATTAACAATAGATTTTGCCAGAGTATTTGAAGAAAAGAAAAGGAATCAGAACATTATCGATTTTAATGATATGGAACAGTATGCGCTTCGGATTCTGACAGAGAAGGGAGAGGGGAACAAGCCTTCAGCGGCTGCTCGGGAGTATCAGGAAATGTTCCGGGAAGTTATGATTGATGAATATCAGGACAGTAACCTGATCCAAGAGGCAATTCTTACCAGTGTTTCGGGAGTTTCACAGGGCAGATATAATATTTTTATGGTAGGGGATGTAAAACAAAGTATTTATCGGTTTCGGTTATCACGACCAGAACTTTTTATGGATAAATTTAATACCTATTGTCTATATGAAGGAGAAGGAACAGACAGCGAAAAGCAAAGGATTGATCTGTATCGCAATTTCAGGAGCAGAAAGGAAGTGCTGGAAGGGGTAAACTATTTGTTCCACCAGATTATGACGGAATCCCTTGGAGGAATCATCTATGATGATCGTGCTGCGCTGCATCCGGGAGCCCCTTATAAAGAACAGACAGGATATCAACCGGAGATCATGCTGATAGAATCCCAGATTGATGAGGACATTTTAGACATGGCAGAAGATGGGGAAAGTGTTCTTAATGCGCGTCGCCTGGAGGCCAGGGCTATAGCGGGGCGTATCCGCGAGCTTATGGGGAACGGGATGGTGACGGATAAAAAGGACGGAACATTAAGACCGGTGCGCTACTCTGACATTGTAATATTGATTCGAAGTATACAAGGTTGGAGTGACATCTTTTTGGAAGTGCTGGCTGAGGAAGGAATACCGGCGTATGCAGGTACGAAAGAAGGATATTTTGAAACAAGAGAGATTGGAACACTTCTGGATTATCTACGTGTTTTAAACAACCGAAAACAAGATATTCCGCTGGCGGCAGTGCTTTCTTCTTATTTTGGGAAAATGACAGATGAAGAACTGGCAAAAGTTAAGGCAGCTTATCCTGGTGAACGTTTTTACGACGCTGTGGAACATTACCAGATAGAAGGGGAAGAGGCTGAAATTCGTTTGAAGCTGGAGAGATGTATGGGGCAGATGGAGCATTTTCGAAAAAAGGTTCCTTACATTGCAATCCATGAGCTGCTTTGGCAGATTCTGGACGAGACTGGATATGCAGATTATATGGCAGCACTCCCTGCGGGAGAGCAGAGGAAAGCTAATCTTGATATGTTGTTAGAGAAGGCGATGGTATTTGAAAGTACCAGTTACAAAGGGTTGTTTAATTTTGTGCGCTATATTGAACAGCTTAGAAAATATGATGTGGATTACGGAGAGGCCAGCCTTGGTGATGAACAGTCGGATACTGTGAGGATTATGAGTATTCATAAAAGTAAAGGATTGGAATTTCCGGTAGTGATTGCTGCTGGCATGGGAAAGCGGTTTAATCAGCAGGATGCCAGAAGCAGTGTGATTGTCCATGCTTCTTTGGGGGTTGGTCTGGATGCAGTTGATTTAGGTGAAAGAACAAGAAGTGTATCTTTCTTTAGACGCGTCATGCAGAAAGAAGAAGTGCTAGAGACATTAGCGGAGGAGCTTCGCGTATTGTATGTGGCACTTACAAGAGCAAAGGAAAAATTGATCATTACAGGAACTCTGAAAAATGCGGAAGATAAGCTGGAAGCTTGCCGTATGGCTAAAGGGCAAGAACCGGAGTTGTCCTTTGGGGTGTTGTCATCGGCTTCTTCTTATTTGAGTTGGATTTTGCCAGCGATTGCAGAGAAGGAGAAAGAAATGCCGTTTCATATTTCTGTAAAAAGGCTGGAAGATTTGGTGCGTGCCAAAGAACAAGAAAAGACAGAGAAAATCTTTACCAAAAAAGCGCTGGAAGACTGGGATACACAAGCAATCTATGATAAGGAAATGAAAAAGAGTCTGGAAGAACAGTTTTTATATACTTATCCCTATTCGAATGCCTTCGACCGTAAACAGAAATTTACTGTTTCGGAACTGAAGAAGAGAGAATATATGAGGGAAATGTATGGAGATGAAACAGAAGAATTTGGAGAAGTGGTTTATCAGGAACCGGAGATGGTTCCTTTGCTTCCCCGCTTCCGAATGGAAGAACAGGAACTGACAGGAGCTTCCAGAGGAAGTGCTTATCATAGAGTTTTGGAACTTTTGGATTTTTGTCAGGACTATAATCAGGATTCTTTGGAGACTGCCATAGAAGAAATGAAAACTACCGGTAAAATTCAGAAAGATATTGTCCAAAGTGTCTGCCCCCAAGAGGTTCTTGGTTTTGTGTCCAGCATAGATGGAAAACGTATGAAAAAGGCAGCCAGGCAGGGGAAACTATGGAAGGAGCAACCATTTGTTTTGGGCGTAAATGCAGAGGAGCTATATCCTGGATCCGAAGAGGGGGAGACGATACTTGTTCAGGGAATTATTGATGTTTTCTTTGAAGAGGACGGAGAATTGATCGTCTTGGATTATAAGACTGACAAAGTGCGAAAACCAGAAGAACTGAAAGAGAAATATCATGCTCAGCTTGCGTACTATGCTAAGGCACTGGAGCAGCTGACAGGAAAAAATGTAAAAGAAAAAATTATTTATTCCTTTGCCCTTCAAAAAAGAATTGTATTGGAAGAATAAAATAGAAAGGGAATCAATGAGGAGATGAGTCGGATAAGGTGCTGCACAGTGGCAGCCCTTGTCCGGCTTTTTAGATTTCTTGTCAGAAAAAATCCGATAGGTTTGTTGACAAACAATATTATACGACATATAATATAGGTGAAAAAATAATATTATTTAAGAACATAGTTGCTTGTATGATAAAAGGCTTAGCAGATGAAGGTGCAATAAGAATGAAGACGTTATAACAAAGGAAGTGATTGAATGGTATTTAATACCGGAGCAGCTCTTCTAGATGCGATCGTGTTGGCAGTTGTTTCGAGAGAGCGAGAAGGGACTTACGGGTATAAGATTACACAAGATGTAAGAAAAGCAATTGAAGTATCAGAGTCTACTTTATATCCTGTTTTGCGCAGGCTTCAAAAAGACCAATGTCTGGAAGTTTATGATATGCAGTACGATGGCAGGAATAGGCGATACTACAAGATTACGTCGAAAGGATTAGTTCAGCTAAACTTATACCGGAGTGAATGGAAAGTTTATTCCGGCAAGATCAGCGAATTATTTGAGGGAGGTGCAATTTCATGAATCGAATACAATTTATGACAGAGCTGGCAGAGCTTCTTCAGGATATATCTGTCGAGGAGCGTATAGAGGCTATGAAATATTATAATGACTATTTTGATGAGGCAGGAGAAGAAAATGAAGAAGATATTGTCAAAGAACTTGGAAGTCCGGAAAGGGTTGCGGCGGAAGTAAAAGCGGGGCTTGGAGAAACAGCGGCATCCGCTGGCGAATTTCGGGAGACCGGGTATACAGATACAAGATTTGAGCGCAAAGCTGCTCCGTCATATCCGGGTGAAGAGAAAAATACAGGATGGGAAAAGACACAACAACAGGGAAGCGGTTACGATGAAAGTCATAGAAATAAAAATACCGGTCTTAAGATTGTGTTGATTATTCTGGTACTTGTAGTAGGAAGCCCTGTTATTTTACCAGTAGCACTGGCAATCATCTGTACAGTGATAGCAATTATTTTAACTATAGTAGGTCTGTTTGCGGGTCTGGTCATTGCTTCTGTAATGGTGGCCCTTCTGGGCGTAGTTCTTGTGGGGGCAGGAATAGCCTCGCTTATCCCGCAAGTATCAGCGGGATTGGTGCTGATTGGAGGAGGGTTAATTACATTTGTAATTGGTCTTGTTATGACAGTGGCTATGGTGAGGGCGTGTATCATTGTGCTTCCTGGATTTTTCAGAGGAATTATCAACTTGATTCGCAAGCCATTCCATGGGAGAAAGGCGGTGGCATAAATGAAAAAAGGATGGAAAAGATTCTGGATATTTTGTGGAGTTACAGCAGCATTAGGATGTGTGTGTGTGATAACCGGAAAAGCAATGGGAGCAACACAGGTTTTGACTGATGAGTACATAACCGGTTTCTTCTTTCAATCTGGAAACAGTACGGATAATGATATAAGTCAACGTTTTGCAAATGTGCGCAAACTGGATATTGATACGGAGGGTCTGCATGTACATATTATTCCGAGGGAAGAGAATGATATTCTTGTACAAACGGTCAATGTAGATTCACGGTTAAAACTTCAGGTAAAAGAAGAAGGGGAAGAATTGAGCGTGGAAACTACAGCAGATCATTATCCATGGAAGCTTCTTAAACAGACAGTTGCCGGGGACGTAACTATTTATGTACCGGAATACTGGGAATTTGAGGAGGCAGATGTTCAGGTGGGATATGGAGAACTGTATGTAGAAGATTTAAAAGCAGGGGAGTTGAATCTGGAAGTAGGAGCAGGAACTGCAAATATTGACTCCTTTACAGCGGATATAGCTGAGTTTACAGTGGGAGCTGGAAATATAACGGCTTTTGGAAATGCAGAAAACAAAATGGATGTAGAGTGCGGTGTGGGAGAATTATACTTTACCAGCCAAGGGAAAAAGACAGATTTTAATTATATGATCGAGTGTGGCATTGGAGAACTGAATTTGGACGAGGAAAGTTATTCCGGAATTGCAGTAAATAAGACCATTCATAATAATGCCTCGAAAGATATGAAAATTCAGTGCGGAGTGGGGTCTGTCAATATTTCTTTTGATGAGGCAATGTAATAAAGAAGAAAAGAAAGAAGGAGTTTATATGGAATCAAAAAGATTATACAGATCAAGAAAAGAACGTATGGTGTGTGGAGTATGCGGAGGAGTGGCAGAATATTTTAACATCGATCCAACAATTGTAAGACTGGTGTTCCTCCTGTTTGTTTTCTGGGCAGGAAGTGGGATTTTGGCCTATATTCTTGCAGCAATTATTATGCCGGATGAACCAAGATAAGGACAGGGGAAAAGGAGTAAATCTGCTTTGGCTGTATAAAATTTTGCATCATGTTAATACTTCCATATAGGAAAGGGGTATTAGCATGAGCAGAAAAAAAGAAAAACCGATTATATTAAGTGAACTGACAAAAGAAGAGAAAATGAAATATGAAATTGCGGAAGAACTTGGTCTGCTTGATAAAGTTATGGAGCAGGGGTGGAAATCTCTTTCGTCAAAAGAGACAGGTCGCATTGGAGGTCTGATCAATAAAAAGAAAAAAGAGCAGGGAATACGGTGAAGTCTGAACTGTAACAAAAATATTACGAAGTGTGAAGATTTGGTGTCAAAGGTTGAAAAGGAAAAATCGTTTTGCTATAATCGAACAGCTAGAAGGAATAGCAGGTGATTGTAATGAACGAAAAGATTCAAGTACTGAATATTGAGATTGACGACTGCACTGCCAAAGAGGCTATGAAGCAGACAGTAGAATATATGAAAACAGAACCTGTCAATGTAATAGAGCTTGTTACTGTGGACACCGTAATGTATGCTTCGGAGGAGCCAAAACTTCGGGAGAGTATCGAATGTATTGATCTTGTTCTTCCGGGAGAAAAAGAGATTCTGGAAGGTGTTTCTGTAACTGAGAAACGGCATTTGCAGGAGGTAGAACAGCGTACTTATCTTAGGATGTTTTTGCGCTATCTTCACAAAAATCATTCCAGAATTTTTCTTCTTGTGGAGACAGAGGAGGAGGCGGAGGCCTTTTATCAATATCTGGAGGAAAGATATGGTGGAATCCAGGTGGTGGGAATGGCAAAGGTATCCCCTACGGATTCAGCAGATGATTTAGTGGTTAATGCGGTAAATGGTGCAGAGACAGACTGTGTGATCGCAGCCCTTTCAGCGCCTGCAGAGCAGGAATTTATTGTGAGGAACAGGAGCATTTTGAATACAAGAGTCTGGCTTGGGATAGGAAAGGGTGAGAATCCTATTTACCGCAGCCGGAGCCATATGCAAAAAATGGTACAGTTTATCAATCACAAGCTTTTTAAACGTGAGATAGAAAAAAAACGAAAAAAAGAGATGGAAACTGCTGTGACTACTGGTGAGAGAGCGCGTGATTTTGTATAGTATGTATATGCTGAAAATCATAAAAATGCAGGAGAAAAATTGAGGAAATTAACAAAAAATTGTGATTTCCTCTTTCTTTTTTTGTGGATTTATATTAGTATAAAAAAAGTAATATGTATAAATGGGTAAATGTGCAGAAAATACATTGTGGAAAATGCATATTGAAATTAGTGGAGGAGATAGAATATGATATCTAATCAAATACTACAAAATACCATCGATGGATTAAAAGGGATCACTAGAATTGATCTTTGCGTGATGGATACAGATGGCAAATCTCTTGCAAGCACATTTGCCGAACAGGAGAATTATGAGGCGTCTGTTCTGTCTTTTGTGGATTCGCCGGCAGACAGCCAAGTTATACAGGGATATCAGTTTTTCAAAATTTTTGATGAACATCAGCTGGAGTATATCCTTTTGGCTAACGGTGGAAGCGATGATGTGTATATGGTTGGAAAGATTGCGGCATTTCAGATACAGAATCTTCTGATTGCATATAAGGAACGATTCGATAAAGATAACTTTATTAAGAACTTGCTGCTGGATAATCTGCTTTTGGTAGACATTTACAATCGCGCAAAGAAATTACATATTGACACGGAAGTAAGACGTGTTATCTTTATAGTGGAGACGGCCCATGAAAAAGATAGCAGTATGGTAGACCATGTTCGGAGTCTGCTGGGAAACAAATCTAAAGATTTTGTCACAGCAGTCGATGAAAAGGATATTATTATTGTAAAAGAATTGGGAGCTTCTGATGGACATGCCGAGTTGGAAAAGATGGCGGAATCTATATTGGAACTTCTCCGGGGAGAGGGAGAAGAGGATATACGGATTGCTTATGGCACTATAGTAGGAGATATTAAAGAAGTCTCTAAATCCTATAAAGAGGCAAAACTTGCATTGGATGTAGGAAAAATCTTTTTTGATGACAGAAAAGTGATCGCCTACAGTACACTGGGAATCGGGCGTTTGATTTATCAGCTTCCCATTCCGCTGTGCAAAATGTTTATCCGTGAGATTTTTGAGGGGAAATCCCCGGACGAATTTGATGAAGAGACATTGACAACTATTAACAAATTTTTTGAAAATAGCCTGAATGTGTCAGAGACATCAAGACAGCTTTATATCCATCGTAATACTCTCGTTTATCGTCTGGATAAACTCCAGAAGAGTACGGGACTGGATCTCCGCGTATTTGAAGATGCTATCACATTTAAGATTGCATTGATGGTAGTAAAATATATGAAATACATGGAGTCATTGGAGTATTGATAATTAGGAGGAAAGTATGATTGAATTAAATGAGGTAACGAAAGAATACTCAAAAGGGGTTGCTGCTCTGAATGGCGTAAACCTTAAAGTCGATCAGGGTGAATTTGTTTTTATTGTAGGAGACAGTGGTTCCGGAAAATCGACATTGATTCGTCTGATTATGAAGGAACTGGAACCAACTTCCGGTACCATCGTGGTAAATGGTCAGAACCTGGAAAGGTTAAAACATCGACAGATTCCTATGTATCGTAGGGGACTTGGCGTTGTGTTCCAGGATTTCCGACTTTTGAAGGATCGGAATATTTATGAAAATATCGCTTTTGCTCAGCGTGTTGTAGAGACACCAACCAGGATCATTAAGAAAAAAGTTCCTGCAGCGTTGTCTCTTGTTGGTCTTGCACAGAAGTATAAATCTTTTCCAAAGGAGCTGTCCGGAGGAGAACAGCAAAGAGTGGCTATTGCCAGAGCTATTGTTAATGAGCCGGCTATTCTTCTTGCAGATGAGCCGACAGGAAATCTGGACCCGACTAATTCATGGGAGATTATGAAACTTCTTGAAGAAGCAAATGACAGGGGTACGACCGTTTTGGTAGTTACGCATAATCAGGAAATTGTAAACGAAATGAAGAAACGTGTTGTTACAATGAAAAAAGGTGTCATTGTCAGCGACGAGCAAAAAGGTGGGTATAAAAATGAGGATTAGTACAGTCGGATATTCGACGAAACAGGGATTTAAAAATATTGGCCGAAATAAGATGTTTTCCATTGCGTCAGTTGCGACGATGGCAGCGTGTATCTTTGTGTTCGGTCTGTTTTTTGCGATTGTAATGAATTTTAACTATATTGTTCAGAAAGCGGAAGAAGGAGTAGCTATTACTGTATTCTTTGAAGAGGATATCACTCAGGATCAGATTGATGAAATCGGAGAAGAGCTGGAAAATTGCGAAGGTGTTCATGATGTAGAGTATGTTTCCGCTGACCAGGCATGGGAGTCCTTCCAGAACGATTATTTCGGAGAAGACTCTTCGCTTGCTGAAGGATTCAAAGATGACAATCCTCTTGCTAACTCCAACAACTATTCTGTTTATATGCAGGATGTTACTAAGCAGGATGATGTAGTAGCTTTTGCGGAAGGATTGGATGGTGTACGTAAGGTAAACAAGTCTGATGTGGTTGCAGATACGCTGGGAAGCGTAAACAGGCTGATTACCTATGTTTCCATTGCAATTATTGCAATTTTGCTTGCGGTATCCATTTTCCTGATCAATAATACAGTAACGATGGGTATTACTGTGCGTCGGGAAGAAATTGCGATTATGAAGTATATTGGAGCAAAGGACGGTTTTGTTCGTGCACCGTTCGTTATAGAGGGACTTGTAATCGGTATCATTGGGGCATTGATACCTTTGGTACTGTTATATTTTATGTATGACAAGGCTGTTTCATACATTCTTCAGAGATTTAATTTGTTAAATAATATTTTGGAATTCCTTCCGGTAACAGAAGTTTATCGTACACTTCTTCCAGTAGGATTGGCATTAGGTGTTGGAATTGGTTTTCTGGGAAGTTTCTTTACAATCCGTAAACATCTGAAAGTGTAAGAGTGCGGTGGGTGAAATATCTGTACGGAAAAAATGCCATTTTGGTGGAAAAACGCAAGAAATTGTGATAAGATAAAAAGTAGCTGGAAAAAGCCCGTCAGGGAGTAGGAACAAGGGGTCAAAAGTAAAGGGAGAGAAGAAATGCAAAAAAAGAGATTAGTCAGTGTAGTGTTGGCTGGAGCACTTGTATTTGGAAGTGCGCTGCAGGTAAAAGCAGATGATCTCCAGGATGCGCAGAATCAGGCCAGTGAGCTGCAGAAAAAGAAAGAAGCAGCACAGGCCGAAAAGAATAGTCTTGCTGCAAAGCTGGAAAAGATCGTAGATGATATGGATAAGACCAAATCAGATATTGAAAAAAAACAGGAAGAAATTGCTGAAAAGACAGATGAACTTATTGCTGCTCAGATTGATGAGAACAATCAGTACAACAGTATGAAACTTCGTATCCAGTATATGTATGAGAACGGAAACAGCCAGTTCCTGGAAACATTGCTGGAATCAAAAAGTATTGCCGAATTTTTAAGTAATGCAGAGTATATTGCACAAATTTCTGAATATGATAGAAATATGCTTGTGGAATTTCAGGAGATTGTAACATCGGTAGAAGAACAGAAAAAGGACCTTGAAGAAGAAAACAAGGAACTGGAAGAAATGCAGACCAGTTTGCAGGAACAGCAGACGGAAATGGAAAGTCTGATTGAAAGCAAGAGTGAAGAAATCAGTAATTTAAGTGATGAGCTTGGTGAGGTAAATGACAAGATTGCTTCTTTGAAGGAGGAAGCAGAGCGCCAGGCGAGAATGCAGCAGGAAGCACAACAGGCTGCATCTAATAATTCAGGCAATACAAACACTGGAGGCGGAGGAGATACCAATGTAACGCCAACGCCACCATACAATGGAGGAGGCAGCGGCAGACTGCAGAATCCGTGTCCGGCAGCTTATATCAGCAGTGAGTTTGGAGGAAGAACATCACCTGGCGGTATAGGAAGTACGAACCATAAAGGACGTGACTACGCAGCAAGTACAGGGACACCGATCTATGCAGCAGCGTCTGGAACGGTAATTGAGGTTGGATATAATGGTGCAAGAGGAAATTATGTAATTATCAATCACGGCGATCTTGCCACCTTGTATCAGCATTGCAGTCGTATTTTGGTAAGTACAGGGCAGTCCGTAAGTACAGGACAGAACATTGCCTTGGTAGGGTCTACTGGAGCATCTACGGGACCGCATCTTCATTTTGAAGTATGGGTGAACGGTACACCGGTCGATCCGAGACTTTATCTGTAAACAGGAACATAAAAGGTTGGTTTTTGTTATATGAAACATAAAAAAAGTTTTTTTAAGGGGGCGCTTTTTGGCGCCCTCATTGTATTATTAATAGCAGGTGCATTCTCCTGTGGTATTGGGAAATTTGGAGATGGAAAAAACAGTATCGGAGCAAGCAGCAGTAAGATGAAGCTTTTAAATGCTCTGATTGATAAATATTATACTGGCGAGGTTGATGAGGAAAAACTGGAGCAGGGGATTTATAAAGGTTATATAGAAGGGCTGGATGATCCCTATTCCGCTTATTATGACGAAGAAGAGACCGAGCAGATGACAGAGATGGCCACAGGGGAGTTCGCAGGAATTGGCGTATTGATTTCACAGGATAAAAATACGGGTGTTCTGCAGGCTGTGCAAGTATATGAGGATTCTCCGGCTGGAAAAGCAGGCATACAGAACGGTGATATTTTTTATAAAGTGGATGGAGAAGATATATCGGGACAGGATATTAACGTAGTAGTTAAAAAGATTAAGGGAGAAGCTGGGACAACAGTTCAGTTGACTATGCTGCGTGGAGAGGCAAAGCAAGAAAAAGAATTTACGGTAGAAAGAGAAATGATAGAAGAGCAGACTGTCCAAAGTGAAATGAAAGAAGAGAATGTCGGATATATCAGAATTACAGAATTTGCATCTGTTACCTTGGATCAGTATGAAGAAGCTTTGGAATCTTTGGAATCTCAAGGCATGGAAAGACTGATTGTAGATCTTAGAAATAATCCGGGAGGGAATCTTAAGACAGTGTGCGATATACTGGATTTGATGCTTCCCGAAGGGTTGATTGTTTATACAGAAGATAAAAATGGGGAAAGGGAAGAGTACAGATCAGATGAAGAACATGTTTTTGAGAAACCTCTTGTTGTCATGATGAATGGGAACAGTGCGAGCGCTTCGGAAATATTTGCAGGTGCTATTCAGGACTATGGAACAGGGCAGATTGTGGGAACCCAGTCTTATGGAAAAGGATTGGTTCAGCAAATTTTTGACCTGGGGGATGGAACCAGCGTAAAGCTGACAATTGCCGAATACTTTACACCAAAAGGGAGAAATATAAATGGAACAGGCATTACGCCGGACGTTGAGATTGAGTATGAATATGATGAACAAAAACCAGATAGAGATAATCAGTTGGAAAAGGCCATAGAAACTGTGAAAAATATTTAGTCATTCCATTTCCGCCAGGCATATGTTAAACTAATTACAAGTATGTAGTTTTTTAGAAAGGATAGGAAGTCTATGACAATCTTAATCAAAGAGGGGCATGTCCTGGATCCGGAAACACAGAGGGATGAAATCTGCGACGTGCTGATTGACGGGGACAGAATTACGAAAGTTGACCGCGGGATAGAAACAGAGGCAGAGCGGATTATAGAGGCAAAAGGGTGTTATATTATGCCTGGATTTATTGATCTGCATGTCCATTTCAGAGATCCGGGGCTGGAATATAAGGAAACACTGACCACAGGGGGACGCGCGGCAGTGAAGGGCGGAGTAACGACTGTATGTGCAATGCCTAACACTAAACCGGTTATCGACAACGGTGTAAAGGTAAAAGAAGTAATGGAGCGTGCCAAAAGAGAGTCTCTTACAAACGTGATTCAGCTGGGAGCGGTCACAGTGGCTCAGGAAGGAAAAGAACTGGCAGATATCCGTGGAATGGCCAGAAATGGGTGTCACGCTATTAGTGAGGATGGAAAGTCCGTAATGAATGCATCTCTTTATCGAAAAGGGATGAAGGTGGCCAAAGAGGAAGGAATTGCGGTTTTTGCCCACTGTGAAGATATTACCATGGTAGAAGGTGGCGTTATGAATGCAGACGACAAAGCAGCGGCGCTGGGATTAAAAGGTATAACCAATGCAGTGGAAGATGTTATTGTGGCAAGAGATATTTTGTTGGCTAAGGAGACTGGCGTGCGCCTTCATCTTTGCCATTGTTCTACAAAGGACAGTATTAAAATGCTTGGCCTTGCTAAGGAAGAGGGATTATCCGTTACCGGAGAGGTTTGCCCCCATCATTTTATTTTATCAACAGATGATATCCAAAAAGATGATGGAAATTATAAAATGAATCCTCCTCTGAGGAGCAAAGAGGATGTAGAAGCGATTCGGGAAGGACTTAGAAATGGTACGGTAGATGTCATTGCAACGGATCATGCTCCTCACGCTGAAGCGGAGAAAAACCGTTCTATGAAGCTGGCTGCATTTGGAATTGTGGGGCTTGAGACTTCAGCGGCTCTTACTTATACAGAACTGGTAGAGACAGGGATTATCACTCCTATGCAGATGGCAGAAAAAATGAGTTATAATCCGGCAAAGATTTTAGGAATTCATGATAGAGGATCTGTTTCAGAGGGAAAGATTGCTGACATCGTGATTTTTGACCCGGAAACAGAGTATGTGATTGATAAAAATACATTTTTGTCAAAAGGAAAAAACACACCATTCCATGGCCGCAAGGTAAAGGGAAAGGTTGTATGTACCATCGCAGGTGGAAGAGTTGTATACGAAGGAGGGAAAACCATTGATTAATGAACTGGTAACAAAAATAAAGAAAACGGGAGCTCCGATTGTAGTAGGATTAGATCCTATGCTGGGATATATTCCGGAACAGGTGAAGAAAAAAGCATTTGAAGAATTTGGTGAAACCCTGGAGGGCGCGTCAGAGGCAATATGGCAGTTTAATAAAGAAATCGTAGATAAGACATATGATCTGATCCCTGCTGTAAAACCACAGATTGCCATGTATGAACAATTTGGAATTCCGGGACTTATGGCGTTTAAAAAAACAGTAGAGTATTGTAAACAAAAAGGTCTGGTAGTGATTGGAGATATTAAGCGAGGGGACATTGGATCTACCTCAGCTGCTTATGCGACAGGACATATCGGAAAAGTGGAAATAGGTAACAAGATATATGCACCATTTGATGAGGATTTTGTGACAGTGAATCCGTACCTTGGATCTGACGGTGTGAAGCCTTTTATCGATATTTGCAAAGAGGAAAAGAAAGGGCTTTTTATTCTTGTAAAGACATCCAATCCGTCCAGCGGTGAATTCCAGGATCAGCTGATTGATGGACGTCCTCTGTATGAATTAGTAGGCGAGAAAGTCAATGAGTGGGGACAGGAATGTATGGGAGATGCTTACAGCTATATTGGCGCAGTTGTAGGTGCTACTTATCCTGAGATGGGAAAAGTGCTGCGTAAAATTATGCCAAAAGCATATATCCTTGTTCCGGGTTATGGAGCACAGGGAGGACAAGGTAAAGACCTTGTACATTTCTTCAACGAGGATGGACTCGGGGCTATTGTCAATTCTTCCAGAGGGATTATTGCTGCATATAAGCAGGAAAAATATGCCGCATTTGGACCAGAGGCATTTGGAGATGCATCACGAGCAGCTGTAGAGGACATGATCGCTGATATCAGAGGTGCTCTGGAGAATCGTTAGAAACGGCAGGAGTTTCGAGAAAAAGAAATATAGCCAAGAAAAATCAGGAGTAAAGAAGATGACAAAGAAAAAAGAACAGGTTCAAGTGATATCCCAGTGCTCTATAGCGGAGGGAATCTTCAGTATGTGGATTCGCACAGAAGCAGCAAAAAGTGCGAAGCCCGGCCAGTTTGTCTCTATGTACACAAACGATGGAACAAAGCTGCTTCCTCGTCCCATCAGTATTTGTGAGATTGACAAAGAAAGGGAAGCATTAAGGGTTGTGTATCGTGTGACTGGAGAGAAAACCGGAACAGAGCAGTTTTCCCGTATGAAGGCGGGAGATCAGCTGTCTATCATAGGTCCTCTGGGAAATGGCTTTCCTTTCGACAGAGCAGAAGGAAAGAGAGCATTTCTTATGGGCGGCGGGATTGGCGTTCCTCCGATCCTGGAGCTGGCAAAGCAGATGAATTGTGAAAAAAAGCAGATTATTGTTGGTTATCGGGATCAGCAGACGTTTCTGGAAGAAGAATTTGAAAAGTACGGTGAAGTTTATATTTCTACCGAGGATGGAAGTGTAGGAACAAAGGGAAATGTTATGAATGTTGTGGCAGAGGAAGCGTTGGAGGCGGATGTGATTTATGCCTGTGGACCGACACCAATGCTGCGTGCTATAAAAAAATATGCAGAGGATAATGGGATTGAATGTTACATTTCTCTGGAAGAGAGAATGGCCTGCGGTATTGGCGCCTGTCTTGGATGCGTATGTAAAACAAAAGAAAAGGATGCTCACAGCAATGTGAATAATAAGAGGATCTGTAAAGATGGCCCGGTATTCTTATCGACGGAGGTGGAAATCTGATGGACATGAGAATCAATATAGCAGGAGTGGAATGGAAAAATCCAGTGACTGTTGCTTCCGGAACCTTTGGGTCTGGAGAAGAATTTTCTGATTTTGTAGATTTAAATCAGTTAGGGGCAGTGACAACAAAAGGTGTAGCAAATGTACCCTGGACAGGCAACCAAACTCCCAGAGTAGCAGAAGTTTACGGTGGAATGATGAATGCCATTGGTCTCCAGAATCCGGGGATTGAACTGTTCTGCAAACGAGATATTCCTTATCTGAAACAGTATGATACAAAGATCATTGTTAATGTATGCGGACATGCACCGGAGGAATATCTGGCTGTTGTGGAGAGACTTGCAACGGAACCTGTGGATATGCTGGAAATTAATATTTCCTGTCCGAATGTAAACGCAGGTTTTCTTGCATTTGGTCAGGATGCCGGACATGTGGAGAAGCTGACAGCTGAAATTAAAAAGATTGCAAAGCAGCCAGTTATTATGAAGTTAACTCCAAATGTGACAGATATTACTGAAATCGCAAAAGCAGCAGAGGCAGGCGGAGCCGATGCGATTTCACTGATTAATACACTGACTGGAATGAAAATTGATATTCATAAAAGGGCGTTTGCTCTGGCTAATAAAACAGGAGGTGTGTCAGGCCCGGCTGTTCATCCCATTGCAGTGCGCATGGTTTATCAGGCGGCTCATGCAGTCAAGATCCCGGTAATAGGGATGGGAGGAATTCAAAGCGCAGAGGACGCCATAGAGTTTATCCTTGCAGGAGCAACTGCTGTCTCTGTGGGGACTGCTAACTTTCATAATCCGGCTGTGACCATGGAGGTTGTTGACGGAATTCGCAAGTATATGGAAAAGTATGGATTTGAAACAGTGCAAGATATGATTGGTATTGTGGAATAAGTTTGAAAAGGGAAAAGAGACTTCCAAGGAGGTCTCTTTTTTGTACCGGCGATGAGCCTATAGTAAGAAAATCTATGATTTCCAGTCAAATTCCCGAATTGAAAATCTCTATAGGGTATGTTAAAATTGTAAAGAATATAATCAATTAATATTGCGTACACTTTGGCGTACATTTTTGATAAAAACAAACGGAAGTGGAATTGCAGAGGATAAAAAAAAAATCAGGGAAGCAAAACCCTACAAAGATGGAGGTTAAAAATATGGAAGCATACAAGCAGGAATTTATTGAATTTATGGTAGAGAGTCAGGTACTGAAATTTGGGGATTTTACATTAAAAAGTGGAAGAAAATCCCCGTTTTTCATGAATGCGGGAGCTTATGTAACAGGTTCACAGTTGAAAAGACTTGGAGAATATTATGCGAAAGCGATTCATGACAGATATGGAGATGACTTTGATGTACTGTTTGGGCCGGCTTACAAAGGCATTCCTCTGGGAGTTGTAACGGCTATTGCTTACAGTGAACTGTACGGGAAGGAAGTTCGCTACTGCTCTGATAGAAAAGAGGAGAAGGATCACGGTGCAGATAAGGGAAGCTTTCTTGGCAGCAGTTTAAAAGATGGTGATCGGGTTATTATGATTGAAGATGTGACAACATCTGGAAAATCTATGGAGGAAACTGTGCCGAAAGTAAGAGGAGCTGCAGATGTAACCATAGTAGGTCTTATGGTTTCTCTGGATCGTATGGAAGTAGGAAAAGGCGGGGAGAAACGTGCTTTGGAAGAAATCAAAGATTTATATGGATTTGAGACAGCAGCTATTGTCACCATGGATGAAGTGGTAGAATGTCTGTATAATCAGGAGTGTAATGGAAAAGTAATTATTGATGATACACTAAAATCATCCATTGATGCATACTATGAAAAGTATGGTGTAAAATAAACAGGAGGAATTTCTATGAGCGAAAAAACATACAAAGTAATGGGAATTACCGGAGCTGGAAACATAGTAATAGGCGTGACTATGATTGTGGTTGGAATTACAGCAGGAGTGCTTTCTATCGTAAGCGGTGCTCGCCTTCTGAAAGAAAAAAAGGGATTAATTTTTTAAATAAAGTCAGAAGGTGAAGGATTGAATTATAAAAGGAACAGACGGCTGCGAGTGTTCGGGAAAATTTTATTTATTCTGTATATAGCATTTATTGTGTATTTTCTTTTGTTTTCTGATCTTTATGGAAGGACAGGGCCAAGAACTCAGTATAGTTATAACCTTATCCTTTTTAAGGAAATTAAAAGATTCTGGAACTATCGGGAGCAGCTGGGGTTTTTTGCAGTTGCTTCCAACTTATTGGGGAATGTTGTGATTTTTCTCCCATTTGGCTTTTTTTTGCCTATGGCCAGTGTATATAGAAATTTTTTCTCGGCGGTTTTTTACAGCTTTGGTCTAAGTTTGTGTGTGGAGATATTCCAGCTTCTTACCATGGTAGGAAGTTTTGATGTGGATGATATACTTTTAAATACGGTAGGAGGCGCAGTAGGATATTTTGTGTTTATGATCTGTGCAGCAATAAGGAGAAGACATGTTTCTAAGAAGTCTAAAAGAAGCCGCTGAAGACAGGGCGGAAGAAAGAAAGAAAAAAAAGATAGAAAAGGAAAAAATGAAAAGAAGAAGCCGGAAATACGGACAGGCACAGCTGAAACATTCTCGTCGGGGGATAAAGTCCTGTTTTCTGGCAGTGTGTTCCCTTTTTATTCTTGCTTTAATATTTTCTGTTTCTTACATAACCAGAGGAGATGTAAATATTCTAATAGGATTTTGTGGGATTCTTGTAGTTATTCTTGCGGCAGCTGGGCTTAAGGCTGGTATACAGGGACTAAAAGAACGAGAGAAAAATTATATCACCTGTAAAGTGGGAATTGGACTGAACGGGGTTTTTCTTCTGGGTATGGCAGGAATTTTTATAAGGGGGCTTTTTTAGATGATTGAAGAACGATATAAACTTGTGATGGAAAGAATTTCGCAGATTCCGGATGAAAATACGGCAGCAGAAAGGTTTCAGCCGTATTTTCGGAGTACTGCGGAATTTATTCTTTTATTGGATCAGGTAAAAGAAAGAATAGATTCCGGGCAATACAGGCAGCAGACTTTGGAAGAATTGATGGAATGGAACCGAAAGCTTTATGAAGATATTCTTCCGGAAAATTATGAGATGAGTTTTGCTAATCCCAGTTATGCTAAGGAACAGCTAGGAGAACAATACGGACAAATATTAAGCTTTCTCTATACAGAGCTTCGTGGGGGGATTGTATGGGTATTTGAACAGCGTACGGAATATTTGGATGTTTTGTACGAACTTTTTGTGGAAATATATAATTGTTTTGAAGATGAAGCGTCTCCGGATGAAGGAGAGCTGAAGAAGATTATTTACTGGTATGCAAGTGATTACTGTGATGTGTTTGTGGCAGATCGGGTTTTGGAGCAAATGGATCCATCCAGCCGTTTTGCAGCAGATATTATAGAAAATAGTGACCTTACGGATTTGAGATATCTTTATTATTTTGGAGAATATATCAGTAACAATGAGATTCGAACTGCAAAACACCTATTATCTCTTGAGGAAGAGCAGATCCAGAGAATGGCTGACGTATATACGGAAGGATATCGCATTGGATTTGTAAATACGGGAAAAGATCTTTCTAGAAAAAGTACCGTTAATATCCGTTATGTAGTTGGATTTGAACGTGTTGTAAAGGCAGCGATAGAAAACTTTGCAAAGATGGGACTTAAGCCTGTTATTTATCGTGCTGCTGTCAGTGCGCTGACAAAGCGAGGACAGGCGAAAATCGGCTATTGTGGAGGGAATCCTAATAAACAGTATGACTATGATCACAGAAATGATCAGGGATTATTTTTAAACAAGCGTTTTATAGAACGTAAACTGGAAGTTATTAAGACAGTATATGAAAGACATAAAGATCTGGCAGCAGGACTGGCAGGTCCGGCTGTTATAGAAATGTTTGGAGAGAGACCATTTAGCCCCAAGACAAAGGCAGAGACAGTTTCTCTTACAGAAAAACAGGAAGAACAGCAGCTTTTATTTGATTCAAAATCCAGCCAGTTGACGAATCAATATATTAAAGGGGAAGAGAGAAGTTATACTATCATTGCCTATCCTGTTCCTGAAATTGGGGATAAGTACGAGGAGATATTCAACGAAGTTATAAAGATTAACACACTGGATGCAAGGTTGTATACAAAGGTGCAGCAAACGATTATTGACGCTCTTGATCAGGGAAAGTATGTCCGGGTGATTGGTGGAAATGGAAATCGTACAAATATGAAGGTACAGCTTTTCAGACTGCAGGATTCCAAGAAGGAGACAATCTTTGAAAATTGTGTGGCAGATGTAAATATTCCGGTGGGAGAAGTGTTTACCTCTCCTGTTCTTGAAGGGACAGAAGGAACACTTCATGTGAAAGGTGTATACTTAAATGAGCTGCAATATCACGATCTGGAGCTTGGATTTACAGATGGTATGATCACGGGCTATCGGTGTGGCAATTTTGAAAATGAAGAAGATGGCAAGAATTATATTCGTGACAATATTTTGCATAAACATCAGACCCTTCCGCTGGGCGAATTTGCTATTGGAACAAATACAACTGCCTATGCAGCTGCAAAGAAATATAAAATAGAAGATAAACTGCCAATTCTGATTGCGGAGAAGATGGGGCCTCATTTTGCAGTAGGGGACACCTGTTACAGTTGGAGTGAGGATATTAAAGTCTATAATCCAAATGGAAAAGAGATTGTAGCCAGAGATAACTCCATATCCATAAAGAGGAAGGAGGATATCTCGAAAGCATATTTCCACTGTCATACAGATATCACAATTCCTTATGAAGAATTGGAGAAAATTTCTGTGGTTACTTATGATGAAAAAGAGATTATTATTCTCGAGCATGGAAAATTTGTTCTTCCAGGAACAGAGATTTTAAATGAACCATTGAAAAATACGAATAAATAGGATATGATTTATCTGCAAAGCTTATAAGTGAGAAAGGATGGAAATTATGCCAAAAGTAGGAATTGTAATGGGAAGCGACTCTGACATGAAGGTTATGAGTAAGGCAGCTGATATGCTGGAAAAGCTTGGAATTGAGTATGAAATGACAATTATTTCTGCTCACCGGGAACCGGATGTGTTTTTCGAATATGCAAAATCAGCAGAAGAAAAGGACTATAAAGTTATTATTGCAGGAGCTGGAATGGCTGCACATCTTCCGGGGATGTGTGCGGCAATTTTCCCAATGCCGGTGATTGGTGTGCCAATGTCTGGGAAAAATCTGGATGGACAGGATGCACTCTATTCTATCGTGCAGATGCCGCCAGGAATTCCGGTTGCTACAGTTGCCATTGATGGGGGAATGAATGCAGCAATTCTTGCTGCCAGAATCCTTGCAACTTCCGATCCAGAACTTCTTAAGAAACTGAAAGAGTATACTCAGGAAATGAAAGAGACAGTTCAGGCAAAAGCAGAGAAGCTGGATAAACTTGGCTATAAAGAATACATGAAGCAGATGTAATAAAGGAGATACGGTATGGATTATAAAAATGCGGGTGTAGACATTGAAGCAGGTTATAAGTCTGTGGAGTTGATGAAAGAACACGTGAAAAAAACGATGCGTCCGGAAGTATTAGGCGGATTAGGCGGATTTTCAGGAGCCTTTTCCTTAAGCAAAATCAAAGAGATGGAGGAACCTGTTCTGTTGTCCGGAACAGATGGATGTGGGACAAAGGTAAAACTTGCTATGATACTTGATAAGCATGATACCATTGGAATCGATGCTGTAGCTATGTGCGTCAATGATATTGCATGTGCAGGTGGTGAACCACTGTTTTTCCTGGATTACATTGCCTGTGGCAAAAATTATCCGGAAAAGATTGCAAGTATTGTCAGCGGCGTGGCAGAAGGATGTCTCCAGTCTGAAGCAGCGCTTGTGGGCGGTGAGACGGCAGAACATCCAGGACTCATGCCGGAAGATGAATATGATCTGGCAGGATTTGCCGTAGGTGTATGTGATAAAAAAGATATGATAACTGGAGAAGATCTGAAAGAAGGGGATGTTCTTATCGGAATGGCTTCTACTGGTGTACATAGCAATGGTTTTTCTCTTGTGCGCAAGGTGTTTGAAATGACAAAAGAATCCCTGGAGACTTATTATGAAGAGCTTGGAACTACGCTTGGAGAAGCTTTATTGGCTCCTACAAGAATTTATGTAAAAGCATTGAAAAACGTAAAGAATGCCGGCGTGAAAGTGAAAGCTTGCAGTCACATTACAGGTGGTGGATTCTATGAGAATGTGCCAAGAATGTTAAGTGAACATACCCACGCTGTTATTGAAAAAGATAGTTATCCGGTTCCGCCTATTTTTGGCATGCTTTCTAGAGAAGGTCAGGTAGAAGAAAAAATGATGTACAATACATTTAATATGGGAATCGGAATGATTGTTGCAGTAGATGCAGCTGATGTGGATAAAGCGATGGAAGCTATGCGTCAATCTGGCGATACGCCTTATGTCATTGGACATATAAAGGCGGGAGAAAAAGGAGTTACTTTATGTTAAAAGTTGCAGTGCTTGTTTCGGGTGGAGGAACAAATCTTCAGGCTATTCTGGACGCAGTGGATGCAGGAGAGATTACGAATGCTGCAGTGTGTGGCGTTATCAGCAATAACAGGAAAGCCTATGCTCTCACTCGTGCAGAGAATCACGGTATACCGGCACAGTGTATTTCTCCGAAAGATTATGAGACAAGAGAAGAGTTTAATGAAAAATTTTTGCAGGCAGTAGATACTCTTGCTCCAGACTTAATCGTACTTGCCGGATTCCTTGTAGTAATTCCGGCAAAAATGATTGAAAGGTATCGGAATCGGATCATCAATATACATCCTTCTTTAATTCCGTCTTTTTGTGGAACAGGATATTATGGATTGAAGGTACATGAGGCGGCTCTTGTAAGAGGGGTAAAGGTAACAGGCGCAACGGTGCATTTTGTAGATGAAGGGACAGATACAGGACCGATTATTTTACAGAAAGCAGTGGAAGTGGAAGCGGATGATACGCCAGAAAAGCTTCAGAGACGTGTCATGGAGCAGGCGGAGTGGAAAATTCTTCCACGGGCCATTGATTTGATCGCAAACGGACGGATTACAGTAGAAGATAATAAGGTAAAGATCAGCAGGTAGGAGGAAGCCAATGAAGGTATTGATTGTAGGAAGCGGAGGAAGAGAACACGCCATTGCATACTGCGTGGCAGGGAGCAGTAAAGTAGACGAGATTTACTGTACACCCGGAAATGCAGGAATTGCAGAATATGCCGTGTGTGAGCCTATTGGACCTATGGAATTTGATAAGATCACATCATTTGCGAAAGAAAAGGAAATTGATCTTGTCATTGTAGGTATGGATGATCCTTTGGTAGGAGGGTTGGTCGATGAGCTGGAGGCAGCAGGAATCCGTGCCTTCGGACCAAGAAAAAATGCGGCAGTTCTGGAAGGATCCAAAGCCTTTTCCAAAGATTTAATGAAAAAGTACAATATTCCAACAGCAGCCTATGAAAATTTTGATGATGCGGATGAGGCTATCCGTTATCTGGAAACAGAAGCAAAGTTTCCAATTGTTCTGAAAGCCGATGGACTTGCTTTAGGAAAAGGAGTACTTATTTGTAATAGTCTGGACGAAGCAAAAGAGGGAGTAAAGACTATTATGTTGGACAAGAAATTTGGTGCCTCCGGAAATACAATGGTGATTGAAGAGTTTATGACTGGCCGCGAAGTATCCGTTTTGTCTTTTGTAGATGGAAATACAATTCGCACTATGACCAGTGCGCAGGATCATAAAAGAGCAGGGGACGGTGATACGGGATTAAATACCGGCGGAATGGGGACTTTTTCTCCAAGTCCTTTCTACACAAAAGAGGTAGAGGAGTTCTGTGAAAAATATATTTATCAGGCGACAGTAGATGCAATGAAAGCAGAGGGACGTCCTTTCAAAGGGGTTATTTTCTTTGGGCTGATGCTGACAGATGAGGGACCGAAAGTGCTGGAGTATAATGCACGTTTTGGAGATCCGGAGGCACAGGTTGTACTGCCTCGTATGAAGAATGATATTATTGATGTAGTGGAAGCGTGCATTGATGGTACATTGGATCAGATTGATCTGCAGTTTGAAGATAATGCTGCCGTATGTGTTGTTCTCGCATCCGATGGCTATCCGCTTTCATATGAAAAAGGGCTTCCGATTCATGGACTTTCCGAGTTTAAGAAGCATGAGGGATATTACTGTTTCCATGCGGGAACAAAATTTGATGGAGATCAGATTGTGACAAATGGCGGACGTGTTTTGGGCATTACAGCCAAGGGAAAAGATTTGAAAGAAGCAAGGGCGAATGCCTATGCGGCTACAGAATGGGTAACATTCGACAATAAATATATGCGTCATGATATTGGAAAGGCGATAGACGAGGCATAAAGGACAAATTTTTACAGGTCCCTGCATTGGGCTGTCTGTTTAAAACAAGGCAGAACCGTTGCAGGGACTTTGTTTGATATGGATGGATTTTTTCTGCTGCAATTAGTCTAATGTTCTGGAAATTTACAAGTCAGGCCAGTGGACAAAAGTTCGTATTTCCATGGAGTTACTTTGCGGTAGCGGCAGCAGGTATATTCATTATTGTTCTTGTGACAATGATATACACCATGAGGAAAATACGAAAATTTAATATTATTGACGAACTGAGGTTGGTATTATAAGCTCCAAGGTTTTATGACTTTATGGAATGTAGTCTAATAATTACCAAGTTCACTTAGATATTTGTCGATTTTTTTGAGGCGTTTCTCGATTCCTCTGGCTTTGTGGCTAATGGTTTCAAGAAGCGCCTCTGTTACAAATTGTGGCGCTGTCATACAATTAAAAAATGCGTTGCTGTCCACAGGAGCAGTTAAAAGTACGGTGGCGTATTCTGCCAGAAGAGCGCTGGGTTTGTCGGCAACAACAATGATTTTAGTACCAGCTTCACGTGCCATTTGGGCACAAATTTTATCTTCTGATGAATATCGTGGAAAACTAAATATAATCAGACAATCATCTTTGGAAATGTTGCATAGATGATCTATTGGACTGATGGCGGCTGAACTTGTGGATTCCACGTTGGGAACCATATGTTTCAAATACAGCAGAAAATAGTCTCCAAGGGAAGAATTCCCGCGGGAGGCTGTGATATATTTGTGTTTGCTTGATACAATAATATCAGCTGCTTCGTCGAAAGAGTCACTGCTGTTGGATGTAAGAGCATTTTCCAGGTTTTTGGCGGCATTTTTAAAATGTCTGTTGATATAATCGCCGGTATTTGTAAGTTTTGCGCGTTTAGCAATACGCTGTGAGGGTACAGTGATAGAGCTGGAAATGCTGAGCACTTTGTCCTGATAATCTTTTCTCAGATTTTTTTGAAAATCCATGAATCCGTCATACCCCAAAGAACGGCTGAAGCGGATTACAGAGGATTCGCTTACCCCAAGTTTCGTGGCGATTTCTGTAGAAGTCATAAAGCAAGCATCTGCAGAATTATCTAAGATATATTTTGCAATCATTTTCTGCGTTTTCGTAAGAGAGGTATTATTGATTACTGTCCGTAATTCTTTCATACAATCCGTCCTCCAATATTAGATTTTGTTAATTTGTACATCTTTTGGGAATGTATACCTATCTTCATTTTTAAACCGATCATTTATCCCTGGTGAGAGGGTATATATATATAGTATTTAAACACGAATTCACAAAATATGCAAGGCAATTGTATTTACAATTGATATTTTTAAGCGACAATTAAAAGAAATCGTGAAAAAAATAACTTTTATTGAATATTATAAAACATTGTGCTAAGATTATTTTAAAGACAAATGAATAATATTCTTCAAAATAAGTTTATTTTGAAAAATATTTTTCATCCGAGTCCGGGACAGGCGGATCGGGAAACCAGTATTTATTTATGAAATAGGAGGGTTTGCAAGTGAAAGTAGGATGTGTAAAAGAAATCAAAAACAATGAATTTCGTGTAGGTATGACACCTGACAATGTAAAGAGTTATGTGGCAGCAGGACATGAAGTTTATATTGAAAAAGGTGCTGGTGTAGGATCAGGTTTTAAGGATGATGAATATGAGGCAGCAGGAGCAAAAATGGTTGATGCAGCAAAAGATGTATGGGATGCTGTTGAAATGATGATTAAGGTAAAAGAACCACTCCCGGAAGAATATCCATTATTCCATGAAGGACTGATCCTTTATACATATCTCCATCTGGCAGCTGACAAACCGCAGACAGATGCTCTTTTGAACGGAAAAGTAAAGGGCGTTGCTTATGAAACATTGTTTGATCCTAAACAGGGTGGTCTTCCGCTTCTTGCACCTATGAGCCAGATCGCTGGACGTTTAAGTATTCAGGAAGGTGCAAAATATCTAGAGCAGACATTCGGCGGAGAAGGTGTTCTCCTTGCAGGTGTTCCGGGAACTCCAAAAGCTAACATCGTTATCCTTGGTGGAGGAAATGTAGGAACAAATGCATGTAAGATTGCGGTAGGAATGGGAGCTAACGTAACAATTCTGGATATCAGCCTTCCAAGACTGGCTTATTTGGATGACCTGTTTGGAGCACGTATTCAGACATTGGTATCTAATGATGCAAACATCGAAAAGGCAGTAAAAGAAGCTGACCTTGTAATTGGTAGTGTATTGATTCCTGGAAAGGCAGCTCCAAAGATCTTTAAGAAAAAATATCTTAAAGAAATGAAACCGGGCGCTGTATTTGTAGACGTTGCTGTTGACCAGGGCGGATGCGGTGAAACTACAAAAGTTACATATCATGACGATCCGATCTTTGTTGAGGACGGAGTTGTTCATTATTGTGTAGGAAATATGCCAGGTGCTGTTCCGAGAACATCAACCATTGCATTGACAAATGCTACTTTGAATTATGGTCTTCAGATTGCAAATAAGGGTCTGGAGAAAGCTTGTGCAGATAATGAAGTAATTTACTCTGCAGTAAATACATATGATGGAAAACTGACCTGCAAAAATGTAGCAGACAGTTTTGATTGCTATGAATATGTAGATATTAAAGAAATCTGCAAGTAATTCTGTGATTGAGTAATTTGCCTGTTAAAAAGGCTGCTATCCCGAAGAAGATCTCCTCCGGGTGGCGGCCTTTTTTATGTGGCTTAGTCACTGCTGCTTGCAAAAATGGCAGGAACCAAGTATCATAAACATGAAATTTCAGCGTATTTCGATAGCGCATAGACAGTTTTGAGAGAAAGGCGGTTGGGTTTATGGTAGAGATAAATAAAGAAAAATGTATTGGGTGTGGAGCATGTGTGAAAGATTGTCCAGGAAAGGCACTGGAGTTGAAAGAGAAGAAGGCAGATTATATCCGCAGGTGTATACAGTGTGGGCATTGTGTAGCTGTCTGTCCTGTAAATGCAGTGTCTATTCCTGATTACGATATGGCAGAGGTAGAGGAGTTTGAACCGGAAAGTTTTGTGTTGGATCCTGCAGTCTATTTGCATGCTGTAAAATTTAGAAGAAGTATCCGGCAGTTTCGGGATATCCCTGTAGAGCGGGAGAAGATGGAGCGGATACTCAATGCAGGGCGGTATACAGCTACAGCAAAAAATGAGCAGGGATGTAAATTTACACTGATTCAGCAAGAATTGCCAGAATTTAAGGATTTGTTTTGGAAGGAGCTTCCGGAAGTTTTAAGTCGGATGGAAGAGGAAGCACCTTTTTATGCAAAGGTGTTCCAATCTTTCTATAAGAAATACCAGGAGGATCCAAAACAGGACAGTTTTTTCTTTGGAACAACGTCTTTTCTTGTAATTACGGCTAAAAACGTATTGGATGCCGGCCTTGCTGCAGCTAATATTGAGAATATGGCTGTGGCAGAAGGGGCAGGTGTGTTGTACAGCGGATACACCCAGGCGGTTATAGCATCCAGCAAAACGCTTAGAGAATGGCTGGGAATTGGATCCAGAACAGTTGCGTGTTGTATGTTGATCGGCTATCCGGCGGTGTCGTATAAAAGGACAGCACCAAGAAAACAGGGGAATATTGTGATTCGATAAAACTTCTTTTTCTTGCAGAGTCTGCGGTATGTGTGCTAAGTTATATATAACAAAGGAAAAACCTGAAAAGGGAAAGGTGATACTATGTTGATAAAAATTGATTTCAACAGTGATGAGGCAATTTATATGCAGGTGCGTAACCAGATCATCATGGGGATTGCAACCTCTGAAATTCGGGAAGGTGATACCTTGCCCTCTGTAAGGCAGCTGGCGCAGGCAGTGGGAATTAATATGCATACCGTAAATAAGGCCTATAGCCTTCTTAGACAAGAGGGATTTATTCAATTGGATCGAAGAAAAGGAGCTGTGATCGCGCTTGACATTGATAAGATTGAGGCGGTAGAGGAAATGCGACAACAGCTTCAGATTATATTGGCGAGGGGTTGCTGTAAAAATATTTCCAGAGAAGAGGTTCACGCACTGGTAGATGAAATTTTTGAGGAGTACTCTTAGAACGCTTCCGGCGGACAGGAAAATGGAAAGGAGCAAAATCTGAGTGTGCCTATGGCATGCAAGAAAAGAGGACAACATGAATTATACGGAACAGGCAAAAGAAGTATTGAAGATTGCGAAATCTGTAGCAAAAGAATTGAAACATCCATATATCGGAACAGAGCACCTGCTGGTGGGATTGAAGAAAGTATATACAGGTGTGGCAGGTCAGGTTCTGGCCATGAATGGCGTCAGTGAAGAAAATATTTTAAAAATCATGGATGAACTTGTTTCCCCTGAGGAAAGCACTACAATTTGTAAGGATCCCGAAATGAGTCCAAGATTGGAGTATATTCTGGAGGAAGCAGAGACGGAGGCAGCCGCTCTGCGTTCAGAAAAAACAGGGACAGAGCATATGTTGCTGGCAGTACTGAAGGATGTAGACTGTGTTGCGGCAAGAATCCTGCTGACACTAAATATTAATATCCAAAAGATCTGCCAGGATGTCTTTGTGACAGTGGGGGTTGATCCCAAGGAATATATGGAGGAAATGCAGGACGAAGGAAAGAAGAAAAATTCCGTATTAGACCAATATGGAACAGATTTGACTATGCAGGCCTTGGAAGGGAAATTAGATCCTGTTATTGGAAGAGAAAAAGAAATTGAAAGGCTTATGCAGATCTTGAGTCGGAGAACAAAAAATAATCCCTGCCTGGTGGGTGAGCCGGGAGTAGGAAAGACTGCTGTATTGGAAGGACTGGCAGATCGTGTGGCAAAAGGAACCGTACCGGACACCATGAAGGGACGGCGGATTGTTACCATGGATCTTGCCGGAATGATTGCCGGATCAAAATACCGGGGGGAATTTGAAGAGCGAATGAAACGTCTTATCCAGGAAGTGAAAGCACAGGGAAATGTAGTTCTCTTTCTGGATGAAGTACACACAATTATTGGAGCAGGCGGAGCGGAAGGAGCAATGGATGCTTCCAATATTCTGAAGCCGTCTCTTGCAAGAGGAGAGCTGCAGCTTATTGGTGCAACAACTCTGGCAGAGTATCGGAAATATATTGAGAAAGATGCAGCCTTGGAACGTCGTTTTCAGCCTGTTATGGTTGAAGAGCCGGGGGAAGAGGAGTGTTTGAAGATTTTGGAAGGCCTTCAGGAGAAATATGAACAACATCACAGGGTTGCCATAGAGCATGGGGCATTGGAAGCAGCAGTCCGGTTGTCCAGCAGGTATATCAGTGACAGATTTCTTCCGGATAAAGCAATTGATGTGTTGGATGAAGCTTGTTCAAAGGTTCGGTTAAAGGGCTTTAAAATACCAGAAAATATGGAAAAAATAGAACAGCTGATAGAAAATCTCGGAATGGAAAAGGAGGATGCAATCCGAAGGGGTGATATGAAGGAAGCATCTTTGCTTCATCATGAACAGGAAGAACTTCGGAAAAAGCTGGAACAGCAAAAAAAGCGTTTGCAGAAAAGAAACAGTCAGAGACAGATAACGGTAAAAGAAGAGGATATTGCAGATGTAGTTTCACAATGGACCAGAATTCCCGTGAGAAAGTTGGCAGAGTCAGAAAGTGCCAGGTTGAAAAAACTGGAACAGACTCTCCATAAAAGGGTTGTTGGACAGGAAGAGGCAGTTACAGCTGTTGCAAAAGCTGTGAGAAGAGGAAGAGTGGGTCTGAAAGATCCAAGCCGCCCTATTGGTTCCTTCCTGTTTTTGGGACCAACGGGAGTGGGAAAGACAGAGCTTTCTAAGGCTTTGGCAGAGGCACTGTTTGGAAATGAAGAATCTATGATACGTGTAGATATGTCAGAGTATATGGAGAAACACAGTGTATCAAAAATGATTGGTTCTCCGCCGGGATATGTAGGACATGATGATGGAGGTCAGCTAAGCGAGCAGGTACGCAGGCATCCTTATTCGGTTGTGCTCTTTGATGAGATTGAGAAAGCACATCCGGATGTATTTAATATTTTGCTTCAGGTACTGGATGACGGACACATTACAGATTCCCAGGGCCGGAAAGTGGATTTTAGAAATACGGTTATTATTATGACTTCTAATGCTGGGGCACAGGCTATTATCGATCCGAAGCGTCTTGGCTTTGTGACTAAAGAGGATGCATCCGGAGATTATAAGAGGATGAAATCCAATGTAATGAATGAGATTAAATTGATTTTCAGACCGGAATTTCTGAACCGTATTGATGAAATTATTGTATTCCATGCATTGACGACTAATGACATGAAAAAAATTGTGGGCATGATGTGTAAAGAAGTGAGTGAAAGAGCTAGACTTCAGCTTGGCATTACGCTTCATATCAGAGATTCTGTGAAGAAGCATATTGTTGAGAAAGGAACAGATCAAAAATACGGGGCGAGACCATTGCGCCGAGCTGTTCAGAATATGTTGGAAGATAAGTTGGCAGAAGCTTTGCTGGATGGTGAAATCAAAAGAGGTGATATTGTAGAGGTTGGGATTAGTAAAAAAGAAATAAAATTTATTTTAAAGACTACAAATTAAAAATCTTTTGATATATAATGTGAGATACAAAAGAAGAACCATTAGGAGGACATTTGAAATGGCAGTAGTAAAAGAGCTGTTAAGAGCGGAAAGCGATGGAACACTGAGTTTTGGAGATTACACTCTTGCATCTAAGACTAAGCTGGAGGATTTTGAATTTCAGGGAAATCTCTACAAAGTAAAGACATTCGCAGAAATTACCAAATTAGAGAAAAATGGTATGTTTGTATATGAATCCGTTCCGGGGACAGCGGTGGAGAACTTTAAAGCAGAGGACGGAATGGTATCATTTAAAGTTTCCGCACCAAAAGATGTACAGTTTACCCTTGAACTGGAAGCGGACAGCGAATATGTCGTATACATGGACGGGGTGAGTATGGGGGATATGAAGACAAACCTCAGCGGTAAATTAAGTGTCAGTGCAGAGATGGACGAAGGAAAAACTGTGGAAGTTAAAATTGAGAAGAAATAGAGCAGGTCGATAAAGTGAAAAGAGTTGCAGCGTGAAAGCTGCAGCTCTTTTTGCAGTTATGGATATATTTTCGCTGTGATCGAAGCAAATAGTACCATAGTACTGAAATCCATTTTTATTCAGCAGATGTTTCATGATTTCGTTATCGTCGTCGGTATCCATCCTGAAAGTACGAATGCCTTTCTGTTTTTCTATTGCTCCCTCTCTGGATTTATGGTGAGTTTTTGTATCCTTAATCAGTTCCGTGATTTGTGGAAACTTATTTGGTATGGTGCAATCTGATTTTCTGAGAAGCACTCCTGTTGACTTTTGGGGGGTGTGAGATATAATGAACTAAAAATTCAATATCTTGTTATGTTTAGTATAGAATAGTAATTAATTAGAACTGAAAATATATTGAAAATAATTCTTGTATACTGGAAAAGCAGAAATTAAAAGGAAGGGAAAGGAGAACTATTGTGGCAAAAGCAAAAAAAACAGTATTCTTCTGTCAGAACTGTGGACATGAAGAAAGTAAATGGCTGGGGCAATGTCCGGCATGCCGTCAGTGGAATACATTTGTAGAAGAAAAAGTTACTCCGGTAAAAGGAGCGGCAGGAGGAAGAATTGCAAAAGAAGGCGATGTAGTATCCCTTTCCAGTGTGACCGCTGATGGAGAGGATAGGATAAGGACCGATATAGAGGAACTGGATCGTGTACTGGGAGGGGGCATTGTTCCGGGTTCGCTCGTATTAGTAGGCGGAGATCCGGGGATTGGAAAGTCTACCCTTCTCCTCCAGGTTTGCCAAAAGCTGTCAGGTAAGCAGGAAAGAGTGCTTTACATTTCCGGAGAAGAGTCTTTGAAGCAGATAAAACTCAGAGCAGACAGGATGGGTAGTTTTTCGGAAAATATGTATCTTTTATGCGAAACAAATCTGGAGATAATCCGTCAGACGATAGAAAGACAGAAGCCGCATTTTGCAGTGATTGATTCCATACAGACGATGTACAGCGAAGATGTAGGATCTGCACCTGGAAGTGTTTCGCAGGTAAGAGAAGCGACAAATACATTTATGCAGCTTGCCAAAGGATTGGGAATTTCTATTTTTATAGTAGGACATGTAACAAAAGAAGGAACAGTGGCAGGTCCAAGAGTATTGGAGCATATGGTGGATACAGTACTGTATTTTGAAGGAGATCGGCATGCTTCCTACCGGATTTTGCGAGGAGTAAAAAATCGTTTTGGCTCTACCAATGAGATTGGAGTATTTGAAATGCGTCAGAACGGTTTAGAAGAAGTGGCAAATCCATCGGAATTTATGCTGAGCGGTAAGCCGGAAAATGCTTCTGGATCGGTGGTTGCATGTTCCATGGAAGGAACAAGACCTATTTTGATGGAAATACAGGCTCTGGTCTGCCCAAGCAATTTTGGATTTCCAAGACGAACAGCAGCTGGTACGGATTATAACAGGGTCAATCTTCTTATGGCAGTGTTGGAGAAACGAATGGGGCTGCCCCTTTCAAATTATGATGCCTATGTAAATATAGCCGGTGGAATTAAGATGAATGAGCCGGCTGTAGATCTGGGAATTGTGATGGCTATTTTTTCCAGCTATAAAAATCAGCCGGTATCTGAAGATATGATTGTATTTGGTGAAGTGGGATTAAGCGGTGAAGTTCGGGCGGTCAGTATGCCTGAGCAGAGAGTATCTGAAGCCAAAAAGCTGGGCTTTAAAACCTGTGTTCTTCCGGCCGTGTCTGAAAATGCGGTGAAAAATATAGAGGGGATACGGGTGATCGGAGTAAGAAGTGTCAGTGAGGCGATTCAGTTATTGTAGAGTTGGAGGCCGTGCAAAAGGCAGTTTACAGCCTTTATAACTGATTTTGTCGGAATGTAAAAGACGCTTGATAGATTGTTTGTGCCTGATATAGGAGAATATTGTGTGGAAGGAGGATAGGTTTGAGGTGAATATAGGAGAACAGATCAGTCGTCTGCGTAAACAAAAAGGATTGAGCCAGGATGAATTTGCCAATGTGCTAAAGGTTTCAAGACAAACTATTTCCAACTGGGAAAATGAAAAAAGCTATCCTGACTTGGAAATGATTGTAAAAATCAGTGATTATTTTGAGGTCTCGGTGGATGAGCTGCTAAAACAGAATAAAACGACGGGTGTACAGAAGTATACTAAGAAAAAATGGAGGTTTGAAATTTTAGTAACTATCCTGACTGTGATAATAGGAAGTTTTATGATATTGCTTGTGGCAAGATATTTTGAAATACGTTCCAGGTTTAGAGATGTAAAGTTTACGATGTCAGATTCTAAGACTTATCAAGTCAGTGAACCGGTGATAAATGTCGCCAACTTATACTTTACTGTGCCTGAAAGCAGGCAGTTGGATTTAGAAATAAATGCCCAGATTGATGACGGGGAATTGCATGTTTTAATTACGGACAGCAACAAACAAAATTGGTATCAGCTTGACGGCCAGTCCATAGAGGATGAGCAGACGTTATATTTTGAAAAAGGATCTTATATCATTCAAATCGATGCTGACGGATACGAGGAAGACGTGGTAAGTCTTGATTATTATGTGGAAGTGAATAATTAATATTAAAAATCTGTCAGTTATTTGGATAATGAGACAATATTTTACAGGAAGCACATTAAAGCTATTAGCAGTTCTGTCTATGCTGATCGATCACATCGGGCAGATTGTCTTGAAAAATGGGATTGTACTAAATGCCCCCTATTCTGTCTTTACGGACAAAGAGTTTTCGATTTTATTAAATGCGGTAAATATATGCCATATTATAGGGAGAATTGCTTTCCCAATATTTTGTTTTTTGTTGGTAGAAGGCTTTTTACATACTCACAATATAAAAAGATATATGTTGAATATTGGGGTGTTTGCAATCGTTTCTGAACCTCTCTATGATTTGGCTTTTCGCGGAAAGTTGGTAAGTAGCGAAGCACAGAATGTTCTTTTTACATTATTACTGGGACTGATCGCATTGGTAATAATAGAAAAGTCCCGCAACAACATTTTTGCAATCGTAATTTGTACGTCCGGTGGGGCTTTATTGGCTCGCGAATGTATGTTGGACGGCGGATACTATGGGATTTTGCTAGTAGTAGTATTTTATATATTCCATGACAGGAAAGTGACAAAAGGCATAGCTGCAATTTGCATCATGTTTCTCTGTGGCTTGGAATTTTCCTTGAAAGGTATTCTGGACCCTTATTTTTTGACTAGCATATGTTCATTAATACCGATTTTTCTCTATAACGGGAAACGTGGAATAAACATGAAATATTTTTTCTATATTTTTTATCCGGCACATTTATTGGTTTTATTTGTAATAACATCTTTAGCTGTTATTTTGTGTTCATAGAAGGCGGATTTTGCGAAAAATAAAAAAATAAAAGAAAAATGTAAAAAAGGGATTGACTTTGAAAAATAAAAGTGATATTATATCAA
>JAHZAV010000080.1 GCA_019423745.1 Lachnospiraceae bacterium
ACCGGAGGATGATTGGAAGGATGCTGTCCAGATCATCGGCTGGCTGGATCAGTATTATAACAGCGAGAAAAAAGACGATGTTTTCGCAGCTCTGAAAAAGAATGTGAAAATCACCAAGGAAAATATCCCTGCAGCAACCCAGCTTTTTACACCGGACTGGATTGTTCGCTACATGGTAGAGAACAGCCTTGGTCGTCTGTGGCTGGAAGGACACCCAGATGCCAAAGATCAGCTTCTTCCTACCGAGGAAGAACAGTCTGCCTATGCTGCTGGAAACCGTGACATGGAAGATACCAAATGGCACTACTATCTGGAAGAAGCTGAGCAGGAGCCGGAAGTGCAGGCACAGCTTGCAGAAATTCGTAAGGAATACGCCGCACTGACACCGGATCAGCTGAAAGTCATTGACCCATGCTCCGGTTCCGGTCATATCCTTGCATATATGTTTGACGTACTGATGAAGATTTATGAATCCTACGGCTATACCACCCGTGAAGCGGTGGCAAGCATTGTAGAGAACAATCTTTACGGTCTGGATATTGATGACCGTGCGGCACAGCTGGCTTACTTTGCGGTAATGATGAAAGCACGTCAGTATGACCGCCGCTTCTTCAGCCGTGGCATTCAGCCCCATGTGTACGCTATTGTGGAGAGCAACCATGTAGATAAATTTGCGATGGACTATTTCTGTAATGGCGATATGAAGCTCACAGTTGCTATGGACACCATCATTAAAGAGCTGCATGATGCAAAGGAATACGGCTCTATTCTGACCGTAACACCGCAGGATTGGTCTGCACTGTATGATCGTTTTGCAGAGATTACAGAAGATATAAATATGTCCCGTGAGACGGCATTGAGAGAGTTACTGCCGTTGGTGCAGGTGGCGGAAGCATTGGCACAGAATTATGATGCAGTTGTAACGAATCCGCCGTATATGGGTGCGTCAGGAATGTCGGGAAAATTATCTTCTTTTGTAAAGAAAAAATATCCAGATACGAAATCGGATATGAGTACAATCATGATGGAACGAACATTAGAAATGAGTACGAGCCATGGTTATATTTCTATGATAAACATTCCAGTATGGATGTTCTTGTCCAGTTATGAAAAAATGCGAAATACAATGCTTCGTAACAATATGATCGTTAATATGGTTCACCCAGGACGAGGAATTTTCGGATCGGATTTTGGCACAACAACGTTTGTTATATCTAAAACATATATTAAGAACTATGTGGGGCGATATTATAGATTATTTGATAGCCAGGGCGAAGTTCATGGTGTAGAGGAACGTAGGAACGCTTTTTTACACAGAAAAGGATTACATACCATTCAACAAGAAGATTTTATGAAGATTCCTGGAATGCCAATAGCCTATTGGTTACATCGCCAAATATATGAGATGTATGGAAATTACAAAACCATGACAGAAATTGCTGCTCCTAAAGTTGGCATGCAGACATCGAATAATAATAGATATTTAAGACTATGGCATGAAGTGGATTTTTCTGAATTTAATGGCTCCAGTTATGGACTAAAGTGGATTAAATATTTGAAGGGAGGAGCTTACAGAAAGTGGTACGGTAATTTAGAATATCTTTTGTTTTATAATAAAACACCGGATTTTATATTGCAGCAAAAAAATGCCAGAGTGTTAGATTTGGATTTCTTGAAAAAGAAAAAATGCACATGGACAGATTTAACTATTAGCAAAAATAGTTTCCGTATAGCACCAGATGATACATTTTATGATATTTCTGGTCATTGTTTCTTTCCAAAAGAAGAAGATCAATTATGGCTTTTGGGGTATGCCAATACGTCAATATTTGCAGAATTGCTTAAAGTATTTAATTCTACAATTCATTGTCAAGTTGGAGATGTTGGGAAAATTATTGTACCAGATATTGGAGATCAGAAAAGCAAAGTTTCCGCTTTGGCAGGAGAGAATGTTGATTTTTCAAAAAAGGATTGGGATTCCTTTGAAACCTCATGGGATTTCCAGCACCATCCGTTACTTCGCAACGTTCCTACCATTGCCGAAGCCTTTGACCAGTGGCAGACTGAATGTGATGACCGCTTCAACCAGCTGAAATCCAACGAGGAAGAATTGAACCGTATTTTCATTGACATTTACGGTTTACAGGACGAACTGACACCAGAAGTTGAGGATAAGGATGTTACTGTCCGCAAAGCTGACCTTGGCAGAGATATTCGCTCTTTCATTTCCTATGCGGTTGGCTGTATGTTTGGTCGCTACTCTCTGGATGTGGATGGTCTTGCCTATGCAGGCGGCGAATGGGATGCCAGTAAGTGTGTTTCTTTTGCGGTTGATAAGGATAACATTATCCCAATTTGTGACGATGAATACTTTGAGGATGATATTGTTGGTTTGTTCGTGGAGTTTGTGAAAACCGTTTACGGTGCTGATATGCTGGACGAAAACTTGAAATTCATTGCCGATGCTCTGGGTGGCAAGGGTCAGCCGAAGGATGTGATTCGGAATTATTTCCTGAGTGACTTCTACTCCGACCATTGCAAGATGTATCAGAAACGCCCGATCTACTGGTTGTTTGACAGTGGCAAAAAGAATGGCTTCAAGGCACTGATCTATATGCACCGCTATCAGCCGGACACCATTGCCCGTATCCGTACCGATTATGTGCATGAGCAGCAGGCTCGTTACCGCACTGCCCTTGCCGATCTGGAACAGCGTATTGCCAATGCGTCCACTGGTGAGCGTGTGAAGCTGAATAAAAAGCTGACCACTTTACAAGCACAGGATACTGAAATCAGAACCTACGAGGAAAAGATTCATCACCTTGCCGACCAGATGATTTCTATTGATTTGGACGATGGCGTGAAGAAGAATTATGCAATTTTTCAAGATGTGTTGGCTAAAATAAAGTAAGTAAGGGGGGGAGCAATATGAGTGATGAAATCAATATGACGATTCCTATTCCTACAGATGATGATGGTTATGTTCTTTTGCAATGCGAACAATGTGGCACATATTTTAAGGCAACTCCTTCTGATTTGGAGGATGACGGGGTGCTTCATATATTTTGTCCAAGTTGTGGCTTAATAAGCGAAAACTATGTTACTGAGGATGTACTTGAACTTGCCATGAAAATGGAGACGAATGCTGTCAATGATATGATTTATAATGAATTCAAAAAAATGGAACGGCATAGCAAAAAAGGAATCATTACATTCAAGGCTGGAAAACGTCCGAAGCATGAAAATGAAGATCCTATTCGTTCAGGAATAGAAGCAATGGAAATTTGTGATTTTCCATGTTGCAAACGTACTGCAAAAATTAAACCATTATTGAAAATGACGGGTGCATATTGCCCGTTTTGTGGGGTGAAAAATTATGAAATTGAATAGAAAAGAATTGCGAAAAATTCAATATGATTTTAATAGTTGCTCTAATCGACTACTTCAGGCAAATTATGAAGATTATGCTGATGTGCTTGGGAAATTTGTGAACTACATAGATAGTACTCCGATTATAAGTGATTATATTCATGATTGTGGCAGCTGTGATTGGAATTTAGAGAGTGAAGTTAAAGAAGTACAAGGATCCTACGGAAGATTGATTTTTTCATTGGGTGAAACTGATAGCGAAGAAATACGAAATGTGTACGCTGTTTTAAGATATTTGGTGGAAAATAACAGTTCTGTATATCGTGGTGTTGCCATGGGATATTCTTCTTCATCCAAATGGCAAGATAAAATCAAAGGTTTTAATGAACGATTTGTTATGGTGTTGATTCGCCATGTGGAAAGTTATTTAACGAAAGTAGGTATTGATATGGGAATAGATGAAAAGAATATTTATAATGTGAC
>JAHZAV010000081.1 GCA_019423745.1 Lachnospiraceae bacterium
GTTTTCATTCAGATAGTGGAGTGCGGAATCGGAACTGTATGCTTTATATTCAAGATAAATCGAATTATTTAGGTTGTAACGTTCTACAGATACAGGTACTGTCCTGTTAGCTTCTTTCTTTAGCTCACGAAGTCTGTCCTCTTTAATCTGCACATAAGTATCGGCGTTCCTGATCGTTTTATCAAGCACATTCAATAGCGAGTCCAGACGCTCGTCAGCAAGGACTGAATGACAAGAGAAGAAGAACAAAAGATAGAGTAGACAGTTCTTTTTCATGAGGCGGATAGGCTTTAGTAAGTATAGGATAACAGAGATTAACCATACAAATGTAGAGAAAATCTTCGTATTTCAGCTATAAACAGCACATAAATTAGGAAAAGGAATGAAAGGTGATTTACTAAAAAATAACTTTTCGCTCATTCATTAACGGCATTTCCTGATTTATTTTTGTTAATCTATTGCCCGCTTTTATGCAAGCTATCCGATAAAATAGTATTTTCGGGGGTAAAAAATATAAAAGACTGCCGTGATATGAAAATTACCCGCGATGATTTATTGACAGCTGCGTTCAAACTGTTTATGTCCGTGAACTATGAAAAAGCTAGTTTTGCGGAACTTGGAAAGATGCTCGGAATGTCGAAAGCCGGCATATTCAAATACTACAAGAACAAACAGGAACTATTCATTGCCGTAGTGGACAGGTTTTGGTTCAGCACGCAAAATCCACGAAACAAATTCACCGAAACAAACGGTACGTTTGCCGAATTTATAGACGAATACGTGAAAGGTGTACAACGGACGATGGATATGCTGGGCAAGCTGATAGGTGCAGATAAGGTGGCACCAGAAAAGTTTTCATACCACGCCCAATATTTTCATTTTCTGTTTCAAGTAATCCAATATGATCCTGACGCCAAAGAAAAGTTCCATAATCTCGTAGCCAGCGATTATGCTTACTGGCGTGCCGCCATCCAAAGCGCCGTACAAACAGGAGAACTGAAAAAAGATGTAGACGTTGAAGAAGCGGTAGTCATGTTCCGGCAGGTTTACATGGGACTGTCCTTTGAGATGGCATTCCTGGGCGGATTGGATACCCAGCTGCTCTCCAAACATTTACATGCTATTTACTCCTTATTAAAAAGCTAGACTGTATTATTCAATACATACCATATCCCTTCCACGTAGACTATCTATGCAAAAAAAAGATAAAAAAGAAACGACCGTTTACTTTTTCGGAATTGTTTTATAACTTTGGCACTATCATTCAAAGAATGGTAGTTATAATGTAATAAAACAAGCACTATATGGAAGTAGACAAACGGCGGAAAAGAAAGGGATTTTTCAAAACACTGGTAACGATTTTACTGGGAACGAGAAAAGAATACAAGGTGGAAGATTTAGGCATCTTTTCCGGCAAAGTTTGTGATTGGTGGCAGAATGACCATTACAACTGGTTTACCACCCTTCAACTGCCATCTTATTCAGCGGAAACGGTCATTGCAATGGCTGGCAATGCTTCAGCGCCGTCACCACAACAATTATTAGAATTACGGGCATTACTGAAAAATTGGGCATCCATAACTGCCCGATTAGACAGTATATTGCCTAATGAAAGCCGCCTGGTACATAAAGAAGAAATATATGCTTCCTGGCAAGATCATTTTTATCCGGAAGCGATAAATCCATCCGACAAGGACAATGAAGGTTGGGAAATTACATTCGTCAGAGAAGATATGGATGATTGTTTCAGCTTTATCTGGAAAAATAACACCGTGCGGAATCTAACTTTCAATTAAATCAAAAAAGCATATAAAGTAAATTATTACAAACAAAGAAAACAGTCAGACGCTGTTCCTCTATCAGTTATTAACACGTTAAATTACAATGATTATGAAAAAGATTTTATTTATTCTGACCGTCATAGCCGGTCTTTTGATGAGCAGTAATGCCGAAGCACGCAGAATCAGGATTCCTGTAAGTAACGACATCCCGAAAGTAGCTACCCTCCCCGACAGTTCTTATTATAAGACGGACGAAGGCACTCATCTGGATTTAGGATATATCGAGAAAGACGGCAAACGTACGCTCGTACTCTTTTCCGAATCAAAACCCGATACGTACTATGACATCTCCGACGAATATGCCGAAGCAATCCGGCAGGACCTGAATGTAGAGGAACTTAGCAGCCTCATCCCCGAACCTACATTCTGGGACAAATGGGGTGGCAGCCTTCTTTTCTACGGTTTTGCTGCATTGATAGTCATAGGCCTGCTATCCTACCTGAAAGACTTTATCCTGGGACTTCTGGGCATAGTGAAAAAAGAGAAGGATAACAACGAGGAAGAAGAAAAATAGTACGGACACCTAAAAATAAAACTCATGAACATTTATTCGCTTATTCCGATTGTCTGCATTATCCTGTCTTTGGGATATTGGTTTTATACAAAAAGCAAAATCTCCCAGCAGGTTCAGACAGTAGACAGCACCGATTTCAAAGCAGAATTTGCAAATGCGACACTATACAAGAACCAATTTCTGACATCCGAACTCCCCTTTCTGAAAAAAGCGATGGAGCAAAACCCTATCGACGCTTTCAACTATGCCAACACCGAGCACAATATGGTAGATGCCCTCAAAGACGGGGTGAAAGATAAACTGAAAGGAATGGCCACTTTGGGAACCGTGCGTTTCACCACCGTGGCAACTCCCAAATATCTGGTATTAAGCGGTGATAAGCTGCACCTGTTCGACACGGACACCGATGGTGAAATAGACAAGCATCTGATATTCGAACCCACGCAACTCAAAAACTCCAGACTCGCCGTATATCCTTTGGAGGGACAGATAAAAGCACAAGCCCAGGCACGCGGCAAAAATGTAAAAGCCTATAAGCTCTCTTTGCAGACAGACGGAAAAGCGATTGAACTCATCCTTTATTCCTGCCTGATTTTCACGGATATTCCCGAAACTCCGGTAGACGCGAAAGAAACGGTAAAGGCCATTGTCATTGCCAATGATTTTCTAAAACGCCTGGGCGACTGTTATCCGAATCTGAAAGTGGCATTACCCATCGAAGAGTCCTGATGTAAAGAGCCTTGATATAAATATAAAGCAGCACTTATACATGAATCATCCTGTTCCGGAATAACGATGAAAGCAAAATTAAAATACCCGATATTTTGGTCCAGTCCGAACGACAACAGGATCTATGTCTTTTGGAAAGAGAAAGAGAACAAGACAACGAAACTCGATATGCTAAAAGAAGCCAACGGGTGGAAAGGTGATATGATTATTGATGCCACCGGAACAAAATACATCGTCAAATGCTCTTACATGACCAAATGGAAAGGTATACATGGATTCACAGGCATGATATACTACGAACAGGAATACGAAGACAATCCCGAATCTTTCTCCTTGCAGCAGCTGCAAGACCGGATAGCGGAAAGATACCCCAAAACCCGATGGTTCAGAGAGGAAGGTTGGGGCAGCAGGGATGATTTCAGGCGGACAGTCTACGCCTGCAAGACCTTTGAGGAACTTGCAGGATTATTCAGACATCCGCCCGAAACCCTGCGCACACGGATTATAAAATGGTTGCATCCTACCCGGAAAGAGCTGAAAATGAGAATCGGAACTTTATTGTTCCTTATCCTGTACCTGTTAGTGTGTTATCTGATATTCGAATACAATATCAGCAACTAAAGCTCTTACCAATAAAAGTATTATCTTTGTTGCATGAAAAAGTTAGTCATTGT
>JAHZAV010000082.1 GCA_019423745.1 Lachnospiraceae bacterium
TTGATATAATATCACTTTTATTTTTCAAAGTCAATCCCTTTTTTACATTTTTCTTCATTTTTTATTTCTTTCATATATTTCAATAAAAAATATAAACTTGCAGCCACTATCTTAGAGTGACCGCAAGTTTCATAACCGGATTATATTCATATATTATTTTCAGAAGACCATTATTCTGAATCGCCATATAAGCTTCTTTCCCGAATGACGTAGTATAGAGAAATGTAATAAACATAAATAAAATCCATACTATAATCAGCGCACCTCCTGCACCAAGAATTCCTCCCGCGAAACGATTGATCAATCCAAGTACCGGAAGATTGGCTACAATGTCTAATGCAAAAATAACTGCACGTAATATAATTGTAATAATAATAAAAGTAAGCACAAAGGCCAAAATATTAATAATCAGTTTGGCTGCTGCCTTTGCTATGTATTGTATAAATGTATCCGCCCCCAATTTTTCATATATATCTTCATTATTATTCGTCAGCAAAAGAGATTTAAATATTTCCGGCATATCTGCCCCTTCTATTGCCGCAACCTGAACATCCTTGGGTATTTCAGCCCCTTCTAATACGCTTTCGCTATCCCCACTTCCGGAACGGAGTCCAGAAAGAAGGCTGCTTGAAATTCCATACTGTGCCAGTTCTTCATCTGATATATTTCCATTTATAATATCTTGTATAGTGATACCAATCGCATTCAGCTGATCTTCTGTGATTCCAGCCGCATTCAGTACTTTTCTGACATTCTCCTCCGTCAGCATAGATCCTGTGCTCTCCTCGTCCCCAGACGAAATCATACTTCCCATGGCACTAACCGCCTGATTTTCAATCATATCATCCAGAGGAGTCATACTCATAATGCCCTGACTTACATAAGGAGTGAGAAAAAATACCAACACAAAGGTTATAATGGTAGCCGCCAAAGATACTGCTATTTTAACTGCTCCCCTATAAATTCCTATCACAATGCAAATTAAAAAAATTATCCCTGTTGTAATTACTATCCAATTCATAGGCTCTCCTTACTTTACAAACCGGACCTCTTCCATCCCGTTTGCATTCATCACAATGTACTTGTTTACACCAAAGACCGGGAACATTTCCTGTATTGTCTCATCCATTTCCCCATCAAATTTTTTGATGCCGTTTTTAGTAAAGACACAACATTTTTTTCCTTCATACATAATAACCTGACTGCCACATATTTTTACATTAGAATAATCCCCACTAAAATCCTGGGAAAGAATTTTCTTCCCATTTTTGTTGTAAAGACATAACTCATATCCCTTCTGCCCTTCATTTTTCAAGATGAGCCCTATATATTTTGTGCTATAGAATACACTTTTCACCTCTTTTTTCAAGGTCACTGTTTTATTTAATTTAGGCGTTTCCTGCCCCTTATAAATCAATATTCTGTCGTTTCCCACTACTACAGAAGTTCCCTGATCCATAAAAAACACAGAAGGGGCTGTCATATCTTCATAGCTATCTGTTACGATTTCATAATTGTCAGCTTTCTTTCCTTCTTCTCCAAAATTATAATAATATACATTAGTTGATGTTTTTCCATTCTGTATTGTAAGATAGGATACTAACAGAATTTTTCCGTCATCCGACAGACTGATATTGAGAGGATATCCGGTCCCCGTCAACGATGCCGACAATTCTGCAAGCACATTTCCCGCCGCATCATAACACATAATCCTAGGCGAAACATCATCTTTCAAAATAGCGGCTACGATTCCTTGCGATGACACAGTTATTTTTTCTATAGGAAGTGTCGTTTCTATTTCCCCTTTGAGGCCTTCTTTGGAAAACACAGCAATATTATTTCCTCCCTTATCAGCAACCGCTGCCGTTTCACCATAAATGGTAATAACCGGATTTTGAATCTGGTAGGGCTGATTCCATTCTTCCTCACCTTTTCTGTTAAGAAATGATATTCCATCCCGGCTATATTTGAGTACTCCACCCGCAAATTCTTTATAGCTGCTATTTCCCGAATTGTCCGAACGATATACATCAATCGTTCTTACCGATGTATATGTCTGGAGTTGAATAACCAGATAAACCCCGATCAAAGCCAGTACAATGGCCGCTGAAATAATAATTGTTCTTCTTCGCATCCTCTTCTTGTGGCTTTTAATCTGTTCTTCCAGTTCTTCTATAGAGTAATCTTCCATTACCTCTGAAGCGTTGTTTTGAGACTGTTTTTCTGCCTGCTGTCCCCAGAGTTTAAATTTTTTCCTTAGCTTCATAAATAAACCTCTTTAGTCTTGTGCTTAGTTTCCTTCTCTTGCCACCGTTACTCGATTAAGAGAAACTATGCGTACAGTATAACACACTCTTTCCCAATTATGGCAATAATAATTTCTGACCAATAAAAATTAGATTTCCATCTGTTAATCCATTCATTTTACATATTGCCTCTGCTTCATCCGTTGTTCCATACAGTTTCAGGCTGATTTTATCCAAAGTATCTCCTCTTTGCACCGTATAATAATCCTCTTCACTTAATTCCTCCTGAATTGTAGATGTTGGTGGCTGGACTTCGGAAGAAGTCTCTTCCGAAGTCTCATTCTCCTGTTCCTGCAAATCTGTATTTTCCGCATCAACAGATGCTGGATCCAGTTCCCCTCCTGCTTCCTGCCCCTTCTTATCGTCACTTTCCTGCACAGACTTTGACAAAGTTTCAATAGATGACTGTACAGAATTCATTTTATCATAATTATTCATGGTCGAGATACCGATTGCCAATACCACGACAACAAGCAGGGCGCTCGTAAGATATACAAGCTTAGAATTATTTTTCTGTTCCTGCACTTCCATTTTCTCCTTTATCGCAGAACGAAAATTCTTTGCAGCTCGATCCTCAACCACTTCACTGGGTGTCACGCCAATCTGTCGCCGTGTACTAATCATATAATTTTGCATCTCAGGATTTTTTTCATAAAAAATGTAATATCCACCCATCTGCATCAACTCATGATATTTATATGCGAAATAAATCTCTTCATCTTCTTCTGCATGCTTTAACACAAAAATGCTGTTTTTCTTTGTAAATATCTGTTCATGAATTTTCACCATACTCCCCGACAATGTCATTGGCCTTCCTGGAGCAATCAAAAACCACCCCACAATTTCTTTGCCCGGAAAATAAGATTTACATTCCTCTCTCGTTTCTTCCAGAACAGCGGGCATAATTCTAATCTCTCCCGCATTTTCTTCTACTCCCTTTATCTGTACTGCACCGGTAATACATACACATTCCTGACCCTCTATCGACAGGTTTTCTCCCATCAAAAGAGCTCCCACAGGCATATCCGATACCTTGTCCTTTAACTGCGCAAGGTACGTATCCACGTAATCTTCCACATAAATCTTAGGTGTATCACACACGTTTCCTACCTGCCTTACATTTTTCGGAAACTTTCTTTCCATATACTCTCACCTCGTTGCATATTTTTGATTATCATAGCATAGGATTTCTGCGTATTTTATCATAAGGTGGGACATGTCCACAGAAGTTTCCGTTCTCTTTTTTCCGCCTTCGACATCTTCAGTCTATCTCCAGCATGCAGCTTTGTCCTTTCCTGTCAATGAAGCACCAAATTTTTCACACCTAGATAAACATAAAAGAGGGTGTCGCAAAATCATCAAATTAGATGATTGAGCGGCACCCTCGCTCT
>JAHZAV010000083.1 GCA_019423745.1 Lachnospiraceae bacterium
ATGATTATGGCATAACTTGAAGTGAATAAAAAGGTACTCGTATTCTACCGTTTACTATCAATCATTCGTTCCATGCTTTTAGTTACATCAATAACAAATACAATATCTACATTGGTTTCAATTTCCGCGAGCATTTTTGGAAACAAACTGTCCATATCAGAATTCTCCTTCACTTTGATAAATATATAGTCATAGCTCTTCCTATTTTCCCAACGTTATTGATAGTATAAAATATCTTGTGTAGACGATATTCTGAAAATCGAGCTGACGACTGTTTGTGGCTACATATGCTGTTTTTATAAAAAATTTCAAAGAAATTTTCTAAATTAGCTTTCATTAATCAATACATTTCCAACTTCAGTGGTATATATTATATTTCCAACACATAATTGTTACCAATCCACAACATAGCCGATAACACGTGCAATCCATTTTTTCAACGTTTTTATGGTTAATTCATTATAGAACGTATAATCAGTATCCACTCTTATTGTATTATCTAACTCCAGCCCAATTTCATCCCAAGGAGTTTTATTCGGTGTAAATAGAATAAGTATTTTCTGCGCTCTGTTTGATGCACACCATTGATTTACCAGTAATTCCCTCAATTTTTCATATTCTTCGTCTGATTCCCAATACACACCAGAATTAGAAAGCACTACAATTATATGGTAGATCTTATTTCCAACATCACAAAAATTAGAATTCATTGCCTTCAATAGTGCTTGAATCGGCACACAGTCTGCTTTACCAGTTCCTTCTGTACTTATTTTACTTAAGCATTCACGCAGCTCTGTCTCTTCGCCAGGAACTGTATAAAACTGTGATGAACTAATTTTTCGTTTCAAAGTGCCATTAAACCACACTAATTTATATCGAATTTTTTTTATATTTTCTCTATCTCTTAACCCAAGATAATTAAGAAAACCATCCACTGAAAAATCCAAATTTTTTATGTCATCAACAACACGTGACATGTTTTCAGACGTTTCAATAACAATGACAATATCTACATTTTTAACATAAGGTCCATCTCCGACAGAGCCAAGCAAATCCATTATTTCTGAAGAATTCATCGTCCCCCTCCTTAGTTACATCAATGTCAAGAAAAAAGCTCCCTTTCCTACGTAATTGATATTTACTATTCTATTAATCGTAAGAAATAACGATTTCCCGACAGTTAATCATCAATATTTCTGCGAATCATGACCTTATGAAACCTTTCAAAATTTATCTTGCTGCCAAATACAGCAAATTCTATCTCATTGAATTCACTATCAAGTCGGCGCAACGCCTTATCAAACAATTTTGCCATGAGTTTTGGATCGTTGCTAAACGATCCACAGCCCCATATTTCCCCCACCACCTAGATTAACTGAATTCGCGAAATTTAACACAGCAACTTCACCCATCGAAGAATGCCTACTCATATCTAATGCAGAAGACAATCTGTCTTTGTTCGTTACCTGTTATTAGCTATCTTTAGTATCTCCTTAAAAATTCCAACTCTGTTCATCATTCCCCTTCGTTCACTGCTATGCCAATATTAACTTCCAAAAATAGCGCACCAATATCCTTCAATTAACGTATCAAATACATTCTGATATGGGTAACCTATTTCCGAATTATAATCATAATCTGCGGACTCGACTCGTATCACATGTTCACATTCTATTTCCATATCCACCCATGGATAAACGCTTGATGTCACAAGAAAAAGCCATCCTCTTCCGTCTTGATTCCACGTTTCCCACTCCTTATATAAATCCCCTAAGCAATGTGGTATCTGTTCTGGATAATTTACCGGAGCACAACAGTTATGATGCTTCCCCGCTAAAACCAACTTATCATAGTCTTCTAGCGGATGTGCCGGTGCATTCGTAAATAATGTAATAATGCGCCTATAGAGTTCGTGTTTCTCACAACCAGCATGCATAGCAAGCCACAATGCTTCCAAACCCGATTCTGGGACATCGCCCCCACCAGCTGCTCGGAGTGAATTAATAAACTCGAATACTTGATCCCTATCATTTGGAATTTCAAAAGACTCCGATTCACCTGCCGCGTACTTACCATCAAAATAGTAATCACGAAAATATATAATTTTAAGATAGATTCTCGATTGCCTGCCATATTGTCTCATGCACTGACTAATCATGGAATCTGTTTGAATAATTAAATCCTGCCAGAATTTAATATTATTAATAAAAGGTGAGTCCATGGTAGCATCAACGACCATAACCATATCGATATAATAAATGCTCTCCAGATTCTTCAAATTCAATAAAGCCTCTTGCATTTCCATGCTATTCCATATCCTCCTTCAAGCTGACCACACTCTTACATTTTTTATGTAGTGTCTTCATTTTTGCTCTCCTCACAACCTGTTATATCTTCTGAAGAATTCGTTTTACATACGGATTACAATTTTTGATTTTCTCCATTGTTGTCACAGCACCATGCCCTGGTAAAACTATTAAAGAATCCGAAAGTTTCAAAACCTTTTCCAAAGAAAAAAACATATCATTCACATTACCCCCTATAAAATCAGTTCTTCCAATAGAATCATTCGTAAGCAGATCTCCTGAAATAAGATATTTATTGGTAATAATACATACTGATCCCGGTGAATGTCCCGGTGTAGGTATCACTTTGAACTGCATTGAGTCAATTACTACCATCGAATATTCTTCCCAATAGCGTTTATGGCAACTATGCCCCCATTGCTTTTTAAATGGGAAGTCTTCATACATCATTTCCAATTTTGACATATAGATAACCGGAACTGTCTCAATTGCAGCGCACATATCATCGATACCTGATACATGATCTGCATGTGAATGGGTGATAAAAATGCTCTTCAACTTTAAACCAAACTTTTGAATATCCATTGCTATTTTTCTCCCAGCAAATCCTGGATCAATACATACTGCATTCTTAGTAAACTCATCCCAGACCAGATAACAATTTGTTCCATGACAGGAATTTGTTTGTAATTCACTTTCATCTCCCCTACTACAAAGCCCCCCTTGGATTAATAAAATCAAATCTAAAGATGTATATCTATATGCATAACACATCTTCTGCTCTGATTTCTGGAAGATCCTGTCTCATCAATTATTCTAGGGTTTGACAACGCCTAAATGGATCAATTCCTTTTACTCTTTAAAGTATACAAGAACTCCTATTTTTTCAAATGTAGGGATCCGTAATCTTCCAAAAATTTATCTCTTATTACCCTGGCCGCTTCTTCATCTGAGGTCTTAAAATGTCTATGTTCAGGTTCTGACAACCATCTTTCAAATTCCTGCTTATCTCTAAAAGCGTTTTTATTTTGCTCCCATTCAGCCCGCCGATAATCCTGCACACAGTCTTCTCTTGTCCAGTATCCTACATAATGCCACTCATTTTTATAGTATTCGTACCATTCAATCCGAACCATAGTATTATTCACTATCACATGTTTAACCATAACATATGGTTTCGTAGCTTCCTGGAAACATCTGATTTCCCATGGTCCCTCAAAAGGATTCGGATCAATTTCTTCAAGCTCTGGAAACTGTTTCCATAATTGTTCAAATGCCTTGCTCCTGTAACGTGTCTCATTAATTATTTTCATAAATTCAAACATGTGCAAATTCCGGCTCATCTGACCACGCATTCCGCTAAGAGCTGATCAGTCTT
>JAHZAV010000084.1 GCA_019423745.1 Lachnospiraceae bacterium
GTCAAGCGTGTCTTGATTACCCGGTGGCGGTGGGGCGTGTTGTATCTTTTCATGGCTGTGAACCTCCTTTCGTGGGTGGATTTTTTCAAGCGGCGCAAGCCGCAAAAAGGCGGGCTTGGGGTGGCAACCCCAACAAGATTCCCATAGGACAAAATGAGCCGATAGGCGAAATTTGGTACTGTGGTAGAATCTTGCTCTAAGAAAGTGGCGGCTTCCTCTGTGTGGGCTTTTGCTGATACCTCCGGCGGGCGGGGCGTGGATTCTGCCAGCTATGCGGCGTATTTCTCCCCTTACTACCTACAACACCACACAAAGCAAAAATGACGGAGATTTCCGAAAATTTCTCCATTTTCCTTTCATTCCCTACACCACCAGAAAACCGAAAACTGCCAAAAATGGGCGTGTTCTGTTTCTCCTTTCGTGGGGCAATACGGCGCTTTTTCAAAACGCCGAACATAAACGCAAAAAAAACAGGAAATCTTTTCTTGATTTCCTGTCTTGATATGCCGTTATGTATGTATGGCTACTATTAAATTTTTAGCTGGCTAAAATTCTATAAATTTGAAGTTATCTTTTTCTATCGCTTAAAATTTTCTCATTGAATCTATCAAGAAATTCTTTGGAATTGACCCATGTAAGGCTCCCATCCTCATTTGTGAAATCATAACCAGACAATTCATATAATGCAGTTGCACAAATATATTCATACATTCCCGCATTCGGACTTTTGTAGATAATCCAATATAACGGCTTCATAGCCGACTCACCCATATTCAACACTTCATTATATTGTTGACTGTCAAATACCCTTGTCCAACCTTCAGTTATCACTATTTCTGGATTTTCCCGCTCTGCTTCAACTTCTTCTTCAACTAATGCTCGAAGTTTTGTAGCAACTGCTTCTAATACTTCTGCATCTAAATTTTCCAAATAAAGTTCCTCATTAACTCCATCCTCTGTAATTTCAAGCCAACTCAAAGAATCTGTTTCAATAATTTCCTGCGATTCAACATGTTGATTTTTAGTTTCTTCTACATGTTGAGTTGTATCAGCGGAAATATCTTCAACATCTTTATGGTTACATGATGTTATGAGGAATAAAAAAATTATAATACCAATCATTGAAGTAATCTTTTTCATGAATGTTTTCCTCCAATAAATTGCGATTTGTTGTCGCTTTATTATATATCCATTTTTTAAAAAATGGAAGCGATTTTTTATACTTCCTGTTCATCAAAACGGAACTTAAACAGGGCAGCAACAAGCCGCTGTTTTATGCTGTCCTCGGTGTCCTTGTTGACCTGTCCGTTTTCAAGGGAAGCAAGCCGGATTCTTTTGCCATAATGCCGTAAAACTTCGTCAACGGCTTCCGGCTCTCCGCTGGTTGCTCTGACAATCGTTTCATACGGTACAAGTTTAGGATTCCTCACGGAAAAGCACCTCCATTTCTTCATGCAGCATTTGCAAGGCACTGTGTATATGATGCCACGCTGTACTCCGGCAGCGTCCGTATAATTCCCCGATTTCCTGTTGTGTGTAACGCCCGAAAAAGTAAAGATAAATGATTTCCCTTTTTTTCTCCGGCAGAGAGGACAGGGCTTCAGCAAGCTCCCCGTTTGTGAGGATAACCCTCTGACCACATATCGTAACAGGGTATTATTTATAGGGGTCTATAAATAATTTATCTGACGTACTGAATGGGTAAAACTTTTCTTCTGTGAGGTATTCAAAGGATATTTCCCTTTGCCGCCGTTTATCCCTGTCACGCCATGCGTTGATAGCCGCATAGCGTATGACGGTCTTGCAAAAGCCATTGAACGTGTACATAATGTGTTCTTTGTATGCTTCTGTGCAAGGCATAGATGATTCCCCCTTTCTCCCACATGGGACGGTGCATAGTTAATAGTTACATTTATATTTCAGAGGGACAGCAGCGTTTAGACTGTCGCCCCCTCTGATTACCAATTAGCAAAGTTGCAAAGAAACATTAACATTTTATAGTAACTGGTCAATTTCACCTGTTTGTATTGCATGGATTTTTTCGCTTATTTTCTCCCTTGACCAATCCCACCACTTTATTTCCAATAATGTATTTATTACATTTTCTGAAAATCGTTTTCTTATCGGTTTAGCTGGTATTCCTCCGACAATCGTATATGGTGGAACATCTTTTGTAACTACGGCACGAGTGCCGATAATTGCCCCGTCACCTATAGTTACGCCTGCAAATATAACGGCTTCATATCCAATCCAAACATCATTACCGATAACAATATTACCTTTATTGTCCCATGCGTTAGCAACATCTTTACGGTCTAATTCCCATTCTTCAAAAAATATAGGGAACGGATATGTTGATAAAGAAGTTAATGTATGGTTCGCACTGTTAAAAATAAATTTTGCCCCACAAGCTATTGAACAAAATTTTCCAATCATCAATTTATCTTTGTTAATCGGATAATGGTAAAGAACATTGTTCTTTTCAAACAGAAGTGGGTCATTAACAAAATCGTTATACATTGTATAATCACCAATAGATATATTGGGATTTGATATAACAGGCTTCAAGTAGATGGTTTGTTTATCCCCAGAGCGGGGGTATATGCGCTTTTCTAAAATATCCATATCAATCACCTTGTCCTTTCTATCGTTTATTTACATTCTACTTTTTTGTATTTTTTATTTCAATACACTGTATAGTTCGGTATGATTTAGTATAAACAAAGGAGCCGCATTATGAGCGACTCCCACTTGTTATTTCTGATATATAATTTTTCGGATAGCGTAAACAGAAAGATTGTATTTTTCAGCAAGAAGTTTGATAGAAAACCCGTTGTTATACTCAATTATAATCTCTGAATTTCTTTTCCTTAATTCTTCTTTATAGCCGGACAGTTCCCCCCAATATCGGCGCTGTTTTTCATCTACTGGAACATAAATATATCCTCCCTGTATGTAGCGTTGTAATTCCTTAACCAATTTATCGGGCAGAAGTAAATTTGCATTTATATATTTCATGCGAGCTTCCTCCTTGATTAGATAGTCAAGTAGCAAAGCCAGCATATTTAGTATATTAGCGACTGTTATTACTCCATGCAAACGTCGCTTCTACTGGCTTTGCATGGAGCTGTACTTCATTTTTCCCTTTTTTATCGGTACGCATAAGCTCACCTCTTTCGTTTTATCTAATTTGGACAGGAGTATTATAGCATTTATAAAATACAAATTCAATGTTCACGATAAGAAAGACATAAGGAATGAGAGGGATTCCGTCGTCGTCGGCATTGTGGGAATGTGTATAACTGGCTATCTTATGGAATTGTGGGTAACTCTGTTTGCAGGACGTGGGAAAGCTGCACTTTAGCTTTTCCATGTGCTGTGAATAGAGTTATCCATGATTCCATAGCCAGTTATGCACATTTCCACAATGCTTGTCTTTTGGTCTTTGGTTTCTTTGGTTCGGAATAGTGTGGTGCTGGCGGTCTATCTCTTGTTTTCGGTTGCTTGCTTCTTTACCGTACATGAGCATTTGCGCCGGGGTTATCGTTGCCGTAGCCCTCAAGCAGATTGATT
>JAHZAV010000085.1 GCA_019423745.1 Lachnospiraceae bacterium
AGGAAACATTAAATACTTCGGCCAGTGCGACAACTTCGTAGTCGGGAACGAAACGGTTCAGGAGGAACATTTAAAGCGCGTACCAGTTTTCTGATTTTATGAAAACTGGGAACTCGGCCCCCATTTTCAATTATCTTTAAATATCGGCTGGACATTTCTGCTTTTTCAGCTAATTCTTCATAAGTCAATTTTTGCTCGTGTCGGGCGTTCTTAAAAAACAATCCCAGTTCTTTATCTGTTTGTTTTGGCATATGATACACCTCCATGTTTAGTGTATAGTTCCCTTTCTTGAAAGAAAATGAACTAATATTTCACTAAAAAAGAGGGTGATATTTCACTTTTTAAAAGACATATAAAATTCTGAATTTCCGTAAAACAGATCCGGAGGTATAGGAAAGATTAAGAATTTTATTGTCTGGTATCATATCCGTCATTACGTGACGGATGAAATAGATAAATAGTTCAAAAAAGCAAATAAATTTCTTTACCTCAAAAAGTGAATTATATGCCACAAAAAATGATGGCAAAATATTATCTTTTGATATAAATAGCGTCCGATGGGCTAAAAACTACCCATTAGGACGTTTTTTATATACCTCAAAATACAGGAAAAACAATTTTCTCGTATTTATTAAGAAATTTTTTAAAAATTTCTTCCCACACCCCGACAAATGCACTCATCCGTTTGGGATATGTGTGAAGGGGAAGCAAGAACTTTGCTTATTGCCTACCGGCGGGGAAGGAGGTGAACTCTTATGGAGCAATCCTCTTTTCAAGATGAGCAGACAGTCAGACATCAGTTTGATTCTCTGTGCAAGCTGGCATTGAAAAGTGAAGTTATTAATTATGAAAAGCATATGGCATATCGCCAGAAGTATGAAGTGATGTTGTCAGAATTATCAGAAAAGGAGTTGAGCAGACTTTTTATAATGGATGAGCATGAAATGGAAACACATCGTTTTCAGGTCCTGGGTTACGACATAGAAGTCAAAGATGCATTGATTGCTGAAGCACTGCAGACACTTACTGAAAAGAAAAGGAATGTTGTGTTATTATCATATTTTATGGATATGAGTGATGCAGACATTGCCAGAGAAATGAATCTTGTACGCAGCACAATTAATGAGCATCGTAGACGATCACTGGAACTGATGAGAAAAAATATGGAGGAATCTGCAAATGAAAAAAAGTAAAAAACAGAAATGCGCATTTGATTTGCTGCCATTCCATGTTATTGAGGCAGCATCAACTGGTGATACTGAGGCAATCCAGGCAGTGTTGAAGCATTATGAAGGGTACATAACAGTTTTGGCTACCAGAAAAATGTTTGACGAATTTGGACAGGTGCATTACTGTGTAGATGAAACTCTGCGTCAACGCCTGGAAGCAAAACTGATTACTAAGACCTTGGGATTTGATACGAAATCATATGTAAGGAAAAGTAATCAGTAAAGGGAGTATTTAATATAGATTCCTTTTCCCCTTCAGGAATTTTTGTACCTTGAAAATTGTATATTGTTTTACATACAGGACGTGAAGATATGTAGAGCCACTAGGTAAATCCGCCATGATATATCTGCTCTGTTAATGGAGTAAATACGAGGAAATGCTGAAATATAACATTGAAGTAAAGGTATGGAGCGAGAAGAATTTGACAAAATGTGTAGCAGCTGCACAGGGCGACGAAGCATATCTGTGATAATGATACTTCCAGAAAAAATCTGGTCATATTTAATGACGGTGCAAAACCGATGTGGGCAGAGTACTGAACTGCCACCTGTATTGTAATTTTATCTGCCGATGACAGTGTATAAAATTGTAAATTGTCATGGGCAGATAAAAATGTTTTGTCCAAAGAGAAAAGGAGGAGAGAAGAGTGGCGATTAAAATTGAAAAAGGTAAGATTCCAATTTGGGAAAAATATATGCTTACGGTGGATGAAGCAGTGCAATATTTCGGAATAGGTGAAAAGAAAATAAGGATGCTTATTTCGGAACATCTAAATTCAGAATGTTGCTTTACAGTCCAGGTGGGGTGTAAGTCATTGATTAACCGTAAGAAATTTGAGGCCTTTCTGGATCAGACTACGTCTTTGTAAAAAATATACGAACAATTTAGCACTTTAAAGTGGAAGTGTTAGCCCTGGTATGATATAATACCTATATCGTGCTAGGGCTTCTTCGTAGAAAGGGGCGAAGACGTTTGGGTAAAACAAAACGTGACCAAAAACGACGAGATAAAAAAGGTCGAATTTTACGAAACGGAGAAAGTCAGAGAAAAGATGGAAGATATGCGTTTGTATATACAGATTGTTATGGAAAGCAGAAGTTTTTGTATAGTTGGAAATTAGAGCCAACAGATTCTCTGCCAACTGGATGCAGACCATGCTTAGCTCTAAGGGAAAAAGAAAAAAATATCCAAAGAGATTTACATGATGGTATAGTACCTTACGGAGGAAATTTAACAGTTTTGGATTTGGTTCAAAAATATATTGGACAAAAAAAGGGGGTTCGTCATAATACTCAGGCGAACTATGATTTTGTGATCAATATAATAAAAAAAGAAGAATTCGGAACCAGAAGAATAGATAAAATAAAATTGTCGGATGCAAAAGCATGGTTTATTAAGCTGCAAGCAGATGGAAGAGGATACAGTTCCATTCACAGTGTGCGTGGAATTGTAAGACCTGCATTTCAGATGGCAGTTGAAGATGATTTACTGCGCAAGAATCCTTTTGAATTTCAATTATGTACAGTTGTCGTAAATGACAGTGTTACAAGACAGGCAATTACAAAAGAACAGGAAGAGTTATTTCTGGAGTTTATCAGAAATGATGCCCATTACTCAAAATACTATAATGGAATGTTTATTTTGTTTAAGACTGGACTTCGTATTTCTGAGTTTTGTGGATTGACAGTGAAAGATATTGATCTTCAGGAGAGAAAAATCAATGTGAATCATCAGCTTCAGAGAACCAGAGGAATGCAGTACGTCATTGAAGATACCAAAACTTCAAGTGGAACACGAATGTTACCGATGACAGATGAAGTTTATGAATGTTTTGAACAGATTGTGAAAAACCGTAAAAAAGTAAGGGTTGAGCCGATTATAGATGGATATAGTCGATTCTTATTCCTGGATAAAAAAGATATGCCTGAGGTAGCACTCCATTGGGAAAAACATTTTCAGTGGGCGTTAGGAAAGTATAATCGTACTCATGAGGAACAAATGCCAAAGATCACGCCTCATGTATGTAGGCATACATATTGTTCCAATATGGCGAAAGCTGGAATGAATCCGAAAGCACTCCAATATTTAATGGGACATTCTGATATAGGGGTTACGTTAAATGTATATACGCATCTGGGATTAATTGATGCAAAAGAAGAGATGAATAGGATTGCAAAACTGGCATAGTATGATAAAATAATAGAAAAAAGAATTAAAAATAATCTGATTATAAGGTTCTTAGAAAGCCTGTTTTCCAGGCTGATTATTACTAAGAAGTTACTAAATTTGGATAAGAAAATATACGAATTTATGCTGTG
>JAHZAV010000086.1 GCA_019423745.1 Lachnospiraceae bacterium
GAACCCGGGTTACCGCCGTGAAAGGGCGATGTCTTAACCGCTTGACCATGGAGCCATGTTTAGTCTTTTGTATTCTTAAAAATAATACATCAAGTGACCGAGTAATATAATATCACATACCACCTATTTTGGCAAGCCTTTTTTAGAAAATATTTTTTAATCTTTTAATTTATTTACTTATCTATTTTCTTAAACCTGTTATTTTACTGTAAATACCGACCTTTCTGTATTTTCTATCCATATTCTTTCAAATATTTTGGTCTTTAGAACTTTTATATCATTGACATAGATTGCATATTATGTTACACATAACATAGTTCTATTGGCAAATTGGAGGATAGGCAAATGATCAATAAGATAACGGCACAGCAGATTGTAGATACGGTAAAGGAAGTCTGCGGACATGATATTAATTTTATTAATGAAAAAGGAATAGTCTTTGCAAGTACCAATGCTTCACGCATAGGGAGTTTTCATGAAGGAGGAAAAAAAGTAGTTTCCTCCGGCAACATCTTAGAAGTTTATGAATCTGATACCCTTCAAGGAACACAAAAAGGTGTAAATATACCTGTATATCATAATGGTTCACTAACTGCTGTCATAGGCATAAGCGGAGATCCCCAAGATGTAAGAATTTATGCCCACCTTGCTGAACGTATTACTTTATTACTCATTCGGGAGCAGGAAATAAATGCTGCTTCGAGAACTCTGACAGAGAAAAAAAGCCATCTTCTTCAGCTTTTACTCTCCAATGATCAGGAACTTACCTCCCGCTTATTGGAAGAGCTGCAGACTTTTCATATAACCCCCAAGACACCAAAACGTATTTTTCTGCTAGAACTCAATACTTCTTCTGTTCCAGATAGCATTTCTTCCGTAGAAACAGATATTTATCACTTTTTGGAAACTCTTCCTCAATGTCTGTACAAATATCAATATCCTCAAACATTTACTGTACTATTTGACTCGTCGGTTTTAGAGGAAATAAGCGAAAAACTTTCTGCCTTTGTGTCCTCCAGAAAAGAAACGATTATAGTAGGAATTGGAAGTTCAGAAGAATTATCTAAACTAAACGTCTCCCTCTATACAGCAAAAACCGCTCTAAATACACTGCAATATTCCAATCAGAACATTGCTTTATTTGACGAGTTGACTTTGGAAATTCTTTTAGCGGATATTCATGAAATTCATCGAAAAAGCTTTATTCAAAAGTCCATTTGTAAATTATCCTCTGAAGATATCCAGATTCTTCATACTTATTTCAACGAAGACTGCTCCTTGCTTCATACATGTGAAAAGCTTTTTCTTCACAAAAATACACTGCAATATAAGCTAAATAGAATTCATCGATTATGTGGTCTGAATCCTCGAAATTTTCATGATTCAGTAATTCTCTATCTTGCCATTAAGCTTATTGATATTCCTGAAGAAACCTCTTTCTCTCAAACGATATGATTTGTTATCCATAACATATTTATCGCCTTTTTTGTTATAAAATATATTTTTTTGCCAGTTTTTTCATGCTAAACTTATACTAAATAATATAAAAATATGGAGGTTTCTATATGAAAGTTGTAACTGCTATTGATTCCTTTAAAGGAAGTTTATCTTCCATGGAAGCTGGAAATGCTGCAAAAGAAGGTGTTCTTTTAGCCCTACCAGAGGCTGAGGTCGTTGTTAAACCTCTGGCTGATGGTGGTGAGGGGACAACTGACGCTCTGATTGAAGGTATGAACGGACGAAGAGTTGACATTGTAGTTACCGGCCCTCTGGGCAAACCACAACCCTGTTATTATGGATATCTGGCAGATTCCAATACCGCAATCATAGAAATGGCTTCAGCGGCAGGGATTACCCTTGTCAGCAAAGAAGAGCGGAATCCTTTGGTTGCAACAACCTATGGTGTTGGTGAAATGATTTTAAATGCTATAGATAAAGGATGCCGGAATTTCATTATTGGAATCGGTGGAAGCCTTACAAACGACTGTGGAATTGGTATGCTGAAAGCCCTTGGTTTTAAATTTTATGATGAAAATGGCGCTGATGTAGGTGAGGGTGCCCAGGCTCTTGCAAAAGTGGCTTCCATTCAAACAGCAAATAAAAATCCCATCCTATCAGAATGTCATTTTCAAATTGCATGTGATGTTACAAATCCTTTATGTGGTGAAAACGGAGCCACTTATATTTATGGCCCACAAAAAGGGGTTACCGATGAAATGAAAGAAAAGTTAGATAAAGATATGTTTCATTTTGCATCTATCGTATCTAATACTTTGAATTGTGATTATATAAACTATCCTGGGGCAGGAGCTGCGGGTGGACTTGGATTTGCATTTCTGACATTTTTGAATGCAAATCTCTCTCCCGGAATCGAACTTATTCTTGATGCAGTGGGTCTTGAAAAAGAGTTAAAAGACGCTGATATTGTTATTACCGGCGAAGGAAGGCTCGATCATCAAACTGCTATGGGGAAAGCACCTGTGGGCGTTGCTAAACTCGCACACAAATATCATGCAAAGGTAATAGCCATTGCTGGAAGTGTTACAAAGGAGGCACGTGCATGCAATACCGCCGGAATCGATGCTTTCTTTCCAATTGTACGTGGGATCACAACTTTGGAGGAAGCCATGAATCCTGATACTGCCAAAGAAAATATACGTCAAACAATAGAACAGGTTATCCGGCTAATATAGCTGGATAACCTGTTCTATTATATTTTATTCTTTTCTCTGAATTTTATACTTTGACTTTCCTTCTGGCAATTACAGCTGTTACTCCTGCTACAGCCATAATCATAAAAATTACATTTGCCGAACTTTCGTCTCCTGTTTTTGGCACTTGATTCTTATTAACACTATTTTTTACACAACCTTACCAATTAAAGTATGAGTTACGGCTAAAACTGGTATATCTGTTGCCGGATCAAAATCTTCTTTTCCATATGACATTGCTGCAAATGAAAAAGCAACATTTTCTTTATTATAATCTTGTGGAATCATCCCTTCAATTGTTATTGTGAACTTATCTTGCGCTTTCAATTTTTCTATATATAATACACCTTCCTCCGGCTCTGTTACACCACTTGGAAGATTAATAAAATCTCCAAAAGGAACCATACTTTCTGGATCATTCCAACCATTTTCATTGTAACCGGACATCAGATACAGATGGGATACATCCGCATTTCCGATTTTTATGTCTAATATTCACTAACCAAATGATATTATATTTCTTTCGAATATAAAATAAAGTCCATAAATTTTAATTTACGGACTTTTAAGCTCCCCCTGTTGGACTCGAACCAACGACAACTCGGTTAACAGCCGAGTGCTCTACCGACTGAGCTAAGGAGGAATATTTAATTATTCAAAAATTATGTACCTTCAAAACCACATACAAGAAATATATTTCCATCTCTTCCTTTACCTTCCGAACCTCTTGGTTATGCCCTCGACCGATTAGTAACAGTCAGCTCCATA
>JAHZAV010000087.1:0-328 GCA_019423745.1 Lachnospiraceae bacterium
GAGGAAAAAGGAAGCGTGACATGCAACGATATTCCGGTGATCGAGCAGGAATATCCATGCTCAGAGATTAAGAACAGTGACCGCATATCCCTGTGGCGCGGTGACATTACAAGACTAGACGTAGATGCAATAGTAAATGCAGCGAACAGTCAGCTTCTCGGCTGTTTTGTACCATGTCATGGCTGCATCGACAACGCCATTCACTCGGCGGCAGGAATTCAGCTTCGTAATGAATGTGCAGAAATCATGGCAGAACAAGGACACAAAGAACCGATAGGAAAAGCAAAGATTACAAAAGGCTACAACCTTCCGGCTAAACATGTCATAC
>JAHZAV010000087.1:338-3460 GCA_019423745.1 Lachnospiraceae bacterium
GACTGTCAGTGACAGAAAAACAAAAAGAGCAGCTAAAAGACTGCTATCTCAACTGCCTGAAACTGGCAGAAAAATCAAGTTTAAAATCCATAGCATTTTGTTGCATCTCAACCGGAGAATTCCATTTTCCCAATAAACTGGCAGCAGAAATCGCAGTAGACACGGTCGACCGGTTTTTAACAAAAACCAGCATCGAACGTGTGATCTTTAACGTGTTCAAAGAGCAAGATTTTAATATATACAAGAAACTTTTTTGTTAGCGGTACCGGGGTTTTTTTGAAAAAACCCCGTCCCCAATTGGATTTTATCTGGAGGTTGTAGATGGATAATTTATTTTTTTGTTTAAATGCGACAGGTCCTATATTCTTAATGATGATCCTGGGACTTTTTTTTCGTCATATAGGCTGGATGGATGAGGAGTTTGCCTCGAAAATGAATAAATTCGTATTTAAAGTGCCGTTGCCGTTATTATTATTCGGGGATCTTGCGACAGTAGATTTTTCGAAAGTCTGGAATGTAAAATTTGTTATATTCTGTTTTATTGTAACCTTGATCTGTATTATAATTTCAGCGGGGATTTCCTGTCTTTGGAAGGATAAGTCTATCCGTGGGGAATTTATTCAGGCTTCTTATCGAAGCAGCGCGGCGCTTCTTGGTATTGCATTTATCCAAAATATTTATGGAAATGCAGGTATGGCGCCAGTCATGATCATCGGCAGTGTTCCGCTTTATAATATTATGGCGGTTGTTGTTCTGTCTTTTTTCAAACCAGGACAGAGCAAGATTGATAAAGAAGTATTAAAGAAAACGTTAAAAGGAATTATTACCAACCCGATTATTATTGGAATTGTGGTTGGACTTCTATGGTCGGCATGCCGTCTTCCATTTTCCGGAATCCCGGCGAAGACGGTGACAAGTATTGGAAACATGGCAACTCCGATGGGACTTATGGCAATGGGAGCGACCTTTGATATCCACAAAGCTTCCGCGAAAGCCAAACCGTCTATTGTGGCGGCTGTTATGAAGCTTGTCGGATTTGCGGCAGTCTTTCTGCCAATTGCAGTCGGGCTGGGATTTAAGAATGAAGAAATCGCTGCAATCCTTGTTATGCTCGGATCTGCGACGACTGTAAGTAGTTATGTTATGGCAAAAAATATGGGACATGAAGGTGTCCTTACTGCCAGTACAGTAATGCTTACCACTATGTTCAGTGCATTCACATTGACCGGGTGGCTGTATATATTGAAAACTTTAGGAATCGTGTAATAAAGAAGCTGAATTTCGCTCATGAACATTCCGCGCACGAAACATTCCGATGAGCCGAAAACAGTAATCATGTTCAGCAAGTGCCTCCATGATTACTTCGTCTCATCTCCATCGTGCTTAAGTCATGTGCCTGAGAGAAATTCAGCTTTTTATATCAGCTGGGAGATAACTCCCACCTCTATAGGGGACGCCACTGAAAAAGTGGTAAGTTTAGTATCACAGGACGTCAAATATGTGCAAAAATGTTCCTTGATAATAAAATATTGCTAAAATAGTGTTTTGAGGGATGCAAAATCTACCCTTTTGAGAGATGAATTTTCCTATTCTTCCTCATTTGGGCAGACTTCTCCCTTTAGTTTTAAAATTCGTTTTAAATTGACTGCAAATATTGATACTGCTCCTTGAAGTTGCATGTTTGATAGTCCAGCAGCATCACAACGACTATATCCGTGTATATTTTTTAATTCACTATTTTTTGCCTCTATCATATAGCGGGTTTTGAAACGTTCCTTGAAATATTGTGTTTTTTGAAACGCTTCTTGATTTTTATGATAATCCGATTTAATAGTGATACTATACGTTTTGGTTTTTGCATTTTCTTTATAGCAGCCATTACGATAAGGACAGACATGGCATTTATTAATATCGAAAAAATATTTGATACGTGTATTCTTTTTCTGATTACTACGTTTGTCAATTCGATATTTTATAGCCAAATGCCCCGCTGGGCACTGCATGGTATCCGCATCTTTATTAAAGATAAAGCCGTCCTCTGAACGAGTCCCTTTTATGATGCTCGGGTTAAGCTTTGAAATTAATTTATAGTCATTGCTTTGTGCATCTTTTAAATTTTCCAGTGTGGAATATGCGGTATCTGCTATTACTTCATTAACGGTTGCACCTGCTGCTTTACTTTTTTGAACCAGTACTGGAAGTTCCTGACCATCAAATGCTTCGCCGGATGTGATTGTTGCTGCTGTGATAATCCGTTCATCTGTCATGGCCAAATGAGTTTTGTATCCGTAAAAAGAAGAATTGACCGTTTTATGGCCAATCCGGGCATCCGGGTCAGTGGATTGATCATAACAATCAATCTGATTATCCAAAATTTCGGATAACATAGAAGATTCTTCTTTAATCGTTGGCAGTTCTGAATACGGACTTTCCTGAACTGTGTTTAATAATTCATGACAGTATTCATTATACTCATCTAAAGAAGCTCGTTTTTCAGGTTCATCTGGCAGATAAATGTCTTTATCAGAATCTTTTAAAGCTGCTTTTAAAGAAGTAGAGGCTTTTTTCAACATTTCTCTCTGAGTAGTTTTATGATAACGGGCTTCTGTATGAGTTGAGTCAACAATTATAGTATTGCTTTTTAAAACACCTTGATTTATGGCAAGTTCTACACTTTTATTTATGAGCAGATCAAGTATATTTTCATCTTTTAAACGCTGCTTTCTGAATTTGGTTAAAAGACTAGGATGGATAACCTCTTCTTCTGGCGTTAATTCCAGAAAATATTTAAAAGACATATCATATCGTGATCTTTCAACAACACCATTATCAGAAAGGTTATAAAGATATTTTAAAAGCAGATATTTAAATAGCAATATAGGGTTTTTTGCATTACGTCCATTATCAAGGCAATATTTATTTTTTAATTCATCATATATAAAAGAAAAATCGACCAATTCCCTGATTTTTCTTAGAATATGATCTTTTGGAACAATCATGTCATATAAATCTGAATAATAACTAAGGCTAAGTTTAAGTTGGGATGATAACATTTCAACCTCCGACAATTATGATACCTTAATTATATCAGATATATGATTTTACGACCACTTTTTCAGTGG
>JAHZAV010000088.1 GCA_019423745.1 Lachnospiraceae bacterium
ATGGTACATGTCGTTTTCTCGAATAACAATAGCGTATAATTAACCTCACAGATTATTATAAGGAGGTCAATTATGGCAGAGAAAACGTTAAACTTTCACAAGCTGTCTGATTGTGTCATCAATCAGCTCAAAAAGCAGAATTACATGGATTCCACATTGATGGTTTACAGGCGGATTTACAACAGAATCTACTCGTTGATGAAAAAACTTGGTATAGAAACATATACTCCTGAAATCGGACGTCAGTTTCTAGATTCAGTAAACGTATGCAGATCGACTTTTAGTGCGTATACCTGTGCGGTACGGAGGCTCAATGATTATATCGATGACATACCTTACAGATGTCATCATGGAAATCAGTTGGAAAAAGTCCCTGAAGATTTTTCGAATATACTGAATGCGTATCTTAATGAATGTTCAAACACAGGGAACAAATCACCAACTATTCTCGCCAAAAAGAAAACTTGTGTACGATTTCTGAATTACATAAAACAGATTGGATGTAATGATATTGGTGATCTTAACGCAGGGAAGATATCCCAGGCACTACTTATATATGATAACAAAGATAATTATGCGAGAATACGCCAGTTTCTGCGGTATCTTTATGATAGTGGGTTAATCAAAACAGATTTTTCTGGGATCGTGCCCCATTATAAAAGACGTAGCGTTTTACCTACCACTTATACTCCTTCAGAGATAAAGAAAGTCGAAAATGCGATTGATACGGCTACAGATACCGGCAAAAGGGATCGGGCAATCATCCTGCTTGCGACTCGCATGGGGTTGCGCTCTGGGGATATTGCAAAACTGAAGTGGTCAGAAGTGGATCTGAATAGTGGATATATCCACCTGAGGCAGGAAAAAACCGGAATGCCGCTGTCTTTACAGATGCCGAAGGCTGTTATGGCTGCAATCACTACTTTCTTGGAGAGTGCGAAATCTTCCGGAAGATGTGATGAATACGTTTTTCACGGTATGTCAGCTCCATATGGACGTATTACAACAAGTATTATAAGACATGCCACAGACCGTTACTTTCATAAGGCCGGAATAGATACAAGTAGAAAAAAGCATGGTCCCCATACCTTCCGTTCATCCCTTGCAAGCTCGATGGTAAATGACGGAGTCTCTTATGAAACGGTGAGAAGAATACTTGGGCATTCTGATTTAAATGTTATAAAGCATTATGCAAAAGTGGACATTGAAAATTTAAGATTGTGTGCTCTGGATCCGCCTCGCCCCAAAGGAATATTTGCTGATTACCTTTCCGGAAAGAAGGTGGTCCGTCATGTTTAACAGTATTTATTCAGATAAGCTATCACAATACTACGAGCTACGATGCGGAATATTAAGCGAAAGTGCACAGAAACATGAATTGTGTTATCTAAAAAGATTTGATAATTATCTGAATGAGCACATCCGTTCAACAGGTCAGATCACTGAACGTTTTATTAATGCATGGGTCGGTACACTAAACGGAAAAAGCGGGTCTGTTGAAAATGAAGTTATCACGATCCGGCAGTTTTTAAAATATTTGACATTGTCCGGTGAACCTGCTTTTATCCCTATTATTCCAAAAGTACGTGATGATTATGTTCCGTATATATTCAGCGATAATGAACTCGAACTCATCTTTAAAGCTGCAGATAATGTCATCTTATCAGATAAAAAGGCGGATCCCTATCTGGTGATCGAGTTTCCGGTGATTCTTCGATTATTATATAGCTGCGGATTAAGGATAGGAGAAACGGTCAGAATCAACCTTGCAGATACGGATCTTGAAAATGGCATTCTCAGATTAATAAACACGAAAGGTGACAAACAACGCTTAGTTCCCATGTCATTGGAAATGACACGGATACTGACGGAATACTGTTTAGCGATGGGGATTTTTGAAAAAACAGAAGGATGGCTTTTCCCTTCCTCCAAAACCGATAGTCATATTTCAGGCAGATCGGTAAAAAACAGATTTGATAAAATACTGAAAGATAATAACATCCGCCTTGCTAATCGGAAGAAGCATGAAAGAGGTCCATGCCTGCACTGCCTGAGACATGTTTTTGCATTTAAATCTTTTGCTCAGGCAGAAAGGGCTGGCAGACATATTGATGATGCGATACCATATCTTTCTATCTATCTGGGCCATGACAGCCTTGATGAAACATCCAAGTACTTAAAATTCAGCAGTGAGTTGTTCCCCGAAGCAGTTGAAAACTTTGGTGATTTTATGTATGACCTGTTGCCGGAGGTGGACTATGAAGCATAAGAAGAATTCATTTCTGGACTTGCTTGAAGCCTATTTTAACACGTATCTTCCGGTAGCAAAAGGATTATCGACAGCAACTGTTACGTCATATAAAGCAACTTTCCGAATACTTATGGAGTTTATGTATACAGTTAAAGGAATACCGGCTGAAAAGATTTACTTTGAAATATTGGATGCTCAGATGATCACAGAGTTCCTTGACTGGCTGGAATCAGAGCGCAAATGTAGTATAGCGACTAGAAACCAGCGCCTTTCCGCACTGTCGGCATTCTCAATATATGCGCAAAACAGAGATTTTGGTGCAGCATCTATATTCAGAAATAATGTATTAAAAGTCCCAAAGAAAAAAGCCCCACAGTCTCTGCGAAGTTCCTTTTCGAGAGAGGAAGTGAAGATTCTTTTTAAACTGCCAGATGCCAATACGGAAATCGGATTGAGAAATAAAACTCTCCTGTGCTTTATGTATGCCAGCGGAATGCGTTCTCAGGAAGTGTGCGATCTGACGGTAGGCGATATTCAGTTTTATCAGGATAAAGCCTGTATAAATGTTCATGGAAAAGGACAAAAAATACGAAGGATAGGCATACCAGCAGCCGCTTCAGATATAGTAAAAAAGTATATCGCACACAGAGGAATATCTGAGGATAAGAACCGGCATGTTTTCTCAAGTCAGATTCACGAAAAGATGACGGTTTCCTGCATTGAGGAAATTTATGCAAAGTATATCCGCATAGCAAAGCAGGAAAATCCCGGGATGTTCAGAAATAATTATACGCCGCACTCGATGAGGCATACAACGGCGACGCATATGCTTGAGGCGGGAGTACCGTTGATCGTTGTAAAAAACTTTCTGGGTCACGTTTCCCTGCAAACCACTCAGATTTATACGGAAATTTCTCAGGAAACAATGAATCGCCAATTGAAAGCATGGAATGACAGGTGGTTTTTCAAAGAAAATCCAGACAAATCTGACAATAGAGAAAAAAGAAATATACCTGATTTTTTAAAGTGATTTCGCAACATTATTATTCCAGATCTCTTTTGAGAAATG
>JAHZAV010000089.1 GCA_019423745.1 Lachnospiraceae bacterium
TTTTTTAAAAAGGCAAATAGTAATATTTCGGATGAATACACAAGAATTTGTAGAAGAGTGAATGAAGATCCAGGAACTGCAGGGGATCAAGGAGAAGAAAACTGGAAAGAACTTTTGGAATCTTGGATTCCACCTTATTTTCAAATAGTTACAAAGGGAAGAATATTAAGTGATTCAGGGGAAACAAGTCCGCAAGTGGATGTGATTGTTTTATCACCAGATTATCCTAAAAGTTTGTTGAATTGCAAGGAATATTTATCTGGAGGAGTAGTGGCTGCATTTGAATGTAAAACTACATTAAGACGTAAACATATTGGCGAATTTATAGAGCATTCAAAGAAGATAGAAAAATTAGCTATTAATGAGAATGGAACGCCGAGAAAAGACTTACAAAGCAAAATTTATTACGGATTATTAGCGCATTCACACGAATGGAAAAAGGAAAATTCGAATCCGAAAGAAAATATTGAAAAGGCCATTTGGGAATATGATGAAAAATATGTTACACATCCTAGAGAGATTCCAGATATTATATGTGTTGCTGATTTAGGGGTATGGAAATCTCAAAAGATGATAGTGCCAAATTATGATAACGGAAAAGGTCTAAAGGGAAATTATGTTATGAGTGGGTACATAGCATCGGATAATAAAGAAGAATTTTTTACTCCTGTAGGTTCATGTGTTTTTGATCTGCTTCAAAATATTGCGTGGCGATATCCAAGTGTAAGAGATATTGTAACTTACATGAGAAAATTAAATATTTCTGGTAGCGGTAGCGGATATTCTAGACCATGGGAATGGAGTATATTGTCTGAAGAAACACAAGAAAATATATATAGATTAAAAAATGGTGGATTTTGGAATGAATGGGGTATGGTTATAGATTAACCCACCTTTACAACTGAGATGGGGAGGCAATTATGAGAATCGATTTACATTGTCATACGAAGAAGGTAAAAACAGGCGATGCTTATACAAGAAATGTTACCAAGGATAAATTTTTTCAGAAGGTTATTGAAGCAGAGGTTAAAATTATTGCAATAACAAATCATAATCAATTTGATTATATGCAATACAAAGAATTTAAAGATGTCACAGAAGGATATTGTGATATTTGGCCAGGGGTAGAACTTGATATTATAGGAAAGGCAGATCAAAAGGGAAATTGTAAAAGAGGACATTTGATTGTAATCGCTAATCCTAAAAATGTTGAACTGTTTAATACTCAAGTACAGGAATTGGTTAACGATGAAGATGTAAATACATTTCAAATTGGTGTGAAAAAAGTATATGAAACGTTAGGAAAATGTGATTGCATTTATATACCACATTTTCATAAAGAACCTAAACTGTCAGATGAGGATATTCAGGAATTAGGGGAATTATTACCCGATTCTAGCCGACTATTTAAGGAAACGTCTGATTATCGAAGCCTTGGCGTTTTTTCCAATTTTGATTATAGTGTTATTATAGGAAGTGATGTGCAAGATTGGAATAAGTATGAAACCAGCAAGTTTGCAGATATAAGACTGCCAGTACAAACATTTGAACAATTTTGCTTGTTAGCAAAAAAAGATGTACAAATCATAGATACCTTGCTCAATCAAAAACGAAAAAAAGAGATTCCTGTATCGCCATATAAAAAAGTAAACTTTAAATTACCTTTTTATGAAGATATTAATATTATTTTCGGGCAGAAGGGAACGGGAAAAACAGAAATCCTTGAATCTTTGAAAAAATATTATATTGAAAATGGAATTGCAATGGAAAGTTACAAAGGCAATGAGAAAGATTCAGATTTTTCGAAAATGTTAAAAGTTAATGATATAATAGCCACACCTGATAAGCTTCAATTGGATAGTATGAGGCAACAGTTTATTGATGTTTATAACTGGAAAGAAGAATTACCAACGTCTTTTGAAAAATATATAAGTTGGATGGAAACAAAAGATAACAATAAAAATAAAGGGAGAATGAAAATAACAGAGTGTGTACATATAGAGGAGGGAGTGCGTGACCGAAAACTTGAATCTGACTATAAATATTTGAAAGAATTTACAGAGTCTACATTTGAAAAAATTGATATAGAAAAATATTTGGATGAGCAAGAACGTACAACTTTAATGCTGTTATTGGGAAAATTATGTGAAAATATCAATGATGCAAAAATGCAAAAGTGGAACAGTGATAAAAGTATTAAGCTTACAAATTGGAGCATTGATAAGATAAAAGCAATAGCGGACAAATGTTCTGATACGATATCAAAACCTAGCAGTGTAGGGTTTTATGATTTCGCTATGGGACGTTTTAAGTTGTTTGAAAATGTCGAGGAAATATGTAGTACGTTTTCTGTAGAGGATAAGGTTGAAAAAGAATATTTGGGAAACCTTGAGGAAAAAGGTGATATATATATTCAAACACGATACAGAATGTTAACCAAAGAATCACGTACAGATGAATTTAAACAGGGAATAACTGTATTAAGAAATTGTAAACTTGTAATAGATGGGATAAAGAAAGCTGTCCTAGCAGAGAATATATCGGAAGAAGTATCAAAGTTTCAAGAATTCTATGATGATGGAATTAAAGATATAGGAGCTTTTATAGGGGTATCTAAAGAAACGGCATTAGAAAATGGAGAAATTTACAGACCATCTAATGGAGAACGAGGAATTCTACTGATGCAAAAGTTATTGGATTCAGAAAGTGATGTATATATTTTGGATGAACCAGAACTGGGAATGGGAAATTCATATATAACTTCTAATATACTTCCGAAGTTAACTGATCTTGCAAAACGGAGAAAAACAGTAATTATAGCAACACATAATGCTAATATTGCTGTTGGTACACTTCCGTATATTAGTATACTAAGAACTCATGAGAATGGAATATATAAAACGTATGTTGGTAATCCTTTTTATGATGAACTTAGAAATATAGATGATGAAACAGACACTAAAAACTGGACTCAAGAAAGTATGCATACTCTTGAGGGCGGTAAAACTGCATTTTATGATAGGAAGGATATTTATGAATCAGGAAAGCAAAGCGATTAATGTACATTTGGAGAAAAGAGAAAATAAAGATTATTTAGTATTTGGCTTTGAAGAAGTTGCAGAAGTATGCCTTAATGATGATGAAAGCCAAAATAATTTGAAAAGCATATTTGTAAAGTTACTTACGGAGATTACAAAATATCCCGTTGAATTACAGTTTTTGGAAAATCCAGAATATAAAACAGGATTATATATAGATGTGTGTAAAGAATATATAAAAGATTTAAATAAAGAGATTACGAATGT
>JAHZAV010000009.1 GCA_019423745.1 Lachnospiraceae bacterium
AAGATTTGGAATATGATCAGCTGACATTAAATGAATATATAGACCCGTTCACGGGCAATGTCGTCAACTTAAGTGTTATGCAGGTGTTTTTTGAAATTCAATGGGATGGATTATTTATTTCTTTCCATGAAAAATAAACCTGTCTTACAACAAGTCATGAAAGTGGTCTCTTATAGGATTTCAGTATTCATATACAAGGTTTATCATTCATGCAATATTTTCGTCTGGTATATTTTTTATGTCTTGGAAACTGCCTTCCGGGGCGTATTTCTGAGCGATTTCTTATGGCTTCTTCTACTATGTCATCTATTAATGTAATGATCTTTTTGGTATGGATGGTCAAAAGAGTGAGAATATTTGTTTTCGTTTGATTTATAATAAAATTTTTATTTGCTTGATATCGATGTTTGTTTTTTCTGTGATTTTTTATTTTCGGGTCAGCAGCATTTTTTATCACAGCGGAAAGATTCGAAAGAAAAACTGCAGCATAAAAATCCTGCTTGATGATTTCAGGCTTATATCCGCTGAAAGATTCCAACTTATATGATATTTTCAGTTCTTTATAACGACTTTCTATACCCCATCGTAAAAAATAAAGTTCTTTAAAAGTATCCAGCGTGAATGTCAAATCAGTAATATTTGTCACAAGATATTCTGTAGTTCCATCTGGAAGAGTAAGATGTATGATTCTAAGCGATAAAGGAGTTTTTTTACCTTTAGGCCAATAGCTGATACTGGTGTCCGAATTATCTGTATGAATAAGCTTTTTAAAAGATTTAGATAGTCTCATTACAAAGAAAAGATTGCAACAGATTAGTTTTTGAAATAAGTCATAAGAAGGATAACCTCGATCAAACAAAAATATATGTGATCCTGCTACATTTAACCTTGTAAAAAAATCAATATGTTTGCAGGCAGCTGTCCTCTCATTTAATCGATACTCTCCTATATAGGCATCTACTATAATCCCTTCCAGAACATCATATAGCAGTGAAGTAGAAGCCAGTGGTTCTTCTATACCATACTGATTTGGATTGCTTCCCCAAAATCTAATATTTTCCTTAGATATTGGGATTTGGATTGTAGAGCCATCAACGGCATAAATATGAAAGCCATGCCATAAAGAGAATGTTTTCTTTTCGGAATAATATAAACCAGAAAAAGTCTGACATAATTCCAGGCAGGCATTAGAGGATACTTTTTGCCGAGCTTTTGAAACGGCTTGCTTTGATATATATGGTATTTTCAAATGAGGAAAAATCTTTCGCAAGTTTGCCAAATTTATGTTGATAGATTTATTTTCTCTGGCAAGAATAAAATATATTACATGAGTAAAAGAGAACTTACGCTGACGAGAAAAACCTTTCGCCAAACGATGTCTTTGATGAAAAGATTCAGACTGGATCAGATTTTTTGTTTCCATGATAATTTTTTTAAGAATATTTTTCATAAATATATACCCCGCAATTCGTTTTATAATCAATTGCGGGGCAACATTTTTTGATGAACTTGTCAAGTGCTTTTTTAATTTTCTTAAGTTGACGACATTGCCCGTTCACGGGGGAGCCGGTAAGAAAAGGCAGAAAGAAATAAGCCTAAAAGGCTAAGCCGGAAACGGAAGCAATAAGCATATCCCAAGGGGATGCGCAGGAAGGAGAAGGCACTGAGACAGGCCCTTCAGGGCCAGCCTGTGAAAAGCAGTGCAAGAGGCGGACCCTTTCAGTGCGCCTTCCGGGCGCAAGCAGGGAAGAGCCCCTTATAGGGGCAGAGCGAGCCTGTGAAGAAAAGTCTGTAAATAGGATTCTTCTATGATAAGAACGGGTGAAAGGCTTGAAAATAAGCTTTTCACCCCTGTTTTATATATACCATCCGTTTGATGGCATGTCAATAACAGGCGGCTTTTCCGTCTGCTTTAACCTGGATATGGATTTAATCTGGCAGTCGTCCTTCATACATAATGCTCAACTCACCATAGACCTGGCCCCAGTTTCGGATGGTAGTTGTCCATTTTTTGGTAGCTTCAAAGGTGGCCAGATACAGGGCTTTCAGCAGTGCTGTATCGCTCGGAAAAACGCTTCTCTGCTGGTTGAGTCTCCGATAGGTGGAATTTAATGATTCTATGGCATTGGTCGTATATATGACCTTCCGCACATCTGTTGAAAATTTGAAAATCGGAGAAATCGCATCCCAGTTATCTTTCCAGCGTTTCATGGAGTTCGGATATTTAGGCGTCCATTTCTCTGTTACCCGGTCAAGTGCGTCCAGAGCTTTCTTCTCGTCAGATGCCTGATAGATTGTTTTTAAATCCGTTGCAAAGGCTTTCCTGTCTTTATCCGGAACATATTTCAGCGTATTCCGTACCTGATGCACGATACAGCGCTGATACTCTGTTTTCGGAAAGGCAGCTGCAATAGCTTCCTTGATCCCGGTCAGGCCATCTGCACAAAGGATCAGGATATCTTTTACCCCGCGGTTTTTTAATTCATTCAGGACAGACAGCCAGTATTTAGAGCTCTCATTATCACCAACCTGAATGGTGAGGACTTCTTTCTTGCCATCTGTATTTATACCCAAAATCACATATGCAGCCAGTTTTCGGATGATGCCGTTATCACGTACAGAATAGTGAATTGCATCAATAAAAAGGATCGGATATATTTCATCCAAAGGCCGATTTTGCCAATCCTCTATTTGCGGCAGGATCTTATCCGTCACATCTGAGATAAAACCTTCAGATGTTTCAAAACCGTAAATATCCTCTATGGTCTCTGAAATCTGCCGGGTTGTCATTCCCTTTGCATACATGGATATGATCTTCTGGTCAATATCTGAGATATCTTTCTGGCGTTTTTTGACCACCTGCGGCTGGAAGGTTGATTTGCGGTCCTGCGGGACTTCGATTTCCATAGATCCGTAACTGCTGTTTACCCGTTTGCGCTTATAGCCATTCCGATAATCGTCATTATCAGAGCGTTCGGACTTTTCATAGCCAAGATGATCGTCCATTTCTGCTTCCATCATTTCCTTAATAGTCCCGCCAAGAAGATCCTTCAAGGCATCCTGGATATCTTCAGCGGTCTGAATGTCGTATTCTTCCAGGAGTTGATGGATAATGTTTCGTTTTCCTTCCGTCATTTGTACCCGATGAACAGGTTTCTTTTGTTTTGCCATAATAAAAGGCCCTCCTATGATTTAGATTTTATCATAGAAGAACCTCTTGTATTTACGTATTTACAGAAAAACTTTCACACTGCCGGCAGAGCAAACCACCGGCTAAGCCGGTGGTTATGATTTTTGCTTCTTCCGTTACTTTATCCCCCATTCCATGTTAACCGATATTAGTTTTAGACAAAAGTACTACCGTTTCAACGGTATTACCAGATTCCCACAAAATCTCATGCTAAGTTATTACTAATCAACTAAGTTTTATATTCCTCTGAAATTCCCCAAAATCCTTCTCTTATCCATTTGGACAAAATTTTATTGTTCATCCACTTCAATTATATTTGGGCCTTCCATATGTCAAAAACTATTTTGTGAAGCTACATATTTCCCAAATCCCCAAAACCGAATCAACTATCCAGTCAATTTTACCATTCTAATTAAATAATTTGTATTTAATCGAATACGTTTATATCCGTTCCCTAACCCATCACCGATTCGGCTATACAATGGTACTGGCTTTTCATCAAACGAAAACTTAACAGAGTGAAGAATATATGTCATATCCTTTTTCATACAAATATCATCAAGTGCAATTTCAATTACCTTTTTTCTTCCCCCATAATACGGATTAAGTATTTCTATTTCATAAAGGTTATCTTCAATATATCTTGCTTTTTTCAAGGGAAGAAGCATCGATTCTTTTCCTGCATCAATAAAAACTAGACCTACGGTATGTGCCATATTATTAAGTATTTTCAAAATTGCGTCGGGTTCTTTATATATCTGTTCATCCGAAGGAATAGTAAAACTATTATGTTTTGCCTGTTCATCATATTTCAAATCCATCAAAGTTTGACGAGGCATGGTACCTCTTATTACCCTTAATTGGTCTTCTATATAACTCAAACAACCTTCGATATCAATCCGTTCCCAATAATAATGTTTTGTTGCCTCCTCCATCAAACGATGCAATGGTTCTGCCGTTTCAATCTGAAACTTTTCTTTATCGATATAAACATCTTTGCGATTTCTCGAGTATTCTTCCAAAAATCCACTGTTATTACAATTAAGCACCATCCAAATTGTTTTCGCATACAAATAAACATCAGATTTTTGGTAATCCACACCATTAATTTCCTCAACTGACTGAAATTCAGGTGGACGAATTGCCCGTGGGCCTAGAGGCTCATTCATTTCTGTTATGTGTTCATCTGCATCAGCACTATTCCTAACAAGCCCAAAATCAGATAGACATAATTGCCCATCGAATAGCAAAAGATTCTTTGGCTTAATATCTCTATGTACAAAGCCAAGTTTATGTAATTGCCTTATGCAATTCCCCAAATCAAACATCTGCTCCATTTTTTGCAAAACAGAGAATTTATGTGGATTATACTGTTCTGCTTTTGGCATTAGATACCATAATATATCTGATTCTTCTTCACAATATACTGAAGTATCATATATAGGAATAATTCCGCTAACTTTATCTTGAAAAGAAAGAACTGTTTCAATTTCTTTTTTAAATCGCTGCTTTCTCTTTTCTAGTTTTTTCTCTTCATTTGGTGTTGCATCCAAAAACTTGATAGCGTAATCTCTTTTTTGTGGTAACGAATCCCCGCCCTCAATAATGTCTGCAACATAAACTACTCCATTTCCACCGTTTCCTATTTTTTTCTTAATGAGATACGTTCCACGTTTTCCTATCACCTTCGAACCCATTCTGGAAGAGATACTAGTACCAGCCATTTTCAGCATCCATCCTTTCTCTTTCAGAGTCTTTCTTATAGCTTTCATACAATCCATAAAAAATCTTTGCAGTTTTTGGATAATAAGGTTCTAAATACTGAGCATTCTCTTTAAACTCCTTCGCCATCCTAAGTTCTTCTTTTCCTGCTGAAGGACTGAATACGCCACGACGATTATAAACGGCTACCTGATACTCTCTGTTCATCTTCTCATCACCATATTTCTCAATCATTTTTCTGACTGCTTCACATGGTTCATGACCATCAGTACCTAACGGTGAAAAAGAGAACAAACGTCCGAGAGTTACAGCAAACAAGCTTTCTTGATCATTTCCAATCAACAATTGTCTATATTTTTCTATCCATTGTTCCAGTTGTTCTTCTGACACTTCTCCATTATTTTCTGCCGGACAAAATCGTGCCTTCTCATAAACTGTATACATATTGTGAATGTACGTCTGATCTTTCGAATGATTTTCCACTGTGCCATGATCCTTTTTAAATACACCTTCTACCAATTGAGCAAATAGTTCCGGGGACTGCTTGATCATATGATGGAAGCATTTCATATTCTTCCAATCCAATAAATTCATAAACATAATCTCAAGTTGAGAGATTCGGATACACTTTTGCGGATCATCGATATAAACCTCTTGAATCACACCTATAAGCTGTTTAACATGATAGCTGGTCATCTGATTACCATCTGAATGTGGCATACTCTCAATATCTTCAAAACACTCAAAAATCTGTTCCGCTGACAAAGGATTTTGATAGTGAATTCTATGAATCTGATCCAGATACACATCAAGAGTAGCATATTTTTTACACTCCGCTAATGCCCAAGACTTATTGTACTCATCACAATAAAAACAGTTTTTCCAAAACTCTTTTTTTATCGGTTCAGAGGCGAATGTAACAAGCGGAATTTCTTTGGTTCTATGGGCTTCTATCTTATATACTTCCGCCAAAATTTCCGCCGAACAACCATGATTTGATAAATCCTCAATAATTGTATCACATGGTATAGCCTCACTACTTCCTATTCCTCTTAAATAGTCAATTGCAATTGCGCCAGATGTTTGAACTGCCAATAGTTTTTTAAACGTTACATAATCCCATTTCCCCCCATTCCAATACTTAGCCAGATAATTTCCCAAAGTAGAAAACGATTCTTGGGCGCAAACCTTTGCCAATACAGTTAAATCATAGCCATGCGATTGGAATTCTACTAATTTATCTCGAATCAGCTCTTGTGTAGCTGATTCGTTATCATCACTTTCCCCTTTTTGTTTATAAGGAACAGGATGAAGAAGTGGATAATCATGATTGTTTGCGAATAAATAGCTATATTCGTATTCCGGAATTTTAATATTAATTTTATCAAGAAGTTTTTCGTATTCAGCAATTTTTTCTTCTGGCATTGACCAATCTGAAGACGAAAAATATCTATGTTTATAGATGAGATGTCTAATCTCATTTTTAATCCGCATTACTTCTTCATCAGACATTTGGCTAAGTTCATACAAAAGTTGTTCAAAAATGTTCTTAGTTAAATTTTCAGGCACCTCGCCTGATAAATCAATCATTTTCTTCCAACGATCTACCGAAAAATCCATGTGCTTTATAAGAAGTTCAAAATAGCCCAAATGCGCCTTTCTCATTTCAGCTATAGTAGTTGCCTGTGCTTTTTCATACTCCCGATATTTTGGTGATGATAACTCACCAAACATACTTCTTCCACTATTATTAATTGCCGAATACAAGTATTCCCATGTATTATCATAATCAGTATCAAAAGCAATTTCGGCCGCTGCTAATTTTTTCTCCGCAGTCCGAAGAGAAGAGAAATTCATCCATGTACAAAATATTTTTGAGAAAATATCCTTAGGAGAATTCGATTTATATTCAAAATGGCAGGCGTCCAATTTCAAAAGACATCTAAACGCCGGCCAAAAATACTCTCTTTGACAAAGGAACTGTTCAATTCCCCACAGAATATCAATATAAGCATTTCTTCCGAAAAGGAAATCACTTGATTGATTTTGAAATAGGCATAGAAGTCCTGTATCTTCATTCAACTCGTTTTCAAGTCTTTCCAACGTGGTTTCTGGAGATATTTCACAGAGTTCTCTCCAGAATTTAGATATGTAAATCCACTGTTTTTCAGTTTTTACACAATTTAATACTTCCGATACCAATCTGTTTAAGGTTAATTGCGTTTCTTCGTCATTCTGATATGCGCCTTTAATGAGCAATGTTTTCAACATACCTTTTCGCATTGTTTCAGACCAAAATAACTTTTCGCCTTTAAACTGTGCTATCAATCTTTCACGGCTATCATAAGTAAAAAGATCCTCTGATTCATTAATCACTTCAAATACAGCCATGACAAATGATTGCCAAATCTTTTCGTTAGTCAGAACATTAAGATAGCTCCATATATTTTCCGTGCTTGCCAAATAGTATGAAATAGATCCATTACGCTTTATCATGTACAGGAGAGGATCTTCTCCTTTCGCATATGGAAGAACCTCTTCTAAGAATCTATCATATGAATCACCATACAAAGATTCAATGATTAATTTATCACCTTCGATTTCTTCCCAACTTCCAATGAGGAGACATGTCTTTTTCGCTCTATCACTAACACGCTCCATCCAAGAAGGTACTTTTAAATATTCCCCTCTAAACAGTTGTTTTTTCATCTGTGCATATAGGCCATGCGTATCTGCTAAAAGAGCATAGGCTTTATCATACTCCATTCCCGCTTCTTTTAAGCATCTTGATAACGTGTCCCGCGTTCTTGGACGTAACTCTAAAACTTTCTTGCTAAATACTGGAGTATTCTCATCTATCACAAAAATATTAGTGTTATTCTCAATTGCTACAATTTCTTCCGCATAGAACCAAGGAATGTACACATTCCCTTCATTTTCCAATACATGAAGTTTATTCCATGACTCTATATCTTTAACAATGTAAATAGGACGTTTGTCATTAAGTCTCCACAATTCATTAAGGACACAGTAAATAGTCTCTTCTCTGCTACGTCCCCTCACAAAGACTAATTCTTCATATCTCTGATTTTCAAATTCATCTTGAAAATGCTCATCATCAACTATAAAAAATTCTATTCCAATAGATGGATTCTGAGTTTTTCTTCTAAGCTCGATATCCATTTGTCCAGAAGATGCTATTGCTACTTGCTCACGATTGTAAATTGCAAGCTCATTTGACATCTTATCGATTCGATTTTGTAATTCCAGAAAACTACTTTCCTGCTCTTCTTTCCATTCCTGTAGGAAATAATGTTCATATTTATCAGGAGCGATTGTTTTTAGCTGTTCGAGCACTGCATAAATTATTTTTATTGTGTAAGTTTCAGCAACTTCATAAGGAATTTCATACTTGTTCATCATTTTCATAAGAGAATTATACAGTCTATGTTTCAATTCATATCCTTCGTCAGATTTTAATTCCTTCGCTATCTGAGTTAAATTTTCTCTCGACAATACAAGTTCTAAATCCTCAAAAAAAGAATTCTCTTCCTGTTCATTTTTAATAAAGAATTCTCCTGTACCAACAATTAATTTCTTCCATGCCTGTAATTCTCTAAATTTTTTTACCGCACTCTCTCCAACTGAAGTCAGAACATTCTGCATCTCGTTAGAACCAAGGGATACAATAGCATCTAGTAATAGTTCAACCATATTTAAATCACTCCTTAATCGACGGCCAAAACTATGCCACTACTCTATAAATCATGTACACATACTCATAAGAAAACTAAGAAAGTAGTTTCTATTATATTTTGCTTTATCTATTTACTTCTATTTTTCTTTTTCTATTTTAGGCAAATTATTTAAACTCACATTTTCCAATGTCTGTAACTGCTGTACCGCCAATTGCCGAAGCAATTCCATTCTCTCTTTCTGATTCTTCCCCTGATTTATTAAAACAGCATTATAGCTTTCTAAATTTGCAAGTACCAGTAACTGATTCAATGTTGCTGCGTCCCGCGTATTTCCTTTAACAGTCGGATTTTCATCTTTCCATTGCTTAGCCGTCTTTCCAAACAAAACAACATTCAGCATATCTGCTTCATTCGCATAGGTATACGCTACCTGTGCGGGTGTTAATTCTGGCGGCATCAAATTATCCTTAATCGCGTCAGTATGTATCCTGTAATTCAACTTAGAAATCTCTCTGTTCAAATTCCAATTCAGAGACAGCCGACTATTCTCATCAGTCTTTAATCTCCTATAATCTTTCATGATATATAACTGGAATTCAGGAGAAATCCATGTTGCGAAAGACATAGCAATATCGCTATGGGCATATGTTCCTCCGTAGCGTCCTGCTTTTGAAACAATACCAATGGCATTCATCTGTGTAATCCACTTTGTCGGCGTCATAACAAAACGATTCAAACCTGCTTCATTTTTAACCGCCTCGAATTGCACACGGTTAAACTCAGGATTATGTAGTTCTTCCCAAACGCCTAAAAACTCAATCGTATTTCTATTTCGCATCCAGTTTTGAATCACAAATCTTGGATCATCTTCATTTCTATATTTTGCAATATCCGTTAATGAAATAAATTCATTTTCAAAATTTGTAGTATAAATTCCAATGTCAATACCTTTTGCATGGATAGTCTCCTTAACAATTTTCGCCATAAGTATCCTCCTCTCCCCACATTGCCCGATATGCTTCGATGTAAAACTTAATACAGTCAGGATATACATACAAATATCTTCTACACACTTTTTTATACAATCCCAACATTTTTTCATCACACGCAAAGTCCAGTAAATAATCTAACAAATGTGATAATTCATCTTCTGACGCAGTTCTATTATACACACCTTCAACCAATGGCAAATAAATCTTATAGGTTTTCTGGTGTAATTGGACTATCTGTTATGCAATCTGATAAATCTTTTCATCCATTAGATTACCTCAAAATATTTAAGTGCATCTGTTATTGCTTCTATCTTTTCTTTCGGCGGACGCTTTCTCGGCTGCTTCAATTCCTCTGTCGCATTAGGAGCATCATACATTGTCAGGCCTAATGTCCTCTTCACTTCCGCAATATAAGCGGTATGTACCTTAAATCCATACTTCTTCTCCACATATTCCTGTATCATTTTATATGTGATTTTCGGTTTCGGTTGGTATTTCTTTGCCCGTTCTGCAATTTTATTCAAAGGTACTTTTCCCTCACCTTCTCCAAATTCCACTGTCGCATTGATAACACTGTCTGGTGATTTGTGGGACAAAAGCACGATTGTCTCCACATGTACGGTTCCCGGGAATAAATCAATGCACACTGCCTTTTCCATCTGATAGCCCCGTCCCTGCAGCATCTCCAGATCACGGGCAATACTGGTTGGCTTGCAGGCAATATACACCATACGTTCCACTCCAAAACCAATGATCTTCTCAAGTGCTTTTGGATGCACACCATCCCTCGGTGGATCAAGCACAATAAGATTCGGTATTTCTCCCAATTCATCAATAACCTTTAAAACATCACCGGCCCAGAATGTACAATTGTCAAGATGGTTTAATGCTGCATTTGTTCTGGCAGCTTCCACTGCCTCTTCTACAATTTCTACTCCCACCACTTTTTTGGCTACTGGCGCCAGAATCTGTGCAATGGTTCCTGTGCCGCTGTAAAGATCAAAAATCACTTTATCCTTTGTCTCTCCAACATAATTTCTGGCTGCCTCATAGAGAACTTCTGCCCCCAGAGAATTGGTCTGGAAGAAAGAGAAAGGCGTAATTTTAAATTTCATTCCCAGCAGTATTTCATAAAAATAATCCTGTCCGTACAAAGTTTCCGTGCCTTCATCCTTCACCACATCAGCCAGGCTGTCATTGGATGTATGCAAAATGCCCACAATTTTCCCTTGCAGCTGTCCTTTCTCTTCTAACGTCCTCAGACGGTCTGCCCATATTTTCAAATCTGTCTGATTCTGTGTTGTTGTGACAAGATCCACCAGAATTTCTCCGGTTTTTACTGCCTTTCTCACAAGAAGATGGCGGAAAAATCCCACATGTCTCATACGGTGATAGTAAGACAGGCCCGTCTCTTTTGCAAATTCCAATGTGGCAGAGAGGATCTGACGAAAGTCTTCATCTACAATTCTACATTCTTTTACATTTACAATATCATGAAAGCTTCCTCTTTTATGCATGCCTAATGCCAGGGGACCATCTTTATACTCGTCCCCAAAAGAAAATTCCATCTTATTTCTATATGCCTCTTTAACAGGAGAGGGTAAAATGCCATCCCACTGAAATTCATGATCTGCCGCCTTTTGCAACATTTCATGCACCTGTTCTTCTTTCAGCTTCAACTGTTCTTCATAGGGCAGATTCTGATAGGTACATCCTCCACACTGTCCAAAATGTGGACAAAGGGAATCCTTCTCTAACGGAGACTTTTCTATTACTTCCAGAAGCCGGCCTTCCGCTTTTCCTTTTCTCATTTTATTGACAGAGCATTTAACCTTCTGACCAGGAACTGTATTTTTTACAACGACATACTGCTCCTCTTCCGGCACATAAACTTTTCCTTTATTGGGAAATTCAATTTTTTCTACAATTCCCTCTACTATCTGTCCTTTTTTCATTTTGTCTTCTATCTCCTTTAATTGCCTTCCCAGCTTTCTTATTCATTCACAAAAAGAAAGACAGAACATGATGTTCTGTCTCTTCTCCTTTTGGCTCCTATACCTGATCTTCCTCGCTGAAGAAGTCATCATCGAAATCATCATCAAAATCTTCTTCAAAATCTTCCAGGTAATCTGGGGTAAAGAAACAATATACTGCATATGCAATTGCTGCTACTGCTGCGATCGCTCCTACAATAGCCAATACCCAAAGTACTGTTTTTCCACGTTTCTCATCATCATCTTTTTTACGGATCAGCTCATTCAATTTTGATGCTGCAATAATATCTTCTACCTTACTCATCTTTCCTACACATCCTTTCTTATGCCCGTCTGGCCGGTATAGATTTATTATGCTTTATTATAACACTATCTGCGTCATATTACTACTGCTTTCCCCGGAAATTTTCTGAAAAATTCCCTCATACAGTTTTTATATATCTTTATATTTTCTGCAGTTTTGCAAAAACAGCAAACATTTTTTTCGTTCCGGCCGTATCAAATTCCACCGTCACTTCATAATCTCTTCCACCTTCTACAATGGATGTAACAATTCCTTCCCCAAACTTTACATGACGTACTCTATCACCCACATCATATCCGGGTCCCTTACCTCCAGCAACCTTAAACTGCTGTACCGGTTTTTGAACGGTAAACGGTTTAGACCGAAAAGCTTGTCCTGCCTGCTTCCATGGATTCGGTTTTTCTTCCTTCTCTTCTTTTTCAAATTTCATCCCCGCTTCCAGGAGATCCATAGGAATTTCTTTTAAAAAGCGGGACATTTTGTTGTATTGTGTTTCTCCCCTTACCATGCGCCGCCTTGCACAAGTCAAGGTTAAATGTTTTTTCGCCCTTGTAATTCCCACATAGCAAAGCCTTCGTTCTTCTTCTATCTCATCCGGATCATCCGCCGTTATGGTCATATAGCTGGGAAACAATCCATCTTCCATCCCCGCAAGATAAACCTGGGGAAATTCAAGGCCTTTGGCACTATGCAGTGTCATCAAAACAACATAATCGCTATTCTCATCCAGACTGTCCACATCAGCAACAAGGGCAACCTCTTCCAGAAAGCCACTTAACGCAGGTCTTTCTCCCTGTTCCTGGCAAGCCTGCTCATATGCAATTACTTTATTTTTCAGCTCATCAATATTTTCAATCCTTGCTTCTGCTTCTATCTCCCCTTCTGTTTTCAGTTCTTCTATGTATCCAGTCATTTCAAGGATCTCATCGAGGAGCTGGGAAATTGAGATTTCGGAAACTCTGGTACGAAAATGTTCCATCAAAGCTGCAAATGATTCCAGCCGTGCAAGACCTCTTCCGATTCCCGGAATCAGGTCCGCCCCCAGCAGCGCTTCGTAAAAACTGATATCTCTTGCAAGTGCATATTCCTGAAGTCGATTGACACTGGTAAGGCCGATTCCTCTTTTGGGAACATTGATAATACGTCTTACCGCAAGGTCGTCCCTGGCATTATCGATAGTCTTTAAATAAGCCAGCAAATCTTTTATTTCTTTCCTTGCATAGAAATTAATGCCGCCCACGATTTTATAAGGAATGTTTGCCGACACCAGTTTTTCTTCCAAAAGTCGCGACTGAGCGTTCGTTCGATAGAGAACTGCATTGTCATGGTAGCTGTATTTTCCATTTTCTATATTTTCTCTTATATCATCAATAATATACTCTGCTTCATCATAGGCAGTATCGAACTGTCGAAAAGCAATTTTCTCTCCCTGCCCATTATCTGTCCACAATGTTTTTTCTTTTCTACCTTTATTGTTTCTTATGACAGCATTTGCCGCATCCAAAATAGTGCTTGTAGATCGATAATTCTGCTCCAGTTTGATGACTTCTGCGTCTTCAAATACCTGTTCAAAATTCAGAATATTTCTAATATTTGCTCCTCGGAATTTGTAGATTGACTGATCATCATCACCTACCACACACAGATTCCGATATTTTGCAGCCAATAAACTGACAAGCTGAAACTGTACCGTATTTGTATCCTGATATTCATCGATCATAATGTACCGGAACCGTTCCTGATAGTAATCCAAAACCTCTGGTTGTGTCTGGAACAACTGTACTGCTTTCAAAAGAAGATCGTCAAAATCCAGCGCATTATTTGCCCTCATCTGCTTTTCATATTCTTCATAAACAGAGGCTATTTTCTGCCTTCCAAAATCGCCTTCTGCCTGCAGCCGGTATTCTTCTGGAGTAATCAGTTCATTTTTGGCTGATGAAATAGCTGCCAAAAGATTTCTTTCCCGATAAACTTTCGTATCAATCTGAAGACGCTTGCATACATCCTTCATTAAAGTTTTCTGATCATCCGTATCATAAATAGTAAAATTGGTATCATAGCCAAGCCGATCTATATAACGTCTTAAAATTCTTACACATGTAGAATGAAATGTACTCACCCAAATGCTTTCTGCTCCAAATCCTACAATCTGATCGACTCTTTCCCGCATTTCTCCAGCTGCTTTGTTTGTAAAAGTAATGGCAAGGATATTCCAGGGATTGATTCCTTTTTCTTCTATTAAATATGCAATTCGGTGTGTCAGGACGCGAGTCTTTCCTGATCCTGCGCCTGCCAAAATCAAAAGTGGCCCTTCTGTATGGTATACCGCCTTTTTCTGCGGTTCATTCAGGCTGTCATAAATGCTCATATTCTCTCCTTAAAATAAAATTCTCTTTAACAGTTTGGCGTCGGCATATGCTGACGTATGTCTCATCATATCATACTTTTATTCTTGTTTCCACCCCTGCTGCACTTACAATACTATACACGTATGGTATCTAGGAATTTATTTATCATTTGATGTGCCAGCACTCTTATGTTATACTGAATACTAACATTGGCGCTGAAAAACTTAGCGTTTATGTATATTACGTAAATTTCTTTGCAAATGAAACCGAGGTGATCAGATATGAATATAAATGAATCCGCGGAAAACTATCTGGAAACGATTCTTATTTTAAGTAAATCCCATCCGGTTGTCCGGTCTGTGGATATTGCTACTGAATTAGATTTTAAAAAATCCAGTGTCAGCGTAGCGATGAAAAAACTGCGTGAAAGCAATCACATTCAAGTATCACCAGAAGGCTATATTACCTTGACACCTTCCGGGCTGAAAATTGCAGAATGTATCTATGAACGCCATCAGTTGATTTCTACCTGGCTGATTCGTCTTGGTGTAGATCCAAAAGTAGCCGTAGAAGATGCATGCCGAATGGAACATGTCATCAGCAGCGAAAGCTTTGAAGCAATTAAGCGGCATATTCAGTAAGTATATTTGATACGGATGTAACAAATGTAAATCCGGCAAAGATAATATTTCTTGGCCGGATTTTTTATTTCCATTAACTAAATTGTTATTTAGTTAATTATATCATTTCTTTAGAAATAATTTCTCTTACATATTGCAAATCTTTAGGCGTGTCCACTGAAAGACTTTTGACTTCTTGAACTATAATAAACTGAAGATATTTTCCATAATCCAAAAAACGTAAGGTATCAATTCCCTCTATCTTTTCAAATATTCCTGGAGTAGAATCTCGATAAAAATCCAACATTTTCTTATTATACCCGAGTATTCCCACATGCTTGTAATAAGTAACATCAATAGACAAAAAAGGATTGGGAATAGGTGTTCTTGACATATAAAGGGCTTTTAGTGAGGAATCAAATACCACCTTGATATTGGAAGGATCCAGTACTTCTGCAGGAGAATTTACAGGAGTAATAATATTGGTACCAAACTCCTCATCTAAAGGTATCCTCTCTGGTACCACCGCATCAATAGACTGTGGAGGAATCAGGGGTTCATCACCATTAATCTGTACATAAAAATCCGCCTCTATTTTACAGGACATTTCCTGAAGCCTGCTTGCTGCACACCGGTGCATTGTTCCTGTCAAAACAGCCGGGATCTTCCACTTTCTACAGATACTTAAAATTCTTTCATCATCTGCCGCTACCAGCACTTCATCTAATTTTTTTGCTTGTCTGGCTCTTTGGTATACCCACCAGATCATCGGTTTTCCCTGAATATCAAGAATTGGCTTTCCCGGCAGCCTGGATGCCCCATATCTGGCTGGTATAATCCCCACAATTTTCAAGAGACTTCCCTCCTTTCATCAAATTTTATATAAAAGTACTTCCTCTTTATTTTCTTGCCTTGTTATTGTTCTATTACCGGGATGAAATCCAAATTTTTCTCCTGTATATCTGGAAAATCCATTTTCCACTCTCTCTTCCAGATATTTTACTGCCTCCTCTGGACAGTTTAAATCAATCCCCGCCATAATATCCGGACCGTAATCCCACCATTTTACTTGTTCCAGCTTTTCAATGACTTTATCTGAAAAACGTTTACGAATGGGTCTTGCAGGGACACCTCCTACAATCGTGTAAGGCTCCACATCTTTTGTGACAACAGCTCCTTGAGCCACCACAGCTCCATCTCCGATTGTCACTCCTCTTAAAATCGCTGCCCGACTTCCGATCCACACATCATTTCCAATAATAATTCTCGTTTTCCCTTTTAGTTCATGTTCTTTTTGATAACGCACGATTTCCTCCAGAAATCCCTCATGACTACACAAACTATGAAAATTGCAATTCCAGCTATTATCCATATTCTGGAAAAGGAGATGGCTACTGACAGACTGAACTGGATGAACCGCACTTCCCATAATTACTTCTGATGCAAAGAGAGCAAACCTTCCAATCGATTCAATAAACCTAAGACTGCTGTTTTGATTAAAAAAAGAAAAAGCTCCGATTCTCTGTGCATCTATCTTTACCCCGGAACAAAATCGCACAGGAGCTTCCAGTACACAGTCTTTTCCAGAAGCATAACAAATATCTGTATCTTCCCCTGTTAGTGTAATTCCCTGTCCGTATTCTGTTGGAAAATAAAATTTTGAATTGATAAGCATATCTTTATTCCACCTGTTTCTATCCCTTTGTACACTGACGCCGGCATGTTTCAAATCTTTCACTATTTATCCATTTCCCCGAAACTGGTAAAGCAGTTTCTCTTGATTCATATATCTGCTGTAAATGCAGCAAAATCCATCTTTATATTGTATTTTTATTCCCTTCTCCATTTTCGGAACAGGATTCATTTTTTCTCGTGCTTCTTCCAGACTTTGCAGTATTTTGCAAAAATCTTCCCTGACAAGATCGGCTTTTTTTAAAAGTTGTTCGCCGTAATCCCACCACTGAATCTTTTTTAAGCGTTCCGCCTCCTCCTTATCAAACCGATGTTCCCAAATTTTTGCAGGATTCCCATAAACAATCGTATACGGAGGAATGTCTGTAACAGCCACAGTACCCGGAAAAAGAACGGCACCGTCTCCTACAGAAATTCCTTCTGCAATGACTGAATGTGCTCCAATATAAACATCGTTTCCAATTGTTAGTTTCTTTTTACCAGTAGGCTTATATACCTGTGAAGGGGTCATAAATGTTTCATACCAAGGCAGAGCCCCGCCTTTCAGGAAATAAGATGTACTAATACGTTTTCCTGTTTCTGCCAGTTCTGCTCCGATGCTACAGTATTCACCTATTGTGACAAAACGTCCCACAGATAAAGTTCGCATAATACTGGTCCCTCTTCCTATGAAAGTTCCCATGCCGATATATGCAGCTTCAATCTCCGCTGCTTCACCAATACATACAGCCGCCTCTATATCTACATAGGAACACCTTCGCTTATGACCGATTCTGCAGTCTCCATTTACTGTAACTGCTTTCCTTCCATCCGGAAGCACAAATGCGTGGCTACGATTCACCCACATTTCTTTTCACCTTTCCTTCCAAATCGGAAATTTTTTTCTTAAGTTCCTTTTCCCGTCCAATGTATTCAAGAAGCCTTTTTTCCGTAGCTTCCAAAATTCCTTCCAGCATCTGTATTTTAGTCTGATCGTCATTTAGCTTTTCAATAACAATTTCATCCTCTAGATAGGGAAGGTTTATTTCTTTATTAAATTCTGCTGCCATCTTTCTCATCTCTCCCTTTCCTGACTGAAAAAATATGGTATGATGTTTTCCCCCTTCCAGAATACTGACAGGAACTAAATCATCAAACTTCTTCATCTGGTATTCTTTGTGCTCATTTAAATACAGAATTCCTTGGGCACCTACCTCTTTTTCTTTCTCCCGTTTTCCGATCTTCTCCTGTTCCTTTTTTTTCACATCTCCTATAAAGCACAAATATTTTCCTTCGGTCTTTTCCGAACCTATAGAAAATTTCCCGGCAAATTCCGGACACAACGCTGCCATATATCTAATTTGATCTATATTAACTCCCACAGTATATATTTGATATATCCCCAGATAATCTGCCAAAAGAAGGGCCGTATAATAAAGGCTGTCATAAATATAGCTGGTCTCATAAAGCGGTCCCATAATAATGTGTTCCTTAAATTCTCCCCGAATCTGATTGACACCCGTAGAACTTACTGTACAAACAGTGCCTGGCATCTGATCAAACACAAGTGGAAGGAGCTCGGAAGGAAAGGTCTCCCGAATGATTTCTGCCTGCAAAAAAAGCCGATGATAATACAAAATATCATCCGGATGGGGTTTAATAATAACTTTCCTTCCTCTTAAATAGTAGGCAAAGAGATGTCGGTAAATCCCAATCTGCCCGTCATATGGAAGCTGTCCCAAATTGGCAAATTGCTGTGTCAGAAGCAGGACGCAATCCTTATCTCCTTTTTGGAAGGGAAGGGCAAAGATATGCCGAATATCTTGCTTTTTCTGATCTGATAAGTTATGAAACTGCTCCATAACCTGAAAATCTTCTGCTTTTTTATCATAAAACCCTTTCTCCTGTGCTTTCATATCACAATATTTCTTTGTAATCATTGCATTTTGGTGGTCGTAAAGCCCGTATTTCTCAATTAGTTCATATCTGTCTGGAGCACTCTTTTTATGAATGTCCGCCAGGATCTGAGGTCTGCTTAAAGCACCGCTTCCATCCTCAAACATTTCAAAAGGAATCCCTTGTGAAATCATATACACCTGCAAATAGGTATGAATCCCCGCTGCCAATATTTTTTCAAACTCCTGCAAATCATAGGGAATACTTATCTTTAACTCTTCCTCTACCTGACGGATAATCTCATCTTCACTTCCTTTATATCCCCCAAAACGAAACAGATATACTTCATCAAAAAAGCCTTTTGTTTCCAATTCCCAGAAATTTGGCATTCGCTCTCTGATATAGGTCCCCAGAATTAATATACATTTCTTTTCTTTATAAAAAACCTGCCTGTGAATCATACATTCCAGAATCTGGTATGACGACAGTGCCTGATACAATATCATGATTGTCCCTCCCATAATCCCGCCTTTTTCATTACTTCAGATACCGATTCCATTACAGCCTCCTCCTGGGTGGCAAAAAGATCCCTGCCAAAAATATAATCTCCAAAATATTTTTTCAGCCACAGAAGATTTCTGGAAAAATACTGAAACGGCATATAGGCATCATGACCAGATACATCCAACATATAAGGATACTCTTGAAACCTTTTTTTATACTCCCGCACAAAATCCAGTGTTCCTTGGTGAATTTCTCTATTATGGCAGTAATTTTCTACTTCTGGAATATCATAAAGAAACTTTCCAGTCTGATCGAATCCAAGGAAAGTAGGGGTACTTGACTGTGTAAGGATTTCAAAAAAGAAGGAATTCAATTTATTATTTTCCTTCTGATGGGCATCATGGAGTCCTTTGTTATACATATTAGAAAAGATATAGGTTTCTACTCTTTTCTGCTGCATCATTCCAGCCATATAGGTATCATTCACATTTCTCGTTGCCGCCAGCAGGCAGTAAATCTGACAATCCATCCGATACTCTTCTTCTACGAGATATTTCACCTGCAAAACATTATTGCCAGACCATCCCACATCTACTACTGCTGCCTTTGCGGCGCCCTCAACCTTCTTCTTCAGGTAGGAACGGATATAAGTCTCATCTGCTTCATAACAACGGCATATTTCGTCCCAATGATCTAATAAAAGCTGTCTTAAAACTTTTTCATTTCCCGGAGTCAAAAATTCTTCTTCCTTCAGGCGATAATCCGGAAGATAGGCTTTTAACTTTCCGATCCCGGTTCTTTGAAGCAACGTACCGATTGTGGATTTATACAAGGCATTGGCTTTATGATGGACAATCTGCAAAAGATAAGGATGGCGATTCTTTTTCACAGTTGTTTTCACCACAGGAATTCTTGACCAGAGCACATATTCTGTAGCAATTTCCGGATACATTTCCCGGAAAACCTTCTGATAAATATCGCCTTCCCTTGCCAAAAACAGAACCTTATCTATCTGATGTTCTCTCACATAACGGGCAATCCACTGACAAAATCCCATACAGTAAAGTCCGGTATAGACAAATCCCACTTCATAATAAGGGGAATAACTCCATCTTCCACTGTGGAGCCATGTATTGACAATTCCTTTATAAGCACTTCCTACAAGATAGGACATATCCTTTGCCCGGTATTTACTGCCTGATTCATTCACATTTTGATAAAAGCGGGTATCAATTCCTTTTGCCTGGGCGGATTCTATATCTGATTTCCGATTATCTCCCACATGAACTATATTGTTTCCTGCATATTTCTTTTTCAACACTTCATAAAGACCCCCGTCTCTCTTAGAGCAGTTATAATCACAGGATACAATAATTTCATCAAAACCTTCATATCCACAACAGGAAAGAAGATATCTCAATCTGTCTGCAGATAGATACATATCGGACAAAGCAACAAGCACTTTCCCCTGCTCTTTGAGCATGTGAAATACTTCTAACATATAGGGGTTTGCGTAACACAACCGGCATTCCATAGAAAATTCCAGTTCCGCCCCCTTCTTTGAATCAATTCCAGTCTCATCCGCCACATATTTATAAATCTCTTCCAGTGTAACTTCTCTATTCCCTCTCTTAAGCTGACTGTTTTGTCTTGCATCTTCTTCTGCCTTACGTCTGATCTCACAGAAATCCAAAACATCAAGTTCTTCTCCCTCTAGAACAAAAAGATCGTAAGGATGTTCAAAAGGGCGAAAAAGCAGTGTATCAAATACATCAAAGGAGATCACTTCATAAGGCATCATCCCTTTGGCAAGATGCATAAAACTCATTCTCCCATGACCGGAGGATTCCGGTCCCTTCTCAGGCAAGGGACCGCTGTTTTGGCCCCTGTACTTTTCTATGGCAGCTGTTGCTGAAACAACACTTGGATAGTCATGATACTTTTTTCCATCTTTCGTATATTTCAGTTTATACTCATAAAAGGTTCCACCCTTAATCTTCTCATCTACATAAACTCCTTTTTTAGTCTGAACTAAAAAAGTATAAGGGTTTCCTTCTTCTGCACGGTACAGATTATAATGAAGGGTTCCCGGCAGCAAATTCCACGAAATCCGAATGCCCTCTCCCTCTTTTTCCTCTGCTGTCATGGTTCCTTGTGTTGTACTTTTACTTCTGTTTTTTTCTTTTGACTTTAATAATCCGCTTTCTTTCTCCTGCTTTTCAGATAACTGTTCCATGAAATACAGTTCTTTATTTTGCACCGTAGATATGGTAAGCACCTCTGAAAATCCACTGTAGAATCTTCCATTCAAAGACACTTTATATTTCAGAAAATATAATTTCCCAGTTTGCAGCCCCTTCAGAGTGCATACGTGCCGTTCTTCTTTTTGTAAAAACCGATACTTCACTCCATCTGTAGAAAGATAAAGGTTGTAGCACATAGCTCCCGGCACCCACTCCATGCGAACTTTTGCACAGTCGTTTTTCTGTTTTACAAGCACAAAAGTATGGATTCGGTTTTTCTGACTGTTCCTGTATTTCAAAGACAATCCCAGAAGTACAAGCCAGTGCTTCCATCTCTTCTTTTTATGCTCCTCCAAATGACCCTGAACATAGTTTTCATATTCTTTTTGGATCCTCTCATTTCGGCGGACGATCCTGTCATAAAACCAATCCTTCATATTCTATTCCCCTTTTTTCCAGAATCATCTCCACGAATTCCCGTACCGCCCCTTCGCCTCCTTTACTGGAAAGGACAAAAGGACAAAACGCCTTAACCTGCTTTGCCGCATCCTGTGGGCAGACAGCTGTTCCCACATATTTCATTGCCTCCAGATCATTTAAGTCATCTCCTATATAGGCCGCTTCCTCTGGAGCAATCTTCTCCTCCTTAAAAAAACGGAAAAGGAATGTTTTTTTATCTTTTACATTTTGAAACACATGCCGGATTCCAAGTTCTTTTGCTCTTCTTGACACGCACAGGCTTTCTCTTCCTGTCAGAATCACTGTCTCTATTCCTGCCTGTCTCGCAAGAAGAATGCCCGCTCCATCTTTAATGGAAAATTTTTTCATTTCCTCTCCCCGGCTGTCCAGATAAACTCCTCCATCTGTCATTGTGCCATCTACATCCAGAATCAGATAGCGGATTACATCCAGCTTTTCAAGTACCTGCTGCATTTATACTGCCTCCTCATACTGTGATGATGTCAGAAACCGAATATCCATTTTTTTCTTAAGTTTTTGTATTTCCCTGGCTGTTTTTTGATTGTCAGCTTCTTTTGCATTTTGAAATGCTCCGAAATATCCTTTCATATAATCGTCTCCTTTCGGTGTATATCCATCAAAACCTGCAAGAGCTGCCTCTTTTACACCTACAAGACTCATGAGTCTAAGAAGCATAATTCCACAGTTTTCTGAAGGTTCTTCTCCTTCCGCAGCAAGACGCTGATAATTGATCACATCATCACCAGGATGCACCCCTTTCGTAATATTGGATGTAAGAATTACATGCGTATTCCTCTTTCGAAGGGTCCGATACTCTGCAAATCGTTTTGCATTGCTGAAAAAAGCAAAGCCTCCTTCCAGTTCTTCAAAATAGAAATTCGCTGATACCAGAATAGCATTATGGCATTTTGCATAATCTTTTACCTTATCCCACTGATATTCCAAACTCTTGCCCGGCGCCAGCAAAACTGCTGTACGCCCCTCAAATATCTGCTTAAGGCTACGAAGAGACGCCTGATCGGATACTGTCTGATTCTCATAATCCTGATATAGTTTTTCAATACAGGATGCGTCAAAAGCACTTTTTTTATTTTCAGGCAGTCGTCTTAGAATTTGATGCATATCTCTTGTAGTAAGAGTCCCTTTAGCCAGTAAATATTCGGCATAATTACGATGCAGATTATATTTTGCAGAAAGAAAATATTCTGCCATATATCCCCAGGGCTCCCTTGCCTTGATAGGCGTAATATACTCTTCAATCGCATCTAATACCGGATCAATATCATAAGATTTCCCATAACTGCGATTCAGATAATCCATAATCAATTCCATACAAAGATTGCCCGGCACCCGACCCATCCCATTTAAAGAAGCATCCAGTACACAATTCCTCTTGGGATCTTTCATTTCTAAAAATGTCTGTGCAAGAAGAAAGGACTGTGCCATATTCTCGTGAAGGTGGAGACCCAAAACAATACTTTCATCCAGATTGTTCTCACACAGAGAGTAAATTCTAACCAGCTCCTTTTTTGTCATTGAGCCAAAGGTATCTACAATGGAAAAGCCATAAGGCTCCAAATCGCCTGCTTTTTTCAGAAGTTCCACTAATTCCTTATCGCGATAGCCCATAATATTGATAGGATTTATAAAAAGCTGGTATCCTTTTTCCTTCACTTTCCGACAGAACTCCATTCCTTCTTCTACATCATAATCATGGAAGGTAACTCTCACTGCTTCTACAGTTCCATCGCATTCCTCCAGATTCCGGATATCATACTGGTTGTGAAGTGCCATAACAACAAATTTTGTTTTTTCATGATTGGGCGGAAGGATTTTTTTTAGTTCTCTTATCGAATTAAATACTGTATAATTGGGATCATAGGTACAATTTCTTAAAAATCCCACCTCCACCAAATCTGTTTTGGCCTCAACCAGCCTGTCTATAATACTTCTTATCGTCTTTTCCTGAAAGTTCCATTCATTGATATATCCACCATCTCTTAATGTACAGTCCAGCAGTCTAATCGCTTCCATATTGGTCTCCTTTCTCCTCTACCCCTTCGGTATTTTCTTTCTGAAACAGAATCCGGACTGTCAGAAACAAAAGCCTTATATCCATCCTAAGAGAATATTGATAAATATAAATCAGATCATACTTGATTTTATCTTCCGGTCCTGTATTATATTTCCCGTAAATCTGTGCGTATCCGGTAAGACCTCCCCGCACTTTCAGTCTTTCCTTAAATTCCGGGATAATCTTGGCATACTCATCAATAAACTCCCGTCGTTCCGGTCTGGGACCTACCATAGACATCTCACCTCTAAGAACATTAACAATCTGAGGCAGCTCATCAAAATGGAGATTCCGGATAATCTTTCCCATCTTTGTAATCCGGCTGTCGTTTTTTCCTGCAAGTCTGGGTCCATCTTTTTCCGCATCCACCTGCATACTTCTGAATTTCAGCATATCAAATTCCCTGCCGCCCTTTGTCACCCTTTTCTGCCTGTAAAATACAGGTCCCCCATCTTCCAGCTTAATTCCAAGGGCAATCAGCAACATAACAGGAAGTGCCGGAATAAGGAGCAGAACTGCAAAGATAAGATCCTCTGCTCTCTTTATGACCTCCTGCTCTCTGGTAAGCATACTCTCACCGTATCGGAAGAGCACTTTATCGTAAAGACGCAGGATCGTAGTATTCTGAATATAAATATCAGATACCTTTGGAATGCTGTAGCACTCCTTGTCTATACTCACACAAGCTTTTATAAGATCATTTCTGATCTGGTATGGAAGATCTCCCAAAAAAACTGCCTCGCACTCCTCCATAAGTTCCAAAGCTTTTTCAATCCCCTCCTTAAAGTACATCGCTTTTGTTATTTGAAAATATCCGTTGATTCGATTATTGTCCAATAACGTCTCCGGCATTCTTTCTCTGTCCCCATATACAAAGAGCGCTTTTTTACAGGACTGCCCATTCAGATAGATCTGGAAGAAAAGTACTGCCCACACAATACCTGATGTTGCCTCCAATAAAGCCAGTGCTGAAAAATACAGCAACATTTTCTCAAAAGAAAGAGGACTCACCGTATACATTAACAGCGCAAAAAACAGATTCGCACACAAGGCACCAAAAAACTGCCCGTATACCAGATCTAATATCCTCCTTTGCTCAATGTTATCTGCCTCCAGCATCAGGTACGATATCTCCAACATTGTCATGTACAAAAGAGTGACTGGAAGATATCGCTCTTTCCAGATCTCTTTCATTACTTCTGACGATACCAGAAAATACAGGAGCAAACGTATTCCCTGGGTCAATATTTTCCATACTTTAAATGTAGTGTGTCCGTTCCTCATTGTCTTATACCTGCGGTTTTTCTTTTCTCTCACTAAGCATTTTCACTCGTGTCCCATTCAAACAAACATTCCAGACTTTTTCTGACTTTTTTATCCTGCAAAAAAAGCAACAGCGGCGCATAGGCGTCTCTCCCTTCTATTCTTCCCGTCTGTCCCGTTAAAAATGCAGGAAAGTATTTGCTGTAATCTTCCACAAAATCCAGTATCCCTTTCTGAATACGGAGGATCTGTTCCCTATGTGCTTCCTTTTTGCCATAGCGAAAGTATGGGGTTCCCTTTTCATCTAACCCAAATCCTTTCAGTGTAGGTGTGACTGAAGTAAAAAGTAACTCCACATAAAGATTATGTTTCTGATTAAGGTCATGAAACTTCCATAAATCTCTGTTTTTCACTTGTGAAAATACATAGCTTGCTATGATTTTTCCAAACAAAAAACTCTCTGCTGTGTCCGGTCTTATGTTATGACAGGTATTGGTGCCAGCAAGAAGGCCATACACCGTGCAGGGAAGTCTAAACTCTTCCTGCAAAAGATAAGATATTCCCATCGCCCCACTTCCTGCCCAGCCAACATCTACCACCACAATCCTTTTCTGCCTCTTTGCAAGATCTGTAAGATAGATACGGGCTGCTTCCTTTTCTTCATGGTAAGAACATTCCACCTTTTCCCACTGATTTAAAAGAAACTCCTTACATTTTACGGCAAGAGAATTACTCAATACTGTATCCCCACGACAATTCAATATTTCACATGCTTCTGAAAGCAAATGCTCCAGTTCCATCCCCTTAAAAATATCCTTCATGGAATAGCCTTGTCCCATTTTTTGAAAAAGAAATCTTTCAAAAAAGTCCTCCTTCCATACACTGCTAAGAAGTCTGGCAGCTGCTCCCCGTGACCAAAGGACATAGAAAGTCTTCTCATCTGGATACAGACGCTCATATATCTTTTTCAAGATTTCTCCATCACGGGCCAGAAACCAGACTCCGTCAATTTTGTTTTCCTTTACAAAAGCATGGATAAACTGACAGTACCCAAGAGCCAGAATCCCTCCGTATATATATCCATACTCATAGAAAGGGGAATAGGTACAATTACCGGAATGAAGCCGTATATTAACCAACCCACGATACATACTTCCTGTCATAACAGACATATCCCGCGGGCGGTATCTACGCCCCTGTTCCTGAACATTGGGATACCAGAACGTATCCCATCCTGCTCTTTTTGCCATATCAATGTCGCTATGTCTGTTATCGCCAATATGAAGGAATCGCAAAGAAGATCTATCCTCCATTTCTTCCATCTTCCTTCGCACTATCTCATATAATGTTCCATCTGCTTTCGTTCCTCCATATTCTGCTGAGACAAAACAGACATCTACCATCCCAAATCCTTGCTGCACAAGCAGATTCAGCAAAAATTTCTGATCCAAGTACATGTCACTGATAACAATTACCTTTTTTCCAGCTTCTTTTATTTTCTCTGGAAGTCCAACAAAATACGGATTTGCAAAACAATATTTCTGCTCTACTTCCTTTTCTATTAATATCCCCTCTTTTGCCGGAATCCCCGTCATATTTTCCAGTTCATACCAAATTTCCCCAAGTGTCACTTCTGCGCCGTTTTTCTTTTTGTATCTGGCTTTTTGTTCTGCTTCTATTCGAAACAGCCGAAAATCAGGACAGGAAAAATACATTCCTATCAGATAAAAAAGATCTGTGGGATCTGAAAAGGGCCGGACAATAAGCGTATCAAACACATCGAAAGAAACCACATCAGATGCTGCAATCTTTTTTTCCAATTCCTGTTTTGCTATTCTTCCCGGATGGGCTGATTCCTGAAGTTTCAGTTTCTTTTTCTCATACATTCTTCCGGAAAATCTGCCGTTCTCTCCTGCCAGCAGATAATAACGTATATTCCAAAAAAGAAGGGCACACCAGCACAGAAGCCGTCCCTTCTTTCCACCATAGTTTTTTCTCATTTCACGGTACTGCTCCCCAATATTGGGAACCCTGTTTACCAACAACTGATAAAGCCCTAATCTTACTGTCCGTTTCATACTTTTTTCCCCTTTCCATACTCGATGTAAGCACAGCAGACTTCTTTGGGATCTCCCATCATTTTTTGCACCCCCTTCTCAATCCAAACTGCCCGGCTGCAATTTTTCAAAATAGTATCTGTAGAGTGAGAGACAATCAATACGGTAGCTCCGCCATGTATCATCTCTTCCATTCGTTTCCTGCTTTTTTCTTTAAAAAACATATCCCCTACACTTAACACTTCATCTAAAATCAAAATCCCAGGTGTTTCCCTTACTGTGGCTATGGCAAATCCCAGGCGGGATATCATACCTGAAGAAAAGTTTTTAATTTTCTGTTCCATAAATCCTTCTAATTCTGCAAACTCCACAATCTTTTTATATTTTCTCCGAATAAACTCCTTACTGTATCCCAGGATTGCTCCATTAAGATATACGTTTTCTCTGGCTGTCAATTCCCGGTCAAATCCTGTTCCCAGTGTAAGAAGTTGAATCTGTCCCTGATCTGCCTGCACATTCCCTTTTGTAGGTATCATAGCCCCTGAAATAATCTTCAAAAGGGTACTCTTGCCTGATCCGTTGGTCCCAATAATCCCCATAACTTCTCCTTCATATACATCAAAACTAATGTGATCCAATGCTTTCAGGGTTCGAAAGCGTCTCTTACCAGATACCAGCTGCACAGCGTATTCCTTCAGGCTGGAAACACTTTCCTGGGGTACTTTAAAATACATACTGACGTCCCGGACAGAAATTGCTGGATAATGCGCTGTTTTACATTCTCTTTGCTCTCCCATTTTTTCTTCCTCCTTCCCCAGTATATTTTCATTCTTTTGAGATACCGTTAAAGTTTCTGTATAATTTTATTTTGGCTTTTCTGAAATATTATTTTCCCTCCCCCATACATAGCAAGACCCCATACACATATTCTTATCATAACAATGGGGGCAGGCAATATTCCATAAAGGATACAGTCTCTGGCAGCTGCGATAAAATTATAAATGGGATTCTGCCAGATCAACCTCTGCATAGTTTCCGGCAACAGTTCCAGGGGATAAAAAAGAGCAGAAAGATACATCCAGAGAGTTAGAAAAACCGTATACAAATGCCGTACATCCCCAAAAAACACATAAAGTACTGACAATAAATAACCCATGCCCAGGGAAAACAGAAAGACAAAAAAGACAATTACAGGAAAGAAACATACTGCCACTGACAGATGGATTTTAAAAACGAAAAGAATGATTCCATAGGCAATAAGAGAATAAAGGAAATTGACAAAAGCAGTATATACTCTTGAAAAAGGAAACACCTCTCTTGAAAATTTCACCTGCAGGATCAAAGTCTGATTATCAGCAAGAGCTGTCATGGCTGTATTCGTTGCAGTCGTAAAGAAATTCCATATAATAAACCCTGTGAGATAATAGACTGGATAATTTTCAATTGACTTTCGAAACATAGAAGAAAACACCAGGGATAGCACCGCCATGGAAAGCAGCGGACTTAAAACACTCCAAAGAATCCCCAGTTTGGATCTGCTGTATTTTCTTTTTAATTCCCTGGATACCAATTCCTGTATGACAAAATAAGATTGGGTTCTCATTTTTTCCGCTTCTCCATAATCTGTTTCTTTATATTAAGGATGTACTTATAAATCCGATTCTGCCACAGATGCCACCTTACCTGCTTTCCTCCAAGTACAATACTTCCCTCCATCCAGGCGCTTTCTTTGACTGGTTCTTTTCGTATTCCTGTCATAGCTGCTCCCCTTAATATAATTTGGTTATTCCTTATCTCTTCCTCTGTCAGAGGTGCAGCTACTTTTCGACTCTCGCCCCTGACATCATCATTAAACCAAAGATTTCCAAAAGCCTGTGCCTGTTCCTGACTTGGTCTGCTCATCAACATAGCCATATTTCGCTGTACATCATCCGGGCAGGGAAGAAGCCACTCATGGAGACGGATAGGGAGCTGACCCGCCTCCTTTTTTGCTTCCTTTTCTACGGCATCTGTAATCATCTCTAAAGCCTCTCTATTTTCCACTTCTCCTTTTTCTTTCACTGGCTCATATCCAAACGCATTTTTCCGATATGCTAATGTCATGTGCTCCGCTTCACTGAACATACATTCAAACAGACTGTTGGAAAAATTCACCTTTCTCTTTATCTTTCCAAAAGGCTCGAAATAATATGCATGATAATTCTCCTTTTTCTCCCCTTCCGGAATATGATAAAGTCCAAAATAGTATCCTGTCAGCCGCCCTCTATAGCCCGCAGATTCCAAAAGAAGCCGCAGACTCATCTGCATACTTCCTGTCCACCCGCTGTCTGCCACTGCCCACCGTACCGCATCCATCAGTCCTTCCATTTTTAGGTATCCAATTGCCGCATCATAGGCCTCCCTGGCATGGACGTTTACATACTCCCAAAATCGGTCCATATCCAGAAGTTCTCTTTTCAACTTTTGTATTTCCCCATAAGACAAAACTCTGTCCATTTCCTCATATTTTCCCAAAAGCTTGGCAATTTCCCTTATCTCTTCATCTGTGAGTGCTCCTCGTCTTAATACCTTTTCAAGTGTGACATCAATCCCTCCCAGACAGATCTGTTCCACAGATTCTTTTCCCATAAGATGAAAGGCCGGAATCCGAAAAGCATATCTGGAACACCGAAGATATCTACACTCAATCTCAGGTTTCCGTCCCTGGCATAAAATTTGTGCTGCCCGATACATAGGGTAACCATCTCTTGCCAGAAAATAAATCCGCCGGATATTATGTTCTCCGGCGGATTTTAAAACCCATTTTACAAATTCCACAAATGCCGGGGCCAGTATGGCTTCAGAATCCCGGCTGATGATCTCGGCATGGGTATAGGAAGTTCTCACCGTTCTGTCTCCTTTCCTGAGATACCGCCTGTCCTTTTGCCTTCCAGCGTTTCAGTTCCCAGTATATGATACCTGGCATCATCCACACAATCAGCGGCTTATAGCGGTATATCCATGTTTTTGCTCCGGTAAGTCCAAGTGCTGCAAATCCAAGACGCCGCAGTCGAATCTCATCCATACGGTACCGCAGCGTACGCTTCTTATAGCTCTTTTTGTCTTCCCGATAGCAAAATAAATTCTTCTGAAGATTATACCCACGACAGCCGAAAATATGCAGACGCATAAAAAGTTCATAATCCTCGCATCGTTTTGTGTTCTCTGACACATGATAATATCCATGTTTTTCAAATACACTTTTCCGAAACATAACGGAGGGATGAATATAAGGCGAGGAGGCAAGGTAATTTTCTTTTTCTGGGATTATCGGCATTTCTCTTGTTCCCCATTCCCCTTCCTCTCCAATAAGGAAGGCATTACACCCTACAAACTCATACTGTTTATGTGTATCCAGAAAGTGGATTTGCTCTTTCAGTCGATCCGGCAAAGAAATATCATCTCCGTCCATTCTGGCAATATAATGCCCCCTGGCTTCCTGTATACACTGATTTAGTCCATAAGCAATTCCCCGGTTCTCTTTTCCTTCCAGATAACGGATCCTTGAATCCAACATTACAAGATTTTGAATCTGTTTTCTCCATTTGCTTTCTGAACCATCATTATAAATCAGAAGTTCCCAGTCTGTTTCGGTCTGCTCCAAAATGGATCTGACTGCTGCCTCCAAATGGGAAAACGGCTCCGGATTGTATACACTCATAATTACACTGACTTTCTTTGCACTCATTTTCTCCGCTTCCTTTCACTATACTTTGAAAAATGTTTTCCATTTTTGATTTTGACTGTTCTTTTCCAAATGCACGTGCCATCTTTACCGCCTCCTTTTTCATGGCACCTGTATTTTTTTTCCATACATTCTGTATAGCTTCTTTAAATCCTTCTGTCTTTCTTCCATCACAAAGGAATCCATTTTTTCCATGCCTGATATACTCTTTTGTTCCTCGGTTTTCAGCTGCTGCTACCGGAACAGCACAGGCCATCGCTTCCAGGGCAGCCATTCCCAATCCTTCCCTCTTAGACGGAAACAGGAAAAGATCCACTCCCTGTAACAGAAATGGCAAATCCTGCCGAAATCCAACAAAGGACACCATATGCTCCAAGCCTTTTCTTTTTACTTCCTTTTCCAGTCTTGTGCGGTATGGCCCATCTCCACATATTACATATTTCATATTGGGAAAGTCCTTGTCTTTTTTCCACTGAGCCAAAAGCTTTAATATGATTCTATGGTTTTTATCTTTATCAAGGAGGGCTGCTGTCATTAGACACAGCTCCCCTTTCTTCACCTCAAGAACCTCTCTTGCCGCTTCTCTTTGTTCTTGCCTTATGCAATATTTTTCTAAATCCACACCTACACCTGGTATAGCAAAAAGTTTTCCTCCCTTTTTTAAGTGAAATTTCTCTGCATTTAACTTATCTTCCTGATTAATTGTTATCAAAGTATCTGTATATCTTGCCAGGAATCTTTCCACCGGATAATAAAGTATCCAGTTTTTCAACGGTGCACCTTTATAAAAATGAAAACCATGAGCTGTATATATTACGTGTACTTTTCTTTTTGCCAGGAGGACTGCCAGTCGCCCCAATACCCCTCCCATGGGATTGTGACAGTGTACAAAATCAATGTTCTCCTCTCTGATAATTTCAATTATTTTTTTCAAAGCCTGTACATTTTTCCAAACTCGATACGGAGATTTTTCTATTGTAAGAGGATGACATGTGATTTCATTTTTTTTCAAAAAAGTTTCTTCAAATTCGTAAGTTTTTTTCTGGAAATTTGATGCATAGTGAATCTTTGCTCCTCTTTCTGTCCATAATTCCACTGCATTTTTCTCAAACTGATACAAAAATCCGCTGACAGTCGTTACAATCAGAACCTTGTAGCCCATTTTTCTTCACTCCCTGCTTCCTTTGGCAGACTGGCCCTGCCCCTTTTTATATTTCTTTTTTCTTCCGATCTCAGTCTATCATTTGTCTGCTTCTATTTCCTTATGGTTTTACTGGAAAAGGATACGGATTCTGGCAGAAAAGGGGTGTCTCATTCTGCCTGAAAAAATTAAAATTTCCAAAAGCCTATTGTATATTTCCGGCAATAAAAAACAGCCAGCTATTTCTGGCTGACTGTCTGTATATTCTCTTTCATTTGCTTTTTGTTCGTATGCCATCAAAACCGATAAAATCCGTAATTAATGAAAGTAATGATCCCCGATACGAATTCCGTAATTTCCATTTCCAAAAGATAAACATCCACCGACAGGATTACTTCCGGCAAGCGCATCTGCTGCTGCCTGCATAGCACTCTCTGTATAGCTTCCGCTGGATAACACACGATCCAACCACCCTGTCATGGCAGGGCCAAACTGACCGGACTGATAGATGACTTCACGAATTGTTCCCGGATATACTCCGCTATTTACCCGGTTCATAACGACCGCACCTACTGCTACCTGCCCCTCATAAGGTTGATTACCGGCCTCACAGAAAATTAATGCTGCCAGAAGTCGTTGATTTTCTTCCTTCGCCTGTCTTGCTGCTTCCGCTGCCAGCCTTTCTTCCTCCGCTTTTCTTCTGGCTTCCTCTTCTGCCCGAATCTGCTGTACCCGTTCCTCTTTTTTATCTACAGCAATCTGCTGTACAGATTCTGTAACCTTTTTCGCTACTTCCTGTGAAGATACACTGCCTGTAAAATTTTTTTCCAGCGAAGGTTCTCCATAAACTGTGGAAGCTTCTCCTTCCGGAGTCATGGCAAAGCTGGTAAAACCTACTGTATTTACTGCACAAAATATTACAAATGCTGTAAACCTCAACCGTCCTTTTCTTTTTAATTTCATATACTCCTACCTCCTGATTTTGTAACATTCTTACATTTCTATTATTTTTTATATGCATTATATTTCTTCTATATTACAAATGTTACAAAATTGTTACGACCGGTATTGTACTATAACATTTCAAATCTGTCAACTTTTTTATTTCATTGCTATATTTTCCTCCTTATGCTAGACTTAAAAAAAGTACATTTTCTGGAAAGGAATATACAAATCATGAACTTTGATTATATTATTTTTGATGTAGATGGAACTTTGTGGGATACAACAGAAATTGTTGCAAGATCATGGAACTGTGGCTTAGAGGAACTCAAATTTAAAAGAAGACCTCTTACAGCTGCTGACATGAAACAAGAATTTGGAAAAACAATGGATGTAATTGCATCCGACCTTTTTCCACAGCTTCCTGTTGCAGAAGGCGAAGCTGTTCTGGCTACATGTTGCCAATATGAACACGAATTTTTAGAAAAATCTAATGAAAATTTTCTGTATCCTGATGTAGAAAACGTTTTTGAGCAACTCGCTTACAATCATAAGCTCTTTATTGTGAGCAACTGTCAAAGCGGTTATATTGAACTATTTCTTGAAAAGAATCATTTAGGGAAATATGTGACTGATATAGAATGCTATGGAAATACAAAGAGACCAAAAGGTGAAAACATCCGGATATTGCTGGATCGCCAGCCTGCCGGCAGCGCCTGTTACATCGGCGACACTGCCGGGGATTACTGCGCATCCAAAGAAGCCGGTGTTCCTTTTATTTTTGCTTCTTATGGATTTGGAGATGTTCCGGAAGCTCAAATGAAAATATCACATTTCAGGGATCTTCTCACCTTGCTGAAATAATATATTATACAAGAAATACTTGATGGATGATAAGGCTCCAGACAGGAATTGCTACTACCGAAAGCACCGTTGTAAGTACTACACATTGCGTAGCAAATTCTTCATCCCCGTGATATTTCAATGCCAGAATCGCTGTCGTAGTTCCTGCAGGCATGGCTGCCAATGTAACCGAAACTCCTGCCACCACAGGATCTACCCCTGCAAGCAGACAGCCAAAAAGCACTACCGTTGGTATAAAAATCAGGCGAATTGCCGAGTAGGCGGCAGTGATTTTGGTAACCATGTGTCTCATGTCGGTATCCATCAGGATCGTTCCAATCAAAATCATTGTAATAGCTGTAGTACAGCCACCGATTTCTTCAATGCCTGTATTTAGAAATTCCGGCAGCTGAAACTGTGTCAGCATAAGAACAATTCCTATTTCTACTGCTATGATACATGGATGGGTCAGTACTTTCTTTATCACTTCTTTCCTGCTTGGACTTTGTGTAAAATAAGATATCCCTGCTGACCACATGACAATACGCTGTGGAATCAGATAGACGGATGCATACAAAAGACCCAGTGAACCGTATAGCCCTTCTGCCACAGGATTCCCCAGAAATCCTGCATTGGAGCACACGGTAGCATATTGTAAAACCATCCTTTTACCCTTAGGCACTTTTCGGTACAATATTCCACTGATAATGGTACAGAACACCTGAATTAAAATAGAGATTACAAAAATCTCTAACTCTGCAATAAGAACAGACTGATCCATAGGAATGCAAAATGCTGTAATAATATTGCACGGAAGGATTAAATTGATCACCAGATCTGTAAGTACAGTTTTTCCTTCTTTTGTTATAATGTTTTTCTTTCTTAAGATGACGCCAATTCCCATTAAAAGAAGCATCATCACTTGCAAATCAAATAAACCTTCTATCTTCATTTGGTATCTTTCCTTTTTTCGTAGACTGCACGATTATTTTCTCCATCCTCTTCCACATGCACTCCACTGAAACTCTGAATATATTGCTTAAACTGTGAGAAACCGTAATCTCTGACCTTAAAGTCTCCAAACTGATTGCGGATCCGGTTTCCCAGCACACTTAAGGATACCCCATGCTTTCCTGCATCTTTGATCTGTCGGTGAATAAATTCTTCAAGCTGCTCTTTTTTATTTCTGTCTTCGTAGAGTGTTACTGTAATCTGAGACCCTGACTGGATGAGTTTCAGCTTCGGAAATGACTCTAAGAACTTGGATAAAAGGCTGTACCCATAGCGCCTTACATCAAAATCCGGATATAATTTAACAAGCCGGCTTCCCACTTCTCCTAAACCTGTCACTCTATCATCATTCTGATTTTCCGTAATAATTTTTACTACTGCTTCCTCAATCTGACTCCTTGCAACTGCATCATTTTCGCTCATGCTTCCTTCTAACAGAAGCTCCAGAACGGTAAATATATCACACGCTTTACGGAAAGGAGCGGGAGTTTTATTTTCTCCCATCCCAATTACAGTTTTTCCACTTTCCCGCAGTCTGCTGGCCAACTTTGTAAAATCACTGTCACTGGAAACAAGACAAAACCCTTCCAGTTCACTCGTATAAAGCATGTCCATGGCATCAATAATCATCGCTGAATCTGTCGAATTTTTCCCATGCGTATAACTGAACTGCTGGATAGGTGTAATGGAATTATTCAGTAATTCCTCTTTCCACCCCGCATTATTTGTGCTTGTCCAATCCCCATATATTCTTTTATATGTAACATTACCATATTTAGATAATTCATCTAAAATAGGCTCTATATATTTTGCAGATACATTATCTGCATCAATTAAAAGTGCAAATCTGTCTTCCATTTCTTTCCTCCGGTTATTCTGTTCTACTGCTTTTACGGACATTAACCATCACATATTATATCATAACTTTTCCCATTAGTCGCATGATAATTTTTCTCACTTATAACTATGAAACACTTGCCATCTGGTTTTAAATACTATATAATGTCGATATCGAGGTGATATTTTTATGACAATTGATACAAAAGATATGCTGAACAGCATTTTACAGAGTATTTCACGAATTGATTATATAAAACCAGACGAAATTCCAAATATTGATTTGTATATGGATCAGGTAACGACTTTTATGGAAAGCCAGCTCAGCTCCACACGCCGATATAAAGAAGACAAAATTCTCACAAAAACTATGATCAATAATTACGCTAAAAATAATCTCCTTCCCCCTCCGGTAAAGAAGAAATATTCTAAAGAACATGTGCTTGTCATGATCTTTATCTATTATTTCAAAAATATTCTTTCTATTAAGGATATTGAAAAGCTTTTAAAACCTCTCACTGATAAATATTTTGGTGTAGAAGATAGCTTTAACATCACATCTATCTACGAAGAGGTATGCAGCCTGGAAAAATCCAGAATTGACTCTCTTGCAAAAGATATCTCCAAACTTTACTGCTCATCAAAGGAAACCTTTCAGGATGCTCCTGAGGAAGACAAAGATTCTTTGCAGCTTTTTTCTTTTATTTGCAACCTGGCCTTCGATGTTTATATCAAGAAGCAGTTAATGGAAAAACTTATCGATCAGCTTCCGGATAAGTCTTCTTCAAAAAAGGGAAAATAAGAGGCAGAAACGATATTTATTTCATCCAAAAACAAACGATAAAATAAGCGGGCAGATTTATTTGCCTGCTTATTTTATCGTTATATTCTAATCTGCAGCTTTTTCTGCAAATGCAGTATTCACAAGTTTATCATATGGCGCCCGGCTGCTCAGTTCACCGGCTTCTTCTAGAATATCCTGAAGAAGCTCAAAACTCTCCTCCGCGAATATCAAATCTTCTGCCCAGGTATCCTGCTCATAGTACCTGGTTACAATTGTCGTAATGGTTTCTGGATCTGATTCTTCAAACTGTGGCTCAATCACAGCTGCAATCTCCTCTGGCGTATGGTCCTGTACATATTCCATACCTTTTTGAATGGCATTAGTAAATCCCTGAATAACCTCCGGGTTTTCTTGTATATAACTCTCTTTTGCAGAGAATGCTGTATATGGTACATAACCACTGTCTGTTCCCAGAGAAGCCACCACATATCCTTTTCCTTCTTCTTCCAGGCTGGTCGCTCCAGGTTCAAATTCAACTGTAAAATCTCCCTCTCCACCAGAAAATGCTGCCGCGGTCGAACCAAAATCAATACTTTGATCAATCGTAAGATCCTTCTGCGGGTCAATGCCGTTTTGTTTCAGGATATACTCAAATACCATCTCCGGCATACCACCTTTACGCCCGCCAAGAACAAGACTTCCTTTTAAGTCCTCCCAAGAAAAATCTTCCATGGGTTCACGTGCAACAAGGAAATTCCCAGCACGCTGTGTTAACTGTGCAAAATTTACTACAATATCATTCGCTCCTTCATTATAGGTATAGATAGATGCTTCTGATCCCATGAAACCAATATCTGCCTCACCCGATAACACTGCGGTCATAGTTTTATCAGCACCAAATCCTGTTACCAAATCTAATTCTATTCCCTCTTCTGCAAAGTAGCCTTCTTCAATTGCCACATACATCGGCGCATAAAAAATAGAATGCGCAACTTCATTCAATACAACTTTCACTGGTTCTGCATTCTCTTCCGATTGTTTGCCTGCACTCATTGGGACAGCCTCTTCCTTTTCAGACGAGCATCCCGCTAAAGTTACCATCATCATAGTTACGCAAAGAAATATAGAAATTAAACGCTTTTTCATAAGTTCCTCCTTTTGACTCTAATACTATAATATATGCCGCAAATAATATTGGTGCTATAATCTTCAATTTTACACACCACCTTCTGCAGTTTTCCCCACCACTTAATGCAAAATGGCACGTAACACTTTTAAAAAGTGTTACGTGCCATTTTGCATTAATATTCTAATTCCATTTTTGATGGAGCTACATTTTCTCTTATTTTTACTCGTTTCTTAAATATTGTACTTCCCACTAGCCCAGCAGCGCATCCTCCTAACATAGCAAAAAACAATGCCAACACTACCTGTAACGGTGAATTGAATGCAAATGGAGCCAAAAGTCCTGGAATTGGAGATGCGGTTCCCGGCGCATTATTAATAATGTGAAAAACTGCAGCGGAAATCCCTGCCAAACCACCTCCGAAGAAATTGGAACAATATATGGGGATTGGATGAGTTGTAATAATATCTGCCTGGGTAAGCGGCTCCATCATCACAGCAATCACATTACTTCTATCTCCTAATTTCAGTCTTGAAAAAATAAGTCCATTGGTAAATGATCCCCCAAAACATGCTATGGACGCAATTCCCATAGCAAGTCCATTCAGCCCTAACATAGCTGTAAGAGCCATGGAGCTCAACGGTGATGTACAAATCATTTTAATAATTCCACCCAACAGGAATCCCATTACGATAGGTGATTGTTCAGCCGCCGCGGAAATAGTTTCTCCTATATGTGCAAGTGTACTATTTACTACTGGATCAGCAGCAAATGCAATAAATCGTGCCAGCGGTGCAAGTAAAATAGCTCCTCCTATTATATTCACACCTTCCGGAAGTTTTTTTTCAATAATCGGGGAAAGAAATCCTGCAATATATCCCGCAATAAATCCAGGCAGAATACCATATCCTCCTACTGCAACTCCTGTTACAACTGCAAGTACAGGATTAGCTCCCATAGCAATTGGAACCATAATTCCTGCTGCAACTCCTCCAAGTCCCCCCGCTGTCTCTCCTACTTCACGGAAAAATTCCAGACCAAGTAAATCTCCTGTGATATATTTATGAATAGCTTCTACAAGAAAAGTTGCAATCGCTGCATTTGCCATTCCTGACATTGCAGCCTGGCCTTTGGGCATTTTCAAACTAAATAGTGAAAATCCAGCCAAGGTAATCAACAGTAATCCGACTCCTGATACAATCGTAAGCATATGTTCTCCCTCCTGCTTATTATTTTTTTCTATTTGTACGTTTCATTGATAGATATATTTTATATGTAGAGTTTCAAAAAATTACAAACCGTAACAATTTCCACAAAAAAAACAGTATTACACTTGCAAAAATGTGAGTTTTCACAAAACACAAATGATAATACTGTATATTTTTACTAATATATCTCATTACTATAGATTTTTTTTATCTTTCCATGCTATAAGAAACAAGCGCATTTAAAAAATTTTTAATTTTTACATTTCCATGCTTTTTTCCTTTCCCTCTTATAAAATCCATCTCTCTGCGTACTTGTTCAAAATTGTATAAAGTATTGGAATATTCAACAAAAATATCATTTCCATAATCTTCTACTCCAAGGTGAGCTAAATTTACAAGTCCCGCATTCGCTGCCCGCCGTATACGCTGTTCCATTGATTTTGGAGAACTGCTAAATTTTCCACACAATTCACTCAATGTAGTTTCTTCCATGTGTTCATGGTGAGAAAGCATATACTCCGCAACCGTTAAAATATCCTTACTTCCGGTATCTCCAATAATTCCCAGTCTTTGAAGAATATTTTTAACAGCAGCCATCGATTCCTGACTGCTCAACTCACTCCCCCCTCCTGACGGTATATCTCCCTTGTATACATTCATATCCGCCATAAAAATCTGTTGTACCTTCTGCATAGTTCGCTGCATACACAAAGAATCCTGAACCTTCCGGATCACATTCTCCACCTCTACACTATTCACAGGTTTTTGTATAAAAAACTCTGCTCCTGCCTCATAGGCAGAAGCAATCATATCTTTAGAAGATACCTGGGAAAGCATAATAAATGCTGTATTCGGAAGAATCGGTTTGGCTTTTTGCACAAGAGAAATTCCGTCCATCTCTGGCATAAGCAAGTCCACAATTACAATATCCGGATTCATTTCTTCAAAATCCTCCATTGCATCTCTGCCATTTTGTGCATATCCACATATTGTCCCAAGTTCACGGTCCATAATAATCCGTTTTAATATATTTAATATATTTCTGTCATCATCAATAAGATAAAATTCCATTTTTGTCCCCTATCTGTTATCTGCTGCCCTGCATTATCATTGCTCCACAAGGAATAGATATCATAAATGTTGTATTTCCCGGCATAGAGCTTACAGAAATTGTACCAGAAAACTGAGTTTCTACAAGATTCTGTACAATATTCAGTCCCAGCCCTCTATTTACAATTCCTGTTTCGTAATCAATTTTTGTCGAAAATCCTGCATCAAAGACAAATTCTATATCCTCTTTGCTGATTCCTGGTCCATGATCTGTTATCTGAAAAATATAAAACCCGTTTTGCTTTTTCTCTGAAAATATTATTTCGACACGGCTTCCCTTTTCCGCCTCTACCGCATTCAAAAAAAGATTACCCAAAATTGACATCAAAAAATAGTGCTTATCCGTATAAAAGTCTGCCTGACAGTCCATGTTTAAATCAATCTGTTTTTTATATTCATCCGCTGTTTTTAAAACTGCACTTTTCAAAATCTTCAACAACTCTGAAAAAAGAAGCTTATCATTCTTCACTTCTTTATCAAGTGCCTCCGTCAACCCCCGCATGATCAAAAAATATTCTTTTTTAATTTCATGAACGTCTTTTGCAACAGATAACGCTGCTTCGGCAAGCTGCTGACTACTCTCATTTTCCTTCAGCTTTTCAAAAAGATGATAAGCCGTAGCCATTGTATCTTCAATAGACGCACTATTTTTTTTCATCCAAATTACTTCTTCATTTAACTTAGAAATCAAAAGCAAAAGGCGATTATAGCGATCTTCGTGATCTTTTCTAAGCAAAACAAGATGATATTGACGAAACAACGTTACAATTCCCCATATTATAATCCCACGAAGGCAAGCGATCACAAAAATTCCTGTTTGTGTATCAACTTCAAATGCTCCCCAGGCCATCCTCACAAAAAGTTCTAAAAAATTTGCCAAATAATCAATTATAATCAAAGGAACAATATATAAATTACTTTTTAAAATTGGAATTTTTAAAATTTTTCCATATAAATATAACAAAAACCCATAGCTGATATAAAACACAATTTCCGGAAAAACTGCATTTATACGCCCTGCAATATCCCCATTTTGCAGCCAATATAATATAATACGGGTTGCAAAAACACCGGCGGAAGAAAAAACGGTCACTGGAAGAAGCGGAAATTCATCCACCAGAAAAAAGAAAGCTGCAAGAAAAATAACCCCCATTGAAATTTGGAAATCTACAACAAAAACCGTCATACTAACCTGAGCTGCAAGAATTACAGCCAGTGTATAAAACAAAATTATTCCTGCTTTTTTCTTCATAGCATTCCTCCTTATATCTAATATAGAGTCTTTACATCTGTTTGTATAGATACAAATAAAAGAAAAAAGCATTTTTACACACCATTTTTTACAATTTTACCCATGGATTAATGCAGTTTGGGACGTAACACTTTTTAAAAGTGTTACGTCCCAAACTATCAACACATTACTATAATTCGTCTTGGTGTGGTCTGTGGCGGAATACTCATGGTCGTAATAGAATAATAAACAATTAATAACTGACCGCCCAGATTACAGGTGAATCTTTGTCCATTAGATGTTATGATCTCTGTATTTCGTGCTACATTAAGCTTCAATGACTGATCTTCTGCTAATAAATTATCATCAAAATATCCTGCATAAATAGTTTCGTTTGCATTTTTTCTTCCGATAATTACTGCCTGATATTCCGGCGGATAGATAAGTGGAATTGCCAGATTGCTATCATAAAAGGCCGTCACCTGCATTCCAGGACGGAGCTGAACGTCCTGAATTACATAGGTAACCGGACCTACAACAAAATTTGTAATTCCATTGTTGTTCACAATTGATACCTTCCAGGAACAGCAATCCTGGGAAATAGGGGTTATGCTCTGAATGATCCCGCTTACTGGGACAAGGGTCTGTTGTGCCATAATAATCACATTCCTTTTTTCCTTACTATATGCATAAAAAAGGTGAAATGTGTCTGCTATAGGCAACGCTAAAATACTTTCTTTTCCGGAGGAAATTTAGGCGGCAGATACTGATATTCATAAAGATCCTCATAAGATTCTCTTTCTGCTTCGCTTTTCGGTTCTGACGGAATCAGCCCCGTACAATCCTGTGCGGATGCAGCGCTGCTTAAATAGTCATAGGAATCTATAATCTGTTGATTTTGTCTCTCTTCTTTCTTTTGCTGTAACTTTTCTGAATTTTTCCCGTTTATCTCCTTTCTTGGCAATTCTCCTTTTCCATTATTATTTTGTTCATACTCTATCATATGCCATCCCTCCTGTTTATTAAAATGCTTTCATTATCTATCATCATTTCCTCACTGTCGGAAAATATACACCTCGCCGGATGTAATTGAAGAAGAATGCCGCTTTTCACCTTGGCCATCTTGACATATCAAAAAAAATACATGCATAATAAGATTAGAAATATGATAGTACAATTCATTTTTATTCTGATACAAGGAGAGATGCAAAATGCAGATCAAAATAGATACCCATACCCACACGCTTGCCAGCGGACATGCTTATAATACGATACGTGAAATGGCGCAGACAGCATTAGAAAAGGGCTTGGAGGGACTTGCTATTACAGAGCATGCCCCGGAGATGCCTGGAAGCTGCTGTCTTTATTATTTTCAAAATCTAAGGGTGATTCCCCGTCAACGCTATGGAATTCCACTTTTATTGGGAACGGAATTAAATATAATGGATGAACACGGAAGAGTTGATCTTCCCATAAGCACAATCAAATCTCTTGATATTGCAGTAGCCAGTATCCATCCTCCATGCTATGGTGAAAATCGCGGCAAAGAATTGAATACTGCCGCTTATGTTAACGCTATGCAAAAGGACTATATCGATATCATTGGACATCCGGACGATGGCAGATTTCCTGTTGATTATGATCTTCTGGCAAAAACAGCTAAAGAAACCGGTACTTTACTGGAAATCAATAACTCTTCCCTAAGCCCGGGCGGATATCGCATCAACACGCAGGAAAATGCCCTGGAAATTTTAAGATATTGCAAAAAGTACGGGACTATGATTACGCTGGGAAGTGATGCTCACATTGATATAGATATTGCAAACACCAAATATTCCAGCAAAATTATAGAAATGGCCAATTTCCCAGAAGAGCTTATTGCCAACACTTCTCTAAAAAAACTTCTTCAAGTTCTGAAAAGAAATCAATAGTATTTTTCATGAAATCTCCTGAAAAAAGTTCACATTCGGAGATTCCACGAAATATTATGCTGCAGCTATAGACTTTATGAATTTAGTGTGCTAAAATGTATAAGTAATGATTTCTTGTTCGGAGGAGAGATTGTATGAATAAAAAAATTAGAACAGAAGCTGTTGACTATCTGTTTAGCGCTATATTAAGTTTAAAAGATAAGGAAGAATGCTACACTTTTTTTGAAGACATCTGCACCATCAATGAACTGCTTTCATTATCCCAAAGGTTTGAAGTGGCCAAAATGCTACGAGACCAGAAAACTTATCTGGAAATTGCAGAAAAGACAGGTGCATCCACTGCTACAATCAGCAGGGTAAACCGTTCATTGAATTATGGGAATGATGGATATGACATGGTATTTTCCAGAATCAATAAATAAATTACAGCATTTGTTTTGGACAAGGCTGTTTTATAAAAAGGAAGGGAGTACTCCACATTAATGGAGCACTCTTTTTCTTTTGAAAATTTATACTATTTCCTTATATTGTCTGATTTTCTCAAGTTTCCTCTTTTAAGTACATCCGACAATATATATGAATTTTAAAGACTTTCTTATATCTTTCTGAAGCTTTTCTCCTGAAACTTGATTCCCTATTAGAAAACCGATAAAATATAAAGGAAAACACAGGAGGTGTTATCAATGAAACAAAATAGATCTGAAAATCCTTCCCATAAAACATATGATGACCTTTTTGGAGATGATTTTGAAGTAGTCTATGAAGAGGACTTTCCTCCGCTTAGACCGGATGATGATTTCTCGGAAAAAGACGCACCATCTCTGAATGATGATTGGGATAACAACTATGATGATGATTGGAATGATGAATCAGACGATGACTGGGACAATGAACTGGAAAATAAAAATAGCTCTAAAAAGAAAAATAATCCCAAAAACAAACAAAATCGGGAAGCACAAAAATCCCGGCGCCGTCCCCGTCCTAATGTAGCTTCTCCGGTTAAAAAAACTGTTCAGACAGGGGCAAAAGCTGTATCCAATATCATTCGACTGATCTGCAAAATTGCTTCCATGCTCATACTGGCACTGATCATCTATATACTGGCTACTCACTTTTTTGAAGGCCTTATGAACTATGGAGATCCCACCACCGCAATTTCCGAGAAAAATTATGTTATGGCAGCCTACGCCGGCTTCGCCGTATTCATATTGCTTTTTGAAATTCTCTCATTCTTATGGGCTTTAAGCGGCCCTCGAGTTTCTTCAAAAAATGGAAGGAGTTATCAGGCAGATACGGGAAGAGGGATGTCCGTCTTTATTCTTACTGGAGCCGGATCTTGTCTTGCACACATAGCTGGCGGTCTCATTCCGACTTCTCCTTTACCGCTTACAGGCCTTAAGGGAGCCGTAGAGATTTTCGGAAGTTTGTCTGCCACATTAATTCCACTATGTATTGCGGGAATTATCAGTTGCATATTAAGAAGAATTTTTTCCCGTTAAATCATCAAAAGCACTGGCATAAAACCAGTGCTTTTTACAATTCTGCTTTCTATTAAATCCTTCTACAAATATGTATTTTTGTATTCTTCCCTTTCTTCTTCTGGAACAAGGCGCCCGCCAGTGGCCCAGGCAATATGTACTGCATCTTCCAGTTTGTCTTCAAGATTATGTTTCTTTAGATATTTTTTCGTTTCTTCATATTTCAACAATTGGATCGGTCCTTCAAACGCTGCACATGCGCTGGGTTCCAAAAAGATTCCTTCTGTATTCAAAAGTCCTCGCATATATTCATACAGCCATTTATCATCCAATGTAAATTCGCCACTAAGTAACGGTTCCATAACCTTTCCTACAAATCCGGACGGACGCCCTACTGCCAGCCCATCTGCATGTGTCATACCCGTAAGTCCGATATCCTGAACGCTAATCTGATTATGAAGCCCTGTTGCCATTCCAAGAAGCATACAAGGTGCCTGAACAGGTTCCACAAAAAAGCAATGTACATTATCTTTCCATAACTGCTTCAATCCAAATGAAACACCGCCAGGCGCACCGCCGACACCGCATGGTATATAAACAAACAGCGGATGCTGGTCATCTACCACTACATTCAGCTTCTCCAACTGCCTTTTTAATCTTTCGGCCGCAACTGCATATCCCATAAAGAGGTCCACGGAATTTTCATCATCTATAAAATAGCTCTGAGGATCCATATCAGACTGTCTCCTGCCATTTTTTACTGCTTGGCTGTAATCTGATTCATATTCCATAACTGTCACGCCATGAGATCTTAACATATCCTTCTTCCATTGCTTTGCATCTGCAGACATATGAACTACCACCTGATACCCAATGGCAGCACTGGCGATACCAATACTAAGGCCCAGATTTCCAGTAGATCCTACTTGTATCTTATATTGGGAGAAAAATTTCCGGGCCGTTGGCTCTGCCAGCTTTGCATAATCATCTCCTGGTTTTAAAATTCCTGCCTGCATCGCCAGCTCTTCCGTATGTTTTAAAACTTCATATATCCCTCCCCTGGCTTTTACCGATCCAGCAATAGCCAAATGACTATCTTGCTTTAACAAAAGCCTTCCTGGAATGGATGTATGAAATGTGTGTTCCAAGTATTCCTGCATTTCCGGAATCGGCCTTAAAGCAGATTCAATGATTCCTCCTCTTTCTGAAGTCTCTGGAAAACATTTCCTGATAAAGGGAGCAAATCTATCCAACCTATCTTTTGCATCTTTAATTTCTGCCATCCCTATCTCCTGCTTAACTTCCGCAAAAGGACGCAGTTTAGGATTGATCCATGCTGTCTGTTTCGCCTCAGCCAATTCCTGTACAACCGGCAATTTCATATATTCATTTTCCATTCCAGTACCTCCTTTACTTTCCGTTTTTCCGACAACTCTATTCTATCATAATTCCAACGAAAAGAGAGCGATTTTTCCACAAAATCTATGGATGCGAAATTTCCCAGAACCAATCTTCCAATGCATTTAAATTTTGATCGGAATGCTCAATTTCCCTGGCATACCGATAGGCCATACTAATCATATCCTCTTCTTCAGGCACCTCACCTTTTTCCTGGTACTCTGCCAACATAAACTCTTCAATCCAGGATGTAGAAAAAGCAGTAAGAAGGACTTTGGAATACACTGCATCATCATAGACTGCTCCACAGAAATAGGTATAAATAAAAAATACCGCAATCTTTTCCATCATCCTGTCCCATTTTACGCTGCTGACATCTTTTTTCTCTCTTGCCTGTAAAAATTCTTCATAACATGCATCATAATTCTCTTTGCCTGCTAGATATAGACTTTTGTTCACATGTTTCAGCCTTTCCTCCCAGGATTTTTCCAGATGTTCCAACTCGATAAAAATGTTCCAGCTTTTTTGCATATTCTCAAAACGTCTGGCCTTTGCTTTCTGTACTTGATTCTTTCCTCTTCCTATGTCACATACAAATCCTTCCGTCCATTCTTCCAATGCTGCAAAATCACCTTCCTCCAGCAGCCTTTGCAGCCTTTCAGCAAAAAACAAACACTCCTCCATGCGTACAGAAAAAGGAAGTTCTCGTGTTTCCAGAATAGAAAAAAGAACCTCTCGTGCTTCTAACAGCCTTGTATAAAGAAGAAAGTCAAATTCTTCCTCAAATGCCTCTTCCTTTAAATCTTCCCACTGAATAAAAGAACTTTTCTCCTTTTCAGTCAGCATGATTCTAGCCGCCTCCGGACAAGACAAAGAGAGGGAGTATTCCCTTACTCCCTCAAATTCCTCTATATGTCTTGGATACTCTCTACATGTGCGGCATAATGCCTGTTCCCCAGCTTCCGCCTGGAGATCGCACAGCGATTTCTCATTTAAAAAGGCACACTTCCTATCATACTGAAGAAAAGTTCCTTCCTCCCAATCAATCGAATTAAGGAGTCTGCCCCTAAGCTTTCCTTCCCAATTCAAATACTGTACAAGCGATTTTTCATCAATCGCTATCTGCCAGCCTTCACAGCAGGAAGAAGGACATTTATCTGCCAGACAGCGGAACCTGTCATAGTAAGATGGTTTCATATACCTCATAATAAAACTATACTCCTACAGGAAAATATATTTCAAAATAAATAGTACCGCAAGAACATACATCAATACACTAAGTTTCTTCTCTTTAATCTTTCCGGAAAAAATATTCAGTGCCACATAAGAAATGACTCCCATAGAGATTCCTTCCGATATACTGTAGAAAAATGGCATTGCGCCAATACAGATATAGCACGGAATTGCCTCGCTCAAATCATTGAAATCAATATTAACCACATTTGTAAGCATATAAAATCCTACCACTACAAGCGCCGGAGCAGTTGCAAAGGATGGGATAGCCAGAAAGATCGGAGAAAGGAGCAAGGAAAGACCAAATAAAACAGCGGTAGTAAAAGCTGTAAGTCCTGTTCTTCCTCCTTCGGTTACACCGGAAGCACTTTCCACAAATGTTGTAGTAGTTGAAGTTCCAAGAACCGCTCCTGCTGTTGTTGCAACTGCATCTGCCAGAAGCGCTCCTTTAATGCGGGGCAGTCTTCCATTTTCATCCAGCATATCTGCTTTGGAAGATACACCAATTAAAGTTCCGATTGTATCAAACATATCTACAAACAGGAAAGCAAATATTACAACAAGGAAATTTAAGGAAAAAATACCTTCAAATTCCATCTTACCAAAAATCGGAGACAGGCTTGGTACGGAAAGTCCGTTGCTGAAATCTGGAAGTAGTCCGTAAAATCCTGCTTCTGGATTTGGCACATATAGTCCTGTCATCTGGCAGATAATACCCAGAATCCATGTAATCAATATTCCCCACAAAATATTTCCTTTTACATTTTTAATAACAAGTACTGCTGTAATAATAATACCTACAATTGCAAGAATTACTGTAATTCCTACATCATGAAAGGTTGCTTCAACACCATTTGCCGCATTGTATCCGTCCAAAGAATAGAGTTCCAGCAGCGTAGAACCTCCTACTACAATATTGGCATTTTGCAGTCCGATAAACGCAATAAAAAGACCAATTCCTACACTGACAGCTGCTTTTAAATTCTTAGGAATTGCATTAAAAATCGCTTCCCGTACATTAGTCAGGGAAAGTACAATGAAAATAATTCCTTCAACAAAAACTGCGGTCAGAGCAAGCTGCCAGGAATATCCCATTCCCAAAACAACTGTATAAGCAAAATAAGCATTTAACCCCATGCCTGGTGCAAGCGCAAAGGGATAATTCGCAATAAATGCCATCAATAGCGTTCCGATTAATGATGCCAGGGCTGTAGCTGTAAACACTGCACCCTGATCCATTCCAGTCTCTGCCAGAATGCTGGGATTTACGGCAAGAATATATGCCATTGTCATAAAAGTCGTGATACCAGCAAGAATTTCTGTTTTTGCATCTGTTCCATTTTCCTGAAGCTTGAATAACTTCTCTAACATGTTTTTCCTCCTCTTTTTTCCTTTTTTGTTATGACATTAGTAAAACTACCTTCTGTCGAAATAGATCCCCCTTAGTGTAACAAAAAGAGGCCGCAAAGTAAACGACCTCATCTGTTAAAAATAATTATCAATATTTATTACTTACCGTATCTCACGGATTTTTTTTCTAAGCGGAAGCACTTTACCAGGCGCCACAGAAAGTTCATCCACTCCCATCTGAATAAACATCTCTGTCATAGATGTATCCGCCGCAAGATCCCCACATATACTGATGTGCTTTCCTTCAAGATGTACATTATTTGTAACAATACGTATCATCTTAATAAGCGCCGGATGATAAGGATTATAATAACCGCTTAAACGTCTGTTTGTCCGGTCCATTGCCAAAGTATGCTGTGTCAGATCATTGGTACCTATGCTAAAGAAATCTACTTCTCTTGCAAGTTCCCCACTGATCATAACAGCCGCCGGTGTTTCAATCATAACTCCTACTTTGATATTATCATCATAAGATATTTTCTCTTCTTTTAGTTCGTTTTTCACCTTTTGAAGTACCTTCTTAGCGGCTACTACTTCTTCCAGAGACGTGATCATCGGAAACATAACACCAAGATTTCCAAAAGCTGATGCTCGCAGAATCGCTCGCAGCTGTGTCTTAAACATCTCTTCCTTATCAAGAGAAATTCTTATGCCCCTGTATCCCATCATTGGATTTGCCTCTCCGGATAAATCCAGGCTTTCTGCCTGTTTATCTCCTCCCAGATCCGCTGTCCGTATGACTACTTTTTTCATTCCCATAGCTTCCGCTGCCAGTTTGTAGGCCTGGAACTGCTGTTCCTCCGTAGGCATACGCCCTCCAGCCTCCATATAGAGAAATTCGCTTCGGAAAAGACCAATTCCATTGGCATCGTTTCTCAATACTTTCTCTATATCTTCTCGGTTTCCGATATTGGCGCATACATCTATTTTTTGACCGCTTTGAGTAATATTTTCCTTCCCTTTTAACCGTTCCAGCGTTTCCACCTTCTGAAGATTCTGCTTTTTCTTTTCCTTCATCTTCTCCATGGTTGTCTGATCCGGTTCAATATACAGTTTCCCGTCAAAACCGTCAATAATAACCATCTTGCCTTCGTAGTCTTTTTTCAGGGCTTCACCAATTCCGATTACAGACGGGATCCCTTTTGTTCTGGCAAGTACCGCTGTATGGGAATTAATGGACCCATACATAGTAACAAATCCCAGCACTTTAGATTTATCCAGTCTTACTGCTTCACTTGGATAGAGATCCCTGGCAGCCATAATAAACGGCTCATCCATAATCATTCTGTCCTTGCGGCTTCTTGACAAAATTCTTAATACTCTGGCCCCAACGTCATGAATATCCGCTTCATGTCCACGAACATAACTCTCTGCCCTGGAAGAAAAAACTTTAAGAAAATTTTCTATAGAAACTTTAACCGCATATTCTGCATTCAGTTTCTGCTCCGTAATGGTATGCAGTACCGGATTAATAAACTCCTCATCCTCTAAAACCATCTGCTGCATCTCAAAAATCATGGCATTTGCTTCGCCTAACTCACCAGCTGATTCATCATAAAGCTCCTGAAGCTCTAATGCGGCTCTTTTTCTGGCTTTCTGAAAGCGCACCAATTCTTTTTCCGCATCCTCCACATAAATTTTGCGGATCTCTCTTTCCCCCCGGTTAAAAAATACAAGGCGCCCTATGACAATTCCTTCAGACACTCTTTTTCCTGTTAAAGTAATCATTCCGTTCTCCCGCTTTTCTAAAGTTGTTTATTACATTACTTTTACTTTACACGCTGGTGCTCTTCCAGTCAAGCCCTCAAACAGCTCGTCTTAAATCTTGCAAAAGAACTTATATCCCAAAGTTTTCTTCAAAAAGAGGCGTGGACAGATATCTCTCTCCTGTGTCGGGAAGTATTGCAACAATAGTCTTTCCTTCATTCTCTTTTCGTCTTGCCAGAACCATAGCTCCATGAAGCGCTGCTCCAGATGTTATTCCCGTTAAAATCCCCTGCGAAAACGCCAGTTTTCTGGAAGCCTTATAGGCATCTGCAGTCTCTACTTTCAATACTTCATCATAGACTTCTGTATCTAATATTTCTGGTACAAAACCAGCTCCAATTCCCTGAAGACCATGGGGACCTGGTGCTCCGCCTGAAAGTACCGGTGAATCTGCCGGCTCTATTGCTACTACGCTTATGTCAGGATTCTTTTCCTTTAAGTAAGTTCCTGTTCCTGTAATGGTACCTCCGGTCCCAACACCAGCCACTAGAATGTCCACTTTTCCATCTGTATCTTCCCAGATTTCCGGTCCTGTTGTTTCCATATGTGCCTTAGGATTAGCCATATTTACAAACTGTCCCAGCACAATAGCCCCTTCCATCGTACGGGCAAGTTCATCTGCTTTTTCGATGGCTCCTTTCATTCCCTTTGCTCCTTCTGTCAATACAATCTTTGCACCATATCCTGTAAGAAGTTTGCGTCTTTCTATACTCATGGTCTCAGGCATAGTAAATATTGCTTTATACCCCCTGGAAGCCGCTGCTGCTGCCAGCCCAATTCCTGTATTCCCACTAGTAGGCTCAATAATCGTGTCACCCGGCTTTATCAGTCCCCGCTTTTCTGCGTCCAGAAGCATATATAGAGCTGCTCTGTCTTTGATACTTCCTGCCGGATTAAACAATTCCAGTTTTACCAAAATTCTGGCTTTTAAATTTTCTTCTTTTTCTATCTTCTGTACCTCCAATAAAGGGGTTCTTCCAATCAGTTCTTCCATGCTTGTATATACTTTTCCCATATTTTCACCTGCGCTATAAAAAACAGCGCTCTCCTTTCCATTTATTCTCTTAATGCCTGTTCCAAATCTTCCAAAATATCATCTATATGTTCCGTTCCAATAGAAACACGGACTGTATTTCTCTTTATGCCTGAATTTTTCAACTCTTCTTCTGTCATCTGTGAATGAGTAGTACTGGCCGGATGAATCACCAACGATTTTACATCTGCCACATTCGCAAGAAGAGAAAAAATTTGCAGCTTGTCTATAAACTGACATGTCTCCTCTTCGGTTCCTTTCACTTCAAAAGTAAAAATAGAAACACCCCCTTTAGGAAAATCCCTTTTATAAATCTCATGATACGGATTTTCTGAAAGGGATGGATGATTCACCTTTTCAATCTTTGGATGATTCTTCAGATATTCTACCACTTTCAATGTATTTTCTACATGTCTTTCTACTCTAAGTGACAGGGTTTCCAGCCCCTGTAAAAATAAAAAGGCATGAAGGGGCGCGACTGTTGCTCCAGTATCTCTTAAAAGTACTGCCCGAATTCTGGTGACAAAAGCTGCCTTGCCTGCAGCATCTGCAAATACAACTCCATGATAACTTGGATCTGGCTGCGTCAGACACGGATACTTTCCAGATGCTTTCCAGTCAAAGTTTCCCCCTTCAATAATTACACCGCCAATCGCAGTTCCATGACCTCCGATAAACTTAGTTGCAGAATGTACAACTATATCTGCTCCATGCTCAAAGGGACGATAAAGATACGGTGTGGCAAACGTACTGTCCACTATAAGAATGATACCATAACGATGTGCAATTTCTGCCACCTTGTCCATATCCACCAGATTCGTATTTGGATTTCCTATCGTCTCCACAAAAAGTGCCTTTGTATTCTCCTGTATAGCTGTTTCCCATGCTCCCTCTTCATCAGGATCAACAAAAGTTGCCGTCACTCCCTGCGCTGGAAGTGTATGCTGCAGAAGATTATAGGTCCCTCCGTAGATATACTTGCTTGCTACAATGTGATCGCCTGCTCTGGTAATGTTCTGAAATGTGTAGGTAATTGCTGCAGCACCGGAAGCTGTTGCCAGCGCCGCCGTTCCTCCTTCCAGAGCTGCCATTCTCTGTTCAAACACATCCTGTGTGGAGTTCGTCAGCCGTCCGTAAATATTGCCAGGCTCCTTCAATGCAAATCGATCCGCCGCATGCTGACAGTTCTGAAATACATAGGAAGTTGTCTGATAAATAGGTACTGCTCTTGCGTCACTGGCCGGATCAGGCTGTTCCTGTCCTGCATGAAGCTGTAATGTTTCAAATCGATAGTCTTTTCTCATGTTGTCCTCTCCTTTTGTCTGTGTCTGATACAAAATTTTCTTCGGGTTTATATATAATTTAACATATCGATTTGGTAGGATTTATATGTAAATAAAAAAACCGGTTAGATAAAATACATGATTTCTTTCTGCCGGGACTTCTCATACTCCATTGCCAGATCACACAGTGAGGTGGCTTCTAAAAAACGGTTAACCTGCCGGTCAATCTCATCCCACACAAGATTTCTTATCGCTCTTTGCAGAGGATCTTCGGAAATCTCCGATGACTCCACAATAGAAAAAGGCCCTTCCAGCACTTCCAAAATCTCTTTAACTGTAATCTGTTCTGCGCTTTTTGCCAAGCGGTATCCGCCGCCTGCCCCTTTTATACTTCGAACAATTCCAGATTTTCTCAACTGCCCAAATACCTGTTCCAGATAATTCAGAGAAATCTTCTGTCTCCCGGCGATATCCGCCAGGGGGACAGGAGCATCAACGGTATTGACAGCCAAATCTACTAAGGCCCGGAGTCCATATCTTCCCCTTGTTGAAACCTTCATATGTCTTGTGCTCCTTTATTCCTACCATCTTGATATGAATTATATGTTTTAAGTTATACTATGACCTGACCTGTCTGTCAATATCTTTTTTCAGTTCATCTACAATATCTGAAATGCGCACACTCTCAGTTACGCTCAGAATACAGTTCCATATTTGCTGCCATGTGTCCCGCGTAGGACAGACATCACAGTCTATTTTACAGTCTGCTGTTTGAGTCAGGCACTCAACCGGTGCCAATGACCCTTCTACAGCATTCAGTACATCTTTCACATAGATTTTCTCTGGAGAGTATTTCAGACCATATCCTCCATAGGCCCCTCTTGTACTTTCCACAATATCTGCTTCTTTGAGTGCCTTCACAATCCGTTCCAGATATTTTTCCGACAGATTTCTCCTCTTGGCAATATTTCCCAGACTTTCCCGCTTTCCGTCACCGGTATACAATGCCAGATCTGTTACAATCTCCAGAGCATAAATCCCCTTTGTGGATATTTTCATAATCTATTCTTTCCCGTTAAAACAGTACGTACAAAGCTTGCATGGTTCAATTCCAATTGAAGCAATAAGATCGTCCAGTCTGTGATACCGAAGTGTCGTAAAGTTCTGCTGTTTCCGAATTGCTTCAATCATTTTTGCATAACGGCAGCTATCCGGCTTTGTATACTCTTCCAACACTTCACTGGAGCAGTCCTCTCCCTCTATATCACGAATTACTCGTCTTGTAATAAGATCCATATCTGATTTGGATCTGGAAAAGTTCAAATATTTACAACCATACACAAGCGGCGGACATGCCGGACGGACATGTACTTCTTTTGCTCCGCTCTTATAAAGAAATTCTGTAGTTTCTCTCAACTGCGTACCTCTTACAATCGAATCGTCAATTAAAAGAAGCTTCTTATCCTCTATCAATTCCTTTACCGGAATCAGTTTCATGCGGGCAATCAGATTACGCTGGCTCTGATTCTGAGGCATAAAAGATCTCGGCCATGTGGGCGTATATTTAATAAACGGTCTTGCATAAGGAATTCCGGATTCATTAGAATATCCGATTGCATGTGCAATACCGGAGTCCGGCACTCCTGCAACAATATCCGGCTGTACGCTGTCTCCATCTCGTTTTGCAAGCATACTTCCGCACTTATAACGCATTGCTTCTACATTGACTCCCTCATAGGCAGATGTAGGATAACCATAATATACCCATAAAAAGGAACAGATCCTCATTTCTTCACCGGGTTCGGCCACCGTTTCTACATGTTCCGGTGTAATGTAAACAATTTCCGCAGGTCCCAGCTCTTTGTAATCTGTATACCCTAAGTTGATATAAGCAAAACTTTCAAAGGAGACACAAAAACCATCTTCCCGTTTTCCAACCATAACAGGGGTTCTTCCATATTTATCTCTGGCAGCATATAAACCATCTTTTGTCATCAACATAAGTGTGAGCGAACCATCTATCATCCCTTGTGCATATCGGATTCCCTCCACAAACGAAGATTTCCTGCAAATCAAAGAAGCGACCAGCTCTGTAGCATTAATCTGTCCGCCGCTCATTTCCTGAAAATGAGAATGGCCGTCTTCATATGCTTTTTTCAGAAGCTCATCCAGATTATTGATCTTTCCTACTGTAGTTATAGCAAAGCTCCCCAAGTGAGACTGAATCAGAAGCGGCTGGGGTTCATAGTCTGAAATACAGCCAATTCCCAAATTTCCTTCCATTTCTTCCACATCTCGTTCAAATTTTGTACGAAATGGTGAGTTTTCAATGTTGTGTATTGCTCTGTTAAATCCATTTTCACCATAAGTAGCCATTCCTCCTCGCCTTGTACCAAGGTGTGAATGATAGTCTACTCCGTAAAACAATTCCCATATACAATCTTTCTTTGATGCAACGCCGAAAAAACCACCCATGTACTTTTTTGCCTCCTTAATTATAAAAATTAAATCTCCTGTAAATACGTGTTTATTATAAAGGATAATTTTATCAGACACAAGGTAAAATCTTATAAACTCTGGTTTAACTGCATTGACTTTTGCTCTGATATGTGGTAGTGTTAGAGAGTACAATTTCCAGACAATTCTGGACATTGCACAGATTTCAACTTATTTTTTTATTATTTATGGAGGTAGTACAATGAACAAAGGTACTGTGAAATGGTTTAATAACCAGAAAGGTTACGGATTTATTTCCGATGAATCCGGAAATGACGTATTCGTTCATTATTCCGGACTTGTTATGGATGGTTTTAAATCATTGGAAGAAGGCCAGGCGGTAGAATTCGAAGTAACCGAAGGCGCAAAAGGACCACAGGCAGTCAACGTAGTAAAACTTTAGTGGTTAAAAATTAATCGAGAGTAAGATGTACCTTTTATTTATATAAATAGCAGTTTCGATTTAGATATTTAAAAGCCATACATGCGAATGCGATTAAAAAAGAATGCCGGGACAGCATATGCCCCGGCATTCTTTTTATACATTTGCTCTATATGCCTCGTCGGCAGTATATACATCAAATCCGCTTCCCTTCAAGATATCAATCACCCTTCCAGGATCATCGCTTTTCAAAACAGCGGCCGCATCACTTCCGTTTGCAAATGCATACATATATTCGATATTGACTTCACCATCAACAAGCTGGTGCATCGCCTTACTCAAAGATCCGGTTGCATGCGGCACTCGAAGCGCCACGACATCTGTGAGCATGGCTGTGATTCCGGCCTCCTTTAACACTGCTCTTCCTTTATGAGGCTCTGATACAATCATTCGGAGCATACCATACTCTGAAGTATCTGCCAGACTTAAAGCTACAATATTTACTCCGCCTTCTGCCAGCGTTGCAAGCACTTCATCCAGACGGCCTTCTCTATTTTCCAGAAATACTGATAACTGTTGTACTGTATTGCTAATACCCATGATATTCCCCTCCTTCTTACATCTGCCTATTATCGATCACACGTTTTGCTTTGCCTTCGCTTCTCTGGATCGTCTTTGGTTCAACCAGTTTCACTCGTACGGATACACCCAGCGCCTGTTTCAAAACGGCTCCGACCTTATTTTTCAGCTCATCCAGCTTTCTGATCTCGTCAGAGAAGTACTGTTCATCTACTTCCACCATAACAGTTAAAACATCCATATTGTTTTCCCGGTCAACGATCATCAGATAATGAGGTGCAACTCCGCCTCCCATAGACAAAAGTGCAGTTTCAACCTGTGTCGGGAATACATTGACACCACGGATTACCTTCATATCATCTGTACGTCCTGTAAACTTGCTGATTCTTGGCAATGTTCTGCCACATTTACAAGTACTGTGGTTAATACTTGTTAAATCTTTGGTTCGGTATCTAAGCAGAGGCATTCCCTCTTTAGAAAGAGTCGTAAATACAAGCTCTCCTGTCTCCCCGTCAGCACATGGCTCCTGGGTGGCCGGATTCAGAATTTCAGGATAGAAATGATCCTCATATACATGGAGGCCTTCATGGTGAATACAATCCAGAGCAACACCCGGACCTGTAATCTCGCACAGACCATAAATATCGAAACAATTGATATGAAGAATGCTTTCAATTTTTTTACGCATCTCTTCTGTCCACGGCTCTGCTCCATGAATTCCTGCCTTCAGCTGCATACGGTCTACCAGCCCTGCCTCCTGGATAGACTCAGCAAGATAAACTGCATAGGATGGTGTACATGCAAATGCGGTAGCACCGAAGTCCTCCATACACATCATCTGGCGCTGTGTATTTCCTGCAGACATAGGAATTGCCATTGCTCCAAGTGCCTGTGCTCCCAGATCCAGACCCATTCCTCCTGTGAAAAGCCCATATCCATAACATACATGAATACGATCCTCTGCGGTAAGACCTGCCATAGTCAACGCTCTTGCCACACATTCTCCCCACACCTCTACATCTTTCTTCGTATAGGAAGCCAGAGTCAGTTTTCCTGTTGTTCCGGAAGTCCCCTGTACACGGGCAATCTGTTTTTGCGGAACTGCGAGAAGTCCAAACGGATAATTATCTCTCAAATCTTCTTTCGTTGTGAAAGGAAGCTTTCCAATATCCTCAATTCCTTTAATATCTCCTGGTTCTACGCCAAGATCCTGCATTTTCTTCCGGTAAAACTCTACATTATTGTACACTCTGTGCACCAAATCTACCAGCTTTTTGCTCTGCAGGGCCGACATCTCGTCCCTGCTCATACACTCAATTTTCGGATCTCTGATCCTTTCCTGCCAATTTTCTAATGATACTCCTGCCATTTTATTTTACTCCTATTCTTAATTTCTTCCGGTACAAGGGCATGAAACACCCCTATCTCAACCGTATTTTTCCTTGTGCATCAATGCAATCCGTCTTAAAGATCTGATTCATCTACTATCTTCACATCTGCACTCTTAAGAATGGAAGCTGCCTTTTCATAATCGTCTGTATTAAATACCAGAACCGGAGCGCGTCCTTCGCGGATTACAAATGAGTAGATGTAACTTACATTGATGTGATTTTCTGCAAGTATTGCCAACATCTGATTGAGATTGCCTTTTTTATCTTCCAGCTCTACGCCGATCACGTCGCTGATTTTTACGACAAATCCCCGTTCAGTAAGATAACCCTTCGCCTCTGCTGGCTTATCGACTACGAGACGAAGGATACCAAACTCCGGAGTATCCAAAGACGCGACCGCCCGGATATTTACATGCGCTTCTGTAAGCTTGGATGTAACTTCCATCAGGCTGCCCGGCTTATTCTCCACGAATACTGATAATTGTTTTAGCATGTGACACCTCCTTCTTGGTTTCTTTCTTCTATATCATCTTGAAATAAGGTGATACCCAACATCAAATGCGGCTTTATTAATTTCAATTGTCTTTGGAGGTACAGTATTTTCAATTACCTGATACCAGTCCTCCTTTGAAAAATCCATATGCTGCGCCGCAACTCCCAAAACAATCATATTAAATACTTTGGGATTTCCAAGTTTTTTTGATTCCTCGGTCGCATTGACTGCATAAACCTTATAATCTTTTTTCAAATCTTCCAAAATACCTTCCGGATAGTTTGCCGCTCCAATCACTACCGGCATAGGATCAATACGCCAATCATTTATAACAAGTGCTCCGTCTTTTTTCAGGAAATGTGCATATCTCATGGCTTCCAGTCTTTCAAAAGCAATAATTACATCTGCCTGGCCTTCTTCTACAATAGGCTCTGCTACTTTTTCGCCATAGCGCACAAAGGTGACAACGCTTCCGCCCCTCTGAGCCATTCCATGTACTTCTGACAGCTTTACGTCATATCCTCCCGCAATGGCAAGGCCTCCCAACACTCTGCTTGTCAGAAGCGTTCCCTGTCCGCCGACACCTACGATCATAATATTTTTTACTGCCATTATCTGTCACCTTCCTTTACTAATTCAATTGCACCGAATTTGCACAAAGAATCGCACAAACCGCATCCGGTACACATCGTATCATCAATATGGATGGTTCCATCTTCATTTTTAGTCATAGCCGGACATCCTGGTTTCATACACATGCCGCACTTCTTACATTTATCTGGATGTGCAACATACAGTGGTTTCTTTGCTTTCGAAAGGAGTACACATGGTGTCTTTGTAATAATGACAGAAACTTCATCCCTTGCTACTTCTTCCTTAATTGCTTTTTCCAAAGTTACAATATCAAACGCATTAATCTCCTGAACATGTTTCACACCAAGAGCACGACAAAGTCCCGGAATATCAATTGCCCAAGTAGGATCTCCCTGAAGAGTCTTACCTGTTGCCGCATGATCCTGGTGTCCTGTCATTCCTGTTGTTGAATTATCCAGAATAATAACAGTTCCCGTGGCCTTGTTATACATCATATTCATAAGAGAATTGACTCCCGTATGTAAAAATGTAGAATCGCCAATTACAGCTACCCAATTCTTAATATATTCCTTGCCTTTCGCTTTCTCCATTCCGTGAAGAGTGGAAATACTTGCGCCCATACAGACTGTAGTATCTACAACGCTAAGCGGCGCAACTGCTCCTAAAGTATAGCATCCGATGTCGCCTGCCGCATGAATTTTCAGCTTATTCAGCACATAATATACACTGCGATGGGGGCATCCCGGACACAGAATCGGAGGACGTCCCGGAACTGCTGCCGGAGCTGCAAGATCCAGCTTTTCATGGAGAATTGCTTCCCGAATCATATTAGCGCTGTATTCGCCCTGAACGGTAAAAATCTCTTTTCCTACTGCCTTAATCCCCCAGGATTTCACCTGTTCCTCAATAACCGGATCCAGCTCTTCCACAATATAAAGCTTATCAACTCTGGCCGCGAAATCTTCAATCATCTTTCTTGGAAGTGGATTTACCATACCCAGTTTAAGAACAGAAGCTTCCGGCATAGCTTCTTTTACATATTGATAAGGAATCCCACTGGTAATCACACCGATTTTTGTATCTCCCATCTCCACACGATTGACAGGCAGTGTATTGGCAGCCTCTGCAAGTTCTTTATTCCTTTTCTCAATTTCTACATGACGCCCCTTTGCATTACCCGGCATCATAACATTTTTCGCAATATTGCGCTCATACGGTTTATCTTGAATTTCTTCCCGTTCGCATAATTCTACAAGTCCCTGTGAATGAGCCAGTCTTGTTGTTGTACGGAAAACAAAAGGACGGTCAAATTTCTCACTTAATTCAAAAGCCATTTTCATAAATTCTTTTGCTTCTGCACTGTCTGATGGTTCCAGAACCGGAAGCTGTGCTGCTCTTGCCACCATACGAGTATCCTGTTCATTCTGAGAACTGTAAAGTCCCGGATCATCTGCGACAACAATAACAAGGCCGCCGTTAACTCCCATATAAGAAACGGTATAAGCTGGATCCGCTGCCACATTAAATCCTACATGTTTCATACAGGACATGGCTCTTGCCCCGGAAACAGAAGCTCCAATTGCCACTTCTGTAGCCACCTTCTCATTCGGTGACCACTCACAGTACAGATCGTCTTTATACTGTACCAGATACTCACTAATCTCTGTGCTCGGTGTTCCGGGATACGCTGCAGATACTTTTACTCCTGCCTCATATGCTCCCCTGGCAATTGCCTCATTACCAAGCATAATTACTTTCTTTGACTCTGACATTTTATAGTCCATCCTTTCTCAAATCTGTTACTCTCCTTGCTTTACCTTCAAATCTCTGAAGCGAATAAGGCGCTACCAATTTGATCTGCGTGGCAAGTCCCAGCTGAGCCTTCAGCCCCTTCTTTATCCTTGCTTCCAGTTCACTTAACATAGCGTAACTGTCAAGAAGTCTGTCGTCTACAAGCTCTACTGTAATTGTCATCACATCCAATCGATTCTTCCGTTCCACAAGGATTTCGTAATGAGGTCCAATCTCCGGAATCTGAAGAAGTACCTCTTCTATCTGTGTCGGGAATACGTTGACTCCTCTGATTACAAGCATATCATCCGCACGTCCGGAAAGATTTTCCATTCGCACAGTTGTTCTTCCACATTTACAAGGTTCATACATTAATCTTGTAAGATCTCCGGTACGATATCTGACAAGCGGCAATGCCTCCTTGCCAAGACAAGTGACAACCAGCTCTCCTTTTTCTCCCGGCGGAAGTACCCTTCCTGTCTTGGGATCAATGATTTCCGGAATAAACCAGTCCTCATTGACATGCATTCCTGCAAGCTGTTCACATTCTCCGGCGACACCTGGTCCACACAATTCACTCATCCCGTAATTTTGCGTACAAAGGAATTGGTCTCCCCATACTTTATGCATCTCATCTCTCATCGGCTCGGTCATACCCTCGCCGCCAAATAGTCCAATATGTATTTTGAGATCCTTGACAGGATCTATTCCTCTTGCCCGAATTTCCTCACCTAAATGTAACGCGTAGGATGGGGTTGCCACAAGCAGCGTCACCCCCATATCCTGCATAAACATAATCTGCTTCTTCGTATTTCCTGATGACATAGGAATGACAGAAGCTCCTATTTTCTCCAGTCCGCCATGCAGTCCCAAAGCTCCGGTAAATGTTCCGTAACCAAAAGAAATCTGCGCCACGTCCTCTGATGTAGCTCCACCCATACAAGCGACACGGGCAACATTATTTAACCAGACTTCCAGATCATGTCTTGTATAGCCTACCACAGTAGGTTTCCCTGTTGTCCCGGAGCTTGCATGAAAACGTACCAGATCTTTTTTATCTACTGCAAAAAGCCCCATAGGATAATGATCTCTGAAATCGGATTTATATGTAAAAGGCAGTTTTGACAGATCTTCCAAAGAGCGGATATCTTCCGGCTTTACACCTGCCTCATCCATCTTCTTACGATAAGGAGCAACCTTCTCATAAATATAATGAACCGTCTCCTTCAGTTTTGCTAACTGGATTGCTTCTATCTCGCTTCTTGGCAGGGTCTCTTCCTTTGACCAAATCATGACTGTTCCTCCTTTTTTGCACTGATTATATCAAGCAATACGTACCAAACATTTCCTGTACACGGGCATTTTTTATTTTTGAATTTCCGTATGGTTCATTGCTTACTCGGATATTATATCACATTACTTTCACGAGTTAAAGCATTAATTTGCGAAAAATTAAATTTTTCTATTATAAAACAAAAAGAGAAAGCCGACGGCTTTCTCTCTTTACTTAAATTCTTCTAAATCAGTTTGTACCGTCGTGATGCTTGCAGGCATATTCATCCAGCCTAACTTTGATAACTTCCACTGCATTAATCCACTTCTCATCAAAGTTATCAAAATCTTTTCCCGTCTGATGATACATAATAGCCTTAAGTCCATGCAGCTTTTCTTCCGGTGTCTGCAAAATTTGGGCCTTCCCGTTTCCGATCAGGCTCGCAAAATAATAACTGTGATCACAGGGCTTTTCGGCTTCCACCAACCCATGACGGCAGTCCAGTTCCACACAAATCTCTGGTTCTTCCCTAAGTGCTTCAATTTTACGTCCCACCTTAGCGCTATGGAAATAAAAAGCCGGCACATCATCCTCATATTCACAGCCAAAATTCATTGGAACAATATAAATTTTTCCCTGGCTTGGTATACCAATCCTGCACACCTTGCATTCTGATATGACTTTCTGAATCTCCTTTAAATCCTTAATCTCACGTTTTGGTCTCCTCATATTCTCCTCCTATTCCGGTGTATAACGGTTTATATCATTCTGAATCAAGCAATAGTTTACAATATCCAGATTCAAAATGCTTAAAATTAAATACAAAATACTATTATCTGTCACATCCGGAAAAATCTGAAATGCTTTTCCCATCTGGTAATTCCAGTAATAACTGTAAATTCCACATGTAATAATTGTAAAAAGAATTACCATTCCCCCATCTGTATTCCACCTCTGTGGATTAATCCTCCTGGCTGTTTCATTAATCTGATACATCCAGTAAAACATATAAATGCCACATGTAATAATAGAAAATACCACACACAGCCCGATATTTCTTCTCTGCATACGTTTATCCTCCAACATAATCTGTCCATTCATTATACTATCCCTCTTCACCTGTTACAAGAGGCAGAAAATCGTTTCATTTATTCTCCTAAGGAGCTATCTTTTAAACACCAGCACCGGCATGGGCGGATTATTTTTTCTATTATAATATTCCTGTACAATCACTGTATATTCTCTGGGAGAAAGCTGCTTCAAAAAACCTAGCAATGTTTCTTTCTCCTCAAATCCTGTATCTCCACCACTGTAAATACAAAGGCTCATAACCCCTCTCCTTTTCAGGATCTTTAGCCCCTTCCCGACAGCCTCTATACTGGTTTCCGCTTTCGTGGCAATATTGTGATCTCCCCCGGGAAGATAACCAAAATTAAAGCAGATCACATCTGCACTTTCTTCTTGCGCATACTGATCCATATGTTCATGCCCGTCCAGAACCAGTTTTGCCTTCTCTTCCATCCCATGCTCTATTAAAAGCTGTTTGGTTTTATCCAAAGCACCTTGCTGAACATCAAAAGCAAGGACTTGTCCTCCTTCTCCTGCAAGCTGGGCGAGAAACAGTGTGTCGTTACCATTTCCCATAGTAGCATCAATATAACTGCCTTCTTTTTTTGCAAGAGACTGGATCATTGTATGGCACCAGTCTGTAATTCTAGAAAAATCTCTACATCCGTTATCCGTCATATTATTCTTCCTTTTTCCTATTATTTTCTCCCATAAGAATACCTTAACACAGTTTGAAATACCAGCGTTTTTCAAAATCCGCAGTTGATTTCCCTTCTACCGTGACGTATTATAATAGTGGGAGTATATAAATAGATTTTTCAAGGGGAGATGTATATGAAAGACTGTACTTATTACGATCTTCTTGGTGTTCCTATGGATGCGAGTGAAAAAGAAATCGCTGACGCCAAGAATTTTTTAGTGAAAAAAATGCATCCTGACGCCAATATTAACTGCAGCTTTGATACGACTTCTTATATACAAAATGTATTGACAGCCTATCGGATTTTGAGTGATCCAAACAGCAGACGAATTTATGACCGCCGTATCCGTAATCCGATTCGACGGGAAACTGCTGCAGAAAAAGCAGAAGAAAGAAACAGACCCCTGTCCCCAAATTTTGCCCCTTATTGGGAAGCTGGCAATAAGCTGAATGGTCTGGTAAGCGAAAGTGCTCTTCTTCTAAAACCCAGACGTTTTGGCAGACAGGAACCAGACGAAGAAAGACTGGCAGCCATTGCCGGTGAAGCCTATCCACATATACAGATACTGGAGCAAGGAGAAATTCCAAGGCAGTACTGGTTTTCTCATGCTATGAACTGGCTGCTATTCCAATGGAGCCAGAACAGGGATCTTCCTTATGCGCTTCTTTATTCTATGTATGACAGCTATCTGGAACAATGTAAATCAACTTTGGAAAAGCGGAAAATTACCAGCCAGGCTTCTTTGTTTCTTAACAATCTGGATAAACTGATTACTTACAGGCAGTTAAATTAAAAGAGGAATAAAAATGGAATTACGTGATAAAAATGGACTGACAGAAGCAGAGTTTTTATCTGCATATAAGCCGGGGGATTACGAACGTCCTTCCATGACTGTAGACATGCTGGTCTTTGCTGCCCCGGGACTGACCCGGACTCCTGCTTTACATTTTTTAAATGATGGCAGCTTGAAATTACTTATGATACAAAGAGGCGGTCATCCTTGTCTTGGCATGTATGCTCTTCCCGGCGGATTTGTAAATTCATCTGAAACGGTAATGGAAGCAGCAAGAAGGGAACTTTGGGAAGAGACAAAGGCAGAAAACGTACCTCTGACTCAGCTCTACACTTTCAGCCAACCTGGCAGAGATCCCCGTACCTGGGTCATGAGCTGTGCCCATATTGCTGTTCTTAACACAGATCGTATTCCGGTAGAGGCAGGCGATGATGCTGACAATGCAGAGTGGTTTTCGGTCACCCTAACCCATCATAAGCTGGACTCAAATGATGACAAAGACCAAAACAACTCCTTAGGTAATTGGAATTACCAGTTATCTCTTCATGGTTCCAGGACTTTATCCGCTACTCTCAATTGTCCCAAGGATTTTGATGAATCTTCCTGTCAGCTTATAGAAAATGATGGATTTGCCTTTGACCACGCCCAAATGATTTTATGTGGACTAAAAAAATTATTTCATATATAAAAAGAGCATAAAAATATCGCCCCCAAACGTCAGACAAACTCTAACACATGGAGGGCGATATTTTTATATCCATACCACTGAATGAATTCCATTATTTAAAGACTGCACAAGTATGACACTATTAAAAATCAAACAGTGATAACTGGTTGCTCTCCGGTATATCACCAAAGAGTCCAAGGTCATTCATAAGATCAATCACCGTTTTACTTACCTTTGTCCTCTGCCGGAAATCATCCCGACTCAAATATGGTCCCTGCTCTGAAGCTGCTTCTACTGCCTCTGCCGCCTTATCTCCCATGCCTTCAATGCTGGAGAGAGGCGGCATCAGTTTGCCGTCCACAATCTGGAAACGTGAGGCTTTTGCCTTGTAAATATCAATAGGGACAAACTCAAAGCCTCTTGCATACATTTCCTGTACAATACGCATATCTTTCAATGTATCCTGCTCCTTTTTACTTAAGGAATCTTTTCTTCTCATATAATCATTAATATAGAAATTCAGCTGTTCCTTTCCCTGACACATTAATTCATAGGAAAAGGCATCTGCACGAATTCCAAAATAGGCTGCATAATAAGCCAGCGGATAATTAATCTTACAGTAGGCAATACGATAAGCCATCATAACATATGCTGCCGCATGGGCTTTCGGGAACATATACTTAATCTTTTCGCAGGACTCAATATACCAATCCGGCACATCATGTTCTGTCATATCCTTTTTAAAATCCGGCCATTCTTTACATTTCCCTTTTGCCACTGCCCCTTTACGCACTCGCTCCATAATAGTAAAGGCTTCTTCACTTTCCAGCCCCTTGTTAATCAGATAAGTCATAATATCGTCACGAGTACAAATAGCTGTAGAAATGGTCGCCTTTCCACTCAAAATCAAATCCTGGGCATTGTTAAGCCATACGTCTGTTCCATGGGACAGACCGGATATACGAATCAAATCTGATAAAGTCTGCGGCTTTGTATCCACCACCATCTGAATAACAAAATCCGTACCAAACTCTGGTATTCCAAGACACCCAACCGGGCAACCGCCAATATCGGATGGCTTGATTCCAAGAACTTCTGTTCCCTGAAACAAGCTCATCACCCCTTGATCATCCAGCGGAATCTTCGTAGCATCAAAACGATGATCTGTCTCATTGTATTCATTTTCCATTGCCGGAGAACTGATAAATTCCTCCAGCGTCTTAATCATGGTAGGATCATCATGTCCAAGAATATCCAGTTTCAAAAGGTTATGGTCAATGGAATGGTAATCAAAATGAGTCGTCACAATGTCCGTATTCATATCATTAGCCGGATGCTGAACCGGAGTAAAAGAATTGATATTCTCTCCCAGCGGAAGAACAATAATTCCTCCCGGGTGCTGTCCGGTACTTCTTCGGATTCCGGTACATCCTTGAACAATACGATCGATCTCGCAGACCCTCTTCCTTGTTCCTCTCTCTTCAAAGTAGTTCTTCACAAATCCAAAAGCAGTTTTATCTGCCAGTGTTCCGATTGTTCCTGCCCTGTATGTCTGACCATCTCCGAAGATAACTTCTGTATACTTATGCGCATTACTCTGATAGTCTCCGGAAAAGTTCAGGTCAATATCTGGCTCCTTATTTCCTTTAAATCCAAGAAATGTTTCAAAAGGAATGTCAAATCCATCCTTCGTCAACATTTCCCCGCATACCGGACATTTTTTATCGGGCATGTCCATTCCGCATCCGCCTGCATATTTCCGCACTTCTTCGGAATCAAAATCACTGTAATGACAATGACTGCAATAATAATGGGGACTCAATGGATTTACTTCTGTAATTCCTGCCATAGTCGCTACAAAGGAGGAACCTACCGATCCTCGGGAACCTACCAGATAGCCATCCTCCACAGACTTCCATACCAGTTTCTGTGCAATAATATACATAACGGCAAATCCATTGGAAATAATGGAGTTAAGCTCTCTCTCCAGACGTTCCGTTACCACTTCCGGCAAATCTTCTCCATACATTTCATGGGCCTTGTTATAACAGATATCCCGAAGCATCTGATCAGAATTTGGAATGACCGGCGGACACTTATCCGGACGGACAGGAGATATTTTCTCCACCCAGTCAGCAATCATATTGGGATTTTCAATGACAATCTCTCTTGCCTTGGCAGATCCCAGATACTCGAACTCCTCCAGCATTTCCTCTGTCGTTCTAAGATAAAGAGGTGCCTGGTTGTCTGCATCTGAAAAACCTTTTCCAGCCATAATGATCCGGCGATAAACTTCATCTTCCGGATCCAGAAAATGCACGTCACAAGTTGCCACTACCGGTTTATTAAATCGTTCTCCAAGACGGATAATCTGTCGGTTGATCTCCTTTAAATCCTCCTCTGACTGCACCTTGCTGATACGGTCGCTGTCAATCATAAAGGCGTTATTTCCCAGGGGCTGAATTTCCAGATAATCATAATAATCCACAATACCTGCTATCCGCTCCTCAGATTTATCATCCAGAATGGCCTGATAAAGCTCTCCTGCCTCACAGGCACTTCCCAAAATCAGCCCTTCCCGATATTTGGAAAATTCACTTTTAGGAATCCGGGGATGCCGTGAGAAATAATCCAAATGGGATTTGGAAATCAGGGTATAGAGATTGGTTCGTCCAATATCATTTCTTGCAAGAATAATAGCATGATAAGACGGAAGCTTTCGCACTGCATCTGCATTATTGGCGCCAAATGCATTCAGCTCTTTCAGCGTATGTATTCCTCTTTCTTCCAGCATTTCCACAAACTTTACAAATATTTCTGCTGTAGCTCCCGCGTCATCTACAGCCCGGTGGTGATTTTCCAGGGAAATATTCAACGCCTTTGCCACAATATTCAGCTTAAACCGAGCCAATGTAGGAAGCAGAATCCGGGCCATTGCCACAGTATCCACAGAAGTAAAATCAGCCTGAATGCCCTGATTTTTACAATTTTCCTCAATAAAGCTGACATCAAAAGAAGCATTGTGAGCCACCAAAGCAGCATCCCCTACAAAAGCAAGAAAAGCTGGCAGGGCTTCTTCAATGCCCGGAGAATCCATTACCATAGCGTCCGTAATACTGGTCAGCTGAGTGATGCGAAAAGGAATCGGCACCCTTGGATTGATAAAGGTACTGAATTTATCCGTAATTTTCCCCTTTTCTACTTTTACTGCACCAATTTCTATTATTTTGTCAGTAACAGGACTAAAACCTGTTGTTTCGATATCAAATACTACATAAGTATCCTGAACGCTCTCTCCTTTCTCATGAACAGCCACATCCGTCAGGTCATCTACAAGATAAGCTTCCACTCCGTAAATAATTTTAAAGGGATCATCTTTATCCAATGTTTCTATGTAGTGATTTGCATCCGGGAATCCCTGGACAACACCATGATCTGTGATGGCAATCGCTTTATGCCCCCAGTCATGCGCACGTTTTACTATAGCCTTCACCTCAGATACGCCGTCCATATCACTCATTTTCGTATGACAGTGAAGTTCCACCCGTTTCTCAGGAGCGGTATCTTTTCTAGATACGGTAAAATCCGGGATCTTTCGTATACCTGTTACAGAGCCAATTGTAAGCTCTCCATCAAACTTATCAATCGTGGTCACACCTTTAATTTTCAAAAAGGCACCTGTCTTGATCTCTCCCAGCATATCCGGCAGCTGTTCATTACGCACAAACATTTTCACCATGATTGTATCTGTAAAGTCGGTAATCGCATACATGAGGATCGTCTTTTCGTTTCGAATTTCTCTCGTATCAAAACTGATCACTTTTCCTCGAATGGTAATTTCTCCCATTTCACCGACGACATTCTCCAGCTCAATAGCTGCATCATCAAACTCCCGTCCATAAATCATATTAGGATCATCCGATTTTCGATAGGAAGAAAACTCCCTCTTTGGAAATCCGCCATTTTTTTGGAAACTGCCGCTTTTGCGAAGGCCTTCCTTGCTTGTTTTGCCCTTTGCTTCCTGACTATTTCCTTTTTCTTCTTTCTTTTCTTCCTTGTCTTCCCCTGCCTTTTGCTGCCGTAGAAGACGTTCTTTACGCAGCAACTGATTTTTCTCCACAATGGCCTCTACTTCCTTTTGGAGTTTCAGCTCATTGTATTTTAGCTTACTTTCCTTAGGCTTTTCATAAACAACGCGCACCTCTACCGGCACATGAAAACGGTCATTGAACACCGTCTGAAGGAGCTGAACAACAGACTCCTTTTTCCCCTCTGCAATAACGGTATCCTGCATTTTCAGACAGAGAATATTTCCATTTTCAAAAGAATACGTGGAATTTTGAAGCATATTTCTTTCTACCACACTTTTTTTCTCTGCTTCCAGAAGCAGACTGTCAAAATATTCCCGCATCAGATTTTCCGGCGTATACTGTGCAGACAGCTCATACTGCTCCCGTACCTCAATTCGAATTCTCGTACGGGCAAACAGCTGCTCTTTAATCATTGTTTCCACTTCATAAATTCGCTTTTTCTGTATAAGATGATGGCTGAAAATATAAACCCTTATAAAATCCCGCGTGGAATTGGAGGCGACTTTTGTCACCTCCACCCCTTCAAACATCATTCTGATCTCTTCATTCACTTTTAAAGTAGGAAATACTTCAAAAAATGTTTTAGTCATTCCAGTGTATAAGCTCCCATCTAAGTGTTTCTAAAAGTTCCTCTTCTTTTACCTTTTTCACGACTTCGCCTTTTTTAATAAGAAGGCCTTCTCCAATTCCGCCTGCAATACCGATATCAGCCTCTCTGGCCTCACCAGGTCCGTTAACCACACAGCCCATAACAGCGACTTTAATATCCAAAGGAATATCTGCAACCATATTTTCTACCTGATTGGCCAGACCGATCAGGTCAATTTTCGTCCTGCCGCAGGTAGGACAGGATACCACCTCTATTCCTCCCTTTCTAAGACCAAGGGTACGAAGAATCAGTTTTGCACTTTTAATTTCTTCCACCGGATCTCCTGTGAGGGATACCCGGATTGTATCACCGATTCCCTGATTCAAAATAATACCAAGCCCTACTGCGGATTTAATATTTCCGGAGAGCAAAGTTCCGGATTCCGTAATACCTACATGAAGCGGATAAGGACATACTTTGGCAATTTCTTCATGAGCTTTTACACACATCAGCACATCCGAAGATTTGATACTGACTACTAAATTATCATAGCCCATTTCTTCGATCATATGTACCTTATCCATAGCGCTCTCTACAATACCCTCTGCCGTTACCCCTCCGTATTTCTCCAGAAGAGGTTTTTCCAAAGATCCGCTGTTTACTCCCACTCGAATGGGAATCCGAAATTCTTTTGCCTTATCAATGACGGCTTGTACCCGGTCCTTTGATCCAATATTTCCCGGATTAATCCGAATCTTATCTGCTCCATTTTCAATGGCGGCAATTGCCAGGCGATAGTCAAAATGAATATCTGCAACCAGGGGAATGTGTATCTGTTTTTTAATCTCTCCCAATGCCTTAGCTGCTTCCATCGTAGGGACTGCACATCGGATAATCTCACATCCAGCTCTTTCCAGACGATGTATCTGTTCTACCGTACTTTCAGCGTCCTCCGTTTTTGTATTTGTCATAGACTGGATTGCAATCTTGTTTCCGCCTCCAATCCAAACATCACCGATCCTGATCTGTTTTGTCTCCTTCCTTGTCATAACCTCTCCTTTCTGCGCTGATGCTACGAAAAGCCCTTCTGCCCTCCGGCAATCCTATTTTCCGGTATGAGCATAAAGGGCTTTCCACTACGTCCATATGCGCTGACGCTACTGTTTATCAAATATCATCTGCTCTCCGTATTCCCTCTCTGTAAGTGTAAGCTGCTGCTTTTCCACACTATAAGAAAAGGTAGTCGTCAGATTTGTTAAAACATTCTCAAGATTTTCCTCCGTATATGTCCCACCTGACTGTTCCGCTGCACGGGCAAGTTCAGCTGCATCCGCTCTAAGCGCAATGGTCTTTTCATCTTTGTCAATGGAACATCCAAGCATTACCTGCACATTCGTGGCCTCTCCAACTTCAGGAATATTAACTTTTACTGAGTCCTTGCCTTTTATCTCAAGAGTCAGATCGCTGTCCTCACTGATCCAGGTGCCTTCCAATGGGTTGGAAGCGAACATCCGAACAAGGAAAAAAATTGCAATCAAAATAATTACAATAGAACTGGCTGTAATTACAATTCTCCATAGTCTGCTTCTTTCTGCTTCATTATTATTTGCTATTAACATCTTTCCTCAGTCCTTCCAGATTTCATTTTTCAGTGAAATCTCTTTCTTAAAATTATATTTTGTTTTGTTTCCCCTGTCAACGGGATATCCTTTTACCATTTCTATCTGCTGCTTTTCCCGTTTCACCGCGTCATTTCCGCAACATTTTGTTGAATATCGACACCTTTTGCCAACTCGAAAATTGAAACTGGTAAAATATGGGAATAATACAAAGGAGGATACGGTATGTCATTTGCAACCAGACTAAAAACACTACGCGCCGAACATCACATGACTCAGAAAGAACTGGCATCACGCATGAACCTCGCCCGCACCACGATCACAGGATACGAAACCAAAAACCGCCAGCCTTCTCACGAAAAGCTGGCAGACATGGCTTCCATATTCGGTGTAACTGTGGATTATCTTCTGGAAGATACCGATAATCCCCTTTTATCATCTTCTGTACTGCAAACTCAGCATGAACGTCTCCTGGATGACAAAGTCATGAAACTGTACCGACAGCTTTCTCTTCACTCTAAGGAAGAAGCTTTGCGATATCTACAGCTTCTTGAACTTTGGGAAAAGAACCAGGATTAATTTTCGGAATCTGTTTTCTTTACAAATCTTTCATAAATATATCTGTTAGCTGAAATTTCCTGGCTGTCATCCAGCGGAATCAAACTGCCGTCACCATACTTGCGTTCCAAAGCCCGTGCAATCAGATAATCGCTTACCTGCGGGTTTTTGGGAAGCAGAGGCCCATGGAGATATGTGCCGATCACATTTTTGTATACAACGCCTTCATAACCACTTTTTCCATCATTTCCAGAACCATACAGGACTTTTCCAAAGGGCTTGTTTCCATTAATATATGTTCTTCCCCCATGGTTTTCAAATCCCACGACAGGCAGATCAAAAAGATCACTTTTCAGTACAATATTATCAATCAGTCTGCCCTCTTCCTGTTCTGTATATAAGTCTACCAGATCAAGGCCTTCAATTATACCCTCCTCTGTGCGGTAATATTTCCCAAGAAGCTGATAACCTCCACATACAGCAATAACCACGCCATCACTCTCAACATAGTCTTTAAAATCTTTTTGGATCGACTTCAGTTTCTGGCATACGATTCTCTGCTCTCTGTCAGAGCCACCTCCCAACAGTACGATATCCAGCTTTGTAAAATCAATCTCATCATTTAACTCAAATTCTATCGTCTCTGCTTCAATTCCACGCCATTTACATCTTTGCATCAGACATGCAATATTTCCTCTGTCCCCATAGAGGTTCAGAAGATCCGGATACAAATGCCCAATGGTAATTTTCCTCTGTTCGTTTCCTTCCATTACTTCTGTCCCTCCAGTTTCTTAAGCACATTTCTTGTACTGAAAAGTGCCGTGTAGTTTACCAATACATAAAGATTCCCACATCCATTTTTTACCCGCTCTAAAATAGCCTTTTCTACGTCTTCTTCCAACATAGACGGAATATCTACATATTTTAATCGAAGTCGCATATCCTGGCAACGGATACCACTTACCGTAATGGAACCTACTTCTGTCTTTTTAAACCGATCAAAGTCCACATCCCACAGCCAGGATACATCAATTCCATCCTGGGCATTATCATTGATAACAATAATGAGATCTTTTAAAGATTCGTCCTGCATAACTGCTGAAATATTCTGGTTAAATCCAGCCGGATTCTTAGCAAGATTAAGAATCACTTTCGTATCTTTGATCTGGAACTGTTCCATACGGCCGTTTTCCGGATTAAAATGCTCCAACATAGACTGAAAATGAGCAAACTTTAGCCCCGCTGTCCGTCCGGCAGCATAGGCAGCAAGGATATTATATATATTGTAGAATCCCCGATAATTAGCGGTCAAACGTCTTCCTTCTACCTGGAAGGAAAGTGCATCTTCCATTTCTATATCGGAAGCCGCATAATTGATTTCTGGCCGCTTAAACTCACACTGACTACATTTATAAATTCCGAGCTGACTATAATGATAAAATTCGTACTCCAAAGGGGCCCCACATTTCTTACAGAACCGACCTTCCCGAATTTCATTGGAATCACTGTCATCTATTACTTTTTCATTTATTCCGTAAGTAATATACTCGTTCCCCGCATCCATTGCAAGAAAAGCTGACAAGGCATCGTCTCCATTTACGATCAATTTCATGTTCGGTGCGCTTTGCATCACTTCTTTCAGAAGATTCATTGTGATATCAATCTCACCATATCGATCCAACTGATCTCGGAACAAATTGGTCAACACCATATAATCCGGTTTGAAGTATGGAAATACTCTTCTTGTAGATGCTTCATCAATCTCTATACAGGCATAGTCGGCGTCCAGACGCCCCGTCAAACCTGCTGCCAATACAAAAGCTGCCGCTACTCCGTTAAGCATATTGGATCCGGTATGATTACAAACCACCTTTTTCCCTTCCGCTTCCAAAGCTGCACAAAGCATATTGTTGGTTGTAGTCTTTCCATTTGTGCCACACACAACAAAAATTTCTTCCCTCACCTGGGATGCCAGGTCTGCTAAAATCTTTGGATATATTTTCAACGCTATTTTCCCGGCCCATGTAACTCCCTGCCGGTGAAAAATATGGACACTTATCTTTTCTGCTGTTTTTGCAGCCCAGATAGCTGCTATTTTTCTTAAGCCCATTTCTTATTCCTTTTCCTATTGTCTACGGCATCATTGCCGCTTTTTCTTGGTTTCCCGTATTATTTTACCTGCTGTCTGTCTACAAGTCAACCTTGCCATTTCTTGTGAAGAACGCTTTTTCTTTTATTTGTTATATAATTCACAATTTTTCAGGTTTTTCCGTAAAATCTTTGTTACCTATTAATATTTACTATTCTTGGCTATCGTGATAAGATACATTCAGAAAGAAGATAGATATATTTTTAACGATTTTCTTTCCACATATTCTTCACAGCGTCCCAGGTACGCAGAATTCTAACAGCAGGAAGGTCCCACGAACTGCTGTAAAAGAATCAAAACCTTTTTTCATACAATAGAATCCTTTAAAATGGAAAACAGCTTCAGGTTTCGCCGCCTGAAGCTATTTTCTTTTTATTGTTCTTTTTCCAGTATTCCCATAAGGATTTTCTCCGGTGTGATAGGCAGCTCACGGTGCCATACACCAGTAGCATTAAAAATTGCATGGGCAATTGCCGGAGACGGTGTGTTGATGACAACCTCACCAATAGATTTTGCTCCGAACGGACCCGTTTCTTCATAACTGCTCTCAAATTCTACATGAAGCCGCCCTACATCCAAACGACTGGGAATCTTATACTGCATGAAAGAATCTTCCAATATCTTTCCTTTTTTATTATAAGTAATGTCCTCATAAAGGGCCATACCAATCCCTTGTGCCAAACCGCCTTCTGTCTGTACCCGGGTAAGGTTTGGATTGACAGGCGTTCCACAGTCTACAACAGCTGTATAATCAAGGAGCTCCACTGCTCCTGTCTCTTTATCCACTTCCAGTTCTGCCATTCCTACCATAACAGGCGGAGGAGAAACCGGCGAAGAATGTGTAACAGTCACCTGAACAGCCTCCCTGTTACCGCACATAGATTTTGTTGCAATCTCTCCAAGAGTAACCGACGTAGATCCATCTGCCATCCGCACATGATCTGCCTCAAACACTACATGATCTGCACTGCACCCCATCAAGTCAGCGGCAATGCGGCAGATTTTCTCTTTTAATTCCTTGCAGGCTTTCTCTACTGCTTTTCCAGTCACATACATCGTACTGGAAGCATAAGACCCAGAATCATACGGAGAGGAATCTGTATCTGCTCCATAGACAATAATATTGTCCAAACTGCACTCCAGACATTCCGCTGCCACCTGTGCCAGAGTCGTATCACATCCTGTTCCCATATCTGCTGCTCCAATGGAAAGAATATAAAATCCTTCATCATTCAACTTAATGGTAGCCGATCCTACATCCACCCCGGAAATTCCAGAGCCCTGCATGGACATAGCCACTCCCTTTGCACGGATTTTTCCATTTCCTGCGTCCCATGCAAGCGGTTTCTCATCCCAGTGTGTAATCTCTTTGGCTCTTGCCATACAACGGTCCAGTGCACAGGCTGTCATTTTTTCATTATAATATGCCATGGCTGTCTGGCCTTCTCTTACCATATTCTTCTCGCGAATAGCCACAGGATCCATATGAAGCTTATCTGCCAGCTCATTGACAATACTCTCTACTGCAAAGATTCCCTGAGTAGCCCCATAACCGCGGTATGCACCTGCTGCCTGCACATTCGTATAGACAACATCATAACAGAAACGATAAGCTTCCATATTACTATTATAAAGAGGAATTGATTTATGTCCACTAAGCCCTACTGTTGTGGGACCATGCTCGCCATAAGCTCCGGTATTGGATAGTGTATAGACATCCAATGCCCGGATGGTTCCATCGTTCATGGCTCCAATGCGCACATTCACTTCCATCTCATGACGCGGCGAACCTGCTATCTGACTTTCCTGCCTTGTATAGATCAATTTAGCAGCTTTCCCGGTCTTCCATGTAACAAACGCTGGGAATACTTCTGTCACACAAGACTGTTTTGCACCGAATCCCCCTCCGATCCTTGGTTTGGACACACGTATTTTTGACTTAGGAATATCAAGCGCATTTGCAAGAATCCGACGCACATGGAAAATAATCTGTGTCGAACTGGTTACATGAAGCCGTCCATATGGATCCATGCATGTATAAGTCCGGAATGTTTCCATCATAGCCTGACTGTCTGCCTTTGTGTGATATTTGTGCTCCAGAACAATATCACACTCTTCCATTACTTTATCTACATCGCCCTGACCGTCTTTTGCAGAAGCACAAAGATTCCTCTTATTATCTGCTCCTACGGGACACAGAGCCTTCCAGTTGTCTTCCGGATGGACAAGCACTTTATTGTCTTTTGCTGTACGGAAATCCAGCACTGGCTCTAATACTTTGTATTTTATTTTAATCAGGCGCAACGCCTTATCTACTGCTTTCTCATTTTCCCCTGCAACGATTGCTGCCGCATCTCCCACAAAACGCATTCTTTGATCTAAGATCAATCTGTCATAAGGACTGGGCTCCGGATAGGTCTGTCCTGCCATAGTAAAACGTTTGTCAGGTACATCTTTATAAGTATAGATTGCCTCAATTCCCGGAACTTTCATAGCAATATCTGTATGAATCTCCTCAATCAGCGCATGGGCATGGGGGCTGTGAAGTATCTTAACTACAAGACAGTCACTGGGAGTAATATCGTCGGTATAAACAGGCTGACCTGTCACAAGCGACATGGCATCTTTTTTCCTGACCGGCTTATTTACATAACGGCAATTCATTCCTGGCACTTTATCCGGCATTATGCTTCCCCTCCCTTCTCCTGACTTTCCGTTTTCTTCTTATATTCAATGTAAGCACGGATTCCTCTCAGCTGTCCCTCATATCCGGAACACCTGCAAAGATTACCAGCCAGATATTCTTTGATCTCATCATCTGTAGGGTCTGGATTCTCCCGGAACATGGCAATTCCATTCATCATAAATCCAGGATTGCAGAATCCGCACTGCTCCGCTCCCTGATCTGCTATATAAGCACCAAATCCCTTTGCCTCCTCCTGAAGTCCTTCCAGAGTTGTCACTTTATGTCCATCTGCTCTGGCAGCCAGAAGGCTGCATGACAAAACCGGCTTTTCATCCAGGAATACTGTACATAATCCACAGTTGGATGTCTCACAGCCACGTTTTACACTATAGCATCCCTGCTCTCTTAGAAAGTCAATCAACAACATATCCGCTGAAATTTCTGCATTGACTTTTTTTTCATTTATCCACAATTGAATCTGCATTTTTTCATCCTCACATCAAATTACTGGTTTGCATTTTCATCATCTGCTCCGTCAAGAGCAAGAAGAGCACGTTTTGCAAGCACGCCGGCAATCAGTTTTCTGTACTGTGCGCTTCCCCTAAGGTTTGTTCCTGTCTCTACGGTCTCCGAAATGTAAGCTCCAAACTTTTTGGCAGACTCTTTATTTATTCCCTGGGAAAGTAAATTTCTTTCATCTCTTAGACAGACTGCCTTCATCGGCCGTGCGCCAATCACACATCGAATTTCTCCTTCTATCTGAGAAACACAACAAGTCAAAACCGGAAAGTCAGTCTTTGTATTTCTCTGGGAAAGATAAACTACTTTGACCGGTCTTTTGGGAATTACAATACCTGTCAGAATATCCCTGTCGTATGGTAGGGCAGCAAATTCTTCCACAGAAACACGTCCCCGCTTATAAAGCTCTACCTGTGCATCCAGTGCCATCATTACAGTCAATACATCAGAAAATCCATATCGTCCGAAAACACTGCCTCCAACGGTAGCCATATTCCTGAACTGCACACCCACAATATGTCTCACACTCTCCCGCAGCGCATTGCCTGTCCAGGCATTCAATCCTTCATGCTGTTCCAGCTGACGGAGAGTCACCATAGCCCCAATACGATATTCCTTCTCATCTTCTTCTATCCTATCCAATCCCAGACCAGACAGATCAATGGCGGTTCCTACATTTCTCCTCTGCATCTTCAGCCACAGCATGCCGCCAAGAATCACATTACTTTTCTTCTGATTCAGTTCGTATGCCTCCTCCAGGCTGGATGCTTTTACATACTGCTTGATCGTTAACACACTTTTTCTCCTTTACTCTTTCTATTTACTTTCTTTGCAACAGAAAAACACACCCCAAAGATCTTTTTTCTTGTTTGATCCGCGGCATGCGTCTTTTCCTTCACAAAAATAGTTCTGTCACTATGATTCAGCTGACTTATTATACCACAGGTTACAGCTTCTCTTCCACAAGTTTTTTCAGCAGCCCCTGGCATCCTTTCAAGATATCATCGTATGTCCGGTCAAAATTTCCGGTATACCATGGATCTGCAATATCTGCAGAGCTTTCGGCAAATTCCAGAAGTTTGTATACCTTATGCTCTGGATCTTTTCCGATGATCCGCAACATATTGCGAATATTCCAATCATCCATGCCGATGAGATAATCATAATTTTCGTAATCTTTTTTTGTCATCTGCACAGCGTATTTTCCCGTTGTGTCAATGCCATGCTGTCTTAATTTTTCTCTTGTGCCTCGATGGACCGGATTTCCCAGTTCTTCCCGGCTGGTGGCCGCGGAAGCAATGTGGAAGCAATCGCCCAGCCCCTGTTTCTGCACCAAGTCACGAAATACAAACTCGGCCATGGGGGATCGGCAGATGTTGCCGTGGCACACGAACAAAACATTTATCATATCTCTTAAACTCCTTTAAAATGCTGATTTTCCTTGATTTTACGCCACTTTTCGGCATTTCTGCGGCAGAGGCATTTTCATAATTTGCCAGTATAACCTCGCATAAATCTGCTTATTTCAGCCATCAACTGTCGTAAATTTGTCGTAAATTCAAAAGATTTACGACACAGATATTTTACGGTACGCCGTGGACTTCTCAGACTTTGTCTCTGTTAATCTCCTCATTTCTTTCTCCGCATCTTCAAATCCCACATGGGTATAAACATTCAACGTTACAGAAATATCACTATGTCCCATAATGTACTGCAGCGTCTTTGGATTCATTCCTGATTTTGCCATGTTGCTGCAAAAGGTATGCCTGCAGACATGTGGCGTAACAAGCGGCATCTGTACTCTGTACATTTTATTGTACTTCTCACGAATATGCTGGAAGTACTTTTCCCAGTGCAGCGCCACCATAGGCTTCCCGTTTTTGTCCAGGTACAGAAAACCGCTATACCCATCGACCATCGGCTCAATCCTTGGTTTCTTTCTGTTGGCAAGAATGTTCTGAAAACATTCTTTTACTTCCGGTGTCATAGGAACCATTCGCATACCGCTTTCTGTTTTGGTATCCTCAATGAGATACTTCATGTCTCTTGTCCTTTGCAGCTGATGATCCACAATGATCCTGTTGTTTTCAAAATCCAGATTTTTCTTTATTAACCCAACAAATTCTGAGATACGGAGCCCGGTCTTTAGCAGAATATAAATTCCATCATAATATTTGCTGAAATGCTTATCATTCTTTACAAACTCTAAAAAGTCTCTTTCCTGTTTTGGTGTCAGGGCATTTCGTGTGGCACTATCATTCACGACAACCGTACTAAGCTGAAACTCAAAAGGATTCTTTATCAGTAAATCATCGTCCACCGCCATCTGAAAAGCCGGTCTTACAACGCCTCGGATCGTATGTATGGAACTGTAGCCACGCCCGTCCACCTGCTGCATTTTAATCAGCCACTCTTTTGCATCAGATACTTTGACTTTATCGATACGCTTCTGACCAAATGCCTCTTTCTTGATCACATTGATCACAAACTTATAATTTGCTTTTGTATTATGGCGAACCCCTGTCTTCGTCCGAATATACTTCTCTACAAGATCCAAGACTGTATAATCACCGCCATCCGGTGTGAGATTGCTGTTTAACTCCTTCTGAATCTGTTTTTCTTTTTCTCTTAAGGAAATATCATTACGTTTTCCTGCCGGCATCCGGTCTGAAGGAGTCAGTCTCCAACTGTACACCGTCTTTCTTTTGCCACGCGCATCCTGATACTTGTATTCATATTTCCCGTCTTTTCGCTGACTCTCTCCCATAAGTAATTTCCGGCCTTTATGGTCCCTTCTTACTTCAGACATTCCATTTCTCCTTTCTATCTGCCTGCCATAGAAAAGAGCCAAGCTATGATACGCATCTATCATACCATAAACCCGGCTCTGAATCCATCGTGTACTTTCTTCTACTTTCGTTTATATGGCAGATAATTTTTCGTCAATGAACTGCTCAAATAATTTCCGCTTAATCTGAGGGCGTGATCCATTCCAGAGAATGAACTCAGCATTCGGATTTTCATCGATCAGTTTTTTCAATTTTTTATCTCCAATACGGAAATATTTGGCTGCTTCCTGTACACTTAAGGTATACTTCCGCCATACTGGAATCTCATATTTATCTGTATGAACAACTTCTCCTTCTTTTATCACAGGCAATTACCTCCTTTTTTTGTCGTATGTACCGGAATTCTGTTTTTTTGCCTGTCCATATTCAAAAGAAAAGTGACCTGCTTTCTTTGGCAAGTCACTTAAGATTGTTGATTTTATATGTGAAATAGAAACGAAATAGGATTTTATGTGTTTGGGGCACCATAGGGAACGGGTCAAAAGGAACAAGCTCAGTTTCACTTAGTAAACTCATGGCAAAACAGTGAGCAAAGAATTCATTTTGGTCATTTTTATTAAAGTTCAGATTTAATAATGATGTAATTACCGCAAAATCTTCCGGTAGTTTACCTACATCACCAGTCAACACCAAATTAACCATATGTCCTAGCTCATGTAGTAGAATGCTTTGCGGAGTAGCTTGATTATCTTTTCCATCTATCTACCTACGCAAAATAAAGCGGCTGTATATTCTAAATTATAGAGATACAACCGCTACTTGACTAATTTGCAATTTAACACTATTTTGTATAAACCCATTTCGCATCCTTTTCTTTCTTCCTCCTCAAACCATCTCGCACGCGTTCCGACTGTAAATACTTTTTCTTCTCTAACATTTGAGCCATGATTTCTAACTTCAAAACTCCCAGAGATTCTTTGGTAAAAATATCGTTTTCTATAAATCTAACTCCAATACCATAATTCAACAGTTTCATAGACTCTTGATAGGCTTCCACAGCATCTTTACCGAACCGCTCTACCTCATTTGTAATAATCATGTCAAATCTGTTTTCTTTTCCATCTTCGATCATCTGATTAAACATCGGAAGATGTCCACCTTTTGTATAATTATCGTAATACTCCTTAACAAGGACTCCTTTTGTTTGTGATTGGATAAATTCTTTACATATCTTCATCTGATCTTTATCCGGAAACAATCTTTTGTCTTTTTCAGAAAATTCCTTTACATAAATAGCAATTTTTAATCTTCTTTTTTCTTCAAACATCAAATCAGACCTCCTAACTTTTTTGGATACACAAAAAGTGCCGCTGATTTCTCAACGACACTTTTGTCATAGCATAATATAAACTTCTACAGCCAAATCTTTCCAACTGTTTTTGCGAACGGAATTTCCAGTAATCTTACGGTAAGCAACTGCCTGTTCGTATGTAATTTCAAAGAAAAAAGTCAATTGGAAATACGATTGCACGTCTTGCAGCTGCCTGTGCTGCACACAAACATGCAATCGCTTTATAATCCCCGTTTACAACTATCTTGGTATGTCATTCGGCAAATATGGAGTGATTGCATCAACAATATCTCTTGATCTTAAATCGTAATTGTTATCCCCAAAATCAATATCTGGTATTTCGTTTTCAACTATAATTGTTTGTATTCCTTTTTGATTATTCTCAAATATTTTCTCTATTCTACCATGCATACTTACTTTTACTATCTATAAAGAGCAAGAAGAAGCCGATCAGGGGAGATTACATTTCCCACTCGGCATCTGTTTAATTCACTTCATATTTCAAATCAATTTTCTCTAATGAAGAATCTTCGGTTGAACCATACGTTTTCTTGTCCAGAAAAAAATAAAGCCGGAGATTACAACTACAATTCCTGCAAGTAATCACCGACTTCTCTGCGTTATAATACCACAAAAGATATCATCATTTACACGATAATCTTCAGTAGCTTTTGTCATATTATTTATGACATGAATTTTTATGGTTTGCTAATGTTGTTCCTGCTTTGCTTTTTGCTGCTTTACTGGAAGAATTACTAGCCAATGTTTTTCCAGCTGCGCCAACTTTACCACCATGATGGACTGTTTTAGCCATATATATTTACCTCCCTTCGCAAGTTCTCCTTGCCAAAGGAACGTCTCTTTGATATTATTAATTTGCGAAGTTAATAGGTCAAAGAGCACATCTTTGGCAAGGGATTAGCCGGGTACAACCGGCTTTTTCTATTGTAAAGACAAAAGTCTAAACAACCTATGAAACAGCAAGCATATTATTGATATAATTCGTAATCCCCGTTTCCGTGTTTAAATCATATGTTTTTCTCATAGAAACGAAATATTCTTTAATAGCCTCTTTTGAAATTTCTTCCTGAGAAGGCTCATTTTCCAGACATCCTTCTCGTGCATCCCTCCAGGGATCTTCTTTATGCGTAATCCTTTCGAGAAATTTCCCACTATACATTCCAAAAGTATTAACTACAAGATTGATTACTTCTCTTTCTTTTTCATTAAGATCATTTGATTTTCCCTTCAAAAGTTCGAATCTAGGATCATCAATAGGATCATATTTGAAGCAACGAAACATATCATATATTTCAGTATATACCGGACCATGAACCCACGCCTGACAGTTATCGTTAAACAAAGGGATGTCATATTTAGAATAATACAATCCCTGAATAAAGTATAAAATTTTCTGTAATGCCAGCGGAGTTACTTCTCCTAATTGTTCAAAAATATAAGAAATAACCATCAGCATTTTTGACGGTACGCTGAATAAAGCATCTAATTCCTCTATTGCAGACATCCCTTTTTTGTAAGCTGGCTCTGCAAGCTTATCTTTATTTTGTTCCAATAACCTTTTCATTACCCCTGTATCCGATAATGCTGCCCGCATAATATCTGAGTATTCTTTTGATGGAATCTGTCCCGCAAGATAACGGGTGATGGTTACTTCTCCAAAACCAAGTGCAATAGACAGAGGTGCCTTTCCCAAATTATAAATCTTACCCAGCTTTTCAATTTCCTCTGATGAAATAATCCCTTCTGCTTCACGAAATTGTTCATCCACCTCTTTGGCATTGTAATCAAGAATTCCTTTTACTCCAACCTCACATCCACATTCTTTGCAATGTGCAGTTGTAATCAAAAAATGATACTCCTTTTCTCGAATAATTTTCGTTATCGGCGTTTTATGAAGTGCATATACTGTTTCTTTCCTGCACTCCATACAAAATGCCCTCCTTCTTTCTGCCATTTTATTTTCCTCCTGAGATTCCTATATCTATTTAAAATAATATGATAATGGGTGCTCTTGTTCGTGGAAAGAAATAACAAATAAATACTGGTCTGAAATTTTGTTGAACTTAATATAAAGTGATACAGTTCTTTCCTGATTTCCAAATCTCTCTAACAAATTTATATTTTTCCCGAAAATATATAATGTCTCATATTCTCTTCCTTTATGATCATTGGGTACAGCATTAGAAAAATCCATTGGTGTTAACCCTTTGATTATATCTAATTCTTCCCTTTCAGATATTATATAATCGGTTAAAAGCTCCCTGTTCTTAGGGCGAGGGGAGATCTGATACTTTCCAGCCTCAATAGCATCCCAGACACCCTGAAGATATTTTTCAATATCACTTTTTTGAAAGTGCATCTATAATGATCCTCCTCATCTGTCACATGATTGGATTTTTATATTTTTCTATCATTATATTACCAATGAGAATCTGTGATGTCAAGTATCTATGATTGATTTTTTTATTTTTTCTATCATCAAATGTTTTTCATCGCTCGTGCTACCTACAAAAATTTCTATTAGCGAAATCTGTATAACAAAGTATCTCATATCTTAGATTCTCTGCAACGGATACTCAACACCTAAACCAGCACTTCCCATTTCTCTTGCCGTTTAATCTCTGAATATATCCCTTTCCCTTTAACAAAGCAACCTTATTTTTGACAGTTCTCTCTGACTTTCCTATGCTGCATGCAATTTTCTTCTGCGTAATACCAGAATTATCCATAATCAATTGAAGAATAGCTGCCTCATCCAAAAGGCAGTTCAAAGGACAAATTTTGCACTTTGAACTATTCTCTGTTGCACTTTGTTGTTGTATAAATTCTAGCCAACAAATCATCTGCTGGCATAAGTACACCTTGCTTCTTACTTAATACTTAATCCAAAAATAATCCAGATAAGCCTTATACTTATCCTGCGCTGTCAGGCAGGTATCTGTTAGATACCCTTTTTCGTTATCCCATTCTTTCAATCCACGGTAATAAAACAGTTTCAGATTGTCCTCAATAATAAACGGAACAATATTATATTTCAGACACTCCTTAAACATGATCAATCTGCCGACACGTCCATTTCCATCCTGAAACGGGTGTATTCTTTCAAACTTTACATGGAAATCCAGAATATTATCAAAGGTTTTCTCTTCTTTAGCGTTATATTCCTTCAGCAGCGCTTTCATCTTATCGGCAACTTCTTCCGGAAGGGCTGTTTCCATACCCCCAACCTCATTGGGCAATTTTTTATAATCTCCCACTGCAAACCAATCTTTTCTGGAATCGCTGGTTCCGCTTTTTAATGTCTGGTGAAGCTCCTTAATAAGCTTCTCAGTCAAAACAGATTTTGCATGATCAATAATCAAATCAATACAGCGGAAATGATTTGCTGTTTCAATCACATCATCCACATTGAGTACTTCATTTTCTACCCCAATGGTATTGGTTTCAAAAATATATCTGGTCTGATCGTGAGTCAGTCGACTACCTTCCATATGATTCGAATTATATGTCAAATCAATCTGCGTTTTATGATAAATCCCGCCTGAATATTTACTTTTTTTCTCCATCTGCAAAATATCCAGCAAAGTCGGCTGTTCTTTTTTCTTGTTGGAACGCTCCGGCTTTTTGGCATCCTCCGGAATGTTCCATGTCTTGCCGGTAAGGAACGCACCGTTTACTCTCCCCTGGGCGCAGTAATTTCTTACACTTCGCTCCGATATATTCCATTTCCTAGCCGTTTCATTCACTGAAAGATATCGCATATTTCCTCCATTCATTTCTGTCAAATATTCTGAGTCAAAACCATATTTAGACAGTACCGCTGTCTTACTTCTCAGTCAGGTCTTCTGTTTTGAATACATAATAGCCTTCATAATAATAGCTGTGATCAATGCCCTTCATATAAATTTCACGGTCATGAATATCGTCCGTCAGCGCATTTTTTAAAAGGAACTTAATTTCAATATCTTTAATCGGACTCCGTTCCATGGCAAGAAGATAATCCTCTTTATCCACCTTGCTCCAATCCACCACATAGCCGATTTCTTTCTTCAGCATCAGATCAAGCCAGATTCTTGTACTTCTTCCATTGCCTTCCCTGAATGGATGGGCTACATTCATTTCCACATATTTTTCAATGATCTCATCGAAAGTTGACTGAGGCATTTTATCAATACTTTGTAATGCTGCTTCCAGATACATCAGAGGCGCAAACCTGAAATTCCCTTTGGACAGATTCACCTCGCGAATTTTACCGGCAAAATCATAAATCTCATCAAATAAATATTTATGAATGGCCGCAAGACTTTCGTACGTTCCTGGCTCCAGTTTTTCCAGAAAGCCATTTTCAAACATTTCTATGGCTTTTTGCTTACTGATTTTTTCTTCTGTTCTTGCCAATTCTGTTGAATCAGTAATACCCAATTTATTGTCAAGCATATATTAACCTCTCGTTCATCCACGTTCTGATTATGAAACATCATATTTATAGTTATTATATCACATATCGGCAACAACTTTCAAACATTCATTGGTTTTTATATATTATTATTGCCGATTTCGGAAGTTTTATATGGACAATATACAACAAAACCGGACTTCACATACAAGTGAAATCCGGTTCTCATTCTATCTGTATACGATTTGCTTTAATACAATTTCTTCCATCCTGTTACAAATATTATTCATCTTTTTAATTCATTACCAATCTTCTTATGTTTTATTGTTACTCCCTATGCTGTCAACTCCGCAATTCTAGTTGCAACTAATTCATATTTTTCTGAACATTCATCCATTCCCATTTGATACAAAGGAATATCCCAATATTCAGCTATATCTCCTAGTGCTTTTCTGTGCCTTTCCTCACACTTCATTCCTATGTAAATTCCTCTAGGAATCGCTTTAGCATATGGAATCCCACTTGCATTTGATGGCACAAAATATCTGAATTCATTCTCATAATTCCACGATATATGCTTAACATTATATAGTAATAATGCCATATAAATTATTGTCAAATCATCATATTGCGTTATCTTTTCTCCTCGTTGTACATTTTCATCAATTTTATCGGAAATTAATTCTGCATGCTTACGCATCAATGCAGTTACGTCTAGCCTTTCTTCTGTATATTGTATTGGGAATATATTACTTTTGAGTTCCAAATTTTCTTTTACATCATAAGAAACGCAAAAACCTTTATGATTATTTGCATAATGAGCCCACATCGGCATTGACTGAACGCCATTAGCTGTAAAACATGTTCCCCTTATAAACACAGTAAAATCATCTATCAATCTTCCTTTATGAACACGTAACCTATCGATATCTTCCAAACTTTCTGGATTGTAGAAAAAACTTTTACCATCAAATGGATCATTAAAATCCTTAATCTCTGACATAAAGAGTTTTCCCTCACTTAGGGTTTGAAATTTTTTCTTATTTAACTCCTCATCATTTGACAATGAATAATATTTGAACAAAACATCAGGTACATGCAAACGTGTTATTTGGTATATAGTTTTAAAAATCTTTGTAGCAACAACTCCGTCACTCGCTTCTGACAAAATTCGCAAAGCTTTATAGTAATCCATCGGATACTTTTGTTTCCATTCTTCAAGATTCCAATCCTTTTCATCGATTTCCTCTGTTGGCATTTCTATCATTAAATCTTCAATCTTCGTAATAATCCCCCCACATTGTTATAATATAACACATTTATCATAGCCTGGCTTTCTTTGTCGTAAAAGTGTCGTAAAATCAGATAGGATTTTAAAAGAATCCTTGATTTTTAAGGAGTTTCATCGTTTAATACATCACCTGCCGTGGCAGATGAAAAGTATGCGATGTCTCATTATTTTTCTCCTTCTATGCCTTAAAACGACGTATTTTGGCGCTTTATGCGCAGTATCTGCATTCGCTCGACATCCGCTTTCTTTTACAGAAACCGCATAAAAGGGCGTAAACGAGCAAAATGTGGAAGCCGATAGTAGTCAAATCGTAGTCTCCAAGGGGGTGCAAGAATACCGCGCATTTTTCGTATTTTCTATCGTTATAAGGTAGATTTCCTATTTTTACCCTAGGGGGTGCAAAATCACTCCAAGGGTGGTGCATTTTTAACGATAGGTCCTTATAAAAAGAAGCACAGGGCAGAAAATGCTCTGTGCTTCATATTTCACTGTATTCGATTCAGAAGCACCTCGTTCAATATACCATAGGAATGGATGAACTTCCAGATGTTTTCATCAGCGTGGCAGAGACATACTGAAATTTGACTT
>JAHZAV010000090.1 GCA_019423745.1 Lachnospiraceae bacterium
CTGAGCATCCAGACTGTAGCCATCTACCTGCATGGTTGTGGATACTCTGGTATAGGTATCACATTTTATCTTTTTATTCACTTTTCCTCCTCTCCTCAGAATATCCCAAAGCAATTTCCAACAACTCCGTTGCAACTTGTGAATTTCTGATACGCATTAAGTTATCCCAGACATCAGCTTTTCCAAGTAGATTCATCCCGCCATGCCATACTATTTCATCATCAATAACGGCAAAACATTCTTCTACTTCTGTTCTTGTTATCACATTTATTCCTACCAATTGCATTGCTCTGATTAATTCATAACATACATCTGACTTTCCGTAAGTAATATCTTCCGGATCTGTTGTAATAACAGTGACCTTTACCCCTACTTCCTGTCTCTTCTTGATTAGTAATAAAAATCTGTCAATTTTATCCTGTCTGATATCCGGACTGGAAATTACCACCATTTTTTCTGACTCTACAATATCTTGCTCGAATTTTTCGGTATAATTTACAGAATCAAATATTGCATTTATTATTTGTTTAGGTTGCAACTCTTGTGTCCAGATTGAAAATCCTGTCTTCCTGTACGTTCTCAATCTTTTTGCATACATTTTATCAAAATAACGCACATGCGAATCAATATAATCATACACATAAACGGCTTCTTTTCCGACATAATCTCTGTTTAATCTACCTACATACTGTTCCAGGCGTCCTTCAAAAGATACAGGTGCTGCAAGCATTAATACATCCAGTCTTGGGAAATCAAACCCTTCTCCTATTTTCTGACCAGTTGCCACCAAAATAAGCGATTCATTTTCAGGTATCTGCTTTAATTTTACTCTTATTTCAGCATTTTCCTTATCCGAATTATCCCCATATAGAAGGAATACATGATCTGCTTTTTCCTTTAAGGCATCATGTAAAAATTTTGCATGTTCCTTAAATCTTGTTAAAATTACAGGAGTTTGTTTTCTTGCAACACAAGTTATAACATCATCTATAATCATTTCATTGCGCACCTTACTGGTACTAATCAAATTATATGCTTTATTAATATTTTCCTTGCTTTCTGCAGTATCAACTACTCTTGTGTATCTTGGGACAAAATAATGTCCAATCCCTTGCTCCTTAGCCCTCTCCAACGCAGTAAATCTATGTCTCAAAGGTCCCAGCAGCATATAGATAATCCGATCAAGACTGTCACCACGTTTATGTGTAGCAGAAACACCATATACATATTTTGCATTTATTTTCTGCAATAATTCCATAGATGTGTTAGAAGCTGCGTGATGACATTCATCCATAATTACCATTCCGTAAGAATTAATCCGTTCATTAAATTTTCCTCTGCTGTACATTGAACCAACCATTGCAACATCTATAATCCCTGTCAATGTATTTTTATTTCCGTGCAAAACGCCTATCACACTATTTCTTTTTTTCTTTCTTCCTGTTTTTGTTTCATATTCCGGTGGTTCTTCTCTTATCTCTAAGAAATGATTCAATTCATCAACCCACTGATTAAGCAAATCTTTACTTTGCAGCAAAATGAGCGTATTTACTTTTCGCTCTGCAATAAGGTAACTACATACTACAGTCTTTCCAAATGCAGTTGCCGCACTCAGAACCCCATCTGAATGTGATAATAATTTTTCTGCCGCTAATTCCTGTTGCATTCGCAAATCACCTTTAAAAGATACTCTAATAGGTTGTCCTGTTTCTCTTTGATCTGAAACATCAACTGAAATGCCTGCTTTTTCACATTCCTGTATAATATTTTCCCGCAGTCCTCTCGGAATCTGTATATATCCATCTATATCCTTACCTAAATATACAGCACTGAAATTATAATAATTAGAATATCCCAGCCTTTTATTTTTGTAAAATTCCGGATTATCAAATGCCGCCAAACTACGAATCTGATTTTGTATTCTTGGCATAAGATTCAGAGTATCAATATAAACTCCATTGCCCAATACCATGTGAAGCATGCCCACAACATCTGACTTACAAAACTCACATTTCTTCTTCCATGGTTTCGGTCTGACATTCTTCTCAATATTAGTAAGCGTTCCTCGGACTTCTGCTAATTCTCCCTGCCATTTTGCCATGCATTGTTCAACATCTTCTATTCCCAGCTTTCTTGTTTTATTGAAAAGAGCATCCCATTGTTCAGGATAAGCATTCCAATTTTCATCTACAAAAGCACTATTTCCATTTTTAAGAGCCTGCCCCTGTAATGGCAATGCAATCAAATTACCTATGCTGCTTGCCACATCCTGCGAAGGATACATTCTATCATAATAATGAAACGATTTCAGATTGATGGAAGTTGAACCCTTGTCTAATAGGAGAAATCCAAAATTCCTTGCTGTTGCCGCAGGTATTGCCTTTTTAAAGAAAATCCATACATGGGCACCTTTTCCAGATCGAGACCTCTCAACTAAAGGTCTGATACCATTAAGCTCACACATTTTTCTAAGCGCATCCACTTCTTTATGCCACTCATTATCCGTATTTGCAAAGTCCGTAACCTCTGCTCCTTTTTCGTGATTATCAAAATCAAATACTATAAATCTGCATGTACCATTTGGCAGTAAAGGATATACACCTATTACATCTGATCCATCTTCTTTTGTGCCTAACAAATGAGCAATTATTTTTTTAACATCCAAACTAATCCATTGGGTATTTTCACATTCATCACAAAATATCTTCTCTTTACGTTGTTTAGGACAAAGCCGGTCATTCCAACGATTTGCACATTGTGGAAAATACCCCCCGTTCTTTCCCCGTCTAGCATATACATCTTCTCTTCCCCAAAACATCGAAAAGAAACGTATTGCCATTTTCTCTGTAATATATGGCGGATTTACAATACGACTCCCTTGATCCAGGTCATATTCTTCTGCACTTTCTATTTTTTCTTCAAAAGGATTCACCTCTTCATATGAAATGCCTGCTTTCTTCAATTTATCTTTTAATATCTTGTTCTCATATTCAAGCAACCTAACCATTTTTCTCAATGAATCAGCATCATATGCTTCTATGTTCAAACCTTCCACCTACAATTCTTATTATCTCGTAACATAACTTCCATTCAATGTCCCAACTTAATTTTAGTACTTGTTCCAACTATTTTCAATACTTATTTTCCGT
>JAHZAV010000091.1 GCA_019423745.1 Lachnospiraceae bacterium
CTACATATACCGTTTCAGTTTCATCATCTGTCTTATAGAATACCAGATAATTATCCACCGGAAAGAATCGAAGTCCTCTGCTGTACCACGGTTCTTCCTCATAAAGCCGGTTTCTATTCGGCATAGTATCCAGCTTCCGAATTGCGGTCATAATCCGCTCTGTCTGTCCTGTAGCATTTTCTGGAGCTAACAGTTCCTCTAAAATATATCTGAAAATATTTTGCAGATCTTTCTTTGCTCTGGCTGTATACATCACTTTATATTTCATATACCAAATTCCCGTTTCATTTCTGCTTCAACTTCATCTGCTGAATACACTCTGCCAGCCTTAATATCTTCCATGCCTTTTTCTATTTCTGCATTGAACTGTTCCTTTGTCAGAGAGCCATATGCCACAGGCTCCTCATAAGCTGGAAGTTTCATCTCAAAAGGAATTCCTCTCTGGAGTACAATCTGTCTCAGAAACATTCCTACTGCATTGGACATTGGAATTCCAAGTCGATCAAGCACCTGCTCTGCCTGTTCTTTCACTTCAGGCTCAACACGTGCAAATACATTTGCTGTTCTTGCCATAGATATCGCCTCCTCTTTTTTCTTCATTATATTTCGTTTGATTGCAATTTGCAAGCAGTTCGCAATCTTTTCTCAGAATTTCATATACTGGCAGACGGCAGGTGGCAGATAAGGTATCTATAAAAATCTACATTTGCTCCAATGATTCTGCCACCCATTAGTCTTTTAACCAAATACTATTCTCTGGTTTCTCATATCACGCATCGTTTGCCTAAATATTCCCTTCTTCATTGACTTCTCTTATACTATCATAATTTTCAATGCTTTCAGTTGATTCATTCGCTATTCCCTGCTGTAATCCACTAAGAATTTTCTCACCTTTTTCTTTATGAGCTTTTTTCATTGAATAAATCTTTTTTACTCCAACTATTAATCCGATAACAGTAAGAGTTCCTGCTGTGCCGAATAAAGCACCTTTTTTCATCCCATTTTCTTCAAAAAACTCTGCGATGGTTTTCATTCCCTCTTTCATATCCCCGTCTCCAATAATTTTAAGACTATGCGTCATATCTGGCGCAGCTTTGCATGAATCAGACAATAATTCTGTTATTTTCTTATTAAGATCACTCATTTATATCCCCCTTTGCATTCTCAATATTTTTTAATAAATATTCCAGACTTTTTATCTTTGTTTCTTCATCGACTATTTCTTGTTCAAGCTGGGCAATAGCCTTCTTTTTATTTTTTATATTTATCTTAACCGTTGCAAGATTCTCTTTTAATATCTTTTTAATTTCCTCCGAATCAATAGTGGAATTTTTTATTGCTTCACCTTTTTCAACATTCTTAGCTACGAGAGTTCCTAGCAGCAACGTCGAGGCAGCAACGATTCCTCCTATCGGAGTCGTCAATGCAGCAGCATATTTAGGTGTATTCTTTGTAAATTCTCTCAACATTGCATCAGTAATAACACTCCCTTTTTTTCGTGAATTCATATTAGCCTTTAATTTTCCTGATCGAATCCACCTTCTAACAGTTTCTTCAGATGTATTCATCATTTTTGCAACTTCTTTTACTGTATAAGTGTCCAAAGAATCTTACCTCCCAAAATTAAGTATATACTTTAATGCTACATTTGTCAATTTCTATTGTATTAAAATGTAGTATTAAATACAATAACATAAACCATGTTAGGTCCATTCTGCTTTGTTTATTCTTCAATTTTAATCATTCTGCCATTCCATCACTCTTTTAATCGAATACTGTTCTCCTGCTTTTCATTTACCCGGTATTCCAGTTCATTCTTCATCCGGCTTCTCACATCACGCATTGTTCGCCCGGATATTCCCTGCTCCTTTGCTTTTTCGTCTAATTCTCTGATTGAAATTTCTTTTTTATCAGCAAGCAGTTCCCTGATCAGCTTTGCCCCTCGTTCCAGCTTTGTTTCTGTTGCTTTTCCTTCTTTTCCATCTAACAATTCATCTGCGGAAATCTCATAGGCTCCCACCCATCGGAAACCTTCTTCGTCTCCCAGTTTAAATGCCATTGTCTCCCCTGGTGGCGCAAGAGAACTTTTTTCATGAATCAATACCCTTGTGGTTGGATCTTTTCTTACTTTCCCGATGAAAATCAAGCTTCGTACTGCTGCCATAATATCAATAGAACCAAGTCCCCGATACGTGCTCTGTGTCCCGGAAGATTTATTCAGATGTCCGATCAGCACAATGGCACATCCGGTCTTCTCTGCAATCATTCCCAGTTTCCGGAACACCGGACGCACTTCATTTGCCCGGTTCATATCCACATCTGCTCCAATAAATGCCTGTACCGGATCAATAATTACAAGTCTCACCTGATTCTGTCTGACTGCTTTTTCAATTCGGTCATCAGATAAGGTTAATGCTTCTTCCGTATCATCAATTACCATAACCCGGCTCAGATCTGCGCCTGCTTCCACCAATCTTGGCTTAATGGTGTCACCCATACCGTCCTCTGCTGTCTGATAAATTACATTGAACGGTTCAATATCTTCCATATTCGGAAACAGCTTTCGATTGGTACAGGCTGCCGTCAGCATCATTGCAAAATAAGTTTTTCCCTCTCCCGGATTGCCCTGAATGATTGTCAGTTTTCCAAATGGAATATAAGGAAACCACAACCAATCCACGCTGGTCTGCTCAATATCTTCATAACATAACATCGGCACCAGTTCTTCTGCTTCTGGTACTTTAATTGTAATTGTTTCTGTGATTACTTTCTTTCTGTCAGCGTTTTTATCACAGAGGATTTCATTCCAATCTTTTCGTGACGGTTTCAGACGAATTACACTATATCCTTCTGAGATTTCTCCTGCCAGTTTCTCACAGGCTTCATTCCCTGCTTGGTCATTATCCAGGCACAGAAAGACAGAAGTAATCTGAGGGCGTTCAGAAAGGAAAGCCATCAGTGCCATACTGGAGACACCACCCAGACTCAGGTAGCTGCGTTTCTTCCAGTCTTTTGGAAATAATTGGATGAAAGAAAGCAG
>JAHZAV010000092.1 GCA_019423745.1 Lachnospiraceae bacterium
TTTCTTCATAAAAATAGTATACCATATGCATAGGAATATATCAAACATTTGTTCCCTTTTTTGGTGCGAATTTTGCGCGTCTAACTCATCACTGAAGTAACGAGAATGCGACGCGCAGTTTTCAAAAACGCTCCCCTAGTATCTATAACGCAAGGGGAGCGTCTATTTTCAATTAGTTCGCTTGTTCTGATAATCGAGTTTTGCTTAAGCTCTCTCCCAGCGGCCTCCCGGGGCTGAAGATATAACACAATAAGCAATATTCAAACTTGAGGTTCCAGCTTTAATATACGAACGACAGGACCGTCCACACTCTAAAGTCGAATATGTAATCATCTGCGTATTATTTGGAGTATAGTGATATGGGGTTCCTCCAGCAGGATTTGAAATTGTTTTTGTAATATCATCATACTGGAATCCCACCTCTGGTGAATATTTGGATGTCTGCATTAAACTACTTGCTTTCATAGAGGTTCCGTAGTTCAGTGTTGTTTCAAACCAATTAATTCGTACCTTTAATGCCTGACGGTCATTTGTCACGGATACTTTCATGGTTGCATAAATGCTGTACTGGCTAAGCTGCCCCGTATTGCTTACAATATCAGTGATTGCTACTCTTTGCTGATGCTCGTCTACAATCAACAAACCCGTTGAAATAATATCCTGCTCGCTGCCATTTTCATCCACTACCTGTGTGATTGACAAATAATCATCCGGCTTTGCATCAATGGCGCGGGTCTTCATCTGTTTTTCCTGATATTGTTCAATTGCAACCTTAATTACGTCACTTTCATTCGTGATGTGATTGTTTAAAACCTCTTCATACACTCTGTTTTTTAATTCTGCATTTGTTTCTGCTTTTACTTTGGATTACAATTTCGCTTCCAAATCCTTCTTCACCTACCCCACCATTTACAACAACATCTCTTCCTACAAATCCTGATGGTGGTCAAAGTTAATCAAATATTTTATTTGTCTTGACATAACTTTCCATTAACTTATAATTTGTTTGCATCTTATATAATCTTAAAAGATCTAAATCCTGTTTAAAATATTTCTTGCACTTTACATCTTTTTGTGCTTCTAAAATACAAGCCTCAACCATTAATGAAGTGTGCAATGATCCTCCTTTTCCGGCAAATAATGTCTGTTGAATTCTTTTTCGACAGACACCTATTGCTTTTTCAAAATATCCCAATTCTTCCAACGCCATCCCATAATTTCCCATACTCATACCCCAATCTAAGATGTGAAATACAGGTTTAATAAAACTTTTTTCATATTGTCCCACTAAAAATTGATATATTTCCAATGCTACTTTATAATTCTGTTCACCCCAATAAATCAATGCCATTTCTGTCAAAATACTAACTTCCTCTGTATTTAAAACATATTCTATTTTTTGTCCTTCTTCAACTTTAAGTGACATAGCAAGTAATTCTTTTAATTGTTTTATAAATTGTTCCGTATATTCTGCATTTTCCTTATATTTTACTTTTACCCTTTCTGTTTCAATATATTGGTAATTTTTCATCAAATTACAGTCTAATTTTTCTTCAATTTTTGAAAGTACCTTTTCTGCATTTCCATACTCTTTTCGATGAATAAACTTCGAAAATTCAATCTTCAACTCCAGCGTCTCATACTCTTCCACTTGAATCCCCGTCTCAATTCTATCCCCACTCCTTCCCATCTTCTCCATCATCTGACGTAGATTTCCGCTTCGTGGTTTCTGATTTCCGTTTTCGATTCTTGCCAATGTTTCCTGCGCACAAATGTCTTCACTCAGTCCTTCCTGTGTAAGTTTTGCCGCATTTCTTGTTCGACGTATCAATTCTGCATCAATCTCGAAATTCCGAACCACATGGTCAAACAGACGGTAATTTTTAAAAGAAACTTTATAATCACTTTCCAATTCCAGAAGGCTTGCACGTTCCTGTCGCAGCAACCCAATAAATTCTGCGTTACTATTTTCTTTTTCCAGAATCTGCGCATACTGCTCCAGAATTTCCGGCATATAAAGCAGTTTCCCTTCTTCTCTCAAGTTTTCTAACGCCGTTTCTGTTATCAATTTTAAATAAGTATCCGCTTTTCCATCTCGGGCTGTTTTTTCTATTAACAATGCAGCATATGGAATTACTTTTACTCGTTCTGTCCTCTCAAAGTTTTTCTGAAAGATCTCCTCTACTAACTCCTGAAGTTCTTTCTCTCCTCGTTCACGATCTGTACCAAAACAGACTTCCCATCGAAATAGCAGAAGTTTGTATTCCTCTGCACTTAAAATCCCTGTCTTTCTCTGTATTTCCGCTTCTGGCATTGTCTGTACAATTGCCTTTTCCAAATGTTCACATACTGTCTCTACTGATTTACCACGAAGCCATGCAATCTGCGCATATTCCTGCTCAATGAACTGCTGATGCAGCGGCTCCTTTGCTCTTTTATTCTTCTCATATTCAAGCAGACATTGTTTTGCTTCTTCCCATTTTTTTTGACAAATTTTCTGTTGTATCTCCTGACGCAATTCATAGATATTGTAAATGTCCCTTGGCAATATATAAGTGAGCCTCTCCACCGATTTTCCCAACCGTCCCATAATTCGATCAATCAGAAAAAAATCAATTTCCTGCTGATCTGCTTCAATTCTTGCATATTTTGACACAGAAGAAATACCCAGGCATAATTGTTTTTGTCGTATTCCTTCTTTCTCTCGTAATTTCCATAGTAATTGACCAATTCCTTGCATCTGTTTCCCTTTACTGATTCCTTTTTCTATGTTATTTTTTGTGACTTTTATTATGATTTTAAAATTGTATTTACAGCAAGAGAAATTATCACCATATTTTAATTTGATTTTTATACAAATCCACGTTTTCTATTTTTATAAGTAAAAAAGTGTAATTTTTCCCTTTTTCATACGTATAATATGCTTTGAATTTATTTTCATATTTTTCTTTTAAAATAAAATATGGAATTGCCCTAAATCAAGGCAATTCCATGCATTATAATTTATCTTT
>JAHZAV010000093.1 GCA_019423745.1 Lachnospiraceae bacterium
TTCCGTTGGATTCAGTTAGAAGGCGGTGGATACCGTATTTCCAAGAAGAGTTTTGACGAGTGGTTGGATAAGGGAAATGCTTCTGTGACATCCTAAATTTTTTGCGAATTGTGAGATATGATTTAAGAAAAATGAATGGGAGGAGCGTGAAACATGGCAGTGATACAAAGAGTTGGATCACCGGCAAAACCCCGAAAGTGGATGAGTGTCCATGAGATGGGGGATATGTTGGGATTAAAGAAGACAGATCGTTACTGGCTGGTTCATAAAAACTATTTTCGGACAGAAACATTGCTTGGAAAGATGAGGGTTGAAATTGCCAGTTTTGAAAAGTGGTATGCCAATCAGGACTGGTATCACAAAGTCAATGGGGAAGCACCGGGAAAAGAGTTGAGGCTCAGATCTTATTCCCCAAAAGAAATACAGGAAATGCTGGGGACGGACAACGCAACGGTATATGAGATATTAAAGAAAAACAATATTGAGACAGTTACCGTGAATGAAAGATTGCGAGTGCCGACGGATGCTTTCTGGGACTGGTATCACAGCCAGTCCAGATATCGTACACAGGAAGATCGTAAGAAAGATGCAGCTGCAGAGGCAGCCAGTCTCAGTATGCCGGAAATGGCCCGGCTGCTTGACGTTCCAAGAAGTACCGTATATGGAATCCTGAGCAGTAAAAAATATGCCCCATTGCTGGACGTTATTGTAATTGCCGGACGGAGAAGGGTGACAAAGGAGAGCTTTGAGCGATTCTTGCAGGCACAGGATACCTATGAGCTGTTTAATTTTGAATATGAAGAATTGGAGTTGAAAGAAAAACGGGAATATGAGAATTATAAGCGAAGATGCCTTGCAGAAGCAGATCACAGCCAGGAGAAAAAATGTCTGGAGTATCTGACAGTGCCGGAAGCGGCAGAACTGGCAGGAGTTGAGCCTGCAACCGTAGCTTATTGGTACACCACAGGAAAAATCTCGGTCAGAAAAACAGGAAAGATTATTCGTATTCCAAGAGAAGCATTTGAACAGTGGTTATTGAAGCGGAAGGAAAAGGGGGTGGTATAGCATGGCTTCGATACAGAAGAAAAATAACAAATATTGTGTCGTATATTACTGTAAAGATACAGAGGGAAAACGGAAACAGAAATGGGAAACGTATGATACAAAGAACGAAGCTAAAATAAGAAAAGCAGAAATCGAACTGAAAGAGAAAAAAGGCGGTATTATCGTATCGAACTGTAAGACGTTGGAGGATCTGATAAATGAGTATGTAGAACTGTATGGAAAAGACAGGTGGGCATTGTCTACCTATGACGGGAATATGTCATTGCTGAAGAATTATATATTGCCTATCATTGGGAAAACTCCACTGACGGATATCAATACCAGATTTCTGGAGATTTACTATAAGACTCTGACAAAGACGCCATCCGTTCCAGACTTGAACGGAAATGTCAGAAGCGAGTTCGTATCTACCAGTGTAATCCGTGATGTACATAAGCTGCTGAAGAGTTGTTTTAATCAGGCTGTGAAGTGGGATATCATGGAGAAGAATCCAGCATTTAAAGCGACGGTACCAAAGCATAAATCAGAGAAACGGGTAATATGGGATGCAGAGACCTTTGCATATGCTCTGGATGTGTGTGAAAATGAGTGCCTGAAATTGTGTATGAACCTTGCCTTTGCCGGTTCTCTTCGAATAGGAGAACTACTGGGGCTTACCTGGGACTGCGTAGATATATCAGAAGAAGCGATCAAAGAAAACCGGGCGTATCTTTATGTAAATAAGGAAGTACAGAGAGTCAGCAAAAAAGCGTTAGAGGAATTAGACCAGAAAGATGTGATCGTCATATTTCCAGAGGAGCGGAAAACGAATAAGACGGTACGCATTATGAAAACACCAAAAACAGAAAGCAGCGTGCGGAAAGTGTTTTTACCAAGGAGCGTAGCTGAAGAACTGATTGCATGGAAAGCACAGCAGGAGGAGATAAAGGATATTTTGCAGGAAGAATACCAGGACTATGGCCTTATCCTTGCTACTGAATATGGACTTCCAAGGGGCGGTGCGTATATCAGAGATTCCCTGAATAAGCTGATCAAACAACATGATTTACCACAGATTGTGTTTCACAGTTTCCGGCATATGAGTGTTACCTATAAGCTTAAGCTGAACGGCGGTGATATAAAGGCGGTACAGGGAGATTCTGGTCATGCACAGGCAGATATGGTTACAGAAGTATATTCGCATATCATAGATGAAGACAGACGGCGCAATGCGACACTGTTGGAAGATTCCTTTTATAACAGGAAGAATCTGAATCCGCAGATCCATGATACAGAAAAGAGGACGATGATGGAAGTTCCAGAAGGAGTGGACGCAGAGTTACTTGCAAAAGTTCTCAGCAATCCGGAAATGGCTGTGTTGCTGACATCATTAGCAAAATCAATGCAAGGGGAACATAATTAGGATAAAAGCAGACCGGTGGAGAGCAAAATCTCTGCCGGTTTTATTTATGAGATCAAATCAGAGCATGTGAGAAAAAAGAGGTAAAATAGTGGTCAAAGCATCTTGCGTAAATGGCGGTATCTGATGTATAATTTAGAAGAAATCTGACAAAGAAAATAGTGTATCACACATTTCATTTCCCGCTTTTAAATGGGCAGGATAGTTGGATTTTATGATTTGAAAAATTATAGATGGAGTTGGCGCTTTATATTAGAAGCGTACAATCATTTTCTCAGAAAATGTAAAAATCCGGAATAATTTTCAATGATCTTATATGAACAGAAATAGTCCGGGAAGGCGCTTTTTTACTGGACTTATAAATGAATAGGTTGTCTCTGTTGGACTAGTCTGAACCTGCATAAAAGTTGCTCCTAAGCGAGGGGTCGGAGGTTCAAATCCTCTTGGCGACGGGCTTCAAAGCGT
>JAHZAV010000094.1 GCA_019423745.1 Lachnospiraceae bacterium
GGCGAACAATCTGATTAAAATGATCAATAGCAAATAAAATTTCCTTACGGCACAGTCCCTTAACCACATAGGTAGTGGTGTTCCAGAATTCATTGCAGCAGTCATCGTATTCCCGGGCACTGGGTTTTCTTATATGATAATCCATGTCGGTCGGAACTACAGCTTGCTGAATCCTTCCATCCTTATCCAGAATAATCTTTATCAATTTATCGTCATTCAGGTAGTTTCCCAACTCTTCCAGGGGCAATAAGGTAAGGTCTATTTTATTATAATCATCAAAAAGTATTATATAGGAGTAGCCTTTCTCTTCAGCCGGGAATAGTTCCATATCCTCCGGTTTTTGCATCATTATAATATTCCCGAAGCTTTTAAGCCATTCATCCTTTAAAGTAAAGGATTCCACATCTGTTACGAAGTATGTGACATCATAATCCTGGAATTCGTCCTTAGGTATATTAATATTTGCGCGTGACCCCTCAAGGGTCACAATTCGAATACGTTCATCCTGTTCTGCTAAAGAAAGTACTAAATCCATCATTTCTTTTTCTGATCTCATTTACATACTCCTCGTTTATTTTTTCTATATTATTACATCTTCTTTTTTGCCGATACAATCAGCATCATTGGGCGTCGCATTTCATCCGCCATCCCCGGAATATCCATCATGTTCTCTGGCGGCTGTGGCTCCACAATCTGATTTATTATAAAACTATTTGAAAGCAGTGTATTTAGATATGTGGTCAGTGTTCTATGATATTTTGTAACATAATAATAATTATCCACCGGAAAATGCAGTATTTCTCCTTTTTCGTTATAATACCAGTCTTGTGTTCCATGAGCAGTAAAAACAGGATGTTCAACTGTAAAAACTAAATTGCCACCAGCCTTCAGCATCCTATATATCTTTTTTATTAAATTCTCATAGTCTGCTACATAATGAAACGCAAGCGAACTTAGTATTACATCAAAGCTCTCCTCTGGGAAATCCACATCTTCTATGGCACAGCATTCATATTCAATCTGTGGAAAATGGGTTTTTCCTTTTGCTACTTCGAGCATTTTATGAGAAATATCAACACCTACTACAGAGGAAGCACCGTTTTCCATCGCATATATACAGTGCCATCCATAGCCGCATCCTAAATCAAGCACACGCTTACCCTTAAAATCAGGTAGCATCTTTTTCAAAGTCTCCCATTCTCCCGCACCAGCCAGTCCTTTCTGCGAGCGACTCATTTGACTGTATTTTTGAAAAAATATATTATCATCATATTTGTTTTCTTTCATCTGAACTCTCCTCGTTTAAAAAGTTATTTATCTCCGATACAATTTCATTCACTTCATTATAAAGCTTCTCGGTCATATCGTAGCATTCAAAAAGTGAGATACCGAGTACTTCAAAAATATGATTTACCTTCTCGGTATATTTTTCAGGTTTATGTTCAAAAGTTTCAAGCAGTTTTATAGCTTTCTTTTCGTTGATACAATAAGCATTATTACATGCAAATAACACTTGATTTAAACATGAAACTATACGAAAAACATGACCCGCAATATAATATTTATCGTCTGTTCCCGAATTTGCTTTTACAAACATTAAAGAGAACCCTGCTTCAAACATAAAAAAGTTAACTAAACTTTTCTGCAAAGCATTGGGATAAGTTTCTGCCTGTTTTTTTAATTCGCATAAGCTTTCATTCTTAGCATATAGTATTTTGCTAATCGCTAATTCTCCTCGATACATTGCACTAATATAACCATGGGGATGCCCAGTCTGATAATTGGCAGTAACAATTCCGTGCTCTGTATCTTTCATTATTTGTTCCACACGTTTAATATCACGTAAAATTAAATCCACATGATACCCGTTTATGACTAACCATCCGCCGCCATTAATCCAATCACCCCATGCTCCGGGAGGTACAACAAGGTTATTTCTATGCTCATCATCCAGCTTTGTAGCGAATTGATTAATAGTATTTATGTCAAATGATTCTGAATTGTAATAGATTCCGATATCTATATCAGAATCCTCTGTATGGGTGCCCCTTGCACGTGAACCACCTAAAACAATACCTTCTATATAAGACAGAGAGGATAATTTCTCTGCTACTGATTTAATAATATTATCTACCATCAAGCATGCTCCTTTTATCGATTCACTGCTGTAAAAATTCCAAGCCAAATCTTTTGCTTCTACTCAACATATTTATAATTTTTTTAATTTCACAAAAGATAGCTAATAAGCACATTATAAGAATGATTCTGATTTTTTTCTTCACTTTTATTTTTCTCCATTTCAGCACATTGTTTTATTTTTGGGGTTTTTCGATTTCATCATTTTCTAATTCAATCACATCCAGAATGCCACAATTCAAGGATTCGCAGATACGAACCAGCGTTTCCATGCTGATATTTTTCCCTTTTCCCATATTAGCAATCATATTTGTGGTAAGACCGGCGGCAATCCGCAAGTCCTCTTTTCTCATATTGCGCTCAACCAGCGTGTGCCAGAGGGGTTTATAGCTTATGTGCATTTATCCTCCTGCCTTTCTCCCGGTTCCGGGGTTCCTGCTCCTATTATATCAAAGTTCTTGCTATTCCACAAACATTTCTTGACACAACCGCCGGTTCCGTCTGGATTGTGCTTTTCCTTTCTTCTCTTGATTACATCTACTTAGCCATGAGCTGCTTCATGCCCTGGCTCTTTGCTTATGTGTGATAAAGAAGCAATA
>JAHZAV010000095.1 GCA_019423745.1 Lachnospiraceae bacterium
ATGATTATGGCATAACTTGAAGTGAATAAAAAGGTACTCGTATTCTACCGTTTACAAATAATCTAAGTATCTATCAGCTGCAATTATAGGGGAAATCTAAGGATTTGAAAATCCGCAGGAATACTTGGCGCTTACAGTCAATCCGCAGAATATATCCGGCATGAATATAAGAAATGACACCACCTCAACCCTTGATTTATCGTCATGGCCGAAGCGGTGTCAATACTTACAAGTTTTGAATATACATCATATTTCTTTTAAAACTTCAACTATTTTCTTTTTATATTCCATGTTATTAGATATTGCACTCCGTATCAAACTTTTTTCAGTAGTTTCATCGAATTTTATATATTCTTCAAAATAAAAAATTATAAGCAATGTATTTACAATACTCGATAACACTTCTACTTGTTTTGTTAAAAAATTCACATCCTTTTTTATAAATTTAAATTCATCCAAGTATTCTGTCTTTTGGAAAAAATTACTGTTTGTTCCATGAACAAAATTAGATAACTCTTTATATTGTCTAGTCCAATCTTCAATAACCTTAGATGCTATTTCCTGCACTTCAGCGTCATCAACATTATACTTCATTGAATATGGATAATTTTTTATATAATCCTTCAATTCATTAAAACCACTAACAGTCCTTGAATTATCATCCATCTCTTTTTTAAATAATTCTACAGGATGTTCGCTATAAAAAATAAACGTCAATATTAGTTCTTGAGTTCTTCTTAACATTATTAATGCTGGAATTTTCATATCAATATTTCCCAATAAGATAATATGAACTGCATTTGATAACATTTCTTGAAAATACATTTCCGTCTTTGGCACCTGATGAAAAAAAGGCATCAAATGCTTTTTCCAAACTTTAATTGTCATCATAAATGTTAATGCTTTTTGAGTAAAATTAACTAATTGCTCTTTAGATTTTATTATAATGCCATACTTGTCATTTATAAATTGCGTTACTGCATTAAATTCTTCTTCTAATTCATACCCAAATGTTACCATTATTCAACACCCTTATAACTATCAAAGAACTCAAACCAAGCCTCCATAAAACCTTTTTCATCTGTCATTTGTTTATCATTTAGACCAGAACCAGTTGATGCACTATTAAACTTATTCCATGCTTTTAAAAAGTTATTAAACTGTTCTGGACTCTGCGTATAAACCTCATTAAGTACAATTCCTGCTGCTTCTGCTCGTGAGCGTCTATACCAATAATTTTTTATTTCAATATTCAAACATTTTTCAGCAAACTTTAGTATTTCCTTTGCAGAAGGAAATTTATTTTTATCTAATAAAATCATCGGTAAAATGCCCAACAACTCATCTGTACTACTATCGAGAATAGTTACTTCTTTCTTTTCTCCGATAACATCTAAAACTTCTTTTCTAATACTATTAGCTTTATTTATATCCATATCAATACTGCCTATCATATCCATTAAATCCAGTAGAGAATATAGAGCATCCTTTGTCTCTTTTTTCATAATTATAACCTTCCTTTCTGAACCAATTCCTTTGTTATATTCTTAATTTGATTCACTATGATTAAATCACTCATATCCAAAATATATTTTTCAGATGAAAATTCAGGGTCTAATCCCTTTACTATATCTTCACACTGTTTCAACTCATTTTGAAAAAGTTTCAATTTCCATTTTTTCTGTATAATAGGCTTATTCTTTTTATATAATAATCTTGAAGGTATTACCATATTTAATACTATTCCTACAAATTTTATTTCATGTTCAAACTGCCCTTGAATAGTTTCTTTCACATAATTTTCCAACATTGGTAAACCAAAAACAGATAATGGTTCTGCTTTCATTGGAACTAAATACATATCAGATGCAAGCAGAGAAACTTTTGTATATTCAGATATTGTTGGAGGACAATCAATAATTACAATGTCATATTTTTCTGATAACTCGTTCTGTATATACTGACGTAATTTATATGGACCAGCAGCTAAATTTAATGTCATTATATGTAAACTTGATGGAATTATGTCAAATGTATTATCAACATTAAAAATCCACTTTTCTTCTTTTCTTTGTTCGTAACCTTTTAAAACAGAATTAGCTTGGTAATCTGGTGACAAACAACCATATACTGACTTATTTCTGTCATCCAATATCTCATTCATTTGAGGTTCAGTAAGTGTATATTGCGTTGCATTCATTTGTGGGTCCATATCAATAAGAATAACCTTCTTTCCTTCAACCTTAGATAATGTATATGCAACATTAACAGCAAGTGTTGTTTTTCCAACTCCACCCTTCATATTTATAAATGTTATCACTTTTGCCATTTTTAATCCTCTCTTTTCTCTAATGTATCAAAACTTTACTTAGTTCTATCCTATCAATCCAAAATACCTCAACGCATCCTTAATATACTCCACCTTCTCCTGCGGACACTTCTTCACCTCTGGATTCTCTTTCTTGGACTTATTATAGTTCTCGCCCATATCCAGTCCACACATCCGCTTCACCTGTGCAATATGAGAAGTATGCACATTCACATCATACTTGTCCTTCACATAATCTTTAATCTTCTGATAGGTAGCCTTTTCTTCTGGTGTGTAATTGCTCTCTTCATCAG
>JAHZAV010000096.1 GCA_019423745.1 Lachnospiraceae bacterium
CTAAAGCTATTCTCTCCACCTGCCTAGCAGGTGGTTTATTTTATCGCCATACAACCAAAAACAGCAGACCATTTCTTGAAAAAAATGGTCTGCTGTTTTTATTATTCTCTACTAAAAGCTTATGGATATTCCTTCTTCATAACGATATCTTTCCTAAGGCTTCACGGAAAATACCCACATCTGCCGAATCTGATCCTTAATATCAGCAAATACCCATTCTTTTTCTGAATTCGCTTTGCTGAAAGGATCATTCAATGTCACCTTTCCGTCCTCATATCCTGTCAGCACCAGAAAATGCCCCACATCTGTAAAATCGCCTGGCAGCATACTGCAAATCACCGGATGTCCTGCCTGTAACTCTACCGCAAGAGAAGCTTCATCCAACATTGTTTCCTGACAATTCAAGCCCCAATCTGACGCCGCACTCTCCAACATTGCCCAGTATGTATTGTTGCCTTCATCAATATAGCCTCGTTCTTCACTGTATTTTGCCATCTTATAAGGGGTTGCTGTCACATCATTAGTGAGCCCCACTATCACCATGGACATACATGTAGGTCCACAGCCACTGGAAGCGATAATACTGGTTCCATAGGAAGCATATCCCCATCTTTCATCCCATTGCTGATAGAGTGGAATCTCCCCTTCTTTTTCTGGCCCCTCTACAGTATCCGGAGCTTCTTTATCTTTATTTTCAGCATAGTCCTTTATGAAATCAATAAGCTCATCGTTTTTATCTACTAAGTTTATGATTTCATCCGGACATCCTTCTTCCTTTGCTTCAGCTTTGGCAGCCGCAATCTCCTCTGCCTTCTTCTCCTCCGGAGTTTTGGAAGCCTCCTCTTCTTCCAGAGCTTTTTTTTGTTTTTCGTATTCTTCTTGTTCTCTGGCTTGCGCCAATTCCTTTTCTCTTTCTGCTTTCACCTCATTTAAGGCATATCCGCCTATTGCCCCTCCTGCCAAAATCAAGGCTGCACCTATACACATTGCCTTTATCTCTACAATTCTGCTGCTCTTCTCTCTTCCCTTTTTGCTGTCCTGATTTTCTCGGATATTCTTTTGTATATTTGTCACCTCTATCGTCCTTTTCTTTTATACAGGAGTCTCCCGGTTAAAGCCAGAAATGCACCGGCAAAAATACACAGATCCCCTATATTGAAAGTCATTTTTTCTGCTTTTTTCCATTTTGTCTTTACTGCAAGATAGTCTACCACTTTCCCGCGGATGGTGCGGTCAAAAAAATTACTCAATGCCCCTCCTAATACAAGCATCATACCTGTTTTTTCAAGCGTCCTTTTCTTCTGTGTCATAAGAAACTGTCCATAAAGAAAAGTGACTCCTGCTGCCGCACAGGAAGCAGTCCTGACAATATTAGGCCTATTTTCCAGGGCATTGAAAGCAAGCCCCTTATTGTAAACTTTCCGAAGAATCATGCGGCCTTTCATAATCTCCACTTCATCTGATTCGCCCAGATTTCGCTCCACAGACTGTTTTATCAAAATATCTGTCGTTGCTGTCAGGAGCGGAATAGACTGTAAAAATACTGCCATTTTGTTCTTCCTACTTCTCTATACATTTAAATTTCTTCTTTAATACGTACAATCTGCTCTTCGTACTTTTCAATTTCCTCTTCTCGTTTTTCAATCGCTTCACATAAAGCAATCATATCCATATCCTGAATCTCATTATTTGAGAATTTTTCATATATAGATCTTCCGATATCTTCAAAGTCTCTTCTGTTGCCTCTCTTTAAGGAGCGAATTTCTCCTTTCAGTCTCTGTACTTCTAAAGAATCTCCGGCACGTCTGCTCAAATCACTTGCCACATCAGATACGCGTTTTCCAAATTCTTCAAAAAAATCTGCCATTTATCATCTCTCCTTTGTTTTATATCTGTCTTAGTCGATCCAGGGTACGGTACAGATCTAAAGCTCCGTATCCCCATTCCCTGTTCGGATAGGATTCCCCCGGTCTCTGTCTGGCTCCCAGAATAAATAAATTCTTCAACTGCAACGTATCCACTCCACTGCTTCCCACATGATAACGAATCCACTCTGTCATCAATGCAGCTGCTCCGGCAGTAATGGCTACTGCAGCACTAGAACCCGATCTTTCCTGAAACCTTCCACCCGGAACGGCGCCTGTAATGCCAACACCCGGTGCTGCAAGATCCGGTTTTATCTTTCCAGTTCTAGTATATCCTCTGCCGGAATTAATATCAATACTATTCTCCGTTCCATTATAAAAGGCACAGGAAATGGCAGAATTTACTGCTGAAGGCTCTGTCAATGTTGTATTCGGATCCGGGCGAAGGAAAAACACTTCCCCATCTAAAAATTTTTCCATCGGCAGCCAAAGATGAAATTCCCCTCCCGCCAACTGCACTGGTTCCACGATAACTTTCCATATTCCAGGAGATGGATGCCCAAAACGAAGGAATATCAGCTGAGAATCATTTCGCTCTACCAAAAGACGATAATCTATTGATACTTCCGTTTTATCAA
>JAHZAV010000097.1 GCA_019423745.1 Lachnospiraceae bacterium
TCATAAGGAAAAAATGAAGTGGGTAAGTTGCCAACGATTACTTGACACAAACGATAGTATTATTTAAATTGATATTGTTCTGCTTGGGGATTATAATTAGTGTATTGAAACTATTATTAGTGGTAAAGAGGTATCAAAACATAATATGGTCTGCCCCATTAAAAATTCGAGAGACAGACCATTTTATGATACTAAGATTTAATTTTAAGGAGATATTCTATGGAGCAGACAATTAACTATTACAATCTTAATGCAAAAAATTTCATAGAGAATACTCAGAATGCGGACATGCATATACCTCAAAACCGTTTTCACCGATTATTAGCTGAACATGCATCTATTCTTGATTTTGGTTGTGGTTCTGGTCGGGATACAAAGTTTTTTCTTTAGAAAGGATATGATGTTACAGCAACGGATGGATCAGCAGAACTTTGCAAACTGGTCAGTGCATTTTCTGGGATTGATGTAAAGGAAATGTTATTTCAAGATCTTGATGCAATAAGTATGTATAATGGAATCTGGGCATGTTCTTCCATCTTACATTTACCAAAGATAGAACAGTTTCCTGTATTTCAGAAGATGTGCAATGCGCTGAAAGAGAATAGTGTTATTTATACATCCTTTAAAATATGGTAATTTCGAAGGGGAACGTAATGGGCGTTATTTTACGGATTTTAGAGAAGATACATTTTAGGAATTTATAAAAGAAATACCAGAACTTACCGTTGAGGAACAGTGGATTACTTCTGATGTACGTCCAGGAAGGGGTGAAGAGAAGTGGCTAAATTTAATCCTCCGCAAGGGGAATATTTGTTAAATGTTGACGGCAAATATTATAACACCTTAGATATTTCTGGTTTTTCCCAGATGATGAAGGATCCTTCTTATTGTTATAAATTCTATTGGTTGGAAGCAATTGTCAATATTATCTCTGAAGGGACGCAAGATACCACATTTAATGCAATTATTGACGAGATGATTTGTAATGCATGGTATTCCGTAAGGGAATTTCATATTCACCTTAGTGGATTGCAGGCAGATGGATTCGTAAGAGATGGGCTAGAGAGAGCGGTTCTTAAGCTAACAGATATTAGCAGTCTGCCGTCAAATGCATCCAAGATGGAAATAAAAAATGCTATTTATGGATATGATCTGGAATTAAAAACCTATAAAGAACAGCTGACTAATATGGTCCCAGGACGTGCATTGGCAGGATTTTTCTCCAATAGAAAGGAAGAAGTGCCTTGGGGAAGCATTCGCAGGTTAACAGAATATATCCGCCGAATTGACAGTACTGTTACTCGTTTACCTTATACATTTGGAGATAGTAGTAAGCTGAAAAAAGAGGTCCATTTCAGTGCTGAATGGATGAACATGATTCAGGATAATACGGTCAATATTCTTGGGTGGATACAGTATGAAAAGGTAAAATGGTTACAAAATAATAATCCAGAGGTCCCAGGATTAATTTACAAACTGGCACCAATGGATGAGAAGATGCGCAAGCTAAATCATGTGCGTGGCCTATGGGAGGGCATTTTAGATGTAAAAGAGGTAAGAGATGTGTTTACTGGCAAACCGATTTTTAAAAAGAATTATGATGTGGATCATTTTATACCATGGTCTTTTGTTATGAACGATGAATTATGGAATCTAATGCCGATGGATTCCTCTCTAAATTCATCCAAAAGTAACAAACTACCGAAATGGGATCCTTTTTTTACTGTTTTTGCAGAAAATCAGTACGATATGTACAATTTAATTTATGAGAAAGAGGACTTGCATAAACGGTTTGAGGCTTGTTATAGAGATAATCTGCATTCCATTTGGGCAGGACAGGAGTTGTATAGGCCGGGGAATTCTAAGGAAGAATTTTATAATATTTTGCAGAAGAATATGCAGCCTGTGTACGATTCGGCAAGACGGCAAGGATACGAAATATGGAGTTATAGATAAATAAAGATACAGGGAGAACAGCATGGTAAAACAGATTGTAAGAGACATTTTCTTCTTAGGTCAGCCATCTACACCCGCTACAAGAGCTGACATTCAGGTAGGAAAAGATTTGCAGGATACACTGCAGGCAAACCGTGAACATTGTGTTGGTATGGCAGCAAATATGATTGGTGTAAAGAAGAATATTATTATTGTGAATATGGGATTTATCGATGTTGTCATGTTTAATCCAGTAATTACTTCCCAAAACGGATTGTATGAAACAGAAGAAGGCTGCTTGTCTTTAGAGGGGCTTCGCAAAACATCTAGATACCAGGAAATTGAAGTAGAATACTATGATTTTAACTGGAAGCAACAACGTCAGAAATTATCTGGATGGACAGCGCAAATTTGTCAGCATGAAATCGATCATTTATCAGGTAAGATTATCTAATAAAAGCTGTATGGTAGTGTCAAGTAAACTATGAAAAACTGAGTCAAAAGAAAAAGACTCAGATGA
>JAHZAV010000098.1 GCA_019423745.1 Lachnospiraceae bacterium
CCGTAGGAAGCCGGTCCTGCAGCCATGTTGTCTGGGTGAAGAGTACGTCCTGTACCACCACCGGAAGCTACAGAGAAGTATTTCTTTCCAGCTTCTACACATTCTTTTTTGTATGTTCCTGCAACCGGATGCTGGAAACGTGTCGGGTTTGTAGAGTTACCTGTAATGGAAACATCAACGCCTTCTTTCCACATGATAGCAACACCTTCACGTACATCATTTGCACCATAGCAGTTTACCTTAGAACGAAGACCGTCTGAATATGCGATTCTCTGCACTTCTTTCAGTTCTCCTGTATAGTAATCATATTCTGTCTGAACATAAGTAAATCCATTGATTCTGGAGATGATTTTTGCAGCATCTTTTCCAAGTCCGTTCAGGATAACACGAAGAGGTTTTTTACGAACTTTGTTTGCTTTTTCTGCAATACCGATTGCACCTTCTGCAGCAGCAAATGATTCATGTCCTGCAAGGAATGCGAAACAGTCAGTATCTTCTTCAAGAAGCATTTTTCCAAGATTTCCATGTCCAAGTCCAACTTTACGCTGGTCAGCTACTGATCCGGGAATACAGAAAGCCTGCAGACCTTCACCGATTGCAGCAGCAGCGTCAGCAGCTCTTGAACATCCCTTTTTAATTGCAATTGCAGCACCTGTGATATAAGCCCAGCATGCATTTTCGAAACAGATCGGCTGAATGCCTTTGATCTGATTGTATACGTCCAGTCCGGCATCCTTTGTGATTTTTTCAGCTTCCTCTAATGAAGCAATGCCGTAGCTGTTTAAAACTTCATTGATTTTATCAATTCTTCTTTCATATGATTCAAATAAAGCCATTTATGTATCCTCCTGAATTATTACCTTTATTCTACATCTTCCACCTTCAGCCATTTTAGCAGACCCTGTGATTTACATTCACAAGGCATGTGCCTGGTGCCGGTGTATTACTCTTTACGTGGATCGATGATCTTGACTGCGTCAGCAACACGTCCATACTGGCCTTTTGCCTTTTCCCATGCATCGTTCGGTGTATCGCCGGCCTTGATGAAGTCTGTGAATTTTCCGAGGCTTACAAACTGATATCCGATAATTTCATTGTTTTCATCCAATGCAATTCCTGTTACATATCCTTCAGCCATTTCAAGGTAACGAGGTCCTTTGGCCAGTGTACCATACATAGTACCAACCTGAGAACGAAGACCTTTTCCAAGATCTTCAAGTCCTGCGCCGATAGGAAGACCATCTTCAGAGAATGCACTCTGAGTTCTTCCATATACGATCTGCAGGAAAAGTTCTCTCATAGCGGTATTGATTGCATCACAAACAAGGTCTGTATTGAGAGCCTCAAGAATTGTTTTTCCAGGCAGGATTTCAGAAGCCATAGCTGCTGAATGAGTCATACCAGAGCAGCCGATTGTTTCTACAAGGGCTTCCTGAATGATTCCATCTTTTACATTTAAAGTAAGCTTACAGGTTCCCTGCTGCGGTGCGCACCAGCCTACACCGTGTGTCAGACCGGAAATGTCTTTGATTTCCTTTGCCTGTACCCATTTTGCTTCTTCCGGGATCGGAGCTGGTCCGTGATTTGCACCCTGAGCTACCGGACACATCATTTCTACTTCATGTGAATAAATCATTTTAAAACTCCTTTCGATATGCATACATACTGCTAGGACAGTAAGCATGATTTTTTATGTAGGGCTCGTTATATCTTTAACCCATACTTGCTTTTATTTTCTCATAATTTACAAGATTCGTCAATTAGCATTTTGCCTTTCTTATGTTTTCTCCAAGGGTTATTTTAACCGGTAACAGGGAAAGACTGGACGAAAGGAGAGATATTGTATAAACAGCAGCATTGTGATAAAATGATAATTCCAGGAAAGGTGTGAAAATATGGTTAGTTTAAATGAGCATGCAAAAGAATATATGCAAAAATTCGGTTGGAACGATGTGGTTCTAAATGTTGAGGAATTTACCAGCTGATGTGCTCCTCCGTATAAGGAGATTGTGGTAAGTTTTACCAATGAAGATGAAAAAGCTATGCTGGAAAAGGGATATAAAGCAGATGTAAGTGAGCTGGGCAAAGTTTATTATCCAGGAGAAGGAGTGGAGCTGTCTGAACAGATTACAGTCAGTTATATAGAGTATCCATGGATAACCCGCTTTGAGGTGGAAGGTATTCGCCCGGTAGTAGAAGAAGATCTGGAGTCTGTTTTTTAAATTCTGTAAACAGGCAATATATTACAGAGGAAATTGAGAATAAAAAAGCCTGCATTTTCGAAAAAAGATATTCTGGTGTGCTACCCGTCAAGTAGACAATGAAAAAAATATAAATTTTTTGTATTGCC
>JAHZAV010000099.1 GCA_019423745.1 Lachnospiraceae bacterium
CAATGAAAGCACAGGCAGAGTGGAGATAGTAGTTATCCGTCAAACGGTAAAGACTGTCTTTGTCCTCTTCGCAAACACGTTGCTGCGTATAAAAACAAATATCCAGGTCTTTTTTGAATAATGGGAGTCCCTGTGCGGTGATGCGGAGTATTTTCATAGATAGTCCTCCTCTAAAAACGGCTTTTTCGTTTTTATTTTCTTACAGCCTTATTATACGTCACAAATCAGAAAATATCAACGGATTTTTCGTTTTTATTTTCCAAATTGTTTTTGACACCATAAAGTATCCGTTCCATACGGCGAAAGCCTTGTGATTGCTGACCTGTTCCACCGCATGAAATTTCCCCAACAGCAACAGATTTCAGGGTCATCTTGAAAAATGTAAATTACCAACTTAGTCAGAAAAACTTAGTTAGTGACCAAGTTAGTGAGCAAGATAAATCGCCGGACATCCCACACACAGTTTTGATTCTTTGTATCCACCTTATTGCCCACGGCAGTGATGGCGCTCAGTTATAGTGATTGGTATTGTAGGTTTTGCCGTCCGCAGCAGTTATTCGAGATTTTCGAATAACTGATTGCCGGACAGTTCGATCAGCAAATCACTCAGGATCACTCTATCATGGGCAAAGCCAATGATAAGTCCTATGACGCAACCCATGATACAACCCATGATAACTTAGAGGATGACACCCATCAAGATATCCACCAAGTTAGCCACCAAGATTCAATGCCGTCAGCAGTTATATTGCGCCTAATACCACATTTCCAACTCGTCCAAAAGGGAATCCTGCGGAAGCGAGGCAAACACATCATTCTCGACCGCACAGCGTAAAGAGTCTGTATTTCGTTTCAGTACATCCGATGCAGAAACAGCAGAAACCTGATATACATCTTCCTCCAGATGCTTACGCAAAAACACATAACTATGTTTCGGCAGGTTCAAATCCAGCATATCTGTATTATGCGTTGTAAAAATCAACTGTTCATCATCTCCGATACGATCCAGCATAATACCGAAAATCCGTTTTTCAATATCGCTCTGAATATAAGAAAAATGTTCATCACAATAATAGAAACTGCTTTCTTTTGTCGCCATTGCAGCAAGGAACATTGCGACATCTATTCCTTCTGCTGTACCACTGGACAGTATCTCCCGATTCAGCAGTTTACCTTCCTGAATGATGATTTCCGTTCCACCGCGCCGAATAATAAAGGTATCCTTCAAATCTTTTGATAAACTAACGTCCTGCAATGTAGGATCAAGCGTTCCAATAACAGCACGCAGTGTCTTCAACAAAATGCTTATATTTGCACCTGTAAGTTTCAAAGATTTTTCTATTTCAGGATATGCAAAACGATATCGAACAGCACCTACCATTTTCTTAAGTGCTGTAGCGGTTCTGGTTGCCTCTATCGTTTGATTTTTCAGCTTCTTTACACATTTTTCATACGAATCCATCGTATCAATGTCTGCGGTCTGATACTGAATGTCAATCTCCTGATTAGAAGCATCAATCTGAGCTGACAACCGCTGCAGGCGGTAATCACCATTTACAAAATCAATACTGAAGTATCCCTTATCGCCTGCAACCATATCATACAGCGGTGTTGGATTTCCATCAGTCATATATCCGAAAATACGAAGCAAAGCCTTTCCAAGGCTGGTCTTTCCTGTAGCATTTGCACCCATAAGAATTACAGCCTTCTTATAGCGAAACCGCTCTCTTCCTTTCAGATATTCCTGATCGATAATCGAATTGACAATCTTTTTGGGATAACTGAAATTGATATGAAAATCATTGAATCCATAAATTCCCTTTAACTCAAGGTCTAATACGATCATGTCAGAGCCTCCATTTCATTATTTCGCTTTATCCGAACTAATGATATCATATTTAAAGGAGCATTTCAAGGACAATAGTCCACATATCCAAGCAATATTTACATCTATGCTGTATATTATTCTCCATATTCCACGCCTTTATATCGTGTATTGGGCGTGTAGTTTAAGGACGTAATCGACATTTACGAGAACCGTCCTCATTCCGCCAAAGCTTATCTGAAATTTCTCGTCGAGTTTTGTATTATATCAGTTATAACTTATAAATTTACAATTTCGCCATTGAGATTCACCTGTAAGTGCGCTATACTATAGTCAGCCACGGAAAGGAGGCTAAGACTTATGATCAAACGAGAACTGTATATGAGCCGTATCCGTCCTTTTATCGGAACAGAGCTGATTAAAGTCATGACCGGTATTCGCCGCTGCGGGAAGTCGGTCATGTTGGAGCTGATCAAGC